>NZ_BAAGXS010000029.1:0-182413 GCF_054779715.1 Actinophytocola sediminis | reverse complement strand
CGCGGTGGCCGAGGCGGTCGGCCAGCCGCGCGCCGCGGGCGGGGTCGAGGTCGACCACGCGGAGGTCGGCCACGCCGAGGGACAGCAGCGCGTGGCCGACCGCGGCGCCCGCGCCGCCTGCGCCGAGCAGCACCACGGTGCCGGTCCTCACCGCCGGCAGGCCGGTGGTGAACGCCAGCGAGAACCCGGTCAGGTCGGTGTTGTGGCCCACCGCCCGGCCATCGGCGAACACCACGGTGTTCACCGCGCCGACCGCCTCGGCGTCGGCCGACAGCGCGTCGAGGTGGTCGAGGACGAGCTGCTTGACCGGGTGGGTGATGTTGAGCCCGTCGTAGCCGGCGAGGCGGGTGGCGGCCAGCAGATCGCCGACCGCGCCCGCCGCGACGCCGAGCACGTCGAGATCCAGTACGCGGTAGAGGTAGCGCAGGCCGAGGGTGTCCGCCTCGCGTTCGTGCAGGGCTGGGGACAGCGAGGTGCCGATGCCCGACCCGATGAGGCCGACGAGGTGCGAGGTCATGGCCGGCGCCCCGCTCAGTAGACCTCGATCTTCCCGGTGGAGCGCGGGCTGGCCGGGTCGTTGAAGAAGTACTCGCCCTTCTTGCGGAAGGTGTGCCGGTAGGACTCGCCCGGTGCCAGCCGCACGTCGAACAGTCCCTCGAAGAACTGGGTCGCGCCGCGGACGCCCGCGTTGTCCGCGTGGTTGGTGAAGGTCACCGTGGTGCCGGCCCGGACCCGCAGGTGGGTCGGCGCCATGCCGTTGACCCCGGTCGACTCGGTGGCGCCGATCGTGCCGGTCTCCGGGTCGTAGGTGCGGCCGATGACCACGGTGTCGGCCACCGCCGCGCCCGCCACCGGCGCGCCCTGGACCGGCCTGCGGATGACCGGGGGCGGTGGCGTCGGCGCGGGCGGCAGGTCGCCGCCGATCCGGAACGTCCACAGGAAGTCCCCGCGTGGGGCGGAGTTTCCGTAGGGGATGCTGGTGCCGCCCGCGTACACCGCGAGGTACTGCTCACCGTCCACTTCGTACATGACCGGGCTGCTGCTGATCGCGGCGCCACACTGGAAGCGCCACAGCTCGCGGCCGTCGCGCGCGTCCAGGGCGAGCAGGTTGCCGTCCGGCTGGCCGATGAACAGCAGGTCGCTCGCGGTGGTGAGGATGCCGTTGCCGTGTGCGAGCGAGTAGGGCTGGTTCTTCTTCCAGCGCACCACGTTCGTGCTCGCGTCGACCGCGACGATGCCGCCGGTCTGGTACTCGCCCGGCGGGCGCAGGCCGTTGCTGGACTCGGTCAGCGAGTGTGCCGCGGCCACGTAGCCGAATCCGGTGTAGACACAGCCGGTGCGGTGGCTGAACGACTGGTGGCTCCAGTCCGCGCCGCCGCCGTGGCCGGGGATGGACAGCACCGGGGTGTCCCAGTGTGGCGTGTAGAGCGCGCCGAGGGCGTAGTTGGGCACCGCGCGTGCCGGGTGACCGGGGACCGAGGTGCCAAGCGGCTGGTTCACCGGCCTGGTCTCGATCCACGGTCCCTGGCGCGGGAACGGTTGGGTTGGCCAGGTCTTCTGCCTCGGCTCCTGGGGGACCGGGACCTCGTCGATGCCCAGCGGCGCCTCGCCGGTCTCCCGGTCGAGGATGTAGTACATGCCGGTCTTGCTGCCGTAGATGACGATCCTGCGCAGGCGGCCGCGGATCCGCACGTCCGCGAGCACGGGCGCCATCACGTTGTCCATGTCCCAGATGTCGTGGTGGATGGACTGGAAGTGCCAGCGGTACTGGCCGGTGCGCAGGTCGACCGCGACGATCGAGTTGGCGAACAGGTTCTGCCCGCCGCGCGCCGAACCGTCCTGTGAGGACCGGTTGCCCCTTGCGTTGCCGAAGGTCCAGTAGACCAGGCCGAGGTCCGGGTCGAGCGCGGGATGGATCCACGGGGTGGCGCCGCCATCGCGCCAGGACTCGCCCTCCCAGGTGTCGTTGCCGAACTCACCGGGTTCCGGGATGCCCCAGAAGTGCCAGACGTAGTCGCCGTTGTCCGCATCGAGCGCGAGACCGGCACCGCGGGAGCCGTCGGCCGCGCCGACGAACAGCCGACCGTCGTGGTAGGTGATGGCGACCTTCTCCAGGTTGCCGTACTCGGTGAGCTGTCGTTCCCAGGCCACCGCGCCGGTTCGCTGGTCCAGCGCGACCACCCAGCTTCCCCTGGCGTGGGTGAAGACCTTGCCCTGACCGACAGCGACGCCCCGGCGGGTCAGGTTTCCCCTGGTCTGGCGGTAGGTCCACTTCGTGGCGCCGGTCGCACCGTCCACGGCGAACACGTTGCCGAGCGCGGACTCGATGTACAGCACGCCGTCCACGGCGACCACGGTGCTCTGGTTGCTGCCCTCGGCGAGCCCGCCCTCGATCCGGTTGACCCAGGCCGCGCCGAGCTTGCGGAGGTTGCCGCGGCGGATCTCCCCCAGTGCGGTGTAGTTCTGGTTGCCCAGGTTGCCGCCGACCTTCGGGAAGTCCCGGCCGCCGGGGGTCAGCGCGACCGGCGGGCGGTGTCCGCCGGTCGTCGGCTCGGCCACCGCCGGTGTGCCGGAGATCAGGGTGTCCGCGGCCGCCACCCCGACGGCGGCCGCGGCCGCGCCCTTGAGCAGATCCCTGCGCTGGATCTCGGACATGCCGCGCTACCTCCAGTGGTGAAAGATGAAGACGTGGTCCGCCTGATGGACTTGTTGGTCTGTATAGCGGTTCAGCGTAGGCTCGCGCTTGCGTCTTTTACAAGGCCAAGCTGGTTCGTTCGGTCCGTGCCGCGGATCGCGAGAAAGGCAGCAGATGAACAGACGAGCATCGACGTTGATGACCGTGATCGTGAGCGCGGCCGCCGCGGCGGCCGCCACCGTCCTCGCCATCGGCGCGCCGGCCGCGGTGGGCGACCGGGACCGTCCGGGAGCGCGGGAGCTCGGCGACCCGGAGTACGGCGTGTGCCGGGGCGAGCAGCCGAAGTGCTACCACGACTGGGGTAACTTCGAGCTGTCGCAGGGAATCAGGGTGTTGGTCTACTCGCGCACCACTGGTCCCCGGCACGCCAACCTCGGTCCGGCGCTCGGTCCAGGGCTGAACCCGCCGCTGGCGGAGGCGAACGCCGCTCAGCGCGGGATCGTGCGGCTCGGCGAGCGGCACGGGTGGACGACCAGTTGGACCGAGGACGTCACCCAGCTGTCGAGCGCGGGCCGGCTGTTCGACTACCACGCGGTGGTGTTCCTCAGCACCACCAGGGACACCCTCGACGACGCCGCGCAAACCGCGCTGCGCCAGTACATCCGGGGCGGCGGCGGGTTCGTCGGCATCCACAACGCGTTCGGCACCGAGTACAACTGGCCGTGGTACGAGGGTCTGCTCGGCGGCACGAACTACTACGACCACGGCCCGAACCAGCCGGGCACGGTGAACACGGTCGGCGGCAAGGACGCGTCCACAAAGGACCTGCCGCGCCGGTGGGAGTTCACCGACGAGTGGTACAACCTGGTGCCCTATCCCAGCAGGGTGAAGGTGCTCGCCGAGGTGGACGAGTCGACGCTCGCTCGCGGGGTGCGCGGGTCGATGGGCCACCCGGGACACGGTGACCACCATCCCGTCGCGTGGTGCCAGTACTACGACGGCGGCCGGTCGTGGGTGACCACCCTCGGCCACGACGCGGCCGCGTTCGCCGACCCACCGACGGCCGAAGGCGCCGCCCACTTCCAACAGCTGGTCGCCGGCGGCATCCGGTCCGCGGCGGGCGCGGCGCCGTTCTGTCGCTGAGGCCCTCCCCTGGGTGGCCCGGTTTCCGTGCCACCCAGGGGAAACTCCTCACAGTCCAAGATAGACCTGCCGGACCCGGGGGTCCGTGCGCAGTGTCGCCGAGGTGCCGGTCATCGCCACCTGGCCGTTCTCCATCACCAGACAGGTCTCGGTCGCCTCGAACGTGAGCTTCGCGTTCTGCTCGACCAGCAGCAGCCCGTGCCCGGCGGCGCTCAACCGCTGCAGCACGGCCAGGATGTCCTCGATGAGCTTGGGGGACAGGCCCATCGACGGCTCGTCGAGCAGGATGAGCCGGGGGTTGGACATCAACGCCCGGCCGACCGCGAGCATCTGCTGCTGGCCGCCAGACAGCGCCCCGGCGAGCCGGTCGCGCATCTCGCCCAGCACCGGGAACAGCTCGAAGACCTCGTCGAGCTTGCTGAGCGTCGCGCCCTTCCACGCCCGGACATAGGCGCCGAGCAACAGGTTCTTCTCGACCGTGAGGCCGGGGAAGACATGCCGGCCCTCCGGCACGTAGCCGATCCCGTGGCGCACGATGTCGCGGGCCTTGACCTTGGTGAGGTCGTGGTCGCCGAACCGGATCTCCTCGGCGGTGCGCGGCACCAGCCCCATCAACGCCTTGAGCGTGGAGGTCTTGCCGGCGCCGTTGGCGCCGATGATGCCAACACACTGGCCGGGGCCGACGGTGAAGCTGATGGAGCTGACCGCGCGCACCCCGCCGTAGTTGACCGACAACCCCGACACCACCAACTCGTCGGTCACCGCGCCACCTCCGACTCCACCTCGGCCGCGATCTCGGCGGTGTTCATCGAGTCACCAAGGTAGGCCTCGATCACCTCGGGCCGCACCGCCACCTCCGCCGGGGTGCCCTCGGCGATGACCCGCCCGCTGGCGAACACGGTCACCCGGTCGCACAGGGACATCACCAGCCCCATGTTGTGCTCGATCAGCACCACCGTCACCCCACTGTCGCGAATGGACCGGACGATCTCGGCCAGCTGGCCGACCTCCTGGCCGTTGAGCCCGGCGGCCGGCTCGTCGAGCAGCAACAGCCGGGGCTGGGTGGCCATCGCCCTGGCGATCTCCAGCCGCCGCTGGATGCCGTAGGGCAGCGAGGTCGGCGCCGCGTCGGCGAAGTCGGTCAGGCCGAACTGGTCGAGCAGCTCGTCGGCCCGGCCGCGCAGCGCCCGCTCGGCCCGCCAGATGCCGACGGGCCACAACAGATAGCGCCACACCGCGGTCATCGACGACCGGTCCAGCGCGACCAACACGTTGTCCCGCACCGTCATCCGGCCGAACAGCCGCAGGTTCTGGAAGGTCCTCGCCAGCCCCACCCTGGACAGCTGGTAGGGCCTGCGACCGGTCACCACCCGGCCGTCGACCGACGCCGAGCCGGCCGACACGCTGTAGATGCCGCTGACGATGTTGAACAGCGTGGTCTTGCCGGAACCGTTGGGGCCGACCACCCCGCGGATCTCCCCGCCGCCGACCGACATGGACACGTCGATCAGGGCCTTCAACCCGCGGAACTGCTTGCTGATGCCCGAGATCTCCAATCCGGCACCCTCCCGGTCCGCCTCGGTCGCCTCGGCCGGCCGGAACGGGCGCAGGGTGGCCCGCTGGTCGCTGTCCCGTTTACGGCGCACCAGTTGGCGTACCCGCGCCGGGATGCCGGCCAGGCCGGTCGGCGCGAACACCACCATCAGCACCACCACCACGCCGAAGCCGAGCTGGGCGTAGACCGAGAAGTCGATCAGTACCTCGCGCAGCAGCGACAGCGCGACAGCACCGACGACACAGCCGAGGATGCTCTGCCGCCCGCCGATGATCACCATCGCGAGCAGCAGGAACATGTTGGCGATGCTGAAGGTCTCCGGCGCCACGTAACGGATGAGACCGGCGTAGAGCACGCCGGCGACCCCGCCGTAGAGGCTGGCGAGCACGAACGCGGCCATCCGCAGCAACGGCACCGGCGCGCCGACGGCCCCGGCCGCGAGCGAGTCGTCCCGCATGGCCCGCAGCCGCCGGCCGAGCCCGGTGTGCGAGACGAACCCGGCGAACGCGAGCGCCAGCCCGAACACGATCAGTTCCAGGTAGTAGTACAGGTACTCGCTGGACAGGTCGATACCGAACAGCGGTGGCACCGGGACGCCGGAGATGCCGTCGGCGCCGCCGGTGATGGTGCTGTTGGTGACCCAGTTGGTGAACGCCAACGCCAACCCGAGGGTGACGATGCCGAGGTAGTGGGACTGCATCCGCAGCGCGGGGATGCCGACGAAGATCCCGATCATCGCGGTGGCCAGCAGGGCGAGCACCGCCGCGGTCCAGAACCCGAAACCGGCCCTGGTGGTCAGGATGGCGACCGCGTAGGAGCTGACGCCGAAGAACGCGACCTGGGCGAGGTTGATCTGCCCGCCGAGGCCCATCGCGAGCCCGAGCCCGATGGCCAGCAGTGCGAACACGATCGCGATGTCCACCACGTGGATGCCGTACAGGCCCAGCCCGTAGGGCAGGAACCAGGCCGCGACGCCGGCGATGGCGAATCCGCCGATCCGGAACCTCATGCGCGGTTCACCGTCCGCTCGCCGAACAACCCGGTCGGCCGGATCATGATGATCACTGTGAACACGAGGAACACCACCAGTTCCGAGTAGGCCTGGAACCGTCCCGCGGCGAAGGAGTCGAGCACGCCGATGGCGAGCCCGCCGACGACCGCGCCGGGGATGTTGCCGAAGCCACCGAGGATGGCGGCGGCAAACCCCTTGATCCCAAGCGATCCACCGAGGGTCGGGTTGACGTAGAGCATGGGCGCGACCAGCGCGCCGGCCAGCGCGGCCAGTCCGGCGCCGATCGCGAACGCGATGGCGTTGCTGCGGCCGACGTGGATGCCGACCGCGGTGGCCGCCTCGTGGTCCATCGCGACCGCCTGCATGGCCGCGCCCCGTTTGGTGCGCTGCAGGAACATCACCAGCGCCACGGTCGCCAGCGCGGCGATGGCGAGCACGATCAGGCTGTAGGTGCGGATCCGGATGCCGAACACGTCGAGCGGCTCGGCGTCCACAGGCGACGGTACGGCGTGCCCGGTCGCGCCCCAGATGATCGTGGCGAGCGCCTCCAGCACCATGCCGAAGCCGATGGTGCCGATCAGCATGAGGTCGAAGTCCTTGTTCTCCAACGGCCGCAGCACGCGTTCGATGATCAGGCCGATGAGCCCGGTGACCACCATGGCGACCGGGATGGAGATGAAGAACGGCACGTGCGCGGTCAGGTAGAAGGTGGACGCGGCATAGGCGCCGATCATGACCACCTGGCCGTGGGCGAAGTTGACCAGGCCCATGGTGCGATACACGAGCGAGAACCCCATCGCGACCAGCGCGTAGACGGCGCCGAATCCCAGCCCGCCGACCAGTGTTTGGAAAAAGACTTCCATAGTCGTCCTTATCTGGCCCCGAAAGGCGGCCGGCCACGGCCGGCCGCCCCCGGAATGGTCAGCTGGCGGATTCGGTGACGAGCTTGCCGGACTTGATCACGCCGATCGACGTGGCGTGGATGCCGACGCCGGTCTCGTCGAACTCGAACGTGCCGAGCAGTCCGTCGTACTTGGTCGAGCGGATCGCGTCGGCGAGTTCCGCGCCCGCGGCTCCGTCGGAGCTCTCCAGCGCGGTGAAGATGATGTTGGCGCCGTCGTAGGCCTTGGCGCCGTGCAGCTCGGCCTCCTCGCTGTGCGCGTCCTGATAGGCCGTGGCGAACGCGCGGGACGCGTCGTCGGTGTCGTTGCTCAGGTAGGGCGAGCTGACCACCGTGCCCTCCGCGTTGGCCGCGCCCGCGGTCTCCAGGTACACCGGGGTGCCCATCGGCGCGGCGCCCGCGATGGTCGCGGTGATGCCGAGTTCGCGCGCCTGCTTGACGATCAGCCCGGCCGCGACCTCCTCCGCGCCGACGAACAGGACGTCGGGCGCCTTCTGCCGGATCGAGGTGAGCGCCGCGCTGAAGTCCTTCTGGTCGGTGGTCACCACCTGGTCGTCCACCGGCGTGACGTCCCGGTCGGCCAACGCCTTGGTGAACGCCTCGCGCTCGCCCTTGCCGTAGGACCCGTTGTTGGAGATCATCGCGATCTTCTTGAGCCCCTTCGTGGTCACCAGGTTCTCGGCGAGCGTGTCGTCGTAGGTGTTGGAGGTCGGTCCGTTGTAGAACGCGAACTCGCTGCCCTCGGCGGCGATCGCGGGGGACTGGCCGGAGGTGATGTTGGGGATCTTGGCCTGCTCCAGGATCGGGATCATGGCGACGGTGACCGCGCTCTCCGCGGTGCCGATCATCGCGACGAAGCCCTCGCTGGAGATCTTGCGGGCGATGTTCGTGCCGATCGTCGGGTCGCCCTGGTCGTCGAACAGCTCGATCTCGATCTGCCGGCCGTTGATGCCGCCGTCGGCGTTCCACTCGTCGGCGGCGAGCTTGGCGCCCTTCCACTCCCACTGGCCGAGCGAGCTGAGCTGGCCGCTCTGCGCGTTGACCACCGCGATCTTGAGCGGGCCGTCGGTGTTCTCCTCGGCGGGCGACGTGCTACCGGGGGCGCTGCAGGCGGTGGCGGTCACGACCGCGAGTGCCGCGGCGGAGCCGGCTAGCCACGCTTTTCCTTTGCTGACCATGAGCGTCTCACCTCGTTGTGGGTTGGTCGAATGCACCGCGGTAGATGTCCTTGATGTTCCAGTGCCCCGGGGTGGGCACCGGCTCGTTCACCATGGGGACGTCCAGCACGGCGGGTCGACGCCGCTGGATCGCCTCGCGGAGCGCGACGGTCAGCTCTCCCGGTTCCTCGATGAGATAGCCGTCGGCACCGCACGCCTTTCCGTAGGCGGCGAAGTCCGGGGAGTAGGGGTTGCCGTCCTGGTCGCGGAACTCGCAGCCGAAGCTGGCGCCGAAGCTCGCCGCCTGCAGGTCGGCGATCGTCCCGTGTGCCCGATTGTTCATCACCAGGAAGATCACCGGAAGACCCTGCTCGACGGCCATCGGCACGGCGGGCAGCTGCGCGCTCATCCCGCCGTCGCCGACGAGCGCGACCACCACCCGGTCCGGCGCGGCGAGCTGCGCGCCGACCGCCGCCGCCGGCCCGAAGCCCATTGTGGACAGTCCGCCCGGGGTGATGAACCGGCCCTCCTGCGCGAGCTCGTAGCACTGCGCGACGCCGTTCTTGTTCCAGCCGACGTCGGTGACCAGCACCGCGTCGACCGGCAGCGCCGCGCGCAGGTCGGTGAGGATGCGTTCCGGCCGCAACGGGAAGTCCGTGCTCCGGCCGCGTTCCCGGCTGGCGGTGAACAGCTCGTGGCGCTCGACGCGGATCGTCTCCCGCAGCTCCGGCCGATCGGTGCCATCGGGTCGCAGCGCGACCACCGCGTCCGCGATCGCCTCGACGGCCAGGCGCACGTCGGCCACCGCGCCGATCTCCACCGGGTAGTTGCGGCCGATCTCGGCCGGGTCGAGGTCGATCTGGATCAGCCTGCCCGGCGGGAAGTGCCAGGTGTAGTCGGCGTTCCAGGAGCTGGCGTCGGTCTCGGCGAACCTGGTGGCCAGCGCCAGCACCACGTCGGCGTCCATTGTGTACTTGTTGGTCAGCTCGAGGCCCCAGAACCCGGTCATGCCCATCACCAGCGGATGCCGGTCGGCGACCGTGCCCTTGGCCATCAGCGAGTGCGCGATCGGGATGTCCAGGTGTTCGGCCAACCGCAGCAGTGCCGCCCGGCCGGCGTCCTCACGCAACCCGCCGCCGACGTAGATCAGCGGCCGCTGCGCGGTGACCAGCGCCTCGGCGATGCGGGCCGCGTCCGGTGTCGCCAACGTGGGTGCGGGGGAGTGCGCGACGAGCGGGTAGGCCGCGTTCGCCGGCGCGGGCCGGGAGAACAGGTCCATCGGCACGTTGAGCAGCACGGCGCCCGGACGGCCCGCGGTGGCCGTCCAGAACGCCCGCTCGGTGAACCGCGCCAGGTCCTCGACCCGGTGCACGTGCCAGGCCCGTTTCACGAACGGCCGGTAGATCGCGGTCTGGTCGGCGTCGGCGTGCAGGTTCACCTCCTGGTGGGGATGCCGGCCGTAGTAGTAGGAGGGGATGTCCCCGGCGATGGTGATCAGCGGCACCGAGTCCAGCGCGGCGGTCGCCACCCCGGTGACCGCGTTCATCAGGCCGGGTCCGACGTGGACCAACAGCACGCCCGGTTTGCCGGTCATCCGCGCGTACCCGTCGGCGGCGTGCGCGGCGGCCTGCTCGTGCCTGGCGATGACGAACCTGATGTCGCTGCGGCTCAACGCATCCAGGAACGCGATGTTGGTGTGGCCGCAGACGCCGAAGACGTACTCCACCCCGTAGGCCTCGAGCTGGCCGACCAACGCCTCCGCCGCGGTGCCCGTCACGCCGTCCCCCAGATCGACATGCCGCGCAGGATGAGCGACTTGATCACGGTGTAGTCCTCGATCATCTGTCTCGGTGCCTCCCGTCCGAACCCGGAGTCCTTCACGCCGCCGAACGGCACGTGGTCGAGGCGGAAGTTCGAGGACCCGTTCACCACCAGCCCGCCGACCGCCAGTTCCCGCCATACCGTGAGGATCGTGGTGATGTCCTTGGTGAACAGGCCGGCCTGCAGGCCGAACCTGCTGCTGTTACAGGTCTTGATGACGGTGTCCAGGTCGTCGAATGGCAGCACCGCGACCAGCGCGCCGAACACCTCCTCGGTGACCAGCGTCGCGTCCGCCGGCGGGTCGGCGACCACCGCCGGCCACAGTGTCGCGCCGGTGCGCTTCCCGCCGGCCACGAGCCGGCCGCCGCTGGCGGTGGCCGCCGCGATCCACGCCTCGACCCTGGCCGCCGCCGCCTCGTCGACCATCGACCCCACGTCGGTGGCCGGGTCGAGCGGGTCGCCGACGACGAGCGCGGCCACCTCGGCGCGGAAGGCGTCGAGGAACTCGGCGAACCGCGACCGGTGCACGTAAACCCGTTGCACGGAGATGCAGCTCTGGCCGGAGTTGGAGTACCCGGTGCGCGCGCAGATCCTGGCCGCGTGCGCCACTTCGGCGTCCGCGCACACGATGGTCGCCGCGTTCCCGCCGAGCTCCAGCACCAGCCGCTTCGCGCCCGCGGCCCTGGCGACCGCGTTGCCCGTCTCCGGGCTGCCGGTGAAGCTGATCACGCCGACCTCGGGCGCGGCGCACAGTGCCGCGCCGACCTCGCCGCCGCCGTGCACCAGCTGCACCGCCTCGGCGGGCATCCCGGCCGCCAGCACGAGCGCGATCATCGCCGCGGTCGTCGCCGGCGCCTGCGGCGGGCCCTTGACGATGGTCGTGTTGCCGGCGGCGAACGACGCGCCGAGCTTGTGCGCCAACAGGTTCGCCGGCGCGTTGAACGGGGTGATGGCCAGCGCGACGCCCACCGGCGCGCGGTAGGTCAGCGCGGTGTTGCCGACCCCGCGCTCCCAGCCGGCCACCGGCAGCACCTCGCCGCCGATCGCGCGCGCCTCGCTCGCGCAGACGGCGAAGGTGTCCGCGACGCGGTCCAACTCGCCCATGCCGTCCTTCACCGGCTTGCCCAGCTCCCTGGCGATCAGGCGCGCGAACTCGGCGCGGTGGGTGACCGCGAGCGCCGATGCCCGGTCCAGCACGTCGGCCCGGGTCGCCGGCGCCAGCGCGGCGACGGCCCGGGCGCCGGTCGCGGCGAAGGCGGTCGCGGTCCGGAGCCGCGCCGGTGACGCGGTGTACGAGCGGGAGACGACCGTGCGGGTGTACGGGCCGACGCGGTCGCTGGGTAAGCCGTCGGTCGACCAGCGGCCGGCGAGGTAGGAGGGGGCATCGGTCGGGTCGTCTCTCGTGGCTGACGCGAGAACCTCGTGCAGCACCACAGTCTCCCTTGAACCATCAAGCGGTACAACTGGACCGCTCTGCGGACTGCGTGTAACGTACGGCTCGCCACCAGCGCTGGCAACCCTTCGAGCCGAAGACGTTATGGCGGCGGCGGTGCGACTGGACGGAGCGGAGGCGAGCGATGAGGATGGTGGATCGTCGTGACAAGAGGGGACGCAAGAGGGGACGTCGTGGTGAAGTCGACCGGTACCGACCAGACCGCTGAGCACGCGGCGGCCAGTGCCGGTGATGGCGAGGGCCAGGGCGTGCGCAGTGTGCAGCGCGCCATCGACATCCTCGGCCTGCTGACCGAGACCCAGCCGGCGATCTCGGTGTCGGAGATCGTGCGCGCCACCGGGCTGGCCAAGACCACGGTCATCCGCCTCGTGCAGACCCTGGAGCAGAACGGGCTGCTGTGGGCCACCGCCAAGGGATACATGGCCGGCCCGAGCCTGTGGCGCTGGGCGCATCTGGCCCGCAGCAGCTGGGAACTCCCGCCGGAGACCAAGGATCTGATGCGCGGCCTCGCACAGCGGCATCGCGAGACGGTCAACCTCTATGTGGCGCGCGACATCTACCGCGTCTGTGTCGCCCAGCAGGAGAGCCCGCAGCCGCTGCGCCACGTGGTGCACGTCGGCGACGAGCTGCCGTTGTGGGCCGGCGCGTCCTCGAAGATCCTGCTCGGCAACTCCGACGCCGCCCACCTCGCCCGCGTGGCCAGGAGCTCTCCCTACGGACCCGACTACCTGGACTCGCTGCGCACCCAGATCGACGAGGCGGCGGTGCGCGGTTTCGCCGTCAGCCACGGCGAACGCGAGGCCGGGCTGTCCGCGGTCGCCGTCCCGGTCGCCGGGCGCACCGGCGCGGTCATCGCCGCGCTGTCGTTGTCCGGCCCGACCGTGCGTTTCCCGGACGAGCGGATCACCGATTTCGTCGCCGCCCTCACCGAGGTGGCCGCGCACATGAACAAACGGGGCTTCGACCACCCGTTCCGCATGTAGCGCACCGACCGGCGCGAATTCCCCTCAGTTCTGCGTTTCCCCGCAGAAGGAGTAGATGCATGGCACAACCACCGCTGCACGGAATCCGAGTGCTCGACCTCACCAATGTGCTGGCCGGCCCTTATTGCAGCTACCAGCTCATGTTGTTCGGCGCCGAGGTCGTGAAGGTCGAGGTCCCGGGCAGCGGGGATCTCGCCCGCCACCTCGGGCCGGACGAGGAACTCAACGAGGCGGGGCTCGGCTCGTCGTTCCTCGCCCAGAACGCGGGGAAGAAGTCGCTCGAGATCGACCTCAAGGACAGCGCGCAACGGGCGGTGTTCGAGGACCTGGTGCGCGGTGCCGACGTGCTGCTGGAGAACTTCCGGGCCGGCGTGCTCGGCCGGCTCGGCTACGACTGGGAGCGGCTGCGCGAGCTCAACCCCGGGCTGGTCTACTGCGCGATCTCCGGCTTCGGCCAGACCGGCCCGATGAGCCAGGCGCCCGCCTACGACCAGATCATCCAGGGCCTGTCCGGGATGATGAGCATCACCGGCACCGAGGACACCGCGCCGCTGCGGGTCGGCTTCCCGGTCTGCGACACGGTCGGCGGGCTGATGGCCGCGCTGTCGATCTCCTCGGCGCTGGTCGGCCGCGAGCGGACCGGCGAGGGCTGTTTCCTTGACCTGTCGATGCTCGAGGCGTCCATCTCGGCCATGGGCTGGTCGGTGTCGCACTACCTGATCAGTGGCGTGACGCCCGCGCCGATGGGGCAGCAGAACGTCACCGCCGCGCCGTCGGGCACGTTCGAGACCGCGGACGGGCTGCTCAACATCGCCGCGAACCGCCAGTCCCAGTTCGAGAAGCTGTGTGGCCTGCTCGACCGCGACGACCTGCTCGCCGATCCCCGCTTCGGCGACCGCGAGGCGCGCAAGCACCACCGGGACGCGTTGAATGCGGAACTGACCAGGGAACTGCACAAGCGGACCGCCGAGGAGTGGGAACGCGTGCTGCCGGCCATCGGCGTGCCCGCCGCGCGGATTCTGTCGGTGCCCCAGGCGGTCGCGTCCGAACAGCTGACCCACCGCGGTTTCTTCACCGACGTCCCGTTCCCCGGTGTGCCCGACCGAATGGTGCGCACCAGCGGCAACGGCGTACTGGTCGACGGAAAGCCACTGCACCCACCCGGCCCGGCCCCCCTACTCGGCGAGCACAACGCCTCAACCCCGGATTTCGTCACCCGCTGGCTCACCGACCGCCGAAGCACCCCCCTCAACACCACCGAGGCCGACCGGTGAACCACCCCCCACCAACCCCAGAATCAAACCCACCCCAAGCCCTCCCCAACCGCACCTCAGGGCAACGTGACGCACCCCAGCCACCACCCACCACCACCAACCCCCCACCAACCCCAGAATCGAACCCACCCCAGCCCCTCCCCAACCGCACCTCAGGGGAACGTGACGCAACCCAGCCACAAGTACGCCCCCAACCACCACCCACCCTCCCCAACGCAACCAACACATCAAAACCCGGGGAGGCGGAACAATGGTGGGCTACCGGGATTGTGCGGATGGCGCCTGGGGTGGTGGAACTGCGCGGCATACCGGTGCAGGAGCTGATCGGCTCGGTCGACTTCGTGTCGATGATCTGGCTCATGGTGCGCGGTGACCTGCCGGAGGCGCGCCAGGCGGCGTTGCTCGAGGCGGCGCTGGTCGCCTCGGTCGACCACGGGCCGCAGGCACCGTCGATCGCGATCGCCAGGATGACCGCGACCTGTGGGGTCGGGCTGAACAACGCGATGGCGTCGGGGATCAACGCCCTCGGCGACCACCACGGTGGCGCCGGCCAGCAGTGTGTCGAGATGCTCAGCGAGATCGTGGCGTTGGTGGACAACGGAACCGATCGCGTGGCCGCGGTCGGGCAGGTGGTCGCGAACCACCGCTACGTGCCCGGCTTCGGGCACCGGTTCCATCCCGTCGACCCGCGCCGGGACCCGCTGCTGACCCTGGTGGACCGCGCGGTCGAGGACGGCGTGGTGGCCGGCCGGTACCTGCTGGCCGCGCGAGCCGTCGAGGAGTTCCTCAACGAGGGCCGGACGAAACCGGTGCCGATGAACATCGACGGCGCCACCGCGGTGATCTACGCGGAGCTGGGGTTCGCGCCGGAGCTGGCGCGCGGGCTGTTCGTGCTCAGCCGGGGAGTCGGCATCCTGGCCCACGCGTGGGAGGAGACCACCCAGGGGTTGCGGAACAAGGGCCCCATCCCGCGCTCGATCCTGCCCGCCTACCGAGGACCTGACCGGGCGAAGAACTCGGCCGAATGAACCAACGCGGGTCATGACTTCGCGCAGTACCCTTGGGAGAGCGCTCTCCCGGACCCTGCCTCGCAGGGAAGGGCTGCTGTCAAAGGAGATGGCCCATGAGCTTCCGTTCTCCTCGCGCGCTGGCGATCGTCACCGTCGTCGCGCTCGCCGCCTCGGTCACCGCGTCCACCGTGCAGGCCGCGCCGGCCGCCGCCGCGGCCTGCGGCACGACCAACGCCGCACTGCACCGGCCGGCCACCACCTCCTCGACGGAGAACGCCGCCACTCCGGCGTCCGCCGCCGTGGACGGCGACCCCGGCACCCGCTGGTCGAGTGCCTTCAGCGATCCACAGTGGATCCAGGTCGACCTCGGCGCGCCGGCCACCCTGTGCCGGGTCGTGCTGAGCTGGGAGGCCGCGCACGCCACCGCGTTCCAGCTCCAGGTCTCCGCCGACGCCGCCACCTGGTCCACTGTGTACTCGACGACCGCGGGCACCGGCGGCGTGCAGACCCTGGAGGTCACCGGCACCGGCCGCTACGTCCGGCTGACCGGCACCGCCCGCGCGACCGGCTACGGCTACTCGTTGTGGGAGTTCGGCATCCACACCGCCACCAACGGCGGCAGCGCCGACCCGGTCATCTCCCGGTTCAAGAAGGTCACCGCGTCGTCCTGGGAGGGCGGCAACGCGCCGGCCGCGGCGCTGGACGGGCGCACCACCACCCGCTGGTCGAGCGCGTTCAGCGATCCACAGTGGATCCAGGTCGACCTCGGCGGCCGGGCCACGGTCAGCGGCGTCACGCTCAACTGGGAGGCCGCGCACGCCACCGGCTACCGCGTCGAGGTGTCCACCGACGCGACCACCTGGACCACGATCCACAGCACCACGACCGGACCGGGCGGGGTGGAGAACCTCGCGGTCACCGGCACCGGCCGCTACGTCCGGATGTACGGCACCGCGCGGGCGACCGGCTACGGCTACTCGTTGTGGGAGTTCGAGATCCACGGCACTGTGGACGACTCGGCGACCACCCCGCCGCTGTTCTCGCCGCCGACCCGCCCGCCGGGCACCACCGGTCAGTTCGCGCTCACCGCCCCGGCCGACCGCGCGCTGGTCACCACCACCCGCCGCCCCGCGCTGTCCTGGGCCGGCGTCCCCGGCGCGGTGCGCTACCAGGTCTGGATCAACATCAGCCGGACCGACTACGACTTCACCGCCGCCGGCGACCTGCTCGACCTGTACACCAAGGTCGCCGAGCCGACCGGCACCGGCTACACCCCGACCTGGGACCTGCCCGACCGCTGGACCTACCGGTGGTTCGTGGTCGCGGTGCCCGCCTCGGGCGCGACCACCACGTCGACCATCCGGACCTTCGGCGTGTACCTGCCGACGGTCGAGACCGTCGCCGACGGCGTCGCGGTCGTCAACGGCAGCCGGGACCTCAACAAGAACGGCGCGATCGAGCCGTATGAGGACTGGCGGCTGCCGGTGGCCACCCGGGTCACCGACCTCCTCGGGCGGATGACCGCCGAGGAGAAGGCCTACCAGCTGTTCTACAACGCCCAGAGCTTCCCCAGATCCGGCTGGCACTTCGGTCCGGCCCAGCCCGCCGACCTGCACGCCGTCCTGCTCGCCGCGTCCGACACCCGCCTCGGCATCCCGGTCGTCTCCGCCGGGGACACCATCCACGGCTACCAGACCAGTTACCCGACACAGAGCGCGCTGGCCGCCGCGAGGAACCACGCGCTGGACTACCGACTCGGCGACCTGCAACGCCGCGAGCAACTGGAGGTCGGCACCCGAGGAGTGCTCGGCCCGCTCGCCGAGGTCGGCACGAAGGTGCTGTACCCGCGCATCCAGGAGGGCGGTGGCGAGAACGCCGCCGTGGCCGCCGCGCAGGTCAAGGCGCTCGTGGCCGGCCTGCAGGGCGGGCCGGAGCTGAACCCGGCCTCGGTGCTGGCGACGGTCAAGCACTGGCCGGGGGAGGGCGCCGGCGGGGAGGCGCTGATCACCTACGACGAGGTGACCATCAAGTACCACATGATCCCGTTCCGGGCGGCGCTGGAGGCCGGCGCGGTCAACATCATGCCCGGCTACGCCGGCAGCTCCCACCTGGACCCCGGCGGTCCCGGCGCGGGCAACAGCGCGCCGATCCTGAACTACCTGCGGCAGAACCTCGGCTTCACCGGCCTGATCACCACCGACTGGCTGCCGTCCGGGGCGTGGGTGAGCGCGGCCAACGCCGGCTCGGACGTCATGGGCGGCGCCGACCCCGGTGCCGATGGCTTCACCATGGCCGGCTTCCTCGCGAACGTCCCGGCCGCCAGGATCGACGACGCGGCCCGGCGCGTGCTGACGCTCAAGTTCACCCTCGGCCTGTTCGAGAACCCCTACGGCGACCCGGTCAACGGGCCCTACCGCCAACACACGCCGGAGTACACCGCACTGGCCAACCAGGCGTCCCGCGAGTCGCTGACCGTGCTGAAGAACGACGGCGCGCTGCCGCTGCGGCTCAACCGGGGCGACAACATCGTGGTGGCCGGCCCGAGGGCGACCGACGGCGCGTCGTGTTGCGTGTGGACCAGCTACTTCCACCAGGAGCACGGGTCGCGCACGATCCTGGACGCCATCCGTGACCGGGCGGCGACCGCGGGGGTGACCGTCCACCAGGACAGCGGCCCGGCGCCGGAGCTGGCAGTGGTGGCCGTCGGCGAGGCCTCCTACACCCACGGCACGAACTGGGTGAAGGAACAGCCCTACCTGCCGCCGGACCAGCTCGCGATCATCCAGAGCTTCCGTGCCCAGGGTGTGCCGGTGGTGGTGCTGCTGGTGCTGCCCCGGCCGTACGTGATCAGCGAATGGCACGACCTCGCCGACGCCGTCGTGGTCACCTACCGCGGCGGCGAGGAGATGGGCCCGGCCGCCGCCGGCCTGCTGTTCGGTGACTTCGTGCCACGCGGCCGGCTGCCATGGCAGTTGCCCCGGTCGCTGGACCAGGTGTTGCGCCCCGGCGGCACGGACGTCCCGGCGGACGCCACGGAGAACTGGGACCTGCCCTACGACCTCGGCGCCACGCCCGCCCAGCGCGCGGAGATCCGGGCGCGGATCGACGCCGGGCAGAGTCCGGCGACCAGCTACGGGAACCCGCTGTATCCATACGGGGCCGGGCTGACGTCCTGGCCGTGACCCCGAGCCGACCTCCTGACCACGCGATGAGGCCAGCCAGCGCCACCGCGTGACGGGGGGTTCACCCGTCACGGGCAGGCGCCGGCGGACCCGCCGTCACCCGTCGAGCACGCGAGTGCCTTGTGGACACCATGGTGTCCACAAGGCACACCCCATCGAGTGATCACGGTCCCTTGTGGACATGATCACTCATCCGTGTGGATTTCCCTTGTGTTGTCGTGGTTCTCGCGCGCCAGTCACGTCTGCCGGACTTATCGTCTGGCTCATCGTGTGTGCGTCACGACTACGGAGGAAGCTATGCGGCATTGTGGTGTGCGGGGATGAACGAGCGTCGGGAAGGCGAGAAACGCCGCTCAATCCATCGGGGTCCGATTCTCACCGGCCTTGCCCTGTCTCTGACCCTGGTCGTGCTGATCGTGATCGGCACCAACCAGGACGACGCCGGTGCCGGTGAGGGCGCGGCGGGTCATCTGTCCAGTTCGGACGAAGAGGTGGAGAAGGCCGAACGGACGGTCGAACCGGCGTGGATGCACCGGCTGGCGCCGGGGGAGAAGCCGCCGCAGTTCGTGCTGTTCTCCTTCGACGGCGCGGGCTCCCACGCGCACTGGCAACGCACCCTGCCGATCGCGGCCCGCACCGGTGGCTCGTTCACCGCGTTCCTGTCCGGCATCTACATGCTCACCGACGACCAGCGAGTCCGCTACACCGGTCCAGGCCACCAGCCGGGCAAGGCGTCCATCGCGTTCGGCGGCACCCCACAGGACGTGCGGACCCTGATCGCCGACCTGAACCAGGCCACGAAACAGGGGGTCGAGGTCGGCACCCACTACAACGGACACTTCTGCGCTGGCAACGAGCCTGGCGGGAACCAGTGGTCGGCCGCCGACTGGAACAGCGAGCTGGACCAGTTCTTCCGCTTCGTACAGGACGCGCCCGGCCTGCAGGTCGACCCGTCGACGATCAAGGGCGGCCGCACCCCGTGCCTGGAGGGCGACTTCGACATCGTGCTGCCGACGCTGGCCAAGCGCGGCATGACCTACGACTCGAGCCAGGTGTCCGAGGGCATCGCGTGGCCGGAGTACAAGCACGGGGTCTGGGAGTTCGCCATGCCGTACGTGAAGGTGCCGGCGACCGGCCGTAAGACGATCATGATGGACTACAACCTGTGGGTCCAGTTCAACGGTGGGCAGAACGAACCGGCCAGGGCCGACACGTTCCGCGAGTACACCCTTGGCACGTACCGGGCCGCGCACCAGGCCGCGCTGGCGGGCAACCGCGCGCCGCTGGTGATCGGCAACCACTTCAACATGTGGTCAGGTGGCGGCTTCAGCGCCGCGGTGGAGACCTTCATGTCCGAGGTCTGCGTCGCGAAGGACACGGTGTGCGCCACCTACACCCAGGTCATCGACTGGATGGCGCTCCAGGATCCCAAGGTACTCAAGGAACTCAGCGAACTGCCGCACGCCCAGGTGCCGTGAGTCCACACAGGACTTGAGTTCTCCGGTCAGGAGATGACCTGGCCGCACGTGATGTCGGTGGCGGCGCCGCGCATCGCGTCGGTCACCGTCACCCCGGTCAACGGCCGGGCGGCGCGGGCGGCCGCGGTTGGCCAGACCGTGCCGAACACCTGACCGAGTCGGCCGTCGTCGGCATCCGTCGGCAGCGCGTCGATTTCGTCCCGGCCACGGGCAAGTGCGTCCCGCAGTTCGGTCAGTTCGTCGCCGAACTGGGAGACGGCGGTGTCCCCGCCATCGACCGGCGCGGCCGGCAGCTCGGCGAGCCGATCGATGGCGGCGTCGATCGCGCTCGCCGTGTTCTCGAGTTGCCCGAGCATCGACGTCCGCAGTTCGTCGGTGTCCGGGGAACTGGTGTAGATCCCGCGACTCAGGTCACTCGCGACGGTGCAGAAGCCGGTCATCCACGCCACCGCGCCGGGTGCTGGCGTCCCTCCGGTGGTCTCCGGCGCGCTTTCGGTGGTCCCTGGTGTCGGCGCCGAGTCCGCCGGCGTCCCCGTGCAGCCAACCAAGGCGACCAGCACGGTGACACCAATGACCAGTTTGCTCATCAACGTCTTTTCCTCAGGATGGGTGGCGGATTTTCCCAGTGGTCCTCGTCATCCGCGCGCGATCGAGGGCGAGACCGTCGAGGCGTGGCGACGTCGGCTTCTTCCCGTTGTGCTTCTTTGGCGAAGTCCTCAGCTCGACGCTCGTGCTCGGCTCGTTCCTCGGCCGACAGTTCGCGGTACTGCTCGGTGAACCGACCGATCTGCTCGTCGAGCACTGTGGTGGCGCGCGGATCGTTGAGGGCTCCGCGCAAGCTCACCCGTCCGGACAGGACATCGCGGGCCAGGTTCCGCAGCTCGGGATGACTGGTCTGGTTGGCGAGCAACTCCAGTTGTTTGCGTGCGCCCGCCTTGTGAGCAGGGGAGACGGCAAGGTCGGCCAGCGGATCGAACGGACGATTACTCACAACTCTCCCCGCTGCCGTGGTCGAGCTGGTTCGGGCACCGCCCCAGGATGGTCGTAGCCTACCGCCGGCATCGGCAGCGGAGTGATCTCCCGCAGCTCGGTCTCATCGGGTGAGGTCACCATGCCCACGAATCCGGTGATCACCATCTGTGCGCGGGAGATCACGTTGGTGGCCTCTCCCCACAGGTCCAGGATCTGTTTGCACTCCCATGCCGCGAAACTCCAGGAGATACCGGCGCCCACACCGGTCCAGGAGAGCGCCCCACCGGCCAGCACCGCGAGCCCGGCAACTATCGCCGTATCCATGATCAATTTGATGATGTCGGCCAAGGTCTTTGAGCACAGCCATACGTCCCGTGCGACTTCCACGTACCTGTCATGGAACGCCCGGAAGACCTCGGCGTGACTGTGCAGGGCCTTTCCCGCGTTGTCGAAGTAGTGCAACGCGGCGTCACCGGCTTTGCCATGCCAGTCGGCACCCAGCCAGCGCAGGCCATTGTCCAGGTTGTCGCCGATATCGTCAGCGGCGGCGGCGAGTTGAGCCCACATGCTGCCGCAACGAGCGAAACCCTTCCAGTCGCCGACGACGACCTTGTTGATCTCCTCCATGGGGTTCACGCCGATGGTGTCGTTCAGGACCTGGTTGATCCACCATGTTGGGCTGAGATAGTCGCCCATGATGTTGAACAGGGCCATGGGATCGCTGAAGTCGGGAGGATCACCCGGCTCGGTGAGGTGGACCAGCGGGTTGTGGATGTCGTCACCGCCGACCGCGTGGAACGGGCCTTGCACGTCCGGGCGCTGGGCGGGCACCGGCGCCGGCGCACCGATCGCCGGGCGGGGAGCGCCGGGGTAGGTGGTGTCCAGGTTCGCAGCCGAGGCGTGGTCGACCGAGCGGTAGTGCGCCGCCGTACGGGTGAGTTCCTCCGTGCTCGCGCCAAGTTGATGGAAGCCCTGGGAGACGCTGCTGAGCATTCGGTCGACGGTCTGCTCGTGCGCGTCGACCAGGTGCTGAATCCATCCGCCCTCGGTGTTCGCCAACCGTGAGTTGTCAGCGAGATGAACATTGGTCAGTGCCAGGTTGATGCCGTTGCGCTCGACGAGTTTCGCGTACTTGTCGAGCGCGTCGGGTCGGACAAGGAAATCCAAGGTTCCCCCAGATGTGGACGCATGGCGGTGTTAGGTTCCCACGATGGGGTGGTGCGCCGTGCGGGAATCAGTCGGATTGTTCCGAGGTCGCCCTCGGCTGGAGGGGCGATGACCGAGGATCCATGGCGACGGTTGCGTCGTCGGGTGGCGGAGTGCGTTGCGCTGGTTGGGCTGCTGTTCTCGGCCTATGTGATCACGCGCAGTTCGACGCTGGTGGGTGTTGTGGTCGGGGTGCCGCTGGCGGCCGCCGCGGGGTTCGCGGTCGGGTCGCTGGTCGCCAAGGTCAAGCGGTACGCGGTCGAGCGGATCTGGATCGCGCTGGGACTGCTGGTGTTCGCGATCGGGGCGGGCATCCTGTTCGACGTGCTGGACGGCTGACCACCTGTATGAGTGGTGTAGACCACTGGCAATTGGTGTGGACCACTTGGTATCGTGCGGCTGCGAAGCTGGCAGGCCGTCGAGATCACACGTGGAGTGGTTGTGCCCTACATCGAGGAAGAGATCGCGACTCAGCCGGACAGGTGGCGCCAGGCGGCCGCGCTGCACTCCGCCGGCACCGTGGTGGGGCTACCGGAGCCCGGCGAGCGCGTCGCCGTGATCGGCTGTGGCACCTCGCGGTTCATGGCACAGACCTACGCCCGGCTGCGGGAGGAGTCCGGCCACGGTGAGTCGGACGCGTTCCAGGCCTCGGAGTTCCCCCTCGCCCGGCGCTACGACCGGGTGCTCGCGATCACCCGGACCGGCACCACCACCGAGGTCGTCCGCGCACTCGCCGAGATCGGCGGCCGCACGCCGACCACCGTGATCACCGCCGAGCCGACCAGCGACGTCATCGGGCTGGCCAAGGACGCGGTCATCCTCGACTTCGCCAACGAGCGGTCCATCGTGCAGACCCGGTTCGCCACCAGCACGCTCGCCCTGCTGCGCGCCCACCTCGGCCAGGACGTCGAGGCGCTGGCCGCCGCCGCCGAGGTCGCGCTGACCGAACCGCTGCCGGCCAACGCCCTGGACGCCAGGCAGTACACCTTCCTCGGCACCGGGTGGACCGTCGGCCTGGCCAACGAGGCCGCCCTCAAGCTGCGCGAGTCCACCCAGTCCTGGTCCGAGTCCTACCCCGGCATGGAGTACCGCCACGGCCCCAACTGCGCCGCCGACGAGCGCACGCTGGCCTGGATCTTCGGGCCGCCGGCCGACAACCTGGTCGCGGACGTCCGCGCCACCGGCGCGACCGTCGAGATCGGCGGGCACGACGCCATGGTCGAACTGGTCCGGGTGCAGCTGCTGGCCGTCGAGCTGGCCGCGGCGAAGGGGCTGGACGTGGACAACCCGAGGAACCTCACCCGGTCGGTGATCCTCCCCTGAACTAGGACGGCACCGCCGACCGCGCCACGCCCGCCCAGGCGCCGCGCCCGGTCCATGTGAGAGTCTTGGCCACCGGCTGACATTCGTCGCGATGGATCCTCGGGAGGCTTGGATGTGCGGGATTGTGGTGGCTTTGCCCGTCTACTCAGACGGGGGTGAGCTACCGCCCGCCGCGTTGGTCGAGGCGCTGCCCGAGTTCCCCGAGTCCGTGTTCGGCGCGTCCTCGGACACCGTGGCCGACGAGCTCGCCGCGCTCGCCACCCGGCTCGACACCGCGCTCGAGCTGTACGGCACCGCCGCCGCGATGCGGACGCTGGCCACCGAGCCGGAGCCGGTGAACACCGCGCTGCGCCGGCTGGCCGACGCGGTCGCCCGGCTGGAGGCCGGCCTCGACGCGCGCACCGCCGCCTGGGGCGCCGACGCCATGGAGCACGTCCAGGGCCAGGTCCGGCAGGTCCGTGACCAGGCGTGGGCACTGCGCCACGATCGGATGAACGCCGCGGTCCGGGCAGGCGAGCTCACGCCGGCGGGCTGGACCGGCCGCTCGGTGACCTCCTACACGGCGGTGAGCGCGGTACTCGACGCGATCGACCGGCTCGAGGTGCGTGGCCGCGACTCCGCCGGCCTCACCATCTGGGTAGAACTCGACCCCGCCGACCGGGAAACCGTCGGCGACCCGGCCAGGCAGGACCCGCAGTTCCGCAACCGGTCGGTGGTCGGCACCGCGCACGGTGCCTGCTTCGCCTACAAGCACGCCGCCATCATCGGCCGTCTCGGCGACAACACCCGCCACCTGCGCGACACCATCCGCGCCGACGCCGACCTGCACCGGCTGCTCGCGCTGCCCTCCTCGGCGGTCACCGTGCTCGCGCACACCCGCTGGGCCAGCGTCGGGCGCACCAGCGAGGCCAACGCGCACCCGGTGGACAGCCGCGACGCCGCCGGCACGCTGACCGGCCGGTACGCCATCGCGGTGGCCAACGGCGACGTCGACAACTACCTGGCCCTGCAGGGCAGCTGCGGCTACGTGCCCGACGACACCGGGGTCACCACCGACTCCAAGCTCATCCCGCTGTTGCTGTCCAGGGAGCTCGCCGCCGGCCGCACACCGGACGCGGCGATGGTGGCCGCGCTGTCGGCCTGTGACGGATCGGTGGCCATCGCGGCCCAGTGCGACGCCGAGCAGGGGGAGGTCCTGCTGGCCGCCAAGGGCAGTGGGCAGTCGCTGTATGTCGGCTTCGCGCCGAGCGGGTACTTCGTGGCCAGCGAGGTGTACGGCCTGGTCGGCGTGACGTCGTGGTTCGCCAAGGTCGACGGTCAGCTCTGGCCGGAGGCGACCGAGCCGGGCACCGTCGTGCGGCTCAACCGCGCCGGCGCGGGCCGTCAGGCCGAGGTCGAGCGCTGGGACGGCGAGGGCACGGTGCGCCCGCTGGCCGAGGCGGAGGTGCGGCTGGCCGAGGTGACCACGCACGATCTCACCCTCGGTGACTTCGAGCACTACCTGGAGAAGGAGATCTTCGAGGCCGCGTCCTCGTTCCGCAAGACGCTGCGTGGCCGGATCGCGACCGACGACGCCGGCCGGCCGTCGGTGAACCTGCCGAACTCCTCGGTGCCCGAGGAGCTGCGCCGCCGGCTGCTGGCCGGTGAGCTGCGCCAGATCGTGGTGCTTGGCCAGGGCACCGCCGCGGTCGCCTGCCAGGGCATCGCCAACACGATGCAGTCGATGATCGGCGACGACCTGCCGGTCCGGGCCTACCCCGCGACCGAGTTCTCCGCGTGGTGGCTGCGGGCGGACATGGCCGACTCGTGCGTGGTGGCCGTCAGCCAGTCCGGCTCGACCACCGACACCAACCGCGCCGTCGACCTGGCCCGCGAGCGCGGCGCGCTGGTGGTGTCGATCATCAACCGCCGGGACAGCGACCTCGCGGAGAAGAGCGACGGCATCCTCTACACCTCCGACGGCCGGGACGTCGAGCTGTCGGTGGCCTCGACCAAGGCGTTCTACGCCCAGGTCGCGGCGGGCGCGCTGCTGGGCGCGGAGCTGGCCAGGGCGCTCGGCCAGCTGGCCCCGGCCCGCGAGGAGTCGCTGCTGCGCGGCCTGCTGCGGATTCCCGACCAGCTCGAGGCCCTGCACAAGGTGAACGAGCGGATCGCCAAGACCGCGCGTGAGGTCGCCGCCGCCTACCCGTACTGGGCGGTCGTCGGGTCCGGTCCCAACCGGGTGGCCGCGGCCGAGATCCGGATCAAGCTGTCCGAGCTGTGCTACAAGACGATCTCCTCGGACGCGGTCGAGGACAAGAAGCACATCGACCTGTCGGCCGAGGCGCTGGTCGTGGTGTGTGTGGCCGGTGCGCCGCCGGCGCAGATGAGCGACCTGATCAAAGAGGTGGAGATCCTCAACGCGCACCGCAACCGCGCGGTGGTGGTGTGTGACGAGGGCACCGAGTACCTCTGGCCGACCGACTCGCTGGTGCCGGTTCCCCGGGCGCATCCCGACCTGGCGTGGATCATGGCCACCGCGGCCGGGCACCTGTTCGCCTACCACGCGGCCAGGGCCATCGACGCGACCGCC
Source organism: Actinophytocola sediminis (assembly GCF_054779715.1). Classification (NCBI taxonomy): domain Bacteria; kingdom Bacillati; phylum Actinomycetota; class Actinomycetes; order Pseudonocardiales; family Pseudonocardiaceae; genus Actinophytocola; species Actinophytocola sediminis. The sequence continues at coordinate 156,736 of NZ_BAAGXS010000029.1, read as the reverse complement.
GACGACGTCCGGCTGGCGCTGGCCGGCCTGGAGGCGGCCGTCGACCGGGGCGTCGCGGCCGCCCAGCCGCTGCCGATCGAGGTCCTGCGGCTGGTCCAGCAGCTGCTCGCGGCCGCCGGCCGGGGCGAGCTGCGCGGGGTGCTCAGCAGCCAGACCGCGGTCGCGCTGGCGGCCATCGCCTACCAGTCCGACCCGGTGGGACCGGCGGAGGCGCGGGTCGTGCTGACCGCCGCCCTCGACGAGCTGGCGCGCCCCATCGACACGGTCAAGCACCAGGCCAAGACGGTCACCGTCGGCACCTCGCGCGGCGACTCCGACCTGTACGACAACGAGATCATCCGCGCGCTGAGCGCGGCCGGCACCGACCCGGTCGACCTGACCTTCCCGGTGCTGGACGTGATCCGCGCGCACGCCAGGGTGGTGGCGCGGCCGACGGGCGTGACCCGCTACCGGCTCACCCACGACGGCGCGGGCGGCGATCAGCTGACGGTGCTCACCAAGACCGGGGTGGCCGAGGGCCTGGCGAGCCGGGCGGACGCGGGGGCCGCGCTCACCGGCTCCAAGCGCCGGGTGGCCGAGATCCGGGTGCCGAGGCTGGTCCGGGGGCGGGCGGACGACCGGATCGTGCTGATCGTGCCGGAACACCTCGCCGGGGATGTGGCGGCGCTGTCGGTGGTGCACGTGGAGCTGCGGGACTCCTGCCCGATCTCGGATCTGCGGGCGGCGATGGACTCGGTCGGCGAGCGCATGGCGGAGATCATCGCGGCGGTGTCCGAGACCCGGCCCGGTTTCGTGCCCGAGCAGCTTCAGGTGCTGCCGGCAGCGGTGGTGCTGTTGGCTGACATGGAGTCGCTCACTCGGGCACTGCCCATCGGATAAAAGCGACAACGGATCTTACCGGATTCGTATTGTGGGTTCAATGCGCTGATGGTGGACGCGACGGCCGCCCGGCAACACGCCGGGTGAGCCGACGGTCCGTGCTGGACACCCGGCTCTCGCGTGGGCTATGTTCGATAGATTGATTCTCGTGGCGAAACAATTGTCCCGCAGTGATTTTTTTTGGGGGTCGGTCGCCCATGTCGATGGTTGCCGAAACCGTATATTCCGCCGATCAATTCCGGACCGTTCTTGTTAATTCCGGCTGGCGGCCGTGACTGCCGGCCCGCGACCGCCGGTGTTGCGCCGTTTCGGTCAGACCGGTCTCACCGTCCCGGAGATCGGCCTCACCACGACGGGCCGGGGCGGGGATCAGGCACTCGTCGCGCCCGCGGTGCGTCTTGGCCTGCGGTTCCTCTGCCTGCCGACGCCGGTGCGGCCCGAGGTGCTGGCCGAGGCGGGCGGGGACACGCTGCTCGCCACCGCCGACGAGCTGCGCCGCGCGGGGCGGTGGGTTCCACCGGCCCCGCCGGCCGAGCGGCGGTGGGATCTGCTGATCGCCGACCTGACCCGCAACTCCTTGCTGGACCGGGAGTTCCTCACCGCCGCGCGGGCGGAGATGGACGCGGGCGGGTTCGGCGCGCTTGGCGCGCGGGTGCACGACGAGGCCGGCGTGCGCCGGGTGATCGACACCGGCGCGTTCGCCGCGATCGAGCTGGCTTTCGGTCTACGGCAACAGAATCTGCTGCTGCGCTGTCGGCAGCTGTTGCGCGACTGGGGTGGCGCGGTGATCGTCCGGCTGGTGCCGGCGGTCGGTGGTCCCCGGGTCGACCGGTGGCTGGCCACCGAGGCCGGCGAGCGCACCCTCAGCCAGGTCGCCGTGCAGGCGGTGCTGCTGTCCGACGTGGTCTCCGTGGTCGTCCAGCGCCCGCACGACGAGACCGAGCTGCGTGAGCTGGCGGCGTGCTCGCGCGAGCTGCCGGCGCTCACCCCGGCGGTCGTCGGCGCGCTCGACCGGGCGCTGGCCGCGGACGGGGTGCGGTCCAACCTCGGCGAGTTCCACCGGCGACGACCGGCCGTGCCGCTGGCCGCGCGCCGGTTGGCCGACTCGTGGACGCTCGGCCCGTTGCGGCTGCGCAACCGGATCGTCCGCTCCGGCGCCACCGAACGCGCGGTCGACCGCGCGTGCCTGCCGACCGACGCGATGCGCTCGCTGTACCACGCGCTGGCCGCGGGCGGTGCCGGCATGATCATCACCGGCTGTCTCGCGGTCAGCCGCTACGCCAGGGCCAACCAGAGCAACGGTGTGCTGCGGCCAGGCCCCGCCGTGGCCGCCTGGCGGGACATCCTCACCGCCTGCCGCCGCGAGGCCGATGTCGCCTTCTGCGCGCAACTTGGCTACCGCGGCACGCTGTCCACCGGCTCCTACGACGAGCGCGTGATCGTGCGGGCCTTCGCACGGGCCGCCAAGGCCGCGGAGGCCGCCGGCTTCGACGCCGTCCAACTGCATGGCGCGCACGGTTATCTGCTCGGCCAACTGCTCGCCGAGGCGCCGCCGCTGCGCACCATCGGTCCGGCGGCCGGCCACCACGGTCTCGACCTTGTCCGCCGGGTGATCGACACCGTCCGCGCCGAGGTCGGCGACCGGCTCGCCGTGCTGATGAAGCTCAACTGCTCGGACTTCGTCTCGGCCGGCTACGACCAGCGGGACTCGCTGGTCGCGGTGCGCGCGTTGGCCGACAGCGGGTTGGACGGCGTCGAGTGGAGCGGTTGGGTGCCGGCCGCGCCCGCCGCCCGCACCCCGTCGCGGCGTGGTGAGGTCGAGGTCCGCTCCGAAGGGTTCTTCGTCCCGTTCGCCGCGCGCACCAAGGCCGAGAACCCGAACCTGGCCGTCGGCACCTGCGGCGGGTTCCGGAGCACGGCCGGCGCGACCAGGGCGGTCGACGACTACCACCTGGACTTCGTCTCGCTCGCCCGACCGCTGGTGGCCGAACCGGATCTGCCGCGCAAGCTGCTCAGCGGCCTGGCCCAGGCGCGCTGCGACGGCTGCAACGAGTGCCTTGCCAAACAGGTCAGTCCGTTGCATTGCCCGCGTGTGCTGGTGAGTTCCGGACCGCATTCCTCGGTGCCAGCGAGCCGCAATGTCGGCGGGAAAGCGGTTGATTGACAAGCTCATTCGGGTGCGGTAGTTATGTTGACAGGTCGCGCTGGACACCCGGGAACGGTCCGGGGGTACGGTATGCCGCGAAGTTCGAGCCAGACAATCGTGCGTGCCGTATTTCCCTAATGGACCGCGCCGTTCGCCGCACGTGGCCAGGACAGGAGAAACGTGACGCGGCCTGGCCGGATCCTGGGGGAGCGGTGGCGGTTGCTGTCGCTGTTGGCCGGCACGGGGCGTTGGCTGCTGGCGCTGTTGTCGGTGGCACACCTGGTGACCGCGCTCGCCGCCGGCGCCACCGCGGTCGCCACCGGCTGGCTGCTCGACCGCGCGCTTGCCGGTTCCGGCGTCGGCGACGTGCTGGTACCACTCGGTCTGGTCGCGGCGCTCGTGCTGGCCGGCCAGTGTGTGGAGATCGCCAGGGAACCACTCGACCTGTTGGCCGCGCGCCGAATCGACGGCGCACTGCGCGCCACGGTGCGGGCCACCGTGGCGCGACCGCGCGAGATCGCGCATCTGGACGACCTCGCCTTCGGCACCGACGTCGCGCGGATCTCCGAACTCGGTGGCTGGCGCACCAGGACACCGGGCACCGGCGCCGTCGGCCAGCTTGTCCTGTTGGGACGGTTGACCAGCGCCGTGCTGTGCGCCGCCGTGCTGGCGTGGTTCGCGCCGCTGCTCGCCTGCTGGCTGCTGGTGGTCACGCTGGTGATGCGCGCCGGCATCCGCCGGCACTGGGTCCGGCTGAGTGCCACCTGGGACACCCACGCCGGCGCGCGGCTGCGGATGGACTACTGGGCCGACACGCTCACCGAGTCGCCGTCGGCCAAGGAGGTCCGGCTGTTCGGCCTCGGCCCGTGGCTGACCGAGCGGTACCGGCGCCAGGCGCGGGCGTGGCTCGAGGAGGTCTGGCGGCATCGCCGGGGCATCCTGCGCCGCCAGTGGTGGACCTTCCTGCTCGCGCTGGGAACCGGCTTCGCCGCGCTGTACGTCCCGGGTGCCGCGCTGGGCGCGGGCGAGCTCGGGTTCGGCGGGCTGATCACGATGGTGCTCGCCGCGTGGGGCGTGTTCGCCGCCGGCGCCATGGGCTACGAGGCGTTCGACATCGAGTACGCCGTCGGCGCGATCCGCGCGCTCGACCGTCTCGACCGGCGCGCCAGCACGTGGTCGGCCGGTGCCGATAGTGCCGCGCCCGCGCCGGAAACACCCGCGCGGATCCACTTCGAGCGTGTCGGCTTTCGTTACCCGGGAACGGATCGGCCCGTGCTGGACGGTTTCGAGCTGGCCATCGCGCCGGCCGAGGTGCTGGCCGTGGTCGGGCGCAACGGGGCCGGCAAGACCACGATGATCAAGCTGTTGGCCGGGTTGCAGCGGCCGACCGAGGGCCGGATCACCCTCGACGGCGTCGACCTGGCCGGCGTCGACATCGAGTCCTGGCGCCGCCGGGTCACCGCGGTCTTCCAGGACTTCGTGCACTATCCGCTCACCGTGCGGGAGAACGTCGCGCTCGGCGCGCCCGAGGTGGCCGAGGACGACGAGGCGATCGCGTCGGCCATCGCGGCCGCCGGCGCCACCGAACTCGTCGACCGGCTGCCCGACGGCCTGGACTCGCTGCTGACCAGGGAGCACTCGGGTGGCGTCGACCTGTCCGGCGGGCAGTGGCAGCGGATCGCCATCGCCAGGGCGCTGTTCGCGGTCGCGCACGGCCGGCAGGTGCTGGTCCTGGACGAGCCGACCGCCCACCTCGATGTGCGTGCGGAGGCGGAGTTCTACGACCGGGTGATCGCGGCGGTCTCCGGCGTGACCGTCGTGCTCATCTCCCACCGGCTGTCCACCGTGCGGCACGCGGACCGCATCGTCGTGCTCGACCGCGGCCGGATCTCGGAGATGGGCAGCCACGGCGAGTTGATGGACCTGGCCGGTGCCTACGCTGGCATGTACCGCCTGCAGGCCGACCGCTTCGCCACCGACCCCACCGACGGGGTACCGGTATGAGGGATCGCGGCCGGGTGGTCACCGGCATGCTGAGCCTGGCGTACACGGCCGATCCCCGAGCCACGGTCACCGCGCTCTCGCTGGCCGCCGTGAACGCCCTCGCGGTCGCCGGGATGGGGCTGAGCGTGCGCGAGGTCGCCAACTCGTCCGGATCCGAGCCGACCGGGCTGGTGTTCGCGGCGGCGGTGGGCGCGTTGGCCTACGCGCTGATCGCCGCGGTGCAGCGGGTGCAGCACAACCTCCAGGTCGACCTGACCGAGCGGGTGGACGTGGTGCTCTCCGGCCGCCTGTTCACCATGACCTCGACCATCCCCACGCTGCAACACCTTGAGCGCACGGAGTTCCTCGACCGGCTGCGCCAGCTCCGCACCAGCACCGAGACGCTGGCCGGCGCCTGCTGGGGCGCGGCCGAGTCGGCGTCGTCATTGATCAGCCTCGGCCTCAGCGTGTGGCTGCTCGCCGGGGTGCATCCCGCGCTGATCCTGTTGGTGTTGCTGGCGGTGCCGCCGCTGGTGTTCTCCCGGCGGGCGACCACCATCCTCGGGCGGGCGCGGGACCAGACCGCGGACGCCGACCGCCGCGAGGCCCATCTGCACCGCCTCGGCACCCGCGCCGAGGCCGCCAAGGAACTGCGGATCAGCGGCAGCGACCGGGCGGTGAGCGCCCGGGCCGGCGCCTACTGGGACCAGGTCACCGACGGCCTGGTCCGTGGGCAGCGGCGCGCGGCGCTGTGGCAGGCCGCGGGATGGGCCTGTTTCGCCGTCGGCTACCTCGCCGCGCTGGCGTTCGTCGCGCACCTGGTCGCGCGGGGCCGCAGCGGCCCTGGCGACCTGCTGATGGTCGCGAGCCTGTCGGGCTATCTGCGCACCCAGTTGCAGACCACGGTGAACGGGGCGAGCAGGCTCGCCGAGGGCCGGCACACGATGGGCCGGCTGCGCTGGCTCGAGGAACACGCGGCGAGCGTGCGGCACCCGGGCACCGAGCCACCGCCGGCGCGGCTGGAGACCGGGATCTCGTTGCGCGGGGTCGGTTTCCGCTACCCCGGGACGGACCTGCGCGTGCTCGACGAGGTGGACCTCGACCTGCCGGCGGGGGCGGCGGTCGCGCTGGTCGGGATCAACGGCGCCGGCAAGACCACCCTGGTCAAACTGCTGACCGGGATGTACGAGCCGACCGCTGGCCAGATCCTGGTCGACGGGGTGCCGTTGCGGCGCCTGGACCTCGACCAGTGGCGGAGCCGGACCAGCGCGGCGTTCCAGGACTTCGGCAAGTTCCAGGTGACCGCCGGGTACGCGGTCGGGGTCGGCGACCTGCCGCGCGCCGAGGACCGGGAGGCGGTGGCCACGGCGATCGACGAGGCGGACGCGCGCGCGGTCATCGACCGGCTGCCGTCCGGTGTGGACACTCAGCTCGGCCGGATCTTCGACGGCGAGGAGCTGTCTCACGGCCAGTGGCAGCGGCTGGCGCTCGGCCGGGCGGTGTTGCGCCAGAACCTGTTGCTGTCCATGCTCGACGAGCCGACCGCGGCACTCGACCCGCAGGCCGAGCACGACCTCTACGAGCGGTTCGTCGGCGCTGGGCGTGCCCGGCGGGCGGCCACCGGCGCGATCACTCTCCTGGTGTCCCACCGGTTCTCCACGGTGCGGATGGCCGACCTCATCGTGGTGCTCGCCGGCGGCCGGGTGGTCGAGCAGGGCACGCACGCGCAGCTGATGGCGCTGGACGGGCAGTACGCCGAGCTGTACGGCACGCAGAGCGCCGCGTACGCCAACCCGACCGTGGAGTCCTGATGACCAGTCCGCTGTGCTTCGGTCAGCTGTCCATCTGGCGGTCGATCGAGACCAACCCGTTGGTGGACGGTGTCCGGTCCCAGCTCACCGAGCTGCGTCCGCTGCCGGCCGGGGTCACCGAGGCGCGGGTGCGGGTCGCGGTGGAGACGTTGTGGCGCCGGCACGAGAGCCTGCGCACCACCTTCGAAAACGGCGGCGGTGACGTGCGCCAGGTCGTACACGCCGGCGCGGACGGTGTCCTGGAGTCCCGTTTCCTTGGCAGCGCGGAGGAAGTGGTGCCCAGCGCCGAGGAACTGTTCGCTCAACCGTTCGTGCTCACCCGGGAGTTCGGTTGGCGGGTCAGGCTGCTGAGCGTAGCGGACGGCACGGCGGCGGTCGCGTTCTCGGTGCACCACGTCCTGGCCGACGAATGGGCGTTGCGGCTGCTGCTGGCGGAGTTCCATCGGCTGCTGACCGACCAAGAGGCCGAGGGCGTGCGTGCCCGGCAGGCGTCCGGGCCCGCCGTGTTGGCCCGCCAGCAGCACGCCGACGGATGGGCCGCCCGCCGGTCGGCCGCGCGGGTCTACTGGACCAGGCTGACCGAGGACTTCGCCGACCGGACCGGGCAACGGACCGAAACACCGGGGGAGCGTCGGCGCGGGTCGATCGACCTGAGCGACGTGTCTAACATCGTCGACCAACACCGGGTCACCGCCCACACGGTAGTGCTCGCCCTGTTCGCCATCGGCATCCGGGCGAGCACCGGTCGGGGGCGGATCATGGTGCACCTGATGGTGGCCAACCGTCTGCGGCCGGACTGGCAGGGCCTGGTGGCCTCGATGAACCAGATCGTGCCGGCGGGGATCGAACTGGACGAGCGGAACACGTTCCACGATCTGGTCCGGTACGTCGAGGTCGCCGGTAGGGCGGCGCTGCGCAACGGTTGCTATGACGTGGACGAGGCGGCCGTGATCACCCAACGGCCCCCTGGCTCAGCAGTCGACTACGTGCTCAACTACCAGTTACCGGTCTGGCGCCGACAGTCCATATCAGACAGTCAGCCAGCGGTCGGCGACCGGTCACCCGCGATCACGCCGTCCACCCAACCGGCGATCGCCGGCATCTACGGTGTTGTCCCGAACGCGACCCGCCCGACACTCGACCTGCACGTCGACTCGAACCGCTACCCCGACCAACGGTTACTGAACTTCCTCCGTGGCACGGAGGAAGCGTTGCGACTGCTGACCACCCACCCGAACCCGCGAGTCGCCAACCTGATCGCCCTGTACTGAGGTGCGCGGTGTTCTCAAATGTTGTCCTCAAGCGTCCGCGCTCGTCGGCGTCAGAGCCTGCTAAACCGTCCCGAGGTCTCCCGTGCCGCTGCTAGTGTCGGATTTGTCACGTTACGTGAGGAGTCAATGGGGGTGCCATGGCTGGGTACAGCGTGTCTCCTGAGCTAATGCAGGAGGCCAAGAATGCCATCGATGCGGGTGTGGCTCACTACCGTGCGGTCGCAGCGGATTTCGCGAACATGCGGATGGCCATGCGTGACGCAGACGCCTTCGAGGGCGGATACGGCCTCGAAGGTCACTTCCGAGATGGCTTGATGGCGTTCGGGAACGCCTGGATGCGCAAAATCGGTGAGTTAATCGAGGACGAATGGGATTTCGCCACATTTCTCGAAGGATTTTCTACGCGCCTCGAAGGCACGAACAAGCTCTATCAGGATCTGGAAATGCGTAACGCGCGCATGTTCGACGATATTGGCAAACAGTTGAGCGGTGATCACTGATGGCGTCGACGCCGGCCGCGCAGCCTGACCATTTCCTGCTGCAAGGGCTGGATGAGGTGTTTACGGGCGAGGGCGGCAACGCCCCCGCCCTTGCGGGCTGGCTGTCTTATCTGACGCATCCAGAGGAGCACGCCGGGCCCCGGCGAATGTCGCAGTGGTACGGCATGAACGAGGTGCCGGACAGTGTTAAGGAGTTCAAGAGCAAGCCTGGGGCGTTAGAACAACAAAGCGGCATCCACTATGAGGAGAAAGGTTCCATCCTGAGGGGCCTGGACGGGGTGCGGTTCTTCGCGCACGCGCAGGTTCTGTCGGGTCAGCGGCTTGGAAATCGGAATGCTGTCGGTGAACCTGAAGGCGATCTCCTTGGCGACATGTACAGGATGATGGAGACGGTTCGCTACAAGGCGCCGCGGGCGGGCGGATCCGAACGCCAGGACAGCGTCGCCGTGTGGCACAACATCCGGGAGAAGTGCAATCGCCTGTTCCCGAGCGACCCGAGCGTGACGCCAGGCTGGGAAGGCGAGGCGGCGGGGAAGGTCCGGCCAAGGTATGACCAGCTGACCCTCTGGTACGAGCAGTATCGCGACAACGCACTTGCCGAGATGATGGCGCACCTCGGGCGGTTCGCGGCGGTGATTTACACGGCCAGAACCGAACTCAACGAGCTGATGGGGAAGCTCGTTGAAGCGCTCGACGAGTGGGCCACCGCAGAGCCCGTGAACGTGGCATTCTTCCTCGGGGTCTTCGGCGACATCCTCGGCTTCGTACTCAGCCCCGGCATCGCGGCGGGAGTGACGACCTTCTACGGTCTGGTGACGAAGGTCGTCGAGGGCGTGACGAAGGGCGATGCGTCGGCGTTGGGCTACGAGGCGAATGCCGAAGATGGGTGTTACCAGATGTTGGACTCGTTTCTGACAGCTGGTGACCAGATTCTCCGGCAGGCGGTCGGCGCGGTGAACGACATTGTCACGCACAACGAGCACGGGGTGGAGTCGGTGCACGGTGGGAACTGGGCCCCGGTGCCCAGTTGGGGGTGAGTCGTGTCTCAGGTGTCGCGCTGTTTCGTATGTTTGATCATGGTGGCATTGATGGTGTCGGCGTGTACGGGTGACCCCGCGACATCCCCGCCGGATAGTGGGCCCGCGAAATTCGTGGTGTCACCGGAGCCGGTGTGGACCGCTCCGGCGGGCCTGTCCGCCGGTCGGTTACCCGAGCTGCGTGAGGATTCGCTGATCGTCTACGGGGCAGGTGCGGACGCCGGCGGCAACCGGGCGGTGGCGGTGCTGGACATCGCCACCGGGGAGCCGCGGTGGAGCGTGGACAGCCAGATCACGGCCGGGCCGGACAGGGGGCGCCAGGAGAAGGTGGCCGACGCCGGGAACGGTGAGTGGGTCGTGATCGCACCATACGAGTGCGCGGCCTCGACCGACTGCGCTCCCGGGAACGGGATTGTCGCCTTCGATGGAAAGGATGGGCGGACCCGCTGGCGGACACCGCTGGATGCCAACCTTCGCGTCGGGTTCATCGCGGTTGGCGGCGACGTGGCGGTCAGTCTGGTAGGTGCATCGGACGAGAAGCTCGGCGGCTCGCGGGCCGTGGCCACCGACGTCTCCGACGGTTCTGTGCGGTGGGAGTCCGTTGGTGTGTGGCCTCTCTTCGTGGTCGCCGACACCGTGCTCGGCATTGAGACGGATCGCCTGAGGCCACTGGACCCGACGGTGGAATCGGCGTCGACCGTGGTCGGGCTTGACGCGCGGACCGGTGCGCGCAGGTGGGATCTGTCCGATCGGTACCCAAGATCCAACCTCCAGTTGGCACTTGGCGACGTCGCGGTCGTCGGTACCGCGGATGAGCGTGGCGGGAACCAGCGGTCGCGGGTCGTCGATGCTCGGACCGGGAGTGAGCTCGCTGATCTCGGTGAGCCGATGCGCTGCCTCGGCGATCAGCAGAGCCTCGTCGTGTGCGGCCCGGTCACAGGCCGCGACCTCACCCTCTTCGACGTCGACAGTCGCGAGAAAAGCGTTCTGCGTGGCGCGAAGCCCCAGGGCAGTACCGGAATCCTCAGCCCCCAGCGCGGGTACCTGTTCCGAGGAGAGGACGTCATCGACCGTACGGGTGCCGTGGTTTCCGACAAACCGTTGGGGTTCGTGATGGCGATGTCCGACCGGTACCTGGTAACCCGATCCGGCGAAGCCGGCGACGAGATCGCTGGCTACCGGATCGAGAAGCAGTAGCGGGTGTCCCGGGCGAGACCGTGAGTCATGGTCAACTCCGTGGTCCGGTGGACTCGCGGACGACCAGGCGGCAGGGTTGACGGATCACGCCGGAATGCCGCCGGCCGTCCAGTGCGCTGAAGAGGTACTCGACCGCGGTGGTGCCGAGCCGCTCGAGGTTGACGTCCACTGTGGTCAGTGGGGGCCGGCAGTCGGCGGCGAAGATCTCCCAGTTGTCGTACCCGACGATCGCGACGTCGTCGGGTATCCGCCGGCCGAGGTCGGTAAGCGCCTGCACCACCCCGGCGGCCACCTGGTCGCTGCCGCAGAAGATCGCGTCGAGCTGCGGGTTGGCGGTGGCCAGCAGCCGGCCGGCGTGCCGGCCCCAGCCCTGCGACCACTCGCCGTGCAGCGGCTCGCCGCCGACCAGCGGCAGGCCGGCCTCGGCCACCACCGCGCGCAGCGCGGTGGCCCGGTCACGCGCGGCCCGATAGCTGACCGGTCCGGTGATGTGGCCGATGTGCCGCCGGCCGAGTGCGACCAGGTGCTCGGCGGCCAGCCGGGCGCCGCCCTCGTCGTCGGCGAGCAGTGACAGGTCGTCCCGGTCGGTCGACTCGCCGTAGACGTAGACGACCGGGACCGGGATGTCCCTGGTGAGCGAGGTGCGCCGGTCGTTGCTGTCGCCGAGCACGATGAAGCCGTCGACCTGGCGGGCCAGCAGGGTGCGGATGTGGTGCTGGCGGCGGATCGGGTCGCCGCGGGCGTCGCACAGCAGCACCGACATCTCCTCGTTGCCGAGGGCGTTCTCCACCCCGAGCATGATGGGGATGGCGAACCGGCCACCGAGTTCGTCGGTGAGCAGGCCGATTGTCCTGGTGCGTCCCGAGATGAGCCCTTTGGCGAGCGCGTTCGGTTGGAACGACAGCTTTTCCGCGGCCGCGAGCACCCGGGTGCGGGTGGTCGGCGCGACCTCGCCGCGACCGTTGAGCGCTTTGGACGCGGTGGCCACCGAGACGCCGGCGAGCCTGGCGACGTCGGTGAGGGTGACTGACCCGGGACGCTGCCTGGTCACCACACACCTTTTCCTGACGGTTCGCCAACCTCATGGCCCGCCCGCCCACGCCGCTACTGGTGGCTGGACCAGCTGACCTGGCTGATCGGGGACTACGCGCGGCGCAACGGTCTCAGCTCACCATCCAGGGCCACGCCCGCGGCCGGCACCACCTGAGGAGCCGACCGCGAGCGGGTCAGTTGCCGTTGGGGCGCTTGCCGTGGTTCGCGCCCTTCTTGCTGCGGGACTTCCGCTTGGACGTGCGCTTGGACATCAGGGTCCTCCGTACGGCTCGGGATGTGCGGGCCAGCATACCCGCGCGGTGATCGCGGGCGGCTTTGCGCCACGGCGTATTTCCGCGGGATCCCACGAGCCGGCCAGGTGTGAGGCTGGGGCGCAGGCACCAGGCTCCCCGGAGGTTTCGCGTGATCAGATCCATCGCCGTGCTCGCGGGTGCGCTACTCGCCACGGTCGTCGTGCCACCGGCGGCCGTGGCGAGCCCACCGACCACCCCACCCGCGACCGCGCCGACCGGCCATGGCGGCCATGGCGCGGTCAGCGCGACGTTCACGCTGCTGACCGGTGACGTGGTCGAGCTGTGGGTGGCGGCCGACGGCACCCAGCGGGGCGAGGTCGTGCACGACGTCGCCCCGCGCGACGACGTGTCGTTCCAGGAGATCGGCGGCGACCTGCACGCGTTCACCCCCGACGTGGCCCGGCTGGTCGCCGACGACCGGCTGGACCGGGAGCTGTTCAACCTCACCGCGCTGCGCGCCGCCGGCTACGACGACGAGCACCTGGCCGACGTGCCGGTGATCGCCACCTACCGCACGAAGGCCGCGCTCACGGCCCGCGCGCCGACGGGCACCCGACAGGTCCGCGCGTTGCCCAGCGTCGGCGCGCGGGCGCTGAGCGTGCGCAAGGACCAGGCCGAGCGGAGCTGGCCCGGCCTGACCGCCGGCGTGGCGAAGCTGTGGCTGGACGGCAGGGTGACCGCGGCACTGGACCTCAGCGTGCCGGCCATCGGCGCCGACGACGCCTGGCGGGCCGGTCTGGACGGCACCGGGGTGCGGGTCGCGGTGCTGGACACCGGCGTCGACCTGACCCACCCCGACCTGGCCGACCGGATCGCGGTCGCGCGGAGCTTCGTGCCCGGCGCGGACGTCCAGGACGGCGACGGGCACGGCACCCACGTCGCGTCCACCGTGCTCGGCAGCGGGGCGGCCTCGGCCGGCGCGTACACCGGCGTGGCCCCCGGCGCGCGGCTGGTGGTCGGCAAGGTGCTCGACGACACCGGCGCGGGCCAGGACTCGGAGATCATCGCCGGCATGGAATGGGCGGCCGCGCAGGGTGCCAAGGTGATCAACATGAGCCTCGGCGGCGGTCTCAGCAACGGCGCCGACCCGATGTCCCAGGCGGTGAACCGGATCTCGGCGGACACCGGCGCGCTGTTCGTGATCGCGGCCGGGAACAACGGCAACTGGCGCCCGTCCCAGATCAGCACGCCCGGCGCGGCCGATCTGGCGCTCACCGTCGGCAACGTGGTCAAGACCGCGCCGCACGGCTCGAGCGAGAGCTCCAGCGTCGGCCCCCGGACCCAGGACTACGCGATCAAGCCGGAGATCACCGCGCCCGGCACCGACATCGTCGCCGCGCGCAGCGCGACCAGCAGCCGGCCGGCGATCCCGGCCAACCCGAGGTACACGTCCCTGACCGGCACGTCGATGGCGACCCCGCACGTCGCGGGCGCCGCAGCGCTGCTCGCCCAGCAGCACCCGGACTGGACCGGCGCGCGGCTCAAGGACGCCCTGGTCAGCACCGCGACCCCGAACCAGGACAACCCGATCACCTGGCAGGGCGGCGGCATGGTCGACCTGCGACACGCGACCACGGCCCGGCTGGTGTCCACCGGCACGCTCAACCTGGGCGCGATCGAGCCGCCGCACCCGACCACCAGCGGCGAGGTCACCCTGCGCAACCCGGGCACCGAGGTGGTGCACGCGGACCTCACGCTCGACCTGTTCCAGGCCGACCCGACCAGACACCAGCAGTCGCCGTACTCGCCGATGGCCGGCGCGGTCACGATCAGTCCGTCGCGGGTGGACCTCCCGCCCGGCGCCACGGCGACCGTGACGGTGACCGTCGAGTTCGCCACCCTCGACACCGCCTCCTACTACGGCAGGCTGGTGGCCACCGGCACCGGCGGCACCCCGCTCAGCCGGACCGCGGTGAGCTGGACCAAGGAGGTCGAGCGGCACCGCCTGACCGTCCTGGCCAACGATCGCGCGGGCGTCCCGGCGAACACCACCGCGTGGTCCTGGGTGCACCTGGTCAACCTGGAGACCGGGGACTACCACCAGGGCTGGTTCGACCGGGGCGTCGGCGTGTTCGGCGATCTCGGCGCCGACCCGCTGGTGCCGGCCGGCCGGTACGCGGTGCTGGCCAACATCTCCGAGTTCACCGAGGGTGAGCCGTACTCGAAGCTGGCCGAGACCATCGGCGGCGACCCGGAGCTGGTGCTCGACGGGGACAGGACCGTGGTGATCGACGCGCGGCGGGGCGAGCCGGTCCGGTTCGCCACCCCCCGGCCCGGGGTGCCGGTCGACGGGCCGGGCCTGGACCTCGTGGTCAGCCGGGTGGTCGGCGAGCCGGGCTACGAGAAGCTGCGGCTGACCCTCACCTTCAACAGCACCGAGGTCTACCTGCTGCCCACCGGCACTGTCCGCACCGGCACCTTCGCGGCCAGGTTCTCGACCAGGCTGGCCGCCGAGGACCTGACGATGACCCTGGACCGGCGATCGCTCGGGGCGCAGTATCCGTTGGAGGAGTCCTGGGGCGAGTGCATGGCCTTCGACGTCGTCTACTGCGTGCCCACCGTGGCCGCCGGCCGCCACCGGGTCGTCGACGCGGGCACCGGCACACCGGCGGAGCTGGCCGGCGTCGCCGGGAAGGTCGCGTTCGTCCGTGAGGTCGAGGTCGACGCCATCCCTCGGGTCGCCGCGGCGGCCGCGGCGGCGGGCGCGACCGGGGTGGCCTACGGGCTCACCGACACCGGGCCGGCGATCCGGTGGGTCCACCAACGCGCCACGATCCCGGTCGCGGTGCTGCCCAAGGCCGGCGCGGACCGCCTCGCCGCCGCGCTGCGCCGGGGACCGGCGACGATCACCACCGGCGGCGACCGGCCAAGCGGCTATGTCTACGACCTGGAGGAGACCGTGACCGGTCGGCTGCCGGCGGGGATCACCTACCGCTACGACGGCGACGATCTCGCGCGGGTGGACGCGCGGTACCACGCGGACGTCCCCGGCACGGTCTACCGCGAGATGCGCGACAACCGGTACACCCCGTTCCGGGCGCCGTTCCGCCGTACCGAGTACGTCTCGCCCGGGGTGGCGTGGCGGCACTGGACGTTCTTCCCCGCCGGTGACCGCCGGTCCCAGGAGCGCAGCGACACCACCTACGCCGAGGGGGCGCGGGTGACCGAGCGCCACTTCGACGTGCCCGTCGTGCCCCGGGTGACCAAGGGCATCACCACCGTGGTCACGTCCTACTACCAGGCCGTGTCCCTGGCGGCCACGCCGTTCACCACCACGCCGGCGATGTCGTTCGAGTACGCCAGCCCGCCGCCGGGGGCGATCGCGTTCCGGTACCTGCGCGACGGTGAGCTGCTGTGCGCGACCTCGGGCACCTGCCGGCTCGACGCCACCGAGCCCGGCCGGTACCGGGTCGAGCTGGACGCCGAGCAGTGGACGCGGCCGCTGGCCACGAGGTCCAGCACGGTCTGGGAGGCCGACGCCGAGTTCGGGCCGGCCACCGAGGAACTGCCGACGATGAACCTGGCCTACGACGTGCCGGTGGGCATGGACAACGCGGTGCGCGCCGGCTCGGCCTACGAGTTCACCGTGGCCGCGTCCTATGTGCGCACCGGGCCAGGCGGCATCCGGCTGCGGGCGTGGGTCAGCCACGACGGCGGCCGGCGCTGGACCGACCTCGGCCGCCAGGCCGCCGACCGGCACGGGAGCACGGAGTTTCCGGGTGCGCACGCCGAAGAAGGACGCGTCGGCGGTCGCGATCCGGGTGCGGGCCGAGGACCGGGACGGCAACGTCGTCGACCAGACGGTGACCGGCGCCTGGCGGGTCAGCGCGCGCTGAGCTGGCCGGGGGGCGCGGCCGGCGCCGGGCCCCCCAACCAGGCGTTGCGGTGCGCGTGCCAGCCCAGCTGCACCCTGGTGTCGACACTTGCCAGGTCCATCAGTGCCCGGACCTTGCGCTGCACCGACCGGTGCCCGACCCCCAGCCGCAGCGCGATCGCCTGGTCGGTCAGGCCGGCGAGCAGCATGGTGAGCAGCGTCTGGTCCTCCTGGGACAGTGGGGAGCCGTTGGCCGCCGCCTGGTCGTCGTCCAGGGTCAGCGGGACGGCCTGGGACCAGAGCAGGTCGAAGTAGCCGACCAGGGCGTCCAGCAGGGTGCTGCGGTGCACCAGCATCGATCCCGGCGGGCCGGTGTCGGCGTAGACCGCGGACAGCAGCGCGATCCGCCGGTCGACGATGAACAGCTTCATCGGCGCGTTCGGGTGGACCCGCCACTCCTCCTCGCGCGCGAGGTTGGCCGGCATCATCGCGAGCACCCCCGGCACCTCCAGCACGCGCCGGTCGTAGACGGTGCGGTTCGCGCCGGAGACCCGGACCGGGATCGCGCCGCCCTGCTCTGGCGGGATGACCGCGAACGGCGGCGTGACGACCGCGAGGAACTCCTCCCGGGCGTCGCGCACCATCTGTTCGACGCGGTAGCGCAGCGCGGACGGGTCGACCACGACCTCGACGATCTCGGTGACCCCGCGCAGGGCCGAGCCTCGCCGGTAGGTCTCGACGAGGTCCTCGAGCTGGGTCTCGGCGGCGACCAGCTCCTCCTGCTTGCGCAGCAGCAGCGCCCGCACCGCGATGTTGGGCGGCGCGGCCAGGTAGGCGGTGGTGCCCGCGGCCTTGGCGGCCAGCCCGAGCGCGGTCAACGCGGTCAGCGTGGCGGCCGCCTCGCCCTCGGTCAGCCCCAGTGCGGCGCCGACCGCCTCGGCGCCGGCCGACGCCCGGCCGAGCAGGTACCGGTAGACCGCGTCCTCGGTCGGCGTGCACCCCAGCGCTTCGAGCACCTGTCGACACCTCCCCGTCGGGCGGACGATACCCGTGGGGAGGTCCGCTGGCGGCGGGTCAGTCGCCGAGCCTGGCCGCCACCTGGTTGGCCGTCAGGCAACCCGCGGTGGCGAGGTCCAGGTTGGCCAGTGAGGCCGTGTGCGCGTCCTCGGTGGCCGCGGCCACGCAGTCGCTGACCACGTGCACCACGAAGCCGAGGTCGGTGGCGTGCCGGGCGGTCTGCTCGACGGTGAGGTTGGTGGCCACGCCGGTGATCAGCACGGTGTCGACGCCCTGCGCGGTCAGCCGGGCGGCGAGGTCGTTGCCGGCGAGCCCGGACAGCTTCTGGTTGTCCACGATCCGGGCGCCGGCGGCCATCTCCGGGATGAGCCGCGCGCCGGGGGAGTCCGGCAGGAAGGCGTCCTTCGCCTCGCCGACCGCGCGCATGAACCCGGTGTTGCGCACCAGTTCGCCCTCGTCGGCGGGAATGGTGAACCGGGTGAAGAACACCGAGGCGCCGGCCGCCGCGGCGGTGTCGTGGAAGCGCGCCGCGCGCTCGACCACGCCGCTGCGGGCCACCGGTTCGCTGAGCATTCCGCCGAAGAAGCCCGCCGGCTTGATCACGTTGACCTGCCAGTGCAACGCGAGGACGGCGGTGCGGTGTGCGGTGATCGTCATGGCCCAGATCTTGCCCTATCTGATGTTTACGCTCACATAGATAGCTGATAGCAGCCATGATTGCGGAATAACAACGCGGCCGTCATGATGTTAGCGTTCACTTCCGCTCCACCGACGCAAGGAGCCGGACCATGAACGGGCTCAGCCGCCGCGACCTGCTCCGCGCGACCCTGCTTGGCGCCGGCGCCGCCGTCACCGGGTGTTCCTCGGTGGGCGCCGGGCTGCTCAGCACGCCGCCCGACCCGAGAACGGTGGTGTACTGGAACCTGTTCGGCGGCGGCGACGGCGTGCGCATGCAGCAGATGCAGGACGAGTACCGCAAGGCCAATCCGGACCTGGACCTGCAGGCCATCACGCTCGCGTGGGGCAACCCGTACTACACCAAGCTGGCGCTGGCCACCGTCGGCGACTTCCCGCCCGACGTCGCGGCCGCCCACCTGACCAGGATGACCACCCTGGTGCGGGGAAACCTGTTGCAGGAACTGCTGCCCGAGGACCTCGAGCGGCACGGCATGACCGCCGACCGGTTCAACCAGCGGGCCTGGGAGGCCGGCCTGGTCGACGGCAAGATCTACGCGATACCGATCGACACCCACCCGTTCGTCCTGTTCTACAACACCGAGATCTGTGAACAGGCCGGCCTGCTCGACGCCGAGGGCAACCTCCGGCCGATCGTCGGGCCGGACGCGTTCCAGGACGCGCTGGCCAAGGCGAAGGAGGTCACCGGGCAGTACGGCGCGACGCACGGCATCAACTCCGACGTCGCGTCGCCGTGGCGGCTGTTCCAGACCCTGTACGCCCAACTCGGCGGCGAGGTGCTCGCCGACGACGGCACCCGGATCGTGCTCGACGACGCCAAGGCCGCCCAGGTGTTCGACTACCTCCGCACGCTGACCGTCGAGAAAGGACTGATGCCGGGCAGCGTCGACTACCAGGGCGCGATCGCGCTGTTCGCCAGCGGCGCGGCGGGGTTCCATCTCAACGGCGAGTGGGAGATCTCCACCTTCCAGACCGCCGGCATGCCGTTCAGCATGGCGTTGGTACCCAACATCTTCGGCGGTCCGCACGCGGTGCAGGCCGACTCGCACACGCTCGTGCTGCCGGTGCGGCCCGACCAGGACCGCGCCGGTCTGGACCGCGCGCTTGGCTTCGTGCGCTCGATGCTCGACCAGAGCCTCACCTGGGCCGAGGGCGGGCACGTGCCGACCTGGCAACCCGTCGCCACCAGCGACCGGTACGCCAGGCTCGTCCCGCAGTCGCGGTATGCCGAGGCCGCCGACACCGCCGTCTACGACCAGCCTGGCTGGTACTCCGGCTCCGGGTCGAACTTCGAGGTCGTGATGGGCTCGGCCGTCGGCGCTGTCGAGGCGGGCGAACTGTCGGCGGCGGCCGCGATCGCGCAGATCCGGTCGAAGCTGTCCGAACTCGCCAGAACCGCGTCCCCGGTGTGACCCTCAATGAGGAGGTTGGCCGTGGCCAGCACCGAAACCACCGAACCGGCCATGGTCGGCGACCGGCGAACCGATCCGCGCCAGCGGCCCCGGGAGCGCCTGCTCGCCGGGCACGGGCGGCCAGCGGTGTTGTTCCTCGCGCCGTTCATCGGACTGTATCTGCTGTTCACCGTCGGCCCGGCGATCTACGGCCTGGTGATGAGCTTCTTCCACACCAGCATGGTCTTCCCGGGGCTCGGTGAGTTCGCCGGTCTCGCCAACTACGCGGAAGCCCTTACCAGCAGCGACTTCTGGTCGGCGCTGTGGCACACGCTCTGGTTCACCATCCTCACCACGCCGCCGCTGGTGGCACTCGGCCTGGTGTTCGCGTTGCTCGCCGAGCGGGCCGGCCGGTCGCGGTGGTTCTTCCGGCTCGCGTTCTTCCTGCCCTATGTTCTGCCGTCGTCGGTCGTCGCGCTGATCTGGATCTGGATGTACACCCCGGCACTCGGGCTGCTCAGCCGCGCGGTGACCTCGCTCGGCCTGCCGGAGCCGAACTGGTTGGGCGATCCCGACTTCGCGATGGTGTCGCTGGCCATCACCACGGTGTGGTGGACGCTCGGGTTCAACTTCGTGCTCTATCTCGCCGGGCTGCAGGAGATCCCGAGGGAGCTGTACGAGGCGTCGGCGATCGACGGCGCCGGGCCGTGGCAGCAGATCCGGCTGATCACCGTGCCGCTGCTGGCCAGGACGACCTCGCTTGTCGTTGTGCTGCAGGTGATCGCGTCGCTGAAGGTGTTCGACCAGATGTACATCATGACCCAGGGCGGGCCGAACTTCGCCACCCGCTCGGTGCTGCAGTACGTCTTCGACGTCGGGTTCACCGACTTCCGCAGTGGTTACGCCGCCGCCGCGTCCACGCTGTTCTTCGTGGTGATCCTCGCGGTGTCCACCATCTGGCTGGTCATGACCCGCCGCCAGGAACCGGAGCTGTGACATGAGCATCCTTGCCTACCAGGACGTTCGGCAGCCGAGCGCGGCCGACGCGCAACGGAATGTCGCCGCGGCGGACAGACGCACCCGGTTGTTCAACCGGTGTTGTACCGGGGTACTGATCGCGTTCGCGATCCTGTGGCTGGTGCCGTTGGCCTGGGCGGTGGACACCTCGCTCAAACCCAACGGCGAGACCACGAATCCGACCTGGGCCATCGAGAATCCGACGTTCGCTTCGTTTCGCGCGCTGCTCGCCCAGGGAGACATTCTCAGCTGGTACGCGGCGAGCTTCATCACCTCGGCGCTCGCGGCGGCCGGCACGGTGCTCACCGCGAGCCTGGCCGCCTACGCGTTGTCCCGGCTGCGGTTCCGGTTCCGCTGGCTGGTGTTCTGGTTCATCCTGGTGGGCATCATGATCCCCAGCCAGGTGCTGATCGTGCCCCGGTTCCGGGAACTGGGCAGCATCAACATGTTGAACACCTACTGGGCGGTGATCCTGCCGCAGATCCCGATCGCGATCGCGGTGTTGGTGTTCAAGCAGTTCTTCGACGGGATCCCCAAGGACCTCGACGAGGCGGCGCGGATCGACGGTGCCGGGTTCTTCCGTACCTACCGGCAGATCGTGTTGCCGCTGGCCCGTCCCGCGGTGTCCGCGGTGGCCATCTTCAGTTTCGTCTGGACGTGGAACGACCTGCTGTGGCCGTTGCTGGCGCTGAGCAATCCGGAGATCATGACAATCCCGGTCGGGCTGGCTACCGTGCAGGGGACCTACGGGATCCGTTACGCCGACACGATGGCCTCGGCCGTCCTCGGCGCACTGCCACTGGTGCTGGTGTTCCTGCTGTTCCAGCGCCGCATCGTGGAAGGTATCGCCGGCACCGGGCTGAAGGGATAGTTCATGCTGCACGCCGCACTGACAGTCGACCCAGCGTTCCGCATCGCCGAGGTGGACCCGAGGATCTACGGATCCTTTGTGGAGCATATGGGTCGTTGTGTCTACACCGGCATCCACGAGCCGGGCCACGACACCGACGACGGCGACGGGTTCCGCGGCGACGTCGCCGACCTCGTGCGGGAGCTGGCGCCGCCGGTTCTGCGCTATCCGGGCGGCAACTTCGTCTCCGGCTACCACTGGGAGGACGGCATCGGGCCGGTGGCCGACCGGCCGACCAGGCTCGACCTCGCCTGGCGCTCGCTGGAGACCAACCAGGTCGGCGTCGACGAGTTCACCACGTGGGCCAGGGCAATGGGCAGTGAGCCCATGATGGCGGTCAACCTCGGCACCCGGGGCATCGACGCGGCCCGCGACCTCGTCGAGTACGCCAACCATCCCGGCGGCACCTACTGGTCGGACCTGCGCCGGCGCAACGGCACCGCCGACCCGCACGGCATCAAGCTGTGGTGCCTGGGCAACGAGCTGGACGGGCCGTGGCAGCTCGGGCACAAGACCGCCGAGGAGTACGCCCGGCTCGCGGTGGAGACCGCGCGGGCGATGCGCCGGGTCGACCCGTCGATCGAGCTGGTCGCCTGTGGCAGCTCGCACCAGGAGATGCCGACCTTCGGCAGCTGGGAGGCGACGGTCCTGGCCGAGACCTACGACCTGGTCGACTACGTGTCCCTGCACAGCTACTACGAACCGCGGGGCGACGATCGGGGCGGCTTCCTGGCCAGCGGGGTCGACATGGACAACTTCATCGAGGCGGTGATCGCCACCGCCGACCACGTGCGGGCCGTCGGCGGCCACAAGAAGCGGGTCAACCTGTCGTTCGACGAGTGGAACGTCTGGTACCAGAGCAGGTTCGGCGGCGAGGCCAGCCTCGACTGGGCCGAGCACCCTCGGCTGATCGAGGACGAGTACTCGGTGGTCGACGCGGTGGTGGTCGGCGGGCTGCTGATCTCGTTGCTGCGGCACGCGGACCGGGTCAAGATCGCCTGTCTTGCCCAGCTGGTCAACGTGATCGCGCCGATCCGCACCGAACCGGGCGGGCCGGCGTGGCGGCAGACGATCTTCCACCCGTTCGCGCTGACCGCCCGGCACGGCCGGGGCTCGGTGCTGCGGATCGAACCCGTCGGCCCGACCTACGAGACGACCTCGCTCGGCGAGGTGCCGGTGGTGGACGCGACCGCGGTGCACGACGAGGAGTCCGGTGCGGTCACGCTGTTCGCGGTCAACCGGGACCAGCACCAGCCGCTGGCACTCGAGGTGGACGTGCGGTCGCTGCCGAACCTGACCGTCGCCGAGCACGTGGCCCTGTTCGACGACGACCCCGAGGCGACCAACACCGCCGCCGCGCCGGACCGGGTCACCCCGGTGCACCTGGCCGACCCGAAGATCACCGACGGCACGGTCACCGCGGTGCTGCCCGCGCTGTCCTGGAACATGATCACGCTCCGGGTCGGCACCTGATCAGCCCGGAGGAGCCGGGCCGGCCCCTGGGACGCTTCGACTGCTGACAGACTGGTGTGATGTCAGTGCGGTTCCGGACGGCCGGCCAGGACGACGCGCTCGCGGTCGCGGCGCTGCATGCCGACAGCTGGCAGCGCCACTACCGCGGCGCGTACACCGATGAGTTCCTCGACGACGAGGTGCCCGGGTTCCTGACCACGTTGTGGGCCGAGCGGCTGGCGACCGCGTCGCCGCACACCGTGCTCGCCGAGTGCGACGGCGAACTGGTCGGCTTCGCGCACACGATGCTCGACGCGTCGCCGGCCTGGGGCGCCCTGCTCGACAACCTGCACGTGCGGTCCACGCGCAAGCGCCAGGGTCTCGGCGGACAGCTGCTCGCCGAGACCGCCCGCGCCGTCCAGCGCAGCCGCCCCACCTCCGGCCTGTACCTGTGGGTACTCGAGCAGAACTCGGCGGCACGCACCTTCTACGCCGCGCGGGGCGGGGAGAGCGTCGAGCACGCCGACGCGCCGGCGCCGGGCGGCCGCCCGGCGCGGCTCAACGGCAAGCCACGCTGCCTCCGAATCGTCTGGCGCGCCCCACTTGCGATGCCCTGAATGAGGCATTGGCGACGTTCACCGTCCCGAATGGGGCATTCAGGGCAGTCGGCTCCCGGTGCGGGTCAGGCCAGTGCTGGCCGGGTGGTGGAAGAACAGCCGTGAGGTCAGCTCGGCCCGGCTGTGCACGGCGAGCTTGCCGAACACGCTCTTGACGTGGTCGCCGACGGTGTGCGGGGACAGCCCCAACCGCCGGGACATCTCGGCGTTGGTGTGCCCGCCGGCCAGCAGCCCGACGATCTCCCGCTCCCTGGCCGACAGCCCGTAAGCCTCGACCACCAGGTCGGCGATCGCCGCCGGCCGGGTCGGCTCGACGACCACCGAGGCCAGCGTGCCCTCGCCGTAGGGCTCGGCGTGCAGCGTCAGCCAGCGCCCGCGCCGGGTGCACACGTGCGTCCTGGCCGGCCCGGCCACCGTGTGCGCCTGGCGCGCGACCCTGGCCACGTGCCAGTCGGCGGCGTCGAGCCCGGTCAGCCAGTGGTCGGCGCCGGGGGAGCGGTGGTTGGCCGTGGCGGGGTGCGCCGGATCGACGATCAGCACGCCGGGGCCGGTGTCGTCGGGCTGGGCGTCGGCGACCCCGAGCACGAGCGTGCGCCGGATGCCGTCGGCGATCGTGCGCCCGAGGGAGGCGACGAAGTCCAGCTCCGCCACGGAGAAGTCGGGTGCCCCGGCGCGCCGGAACAGGTTCACCACGCCCCACGGGACCCGCCGGTCGCGGATCACCACGCGCAGCTCGCGGTCCAGGCCCAGGGGCGTGAGCACGTCCCGGTAGCGCGCGCTGCACGCCGGGTCGCCGCCGGTCGCCTGGTGCAGCGTCGCGCCGCCAACCGGATCGGCGGCCAGCGCGGGCACCGCGTTGACGTCCTGCCCGTCGGCCTCGAGCTGGAAGAACCGGGCGAGCACGTCCGGGGTTGGCCGCAACGTGTTGTGGGAGAAGGTTTCCTGCAGTGTGGCCGGATCCACGCTGTTCAGGCAGAAGTCGTCGGCGGGCACCACCCGGGTGAGGCCGGCCGCCACGCCAGCGAACACCTCCGGCAGGGACGTGGCGGTGCCGCACGCGCGCTCGATCGCCGCCCTGGCCGAGTCATGACCGCTCATCGGGTCCAGTATCGCCGACCGGCGTCCCGGCAGGTACCCCGCGAACACGGGATGGCGGACCACGCGGCGTCGCCAGCACGATCAACGGCCGTAGGCATCGGACGACAACGAAGGAGTTCCGCATGCGGGCTACCGACCCCGCCCAGTTGCACCGGCTGTTCACCGCGGCCATCAACGACAAGGACGCCGACGCGCTGCTCGCGCTCTACGAGCCGACCGGTCTCGCGGTGCACCTGGACGGCTCGACGCGCACCGGCGAGGCGGCGCTGCGCACGATGATCGACGAGCTGCTGACCACGATCGAGCACATCGACGGCGAGACCCGCAAGGTGATCGTCGCCGGCGACCTCGCGATCACCTCGGCGACCTGGCGGGCCCGGCTGGCCGGCGACGCCGGTGACGGCGCCGGCACGACCGCCGAGGTCGCCAGGCGACAGGCCGACGGCACCTGGCGCTGGGTGATCGACGACCCGGCCTTCTCCTGACCGGTCAGGCCGCCTGGTCGGTGCGCAGGGTGAGGATGCGCACCGACCGCTCGCCGGGGTGGGCGTCGCGGCCGTGCCAGCAGCGGTAGTTGTCGAGCGCGAGGATGTCGCCCTCGCCGAGCGGGATCCTGGGCAGCGCCGGCTCGATCGCGTGCACGGTCCGCCCGAAGCGGTCGAGCATCGCGGTGACGTGGTCGGCGCGGGGATCGCGGTGCAGCGGCACGGCCCCGTCGGTGCGCCGGGCGATCCGCCGCCCGGTGCGGGTGTACTCGACGTGCCGGGCGACCCTCGGCGTGGCCGGCAGCCCACGCAGCCCGGCCCACGCGCCGTACAGGTCGACGTCCACGCCGGTCAGGAACTCGAGCAGCTCCTGGTCGGCGCAGGTGTCCAGGAACCGGTAGGCGTCGGCGACGAACGACTCGCCACCGGCTGGCGGCGGCTGGACACACTGGACCAGGACCGCGTCCTCGTCCGGGTCCCGGCGCCGGGTCGGCACCCCGCCGATGTCGACGACCTGGTCGAAGCTGTCCGCGTGCAGATGCACCGGACCGCCGGCGCGGGAGGGCCGCTCCCGGATCGGGAACAGCTGCCGCAGGCCCCCGCCGTGGAGCTGCGCGGCGGCGACCACCAGGGCGTCCTCGGTGGCAGGCAGGCCGGTGAGCACCACCGCGCCGGTCTCGGCCAGTGTCTGCCTGGCCTTGTCGGCGTTGTGCGCCTCGACGCGGGCCGGCGCGATGCCGACCTCGGAGGGAACAGTCATGGGCTGGCTCCTGCGCGGTCGGGAACAGGGTCGCTGGCGAAGTGGCGGGTGCTCGGCACGAGCGCGGCGGCGGCCGGCACCAGGAAGCACACGGCCGCGCACACGCCGAGCACCGCGCTCACCCCGAACGCGTCGATGGCCGGCGCGATCAGCACCAGGCCGACCGGCGCGAGACCGTAGGACAGCAGGAAGTCCAGCGCGGACACCCTGGCCAGCTTGTCCGGGTCGACCTCGCGCTGGGTGGCGGTGAACCACGGCACGTTGAACATCTCGATGCCAAGGCCCGCGACCACGTAGGCGGCCACGATCAGCAGCCAGTGCACCGGCAGCAGCAGCGCCAGCGGCGCGAAGCCGTAGCAGGCGAGGGCGGCCAGCGCGGTCCAGCCCTGGGCGCGGGGCCGCCAGCGGGTGACCACCAGCGCGCCGAGCAGCCCGCCGACGGTGTAGCCGGTCAGCGACGCGGCCAGCACCAGCTCGGTGTCGTACCGGTCCCGGCTGATCAGCGGCAGGGCGACGCTGGTGGCCGAGTAGCCGGTGGCGATCACCGCGGTGAGCGCGCCCAGCCCGGCGAGGAACCACGGATGCCGCCGCGCCTCCCGCAGGCCGTCGGTGAACTCGCGGACGAACGAGCCGCGGGCGGTCACGGCCGGGACGCGCCCGCCGGCCGGCGGGATGAGCGCGGCGAGCAGCCAGACCACGCCGGTGCCCACGAGCAGCGCGCCGAGGTCGACCACGACGGCCAGCAGCGCCGTGAGCGCGGGCGCGGTGAGCGTGGTGAGCCTGATCGCCAGGGCCATCGCCGCGTTGGCCGTCTGCCGGCGCCGCTTGTCGACGACCTCGGCGACCAGTGCCTGGAACGCGGGCCGGCAGGCACCCTGCCCCGCGCCGACGACCGCGGCGGCCACGGCCATCAGCGGCACCGAGGAGCCGAGCCCGACCGCGATCACCGGGGTGGCCAGCGCGGCCGCGAGCCCGGCCGCCAACACCACGCCGCGCCGGGAGTGGCGGTCGGCCAACACGCCGCTCACCGGCACCGCGACCAGGAAGCCGGCCGTGCGCGCGGCCAGCACGACGCCGAGTCCGGTTACGCTCAGCTCATGCTCGAGCACTGCCAGCCCGAGTACGAACGGCAGCGCCCAGGTGGCCAGACCGGAGGCCGTGGTGCCCACCCACAACCGGACGAAGCTCGGTTCGCGCAGGATCGACCGGCGATTCGCCGCGTTCGACGCCGACGACGCAGTCACCACACCAACCTCCCCACTGGTTCTTGCAACAGTGTTGCAAAAACAAGTTCAATGCCATAGATCGGGTACTCCTGACTGGAGGTTGTCGATGACCGGACGTGTCCTGGCTGGCCTGGCCGCCGTGCTGGTGAGCCTGCTGGGGGTCACCGGATGCGCTGATCCGGCGGCCGAACAGGCCGATGCCGGCGTCGCGTCCACTGTGACCAGTTGCGGCCAGGAACTGTCCTTTCCGGACGTGCCGGCGCGGGTGGTCACGTTGGACCAGTCGTCGACCGAGACGTTGCTCGCCCTTGGCCTTGCCGACCGGCTGGCCGGCACGTCCAACCTGAAGACCAGGGTCGCTCCCGAGTACCAGGCCGACTACGCCACGATCCCGGTGCTCAGCCCGAAACTGCTCACCGCCGAGCAACTGCTGGCGGCCACTCCGGACCTGGTGGTGGCCTCCTTCCGCGCGCAGTACACGCCCGACCGGGTGGGCACGCGCGAAGAACTGGCCGAGCTCGGCCTGCCCTCGTTCGTCAGCGCGGTGGAATGCCCGGGAGACAACGAGGCCGGCGCCTCGCCGTTCGAGTTGCTGTTCGCCGACTACGCGACCCTCGGCCGGATCTTCCGGGTCGAGGACCGGGCCGCCGCGCTGATCGCCGAGCAGCGCGCGGTCGTGGCCGCGGCCGAACAGGCGGGCAGGGACGCGCCGGGGGAGCCGTCGATCCTGTGGCTGTACTCGACGTTCAACGGCGTCCCCTACGTCGCCGGCGACGGCGGTCTGCCGGCGGAGATGAGCAGGCTGGTCGGCGGGCGCACCGTGTTCGACGACGTGGACGAGGACTGGCCGGAGGTGTCCTGGGAGCGGATCGCCGAGCGGGACCCGGACGTGATCGTGGTCGGTGACCTGTCCGAGCGCGGCGCCGAGGGGGACAGCGCGGCGGAGAAGATCGCGATGATGGCGGCGCATCCGGTGATGTCCCAGCTGAAGGCGGTGCGGGACAACCAGATCATCGAGGTGCCGGGCATCGGCATGGACCCGTCGGTGCGCTCGGCGAGCGCGGTCGAGCTGTTCGTCGACGGCATGCGCGCACTCGGCCATGTCCAGTAGCACCACCATCGTGCCCGACCTGCTGCACCCGGCCACCCCGGTCGAGCGGGCCACCGCACCGCGAACCCGCCGCCGCGCCGGCCTGCCGACCTGGGCGTGGTTCGTGGTCGGCGCGGTGGCGCTGGTGGCCTCGCTCGCGGTGTGCGCGGTGGTCGGCAGCGGCGACCTCGGCTACGGCGAGCTCGGCCGGGTGCTGGCCGGGCATCTCGGGTTCGACGTCGAGCCGCTGCCCCGGCTGCTCGACTCGCTGATCTGGGACCTGCGGATCCCCCGGGTGCTGATGGCCGCGGTGGTCGGCGCGGTGCTGGCGATCTGTGGCGCGGTGCTGCAGGCGGTCACCCGCAACGCGCTCGCTGAGCCCTACCTGCTCGGGGTGTCCCACGGCGCGTCCACCGGCGCGGTCGTGGTCGTCGTGCTCGGCGTCGGCGGGGGCGCGCTCAGCGTGTCCGGGGGCGCGGTGCTCGGCGCGCTCGGCTCGTTCGCGGTGCTGCTGGCGCTGTTGGGCCGCCGTGGGCTCGGCTCGGTGCGCGTGGTGCTCACCGGGATCGTCATCGGGCTGTTCTTCCAGGCGGTCACCTCGCTGGTGTTGATGGCCTCCAGCGACGCGGACACCACCCGGGCGATCACCTACTGGCTGCTCGGCTCGATGGCGCCGTCCCGGTGGGACTCGCTGGTGGTGACCGCCGTGGTCGGCGCGGTCGGGCTGGTGGTGCTGTGGCTGTACGCCAACGCGCTGGACGGGCTCGCCTTCGGCGAGGACACCGCGGCCTCCCTCGGCATCGACGTGCGGTCGACCAGGCTCGTGCTGCTCGGCCTGACCGCGGTGCTGACCTCGGTGGTGGTGGCCTCGGTCGGCGCGATCGCGTTCGTCGGGCTGATCGTGCCGCACGGTGTCCGGTTCCTGCTCGGCTCGCGGCATCGCACGCTGTTGCCGGCCAGCGCGCTGGCCGGCGCGATCTTCCTGGTGTGGACCGACGCGCTGGCCCGCGTCGCGTTCGCGCCGCGCGAGGTCCCGGTCGGCGTGTTCACCGCACTGGTCGGGGTGCCGCTGTTCCTGCTGGTGCTGCGGCGTCGAGGTGAGCTGTGAGGATCACCGCCGAGCACCTCACCTGGCGCGCGGCCGGCCGGCCGATCATCAACGACATCGGCCTGGCGATCGACCCCGGCCAGACCGTCGGTCTCATCGGCCCCAACGGCTCCGGCAAGTCGACGCTGCTGCGCTGCCTGGCCGGCCTGCGCACCCCGACCGCGGGCGCCGTGCGCTACGACGAGCTCGACATCGCCACCTGGAGCCAGCGCCGGATCGCCCAACGGCTCGCGTTCGTCGAGCAGTCCAGCGACAGCGACAGCGACGTGCGGGTCGCCGACGTCGTCGCGCTTGGCCGCACCCCGTTCCGCGACCGGTGGCGTGGGCTGAGTCCCGCCGATGACGCCATCATCGACGCCGCGCTCGCCCGCCTGGATCTCACCGGGCTGCGCGACCGGCACTGGAGCACGCTGTCGGGCGGCGAGCGGCAACGGGCGCACATCGCCAGGGTGCTGGCCCAGCGGCCGTGGGGGCTGCTGCTCGACGAGCCGACCAACCATCTCGACATCCGCCACCAGCTGGAGCTGATGGCCCTGCTCGCCGGCACCGACCAGACCGTGCTGGTCGCGCTGCACGACCTCGGGCTGGCCGCGCGCTACTGCGACCGGCTCGTGCTGCTGGCCGGCGGGGAGCTGGTCGCCGACGGGCCACCGGCGGCCGTGCTGACCGCCGAACGGCTCGCGGCGGTGTACCAGGTCGACGCCAGCGTCGACCGCGACCGCCACGGACACCTGACGATCAGCTACCACGGTGCCCAACTGTGATCCAGATCTATTGAAAACGAAAACCATAAACATTAAGTTCGGCGGGTGCCCCGGACTCACGTGCTGCTCGCGATCGGCCTCGCCGTGGTGTTGGTGGCCTCGGCGCTGCTGGCCATCGGCCTGGGGTCCGCGGTCGTCGCGCCGGCGGACACCGCGCGCTACCTGTGGGCGGCGCTGACCGGCGGCACGATCCCGGCCGACGAGGCCACCCGCTACCAGATCATCTGGCAGATCCGCACCCCTCGGGTGCTGCTCGCGGCGGTCGTCGGCGCCGGGTTGGCCGCGGTCGGGGTCGCGGTGCAGGCGTTGGTACGCAACGCACTCGCCGACCCGTTCGTCCTCGGCGTGTCCTCCGGCGCGTCGGTGGGGGCGGTCGGGGTGAGCGTGACCGGTGGGCTGGCGGGTCTTGGCGTGTACGCGGTGTCGGCCGGCGCGTTCCTCGGCGCGCTCGGCGCCTCGGTGCTGGTGTACCTGGCGGCCAGGTCGCGCGCCGGGATCACCCCGCTGCGGCTGGTGTTGACCGGAGTCGCGCTGGCGTTCGGGTTCCAGGCGGTGCTCAGCGTGCTCATCTACCTGGTGCCCAACAGCGAGGCGACGAGCACGGTGCTGTACTGGACCATGGGCGGCTTCGGCGCGGCCACCTGGGGAGCGCTGCCGGTGGTGGTGCTGGTCGTGCTGGTCGGCATCGGGATACTTCGCCGGCACAGCAGGGGACTGGACGTGCTGGCGCTGGGCGACGAGACGGCCGCGAGCCTCGGCGTGGACGCGAGTCGCCTGCGGCGGCGGCTGTTCGCGCTCACCGCGGTGGCCACCGGGGCGATGGTCGCGGTGAGCGGTGCCATCGGGTTCGTCGGCCTGGTCATCCCGCACCTGGTGCGCATCCTGGTCGGCGCCCGGCATACCCGGGTGCTGGCGGTGGCTCCGTTGGTGGGCGGGGTCTTCATGATCTGGGTCGATCTCGCGTCCCGCACGCTGGTGGCACCGCGCGAGTTACCGCTCGGCGCGATCACCGCGTTGGTCGGCGTGCCGGTGTTCGTCATGCTGATGCGCCGCAAGGGCTACCTGTTCGGGGGGCGCTGACATGCCGGCGGAACTTCGGCTCGACGCGTTGTCGGTGACCGTCGACGGCCAGGTCATCGTCCGTGAGCTGCACCTGGACGTGCCCGCCGGCGAGATCGTGGGTCTGGTCGGCCCCAACGGTTCGGGCAAGTCCACCGCGCTGCGCTGCGTCTACCGGGCACTCGCGCCGAGCCACGGCACCGTCTGGATAGGACAGACCGACCTGGCCACCGTCGGCCTGCGGGAGAGCGCGCGCACGGTGGCCGCGCTCACCCAGGAAGCCAGCCTGGAACTGGACTTCACTGTCGAGGAGGTCGTCGCGCTCGGCCGGACCCCGCACCTGGCCGGCAACCGCCCGCTCGACCGGCGCGAGCACACCCTGTGCCAGCAGGCGATGGCCCGGCTCGACGTGCTGCACCTGGCGGGGCGCGGGGTGCTGTCGCTGTCGGGCGGCGAGCGGCAACGGGTGCTCATCGCCCGCGCGCTGGTTCAGGAACCCCAGGTGCTGGTGCTGGACGAGCCGACCAACCACCTCGACCTGCGCCACCAGATCGAACTGCTGACGCTGCTGCGCGAGTCCGGGCTCACCGTGCTCGTCGTGTTGCACGACCTGAACCTGGCCGCCGCCGCGTGCGATCGGGTCGGCGTGCTCCGGGCAGGCGCGCTGGTCGCCGCCGGCCCGCCGGCCGAGGTGCTGACCGAGGAACTGGTCATGGAGGTGTTCGGCGTCGAGGTCACCGTCGTCCGCCATCCGCTGACCGGTGTGCCCCAACTACTCCACTCACTGTCCACACAGGACTCAACAGGAAGAGGAAGCCGATGAGACGCGGACTGGTGCCGCTCGCGGCCGTGACGGTGGTGCTCACGGGCTGCGGCGCGCAGGTGGCGCCCGAGGCCGGTACTCGCACGGTCACCGTGCCGCGCTGCGGCGAGGAGGTCGAGTACACCACGCCCCGGCGGTCGGTGGTGTACGAGGCGGGCAGCGCGGACAAGATGTTCGCCCTCGGCCTGACCGACCACGTGCACGGCTACGTGATGCCGCCGGCCAACCCGCCGGTCGAGGAGTCGCCGTGGGCCGAGGAGTACGCCAAGGTCGAGTTCCTCGGCGACGACCTGCTCAACCGGGAGCTGGTGGTGGACGCGGCCGCGGACTTCGTGGTGGCCGGCTGGAACTCCGGGTTCGCCGACCAGCGCGGCATCACCCCGGAGATCCTCGACGGGTTGGGCATCCAGAGCTTCATGCACACCGAGTCCTGCTACAACTACCCCAACCACCCCGAGCGGCGGACGCCGTTCGAGGCGCTCTACACCGACCTGGAACGACTCGGCCGGATCTTCGGCGTCGAGGACCGGGCCGCCGACGTGGTCGCCGACTACCGCGCGCGCGTCGACGCGGTCAAAGCCGCTGTGCCGCAGGGAGATCCGGTGCCGGTGTTCCTCTACGACTCGGGCACCGACCAGCCGTTCACCGCCGGGAACCAGGTGCCGCCCAACGAGATCATCTCCTTCGCCGGCGGCCGCAACATCTTCGCCGACCTCGACCAGCGCTGGACCCAGGTCGGCTGGGAGGCGGTCGTGCGTGCCCAGCCGGAGGTGATCATCATCCTCGACTACGGCGACCAGCCGGCCCAGGAGAAGATCGACTTCCTGAAGTCGTCCCCGGTCACCGCGACACTGCCGGCCGTCGTGCGCGACAACTTCTATGTCCTGGACTACAGCGAGGGCATCAGCGGCCCCCGCAACCTCGACGGCCTTGAGGGCTTCGCCGACTACCTGCGAACGATGACGCGCTAGGACGGGTCAACTGCCCTGAATGCCTCATTCGGGACGGTGAGCGTCGCCAATGCCTCATTCAGGGCGCCGCACCGGCTCAGGGCGGGGTGTCGCGTAGTCGTGCGCGGTAGGCGGCGGCGTGGGTGCGGTTGCCGCAGGCGCGGGAGCTGCAGTAGCGGCGGGATCCGTTGCGGGACAGGTCGACGAACACGTTGCGGCAGCGGTCGGCGGTGCACACCCGCAGCCGCTCGGCGCCGCCGTCGGCGATCACGGCCAGCAGGGCGGCCGAGGTGGTGGCGGCCACCCGGTCGGCGATGCCGGCGCCCTCCGGGGCGTAGTGCCAGTGCCAACCGCCGTCGTGGTCGGTGAGCTGGGGGAGTGCGCGCAGCTCAGCGAGCGTGTGGTTGAGCTGGCGCACCACCTCGCGTTCGTCCTCGGTGTCGAAGGCGTGCCGCAACGTGTCGCGCAGCGCCCGCAGCCGCGCCAACTCGGGCGCGGTGGTCACCACCCAGCCTCGGTGGGCCAGCAGCTCGGCGGCCGCCTCGGCTGTCAGGTCGTCGCGGTCGGTGCCGCGGGTGTTGACCAGATCGACCGCCGTGAGCACCGCCCGGCCAGCGTAAGCACCAAAGTTCATTTGACTCCTGAGAACGTGCCGGCTTACCGTCAGCAGTGTAACTCCGTTCACTACTGATCGAGGTGCGCGTGATGGAGATCAGCATGGGCCCGCGCTGTGACTGCGAGATCCTGCCGCCGCCCATCCTGACCACGGAGACCCTGCCGGTCGACACGGTCTCCCTCGCCGAGGCGACCGCCTGGCGGGCCGGCGCGCTGACCGTCGCCGAGGACATCGCCGCCGGCCTCGCCGTCCCCCTGGTGACCGCGCTGGCCGTCGACGTGATCGCGCCCGATCGCCGGGACGTGCCGACCGACACCATCCTCGACGTGCTGCCGCTCGCGGCCAAGGTCGACGGCCGTATCGGCACCGGCCGCACCCGGGTCGCCGGCGGCGTCGTGCTGGTGGTGACCGGCGTGGACGCCGACGGCACGCAGCTCGGCGAGGCGGGCAACTCCGCCGGCACGCTGTCCGAGCGGATCGCCGACGCCGCCGCCGGCACCCCGGACCCCGGCGACTGGATCATCCGCGTCGCGGTCACCATCGCGGCCGGCCAGCGGATGGAGCGCCCAGGGCCGGCCGCGGCCCACCGGGCCGCCGACCTGGTGGCTGACCGGTTGCGGCGCGCGCTGCTCGACGCCCCGGCCACCGCGGTCACCGAACGCCGCACATACACCGAGCCGACGGGCGCCGGGCCGAGGATCGCGCTGGTGAAGCTGGTCATGGGCCAGGGCGCGATGCACGAGAACCTGGTTTTCCCCGCCGAGCCGGGTGGCGTGCGCGGCGCGGCCTCGCTCATCGACCTCGGCAACCTGCCCCAACAACTGCGGGTCAACGAACTGCGCGACGGTGCGCTGCACTCGCTGTGCTGCGTCGGGCCCTCCAGCAAGGAGACCACGCTGCACTACTACCGGGATCCGCTGGTGGCCGCCATCGCCGAGGACACCGAGCTGCGGCTGACCGGGGTGATCGTGGTCGGCAGCCCGGAACGGGAGTCGGCCAAGCACTTCGTCGCCCGGCGGGTCGGCGCCATGGTCGCCGCGTCCGGAGTGGACGGTGCGGTGGTGGCCACCGAGGGCTTCGGCAACAACCACATCGACTTCGCCGCCGAGATCGCGGAGATCGCCAAGTACGGCACGCCGACCGTCGGGGTGTGCTGGTCGGCGGCGCGCGGCATGGTGGCGGGCAACGAGTACCTGTACTCACTGGTCGAGGTGAACAAGGCCACGGGCGGTCAGGAGACCGACGTGCTCGGCGAGAACACCGCCGACGCCGCCGACGCCCGGCGCTGTGTGGCGATGCTGAAGACGATGCTGTACGGCAAGGACACCCTGCCGCCGCCGGCGTCGTGGGATCCCGAGGTGGCGCGCGCCAACCAACGGCTCGTGGACGCCGCCGCCGGCGACGGCCCGCCGACGCTGACCGACGGCGTCCGCAGTGAGGTGCCGGTGTCCGCGACCGCGCCTACGCCGTTGACCCCACTGGCCGCGCCACTCGCGCGGACCACGATCGCGCTGGTGTCCTCCGCCGGGGCGCACACCGTTGGCGACCAGCCGTTCCGCCCCTACGCCGACTACAGCCTGCGCGAGATCCCCGCCACCACAACGGATGCCGAGCTGACCTTCGCGTCCGGCAGCTACGACAACAGCGATGTCAACGCCGACCCCAACTGCCTGTTCCCGCTCGCCCGGCTGCGCGAACTGGCCGACCAGGGGGCGATCGGCGGGGTCTGCCGGACCCACTTCGCCATGCAGGGCGGTGGGACCGAGATCGAGCTGGTGAAGACCCGCACCGGCCCGGAGCTGGTGCGCCGGCTGGGGGAGTGCGGCGCGGCGGCGGTCGCGCTGGTCGGCGCGTGCGGCAGTTGTCACCGGTCCGCCGTGGTGTTGCAGCGGCTGATCGAGGAGGCCGGCATCCCGACGGTGATCATCGCGTCCCTGCCGACGGTGGCCGCGCAGCTCGGCGCGCCCCGCATCGCCTCGGCCGACACCCCGATGGGCGCCGCGCTCGGCGCACCGCACGACACCGCCCAGCAGCACCGCGTCCTCACCGCGGCGCTGCGCGTGCTGGACACCGCGACCACCTCGGGCGAGGTGGTGACCATCCCCGAGTCCTACCGAAGCTAGCGCGGGCACTGGACCGAGGCGGATCGAGCACCTACGCTCCCGAGTAATCGTTTACTCGTGGAGGCTGCCTCAATGACGACCGCATCCGACCACCATGACTCCACTGTGGACTGTTGCGCCGACGGCACCTGCTGTCCGCCGGCCGGGCACAACCGGCGGGCCTTCCTCGCCGCCGGCATGGCCGGGCTCGGCGCGCTGGCCGCCCCGGCCCCGGTGGCGGCGGCACTCGGGCTCGACCCGGACGGCCTGGTGGTCGTGCCGGCCGACAAGAACCTCACGCGGGAACGGCTGGCCGCGCTCGTCGACCGCGGCCGGCCGACCGAGTACACCGGCGAGGCCCTCGCCCGCATCGGGATGCCGGTCGGCGGCGGCTGCGGCGGTCAGGTGTACCTGGCGGGTGACGGGCGGCTGTGGGCCTGGGACATCCTCAACCCGGCCACGTTTCCGCTCGGCGGCGCCACCGCGGCCGGCCCGCACTACGCCGAGCCGCTGACCCCGAGCTCACCGTTCCCGCTCGGCTTCACCCTGCGCACGACCAGCGGCCGGGCGACCACCAGCCACACCATCGACGCGGACGGCTTCGCCGACGTGCGGTTCGTCGGCCAGTACCCGGTCGGCACGGTGACCTACCGCGCCCCGGACTGCCCGCTGGAGATCACCGCGACCGCGTACGCCCCGTTCATCCCGTTGGCGGTGGACGACTCCACGCTGCCGGCGACGACCGTCACCTTCACCCTGCGCAACACCACCGGCGCGGCGGTGCGCGCCGAACTGGTCGCCTCGAGCGCCAACCCGGTCTGCCTGACCACGCGCGACCAGCAGCCGACCGAGCTGCGCGCCGGACAGTTGCGCGCGAGACAACTGCGCGGGGTCGAGTTCTCCGCCGTCGCCGGCACCACGCCGGGCAGTACCGACATCGTGTTCGAGGACTGGGAAGCCGGCACGTTCGACGGGTGGACGGTCACCGGGGACGCGTTCGGCGCCGGGCCGGTCACCCAGCAGGAGGTCCCCGGCTACGTCCGCCGTTTCGGTGACCTGCTGCTGTCCGGCAGCCGGTATGCCACCTCGCACAACCACCGCGCCGGCGGCGATCCCGACTCCTACCAGGGCACGCTGACCAGCCGGGAGTTCACCGTCGAGCGCCGCTACGTCGCGGTCGGCATCGGCGGCGGTGGCCTGCCGGGTGAGGTGGGGGTCGAGGTGCTGGTGGACGACGCGGTCGTGGCGAACGCCACCGGCCGTTTCGGTGAGCCGATGGTCGCCGCCACCCTCGACCTCGGCGAGCACCTCGGCCGGACGGCGCGTATCCGGATCGCCGACCGCGCGAGCGTGCCGTGGGCCCATGTCAACTGCGACACCATCGTGTTCACCGACCGACCCGACATCCTGTTCGAGGACTGGGAAGCCGGCACGTTCGACGGCTGGACGGTCACCGGGGACGCGTTCGGCGCCGGGCCGGTCACGCCGGCGCAGACGCCACCGGACTTCCGCCGCCCGGTCGGCGAGATCACCGACCTGAACGTGGTCGGCAGCCGGTTCGTCACCTCCTACAACTTCCGCGCAGGCGGGGATCCCGATGCCTACCAGGGGAAACTGACCAGCCGGGAGTTCACCGTCGAGCGCCGCTACCTGACGATGTGGGTCGGCGGCGGCGCCCATCCCGGCCGCACCTGTGTGAACCTCGTGGTCGACGGCGAGGCCGTGGCGAGCATGACCGGCCGGGAGATGGAGCCGCTCACCGCCATGTCGGTCGACGTCAGCCGCTGGGCCGGCCGGACGGCGCGACTCGAGGTGGTCGACTCGATCGCCGCCGGCTGGGGACATGTCAACGTCGGCCGGATCATGTTCGGTGACCGGCCGGTGCGCCGCCAGCCCATCGAGACGCTGCCGGAGTTCGGCACGTTCGCACTGGCCGCGACCCATCCCGATGCCGTGGTGGCCACCGAGGGCGGCGAGTCGGGCACCGTCACGGTGCCGCTCACCGTCCAACCGGGACAGTCGGGCACGGTGCGCTTCCTGCTCGGCTGGCACTTTCCCATCCCGCAGCCGGCGGCGTTCGGCTGGCTGCGCGACGGTCAGCGCCTGCGCCACCACTACGCCACCCGGTTCGCCTCGGCGGGTGAGGTGGTCACCCACCTGGCCGCCGAACTGCCGAGACTGACCGGCGGCACCGAGACCTGGGTACGCACCTGGTACCAGGACTCCACGCTGCCGCACTGGTTCCTGGAACGCACACTGTCCACAGTGTCCACCCTGGCGACGAACACCTGTTTCCGGTTCGACAACGGCCGGTTCTACGCCTGGGAGGGAATCTACTGCTGCGCGGGCACCTGCGGGCACGTGTGGAACTACGCGCAGTCGGTCGCCAGGTTGTTCCCCGAACTGGAGCGGGACACCCGCGAGCGGGTCGACCTCGGGATCGCGCTGCGCGACAACGGCGAGATCGGCAACCGGGGAGAGGCGGACGAGGGCTGGTTCGCCGACGGGCAGTGCGGCACGATCCTGCGGGTCTACCGCGAACACCAGATGTCGCCGGACGACACGTTCCTGCGCGGCGTCTGGCCGGCGGTGAAGAAGGCACTGGCGTGGGTGATCAGTGCCGACGGCGACGGTGACGGCATTCTCGACGGCGGCCAGTGGAACACCCTGGACGCCCAGTGGTTCGGCGAGATCCCGTGGATCAGCGGGCTCTACGTCGCCGCGCTGCACGCCGGCGCCGCGATGGCGACCGAGCTGGGGGACAGCGCGCTGGCCGACCGGTACACGGGGATCGCGGACCGCGGCTCGGCCTATCTGGACAGTGCACTGTGGAACGCGGAGTACGGCTACTTCTTCCAGAAGGTCGACCCGGCCCATCCCGACGCGCCCAACTCCAACCGGGGCTGCCACATCGACCAGCTGTACGCGCAGACCTACGCTGGCCAGCTCGGCCTGCCAAGGGTGTTCTCGCCGGAGAAGTCCAGGACAGCGCTGACCAGCTTGTTCCGCAACAACTTCCTGCCAGACGCCGGGTCCTACCGGGCACCGGGGATCCCCGGCGCGCGGGTGTACGCGATGCCGGGGGAGGCCGGCACGGTGATGTGCACCTGGCCCCACGGCGGGTCGACTGAGGCCGGCGACGGGTTCGTCGTGGGGTACTTCAACGAGGTGTGGACCGGGCAGGAGTACCAGTTCGCCGCGCACCTGATCGCCGAGGGCATGGTGGACGAGGGACTCGCGGTCACCCGCGCGGTGCACGACCGCCACGACGCCAACCGGCGCAACCCGTACAACGAGATCGAGTGCAGCGACCACTACGCGCGGGCGATGATGAGCTACGGCGTCTACCTCGCGGCGTGCGGCTACGAGTACCACGGGCCGCGCGGACACATCGGGTTCGCGCCCAGGCTTACACCGGAGCGCTTCGCCGCCGCGTTCACCGGCGCGGAGGGCTGGGGGCTGTACCGGCAGACCAGACAGGACGGCCGGCAGGAGTGCGTGCTGGAGCTGCGGTACGGGCGACTGCGGGTGCGCACGCTCGCGTTCGAGGCGGCCGGACCGGTGGCCTCGGTGCGGGTGAACGGCGGCGCCGCCGAGTTCGCGGTCACCGGGTTGCGGGTGCTGATCACCCTGCGCGAGCCGGTGACCGTCCAGACCGGGGCCTCGCTGTCCGTCGACCTCACCTGAGGTAATCGATTCCCATGAGCGCGATCTTCTGTCCGGTCAGCGGCTTCCTCGGCGCCGGCAAGACCACCACCCTGCTCGCCGCCGCGCGCGAGCTGCGCCGGCGCGGCCACCGGCCGGCGATCGTGACCAACGACCAGGGCCACAACCTGGTCGACACCCAGCTGGCGCGCACGGTCACCGACGCCGTCGGCGAGGTGGTGGCCGGCTGCTTCTGTTGCCGCTTCGCGGAACTGGCCGAGGTGGTCACCCGCCTGGTCGACGGTGGCGCCGACGTGGTGCTGGCCGAGGCGGTCGGCAGCTGCACGGACCTGCGGGCGACCGTCGTGCGGCCGCTGCGCGCCCACCACGGCGACGCGGTGCGGGTGGCGCCGCTCACCGCGGTCGTCGACCCCGTGCGGTACCGGTCCTTCGCCCGTGTCTGGGCGGCCGGCGGTGATCCGGACACCGGATACCTGTACGCCCACCAGTTGGCGGAGGCCGACGTGCTGGCGCTGAACAAGCTGGACCTGGTGGGCACCGGCCCGCTGGTCGCGGAGCTGGCCCGGCGGTACCCGTCGGCGCGCGTGGTCGGCTACTCGGCCCGCTCGGGCGCCGTCGGCGAGTTGGTCGACCACTGGCTCGGCGAAGCGGAGACACCGGACCGGCCGGATTACGACCTGGATTATGACCGGTACGCGGCCGCCGAGGCCGAACTGGCCTGGCTGAACCATGAGATGACCGTCCAGGACCGGTTCGCCCCCCGGGACCTGGGCGGTGGCCGCGTTGTCGACGCTGTCCGCGTGGGCGTCGGCGGCCGGGATGTTGGTGGGGCACGCCAAGGTGAGCGTGTCGAGTGCCGGCGGGCTGACCAGGGCCAGCCTGACCGAGGCCGGCGCCGAGCCGAGCGTGGACGTGGTCGGCCCGGTCGAGGCGCTCGGCGCCCGGCTGACGATCAACCTGCGGATCGGCTGCCAGCCGGCGGAGTTGGACCGGGCGTGCGCGGCCGCGGTGGCGGCGGCCGACCGCGCGTGCGGGGTCACCAGCACCGAGGACTCGGCCGGCGCGGCGTTCGCCCCCGCCTACCCGAGGCCGACCCACCGCATCCCGGGTTCAGGAAACGGTGAGCTGGGCGCGCAGCGCGGTCAACGCGGCACCGGTCCCGGCGACGAGTAGCCGGTCGCCGGCGCGCAGGATCTCGCCGGCCGGCCTCATCGTGGTGTGCTCGCCGCGGACCAGGACCATCACCGCGGCCTCCGGATGCGCGGCGGCCAGGTCGTCCAGCGCGTGGTCGGGGGCCACGACGGTGACCCAGTCGATGGCCACGCCGCCGATGGCCGCCGGCGCCTCGTCCCCGGTCGGGCGGAAGTGCACGCCGGCGAGTACCGCGCTCAGCGCGCGCGCCTGCGCGTCGGTCAGCTGGAGCGAGCTGCTCGGCGTGTCCGCGCCCGGCTCGAACGTGTACAGGTCGCGCATGCCGTTGTGCCGGACCACCACGCTGATCCGGCTCCCGTCAGCACAACCGATCTCGTACCGCGTGCCAAGGCCGGGCAGGTCCCGGGTCGACACCTCGATGTCCATGGCACCGACACTGACACACGCGTCCGTCGACGATCAAGGGTGCCGGCATCCGGCCCGGTCCCGGGCTAATATCCGCAGGTGAGTTCGTCTGCACCACCACCGAGCTGGGACGGCACGACCACCCGCACCCGGGACGTGCTGGCCCAGCTCGCGCGCCCGTTCCGGGTCTACCTCGCCAACCCGGCCGCGGCCGCCGGGCTGCTGCTGGCCGCGACCGTCATCGCGCTGCTGTGGGCCAACTCGCCGTGGTCGGCGTCCTACGACGCCTTCTGGCACACCGAGTTGGCCATCAGCTTTGGTGGCGGCGAGCTGTCGCTTGACTTGCGCCACTGGGTCAACGACGGGCTCATGGTGTTCTTCTTCTTCGTCGTCGGCCTCGAGGTCAAGCGGGAGCTGGCGGTCGGCGAGCTGGCCGACCGGCGCACGGCCGCGGTGCCGCTGGCCGCCGCGGTCACCGGGCTCGCGGTGCCGGCGGCGGTGTACCTGCTGTTCAACCCCG
This sequence comes from Actinophytocola sediminis, assembly GCF_054779715.1. NCBI lineage: Bacteria > Bacillati > Actinomycetota > Actinomycetes > Pseudonocardiales > Pseudonocardiaceae > Actinophytocola > Actinophytocola sediminis. The sequence goes on along the minus strand of NZ_BAAGXS010000029.1, from coordinate 115,828 downwards.
GCGGCGAGGCGGCGCGCGCCTGGGGCGTGGTGATCTCCACCGACACCGCGTTCCTGCTCGGCGTGCTCGCGCTGGTCGGCCCGGCCTGCCCGGGGGCGCTGCGGATGTTCCTGCTCACCCTCGCGGTGGCCGACGACGTCGGCGCGCTGACCATCATCGCGCTGTTCTACACCGAGGACCTGTCCCTCACGCCGTTGGTGGTGTCCCTGGTTGGGCTCGCGCTCATGGTCGGGCTGCGCTACCTGCGGGTCTGGCGCGGACCCGCCTACTTCGTGTTCGGCGTCGCGGTGTGGATCGCCATGTACCTGTCCGGGGTGCACCCGACGATCGCCGGCGTGGTGATCGCGCTGTTCACCCCCGCCTACGCGCCCCGCCGCGACGAGGTCGCCGAGGCCACCCGGCTCACCAGGGCCTTCAGCCAGTCGCCCGGCCCGGAGCTGGCCCGCGCCGCCCGGCTGGGCATCGAGCGGTCGGTACCCAGCGCCGACCGGCTGCACCGGCTGTACGAGCCCTACAGCAGTTACCTGATCGTGCCGCTGTTCGCGCTGGCCAACGCGGGTGTCAGCCTCAGCGGCGACACCCTGTCCGCCGCGCTGACCTCCCCGGTCACCCTCGGCATCATCGCGGGGCTGGTGCTGGGCAAGCTGCTCGGCATCAGCGTCGGCGCCTACGGGGCGGTCGCGCTGAAGCTCGGCACGCTGTCCCGCGGCCTGACCAGGGGTCAGCTGCTCGGCGGCGCCGCGTTGTCCGGCATCGGGTTCACCATCTCGCTGTTCATCGTGGACCTCGCGCTTGGCGACTCCCCGCTGGCCGACCAGGCCAGGGTCGGCGTGCTGGCCGCGTCACTGCTGGCCGCGCTGCTCGGCTGGGCGCTGTTCCGCTTCGGCGACCGGCGGCGCGACGAGGACCGGGCGACCGCCGGGGTGCTGGTGCCGCCGGTCGACCCGGACCGCGACCATCTCCGCGGCCCGGTCGACGCGCCGATGACCCTGGTCGAGTACGGCGACTTCGAGTGCCCGTTCTGCGGCCGGGCGACCGGCGCGGTGGACGAGGTGCTGCACCGGCTCGGCGACCGGGTGCGTTACGTGTTCCGGCACCTGCCGCTGGTCGACGTGCACCCGCACGCCGAGCTGGCCGCCGAGGCCGCGGAGGCGGCCGGCGCCCAGGGCCGCTACTGGGACATGCACGCCCGCCTCTACGCCAACCAGGACCGGCTGAAGGTGACCGCGCTGGTCGAGCACGCCACCGCGATCGGCCTGGACCTCGCGCGGTTCACCCGCGACCTCGGCGACAGCCGGTACGCCGGGCACGTGCGCGACGACGCGGAGTCGGCCGAGGCCAGTGGTGCCACCGGCACCCCGACGTTCTTCGTCGGCGACCGCCGGCACACCGGCTCGTTCGACGCGAACACGTTGGTGGCGCGGCTGTTGGAGAGCATCGGCGAGACCGCGCCCGAGCCGACCGACCGGCCGGTGCTGCTGCTGCCCGACCCGACGCCGAGGACCACGGTGGTCGTGCCGGACCGGATCCCGGCCGGCGCGGACCAGGAGACCGACGGCGACGACAGCGCCTACCCCCGGCTGAGCGAGGAACACCTGGCGGTGCTCGACCGGCACGGCGCCCGCCACCGGGTCGAGCCGGGCCGGGTGCTGTTCGCCGAGGGGGATCCCGGCTACAACTTCCACGTGATCGTCGCGGGCACCGTGGCCACGGTGCAGGGGCTCGGCGGACCGGCCGAACGTGTGCGCGCGGTCAGTGGCGCCGGCCGGTTCGTCGGCGAGCTGGGGTTGTTCGCCGGTCAGTCCTCGGTGATCACCGCGCTGGCCACCACCGACAGCGAGGTGATCGAGCTGACGCCGGTCGCGCTGCACGCCGCCTTCGTCGAGTCCTCCGGGCTGCGTGAGGTGGTGCTGCGGGCGATGTTGCTGCGCCGGTCGCGGTTTCTGGAGGAGACGGCGGACGTGCGGATCATCGGTCCGGCCGCCGACCAGGACACCCGGCGGCTGCGCGACTGGGCCACCGACAACGGCCTGACCCACCATTTCGTGGACATCGACCAGGACGCGGGGGCCGCCGGTCTGCTTGCCGACCTCGACGTGCACCACGACGAGCTGCCGGTGGTGATCTGGCGGGACACCACGGTGCTGCGCAACCCGACCCCGGACGACCTCGCCGCCCTTGACTGAAGTCCTTAGTGGACAATTGTGCACCGCTCACGCGTCCGGCACGGTGTCCAGCAGGCCGGCGGCCAGTTCCCGGGCGGGCTGGTCGAGCGCGGCCTCGAGTCGGTGGAACGCCTGCTGTGCCGGCACCGCGGGCCAGTCCGCCGGCAGGTGCCGAACAGGTAGTCGCGGGTCCCGCCGGATCACCTGTAGCCATTCGGTGACCACGGCCAGATGCGCGGCCAACGGGTCGCCGGCGAACGGGGCCTGGCCGGCGCCGGTCCAGCGGTCGAGGAAATCGCGGTAGCCGGCGGCCAGCCGGGGCAGGTCGTAGGCGTCGTGGACCAACTGCGCGATGTCGGTCAGCTCGTCGGCGGTGGCCCGGAACACCCGCACATGCGCGGCCAACCCGAGCTCGGCCACGAACGGCTCCACCGTGACCTGTCCCGGCGCGATCCACAGCCCGCCCTGCAGCGGCCCGAAACCCGCCCACGCCAGCCGGGAGCGCAGGTCGTGTCGTTGGCGTTGCCAGGATTCGGGCAACGAGAAGCACAACAGCGTCCAACTGCCGTCCCAGTCGTCGTTGACCGCGCCGGTCTTCCAGATGCGCCGCTGTCCGTCGTGCAGGATCTCGGCGCCGCGTTCGGTGAGGCCGAAGTACATCCGCCGGCCGAGGCGTTGCCGGCGCAGCAGTCCCCGGCCGGCCATGCGGGTGAGCGTCGACCTGGTGGCGTGTTCGGACACCCCGAGCCGGGCGAGGACGTCGATCACGCTGCCGGAGAACACCTGGACGCCGCTGCCGTACACGTAGTCGCCGAGAAAGCTGAGCATCAGCGACTGTGACCGAGAGGGCGACATGGAGTCGATATTAGGCACAATCTTGACGGCCGTGATCAGTAAGCCTAACTTTGGAGCGTGCGTCGACCACTGATGATCTTCGCCGCTCTTGCCCTCCTCGCCGCCGGCTGCGGGGGAACCACGGGCGACTCCGACGACACCGGCCCGATCCTGATCGGCCAGATCGTCTCGCTGACCGGCAACTACTCGCCGCTGGGCAGTGAGAACAAGAAGTCCGTCGAGCTGGCCGTGGCGCAGCTCAACGACGCCGGCGGGCTGCTCGGCCGCCCGCTCGAGCTGTCGGTCAAGGACGACAAGAGCCAGCCCGACCAGTCGGTGCTCGCGTTCAACGAGCTCAAGGGCGAGGAGGTGGCCGCGGTCATCGGCTCCCCGTTCTCCAACTCCGCGCTGGCCACGATCCCGTTGGTCGACCGGGAGGAGATCCCCTACCTGTCACCGAGTCCGGCCGACGAGCAGGTCGATCCGGTGCACCCGTACGTGTTCATGGTTCCGGCCACCTCGGCCACCTACGGCGACCGCATCCTCGAGTACCTCAAGGCGACCGGCATCACCAAGGTGGCGATCGCCCACGACACCAAGAGTTCCTACGCGGTCGCCGGCTTCGACGGCATGGTGGCCAAGGCCGAGGAACACGGGGTGACCCTGGTGGCGACCGAGGAGTTCCAGACCACGGCCACCGAGTTCGGCTCGGTGTTCAACAACACCCGGTCGGCCGGCGCGCAGGCACTGGTCGTGTGGGCGGCCGGGCCACCGGCGGTCGCGCTGACCAAGCAGTACGCCACGACCGGACTGTCCATCCCGTTGGTGCTGACCGGCGCGCAGGCGAGCAAGCTGTTCCTCGACCCGGTCGGGCCGGCGGCCGAGGGCGTCGTGGTGGCCGGCTCCGTCGGCGTGATCGGCGAGCATCTGCCGGCGGGCGAGCTGCGGACGGCGATCGACGAGCTGGCCGGGCCGTTCCAGACCGAGTACGGCTACCCACCACCGCAGTTCGCCCAGGACGGCTACACCGCGGTGAAGCTGCTGGCGGCCGCGATCGAGGAGGCCGGCAGCACCGACCCGGCCGCGATCAGGGACGCGCTGGCGGGCCTGACCCTGGTGACACCCAACGGAAAGTACACCTACAGCGAGACCGACCACGCCGGCCTTCCCGGGGAGTACATCGCGATCACCACGGTCCGCGACGGCGTGCTCGTGCCGACCGACTGGACCAGGACACAGCTGGCCGGCCTGGCCGGATAGCGCCCATGACCGCGCTGCTCGACGTGACCGGGGTGTCCCGATCCTTCGGCGGGGTGTTCGCCGTACGCGAGGTGGACCTGCGCATCGCCGCCGGCGAGTCGCGCGGCATCATCGGGCCCAACGGCGCTGGCAAGTCCACCCTGTTCAACCTGATCGGCGGCCAGCTGCGGGCCGGTGCGGGCCGGATCGACTACGCCGGCGAACGGATCGACCGGCTGCCGGCCCACCGCCGGGCCGCGCTGGGCATCGCGGTGGTCTTCCAGGGCGCCAACATCTTCCGTGGGATGACCGCGATGGAGAACGTGATGGTCGGCGCGCACGCGATCACCCGCGCCGGCTTCGCCTCGGGCATCCTGCGATTACCGGCCCACCGCCGCGCGGAGCGCGAGATCCGCGAGCTCGCCACCACCGCGCTGACGCGGGTCGGTCTCGCCGACTGGGCCACCCGGCCGGCCGAGGCGTTGCCGCTTGGCCAACAGCGGGCACTGCAGGTGGCCAGGGCGTTGTGCGGCCGGCCTCGGCTGCTGCTGCTCGACGAGCCGGCCGCCGGCCTGCGCGCCGCCGAACGCGGCGCGCTGGCCGAACTGCTCGAACAGCTCAAGGCCGACGGCCTGACGATGCTCACCATCGAGCACGACGTGGCGTTCGTGGCCCGGCTGGCGGACCAGGTCACCGTGCTCGACCTCGGCCGGGTGATCGCCGAGGGCACCCCGGCGCAGATCCGCGCGGATCCCGAGGTGATCGCCGCCTATCTCGGCAAGGAGGTGCCGGCGCGATGACCAGGATCGCCGTCACCGACCTGGTGGTGCGCTACGGCGCCGCGGTCGCCCTGGACGGGGTCAGCCTCACCGTCGAGGACGGCGAGCTGGTCTCGTTGATCGGGCCCAACGGCGCCGGGAAGTCCACTCTGGTCAACACGTTGTCGCGGATCGTCAAGCCGCACAGCGGATCGGTCACCGTGCACGGCCGGCTCGCGCACGTGCCGGAGGGCCGCCAGCTGTTCGGCGACATGACCGTCGCGGACAACCTGCGGCTGGGCGGCTGGCGGATCCGCAACCGGGACACCGCACCGATCTACGAGGTCCTGCCGGCGTTGGTCAACCTGCGCGACCGCACGGCCGGGCTGCTCTCCGGCGGTGAGCAGCAGATGGTCGCGGTCGGCCGGGCGCTGATGGGCCGCCCGGACGTGCTGGTGATCGACGAGCTGTCGCTCGGCCTGGCCCCGCTGGTGATCGCCGACCTGGTCGACCACCTGCGCCTGCTCAACGCCGAGCGGGGGCTGGCCGTGCTGCTGATCGAGCAGAACGCCCGGCTGGCACTGGATCTGTGCGACCGGGCCTACGTGCTGGAGGCCGGCCGGATCGTCGCCGAGGGGGCAGCCGCGGACCTGGCCGCCAGTCCCGCGGTCGCCGCCGCCTACCTCGGTGGTCCCCATGAGTGAGCTGCTGCAGTACCTGATCACCGGCCTGGGCGTCGGCTGCGGGTTCGCGCTGGTCGGCAGCGGGCTGGTGGCGATCTTCCGGGTGACCGGGGTGGTGAACTTCGCCCAGGGCGCGTTCGCCGTGGTGGCCGCGCTGACCGCCTCCTCGCTGCTGACCTCGTTGCCGCACGGGGTGTCCGAGCTGCTCGCGGTGGCCATCGCCGCGCTGGTCGGACTCCTGGTCGGGGTGGTCGCGATCGGCCGGCCGGGCACCTCGCCGCAGGCGTCGCTGATCATCACCCTCGGGCTGTCGCTGTTCGCGTACGCGGTCGAGGTGCTCATCTGGGGCGACCAGCCGCGCTCGTTCGCCGGCCTGCCCGGCGCGGTCGAGCTGTTCGGCGCCCGGGTGCAGACCCACTACCTGCTGATCATCGGGGTGACCCTGCCGGTGTTCGCCGCCATGGCCGCGTTCTTCGGCCGCACCAACGTCGGCAAGGCGCTCACCGCCTGCGCGTCCAACCCGTACGCGGCCAGGGTGGTCGGCATCGACGTGCGGCGGATGGGGTTGCTGGCGTTCGGCATCGGCGGCGCGCTCGGCGGGCTGGCCGGCGTGCTCGTGACCCCGGTGCAGCAGGTCACGTTCGACTCGGACGTGACGCTGGCGATCAGCGGGTTCGCCGCGGCCATCCTCGGCGGCCTGACCCGGCCCGGGGTGGCGCTGGTCGGCGGGTTGCTGCTCGGGGTGGCCCAGGCGCTGGTCGCCGGCTACGGCAACGCGGCCCACCAGACCGAGGTCGCGCTCGGACTGATGCTCGCGGTGATGATCTGGCGGGCCGTCCGCCGGCCGGTCGCCCACCAGGAGCCAGCATGAAAACAGTCGTGCCGGTGCTCGCGGTCGCCGTCGCGACCCTCGCCGTACCGTCCTTTCTGGACAGTTCAGAGCTCGCCATCTACATCCTGCTCGGCCTGGCCGCGATGGTCGTGGTCGGGCTGTCGCTGCTGATGGGCTACGGCGGGCAGATCTCGTTGGGACAGGCGGCGTTCTACGCGATCGGCGCCTACACCGCCGGCCTGCTGGCCACCAACGGGGTGCCGCCGCTGCTCGGCCTGCTGGCCGCGCCGGTGGTGGCCGCCGCGTTCGCCGCCCTCGTCGGTATCGGGATGTTGCGGCTGCGCGGGCACTATCTGGCCTTCGCCACGCTGGCGATGCAGCTGATCCTGCTGTCGGTGCTCGCCCAGTCGGAGTGGGCGGGCGGCGCGATCGGGCTACAGGGCATTCCCCGGCTGACCGTCGCCGGGTTCGAGCTGAGCGAGGACCTGCACTACGCCTACCTCACGTGGGCGGGGTTGGCGCTCACCCTGGTGGTGGCGCACAACGTGGTCCGCTCCCGGGCGGGTCGTGGGCTGCGCGCGTTGGCCACCAGCGAGGTCGCCGCCGCGGCCAGCGGTGTGCCGGTCGGCCGCTACCGGCTGGTGGTGTTCGCGTTGTCGGCCGCGTTCGCCGGGCTGGCCGGCGGCATCTACGCCTACTTCCTCGGCTATCTCGGGCCGGGCTCGTTCCCGCTCCTGCTGTCCATCGAGTACGTGGTGATGGCCGTGGTCGGCGGTCTCGGCACGATCTTCGGCCCGGTGGTCGGCGCCGCCGGCATCGTGCTGCTGGTCCAGTTCCTCAATGACATCGGCACCCGGCCGGGCATGCCGAGCTACGCGCCAAGCGTGCTGTCCTACGCGGTCTACGCCGTGTTGCTGGTGCTCGTGGTGCTGTACCTGCCACGCGGCATCGTGCCCGCCGTCGGCTCGCTTCGTGACCGGTTTCGGTCCACAAAGGAGCTTGGCTGACGGCTATTTCTTGTTGTGTGCCGCCAGGAACGCGGTGCCGAGCAGGGTGGAGCCGAACAGCGGCTCCGGCTGGAGGAGGTTGACGATCTCCCGCGAGTGGGTGAAGATCCGCTCGTCCCAGGCGGCCAGGTTCGCCCAGCGCGGCGCCTGGAGATCCTGGGAGCCCAGCGCGCCCGAACCGTCCACAGTGGTCCAGACGTGCGGGGTGCCGTCGGCGTCGCGGTGCATCAGGTTGTCGGTGTAGGTGGCGGCCATGCGGCGAACATCGGTCTCGCCGAACACCAGCCCGAGCCCGTTGGCGGCGAGCATCGCCTCGACGTCCACCGCGCCGTGCGAGCCGTCCTCCATCTGCTTGGCGCCGTTGGGGTAGGCGGGCGTCCACGCCGAGACCTCGTCGGCCTGGCGGTAGCCGCGGTACACGTGGCCCTTGGTCCACCAGTAGCGCCACACGTAGCTGGCGTCCTTGACCGCGAGGTCGTTGCGGAACGTGGTCAGCATCCGCACCGCTCGGTCGCGATAGGACCGGTGTCCGGTGAGCGTGGACAGGTGCAGTTGGGTCGTGGCCAGCGCCAGAAACTGGTTGTGCGGCATCTCGCAGCCGTCGAAGGCCAGCGGCGTGCCCTTCTCCCAGACATACCACCCCTCACCGTCGTCGTTCTGGCGCCATTCGCGGTTGTGGCAGGCCACCGCCGCGCGCACCGCGGTGAGGTACCTGGCGGCCTTGGCGCCGTAGCGGGGTTTGAGTCGCGGGTCCTCCCGGACGATCCGGCAGAACTCGGCGATCGGGGCGGTGATCATGCCGGTGTGCACCGAGAAGACCACGTGCGCCGACGCCATGGGGTAGGTCCCGGGCCGCGGGGTCGCCGGCGCGTTGTCCGGTCGCAGGTCCACGGCGCTGGCCCGGGTGAGCGTCGGGTTGGCGTCCAGGATCCGCCGGACCGCGTAGTCCGGGCTGGTGGCGTCCATCGTCAGGTTGGTGAACGTGTCCGCGCGGTCCACCCTGGTGTCGGTGACCACCACGGTGAACCGGTCGGCCGACTCCGCCACGACCTCGGCGACCACGTCGTCGGCGAAGGTCTGGGAGGTACGCAGTCCCAGCACCGGCACCCCGGTCGCGCCGGGGACGTCCGCCTGGCCCGCCGTGTACGGGTACCAGCCCCGCCACGCCGGCAGCGAGTCCCCGCGCCAGTCCCGCACCCCGCGCTCGCTGTCCCTGGTCAGCAGGATGGCGTCGGTGTTGCGGCACAACAGGTCCAGGTACCGGGTGTCGCCGAAGGCCCGGTACATCGCCAGATAGGAGCGCAGTACGTAGGACTGACCCCAGGCCAACGCGCCGCGCACCTCGTTGGGCCGGTCCGGGGGAGTGTCGCTGTGCTCACCGAAGTAGGCCTCGGCCCAGTCGTAGGTGGCGCGCAGCGCGTAGTCGCGCCCGGCGGCCATCGCGATCGGCGCGGCGGTCACGCCGGCCGCGGCACCGAGGCCGAGTACCGCGCCCGCGCGTAACACCTGCCGGCGTCCTACGGTGGATTCGTTGCTGGACATGGGTTTCCTCCATGGGCGGTCAGCCCTTCACCGCGCCCTTCATCCCCTCGAGGATGTGGCGCTGCATCAGGACGAAGAACACGATGACGGGGATCAGGGAGATGACCGTGCCGGCGGCGAGGGTCCGCACGTCGGTGCCGGTCACCCCGGTGAGATAGGACAGTGCCAGTGCGATGGGGTACTTGTCGGTGTCCTTGAGCACGACCAGGGGCCAGATGAAGCTGTTCCACACCGAGATGAACCCGAAGATGGCGAGCACGGCGAGCGCGGGCCGCGCCGCGGGCAGCATCACGTGCCAGAAGATGCCCCACTCCCGGCAGCCGTCGATCCTGGCCGCGTCCTCCAGCTCCTGGGGCACCGCGGCGAAGGTCTGGCGCAGCAGGAAGATCCCCATGGCCGACAGCAGGCCGGGCAGGATCACCCCGGCGTAGGTGTCGGCCAGTCCCAGCTCGGAGACCACCAGGAACCGCGGGATCAGCATCAGCTCGCCGGGCAGGAACATGGTGGAAAGGAACAGGAAGAACGTCAGCGTGCGGAACCGGAACCGCATCCTGGCCAGCGGGTAGGCGGCCAGCGCGGACACGATCAGGTAAGCGGGCACCATCACCACGACGTAGAGCACCGAGTTGAACAGGTAGCGCGGGAAGTCGATGACCGTCCAGGCGCGGGTGAACCAGTCCATCACCGGCGGCCGGGGGAGCAGGTCGGGCGGGAAGGAGAACACGTCCTGGGTGGCCGGTTTCAACGCGGCCGACAGCAACACCACGAACGGCGCGACGAACACCACCGCCAGCACGACGAGCACCGCGTAGTTGACCACCAGCGTCGAGCGCTTACCGGTACTCATGGGCGCTCCCTGGTGAGCCGGTAGTTGAACAGCGCGAGGACGATCATGATCGCCCAGAGCACCAGGGCGATCGCGTTGGCGTAGCCGAACTCGTAGTCCTCGAAGGCCTTGGACCACACGTAGTAGCCGAGGGTCATGGTGCTGTCCTGCGGGCCGCCCCTGGTCATCACGTACACCGAGGTGAAGACCTGCATCGAGTCCAGCATGGCCATCGTCGAGGTGACCGCCATGTACGGCACGAGCAGCGGCACGGTGATCCTGGTCAGCCGCTGCCAGGCGCCGGCGCCGTCGATCTGCGCGGCCTCGTTGAGCTCGGAGGGGATCGCCTGCAGGCCGGCGAGGTAGATCATCATGTAGATCCCCATGCTCTTCCAGCCCTCGATCACGATCAGGCTCGGTAGCGCCCAGGTCGAGTCGAGCAGCCAGGCTCGGGGCTCGTCGGTGAGCCCGAGCGAGGTGACCAGCCAGCTCAGCACGCCCTCGGCGTCCAGCACGTACTTCCAGGTGACCGCGACCGCGACCATCGAGACCACGACCGGCATCACGATCGCCACCCGGAAGGCCTGCACCCCGGGGAGTTTCTGGTTGACCAGCACCGCGAGCAGCAGCGGCGCGAACACCGCGAGCGGGATCATGCCGGCCAGGAACAGGAACGAGTTGATCAGCGACTGGTGGAACCGGGGATCGGCCACCATGCGGGTGAAGTTGTCCAGCCCGACCGAGACCGGCGGGGAGATCCCGTCGTAGGAGAAGAACGCGAGCTGGAGTGCCTGGCTGGCCGGCCAGACGTAGAACACGGCGAACAGCACCAGGCCGGGCGCCATGAACAGCCACGGCAACCACCGGGGCCGGCGGTGTCCGCCGGCGCGTGGACGCACGCGCCGGGCGGAGTCCGTGGACTCGACGGGCATCCCACCACCACCCTCCGGCAGTCGTCGAATTTGGGACGTCTAGAACGGACGTTGATCGCGTCCTAAACGAGTGCGGCGACTATAGACACACCGATAGCAGCCGGTCTAGCCCGTCTATTGACTTGTGCGCTGCACGTGTCCGAAACTGTCGGCCATGCGATCCAAGACGTCGACCTTCCGTTCGGCTCGATGGTGGCGCGGTGCGGTCGCGTCGCTCGCGTTACTCACCGCGCTTGGCACCCTGTCCGGGTGCATCAGCGGGACAACGTCCAGCTCCGAGGAGCCGGACTCCACCGAGCTCGGCGGCGAGGTCGAGTGGTGGACGATCAACCTGAAGGCCAACTACGGCGACTACGTCCAGGGCCTGATCGACACCTACGAGGCCGACCACCCGGGCACCACGATCAACTGGGTCGACGTCCCCGGCGCGGACCTGGCCACCAAGCTGCTGGCCGCCCTGTCGGCCGGCGACCCGCCGGACCTGGTGAACATCGCCTCCCCTGACCTCGGCCGGTTCCGCAAGTCGGTCACCGACCTGAACAAGTACTTCACCGCCGAGGAACTGGACGCCTACCAGCCATCGCTGGTCGAACCACTGGCCAAGGACGGCGCGCTGACCGGGATTCCCTGGTACAACGGCGGTTCGCCGGTGTCGATCTACCGGAAGACGGCGCTGGCGGGGACCAGCTTCGACGAGCAGGACCCGCCGGCGACCTTCGACGCGCTGCTCGAGCTGGCCGCCGAGGTCAAACAGCAGTCGGGCGTGGCCGGGATCAACCTGTACGAGTGGTCGCTGGTGCTGCCCTACTACGGCGTCGACATGCTCACCGAGGACCGCACGGCCGCCGCGTTCAACACCGACGACGCGGCCGACATCCTGAACCGGTGGAAGGCGGCCTACGACGCCGGGGTGATCGCGCCGGGCGTGCTGACCAAGGATGTCCGCAACTTCCCGGAGAACCTGGAGAACCGCCGGATCGGACTGGTCGCCAACGTGCCGGCCACCCAGCTGGTCAACACCCAGAAGAACGCGCCGGAGGTCTACCGCGACCTGGTGGTGACCCCGAGCGCGCGCACCCCGGAGGGCAAGCTGCTGCTCGCCGGGCAGCAGACCTTCGCCATCCCCAGCGGTTCGGACAACAAGGCGACCGCGGCGGACTGGCTCAAGTTCGTCACCAGCGCCGAGAGCCAGCTGGAGTTCTGCAAGATCGTGCCGATCTTCCCGTCCACCAAGGCGACCCTGGAGGACCCGTTCTTCGACGCCACGGGCACCGACGCGAACAGCGTCGCGCGGAAGATCATCGTGGACACCCTGCCCGACCTCGCGGACGGCGCGCTGGGTACCGCGCAGGACAAGGAACTGCTCGACCTGTTCGACGAGCAGATCCGCGCGTTCCTGCAGGGCAGCGTGGACGCCAGGACCGCGCTCGGCACCGCCGAGCAGCAGTGGAACACGGAGCTGAGCAAATGACGGCGGTACTGCGGGTCGGCGTCGTCGGCGCGGGCATCATGGGCACCGGCAACGCCACGGTGCTCGACTCGCTGCCCGGCGCCGAGGTGACCGCGGTCGTCAGCCGCCGCCGGGCCGACGCCGAGGCCCTGGCGGGTCAACTCCCCGCCGCCACGCCGGTGGTGTTCGACCACTACGACCAGCTGATCGGCTCCGGCACGGTGGACGCGGTGGTCGTGACCACGCCCGACCACCTGCACGCCGACGTGGTGGTGAAGGCCGCGAACGCCGGGCTGCACGTGTTGGTGGAGAAGCCGTTCACCACCTCGGTCGCCGACGCGGACGCCTGTGTGGCGGCGGTGCGCGCGGCCGGGGTGGTCGCGATGTGCATCTTCAACCACCGCTGGATTCCCGCCTACGCCCAGGCGAAGGACCTGATCGCCGACCTCGGCGCGCCGGCGGTGGGCTACGCGCGCAAGGACGACACCATCTACGTGCCGACCGAGATGCTCAGCTGGGCCGGCAAGACCACCTGCGCGTGGTTCCTGTCCAGCCACGACATCGACCTGGTCACCTGGCTGTTCGACGACGAGATCGAGCAGGTGTTCGCCACCGCCAGGTACGGCAAGCTGCGCTCGCTGGGCATCGACACCCCCGACGCCATCCACATCCAGGCCCGGTTCCGGGGAGGCGCGGTGGCCACGTTCGAGTCGGCGTGGATCTACCCGAACACCTTCCCGACGATGGTCGACAGCTACGTGACGCTGGTCTGCGACGACGGCGCGATCCAGCTGGACCGCCAGCAGGAGAACATCGTGCTGGCCACCGACCGCGCGGTGTCCTTTCCCCGCAACATGTTGCAGCGCGTCGTGCACGGCGTGCGGGCCGGCGCCTACCGCGACGCCATCGCCCACTTCGTCGACTGCGCCACTACCGGCACCGAACCGCTGATCACCGTGGAGAGCTCCCGGCACGTCACCGCGGTGCTCGAGGCCGCACACGCGTCGATGGACTCCGGCCAGCCGGTGGCGGTCGCGGGGGTGGCCAGGTGACCAGCTGGGTGGAGAACCCGCCGCACGTCGACGACGCCACGATGCGCCACATCACCGATCAGCACCTGCTCGACTCCCTCGACCGCACCGCGCCCGGACTCGAACCGGTCGCCGGGGACCTCGACACCGCGCTGCGCGCGTGGCGGGCCTACCGCGCGAGTGAGTCCGCGCCGGTTCCGGTCGCCGACCTGCGGCGCTGGGTCCGGCGCCGGGCGGCCCGGCCGGCGGTGCCCCCGGCCGATCTCGTGCTGCGCCATCCCGAGTCGGTGCGCCACATCCTGGGCACCCGCGCCGGCCACGGCGGGTTCCGCGAGGCGGCGGACACCATGCTGCACACCGAGTTCGACCTGCTGGACGCCAGCCGGGGCCGGTCGAGCTTCTACGGTTTCCACTACCTGTACTGGCTCAAGCCGCTGTTGGAGGCCTACGCGTTCACCGGGCGGGCGGAGTACGCCGCGCGCTACGGCGAGCTGTTCTCCCAGTGGTACGACGTGCGCGACCAGGTGGTCGGCGACTGGCCGGGACTCGACGTCATCTGGTACTCGCTGGGCGTCTGGGCCCGTAGCGCGATGTTCAACCAGGCGATCTCGCTGTTGTCGGGCGAACCGGCGTTCACCGACGAGCAGTGGCGGCGCACGATGAAGTGCCTGCTGGGTGGCGCGCGGTGGGCCGCCGAGGAACACGCCACGTTCCGGCACGGCAACTGGCAGGTCGCCTCGGTCAGCGAACTGGCGCACACCGCGGCGATGTTCCCCGAGTTCGCCGAGCACCTGACCTGGCGCGATGTCGCGCAGCGGCGCATCGAGGACCACCTGGAACTGGACTTCTACGCCGACGGCGGGCACTTCGAACGCGCGCCCAGCTATCACACGATGTGCCTGCAGGCACTGCACGTGGCGGTGCTGTCGGCCGACCACGACCAGTGGCCGATCCTGGCGCACCCGCGACTGCGCGCGGCCCACGACTGGCTCGCCAACATGGCGCACCCGGCCGGCTGGGTGCCCCACCTGCAGGACTCGCACGTGGTCCGGCCGGCGGAGATGCTGCTGGTCGGCCACCACCTGTGGGGCGACCCGACGTGGAAGCACCTGGTGGAGCGGTGGATGGCCGCCGACGAGATCGTCGACCGGCTCGACCGGCTGGGGCCCCGGCCAGACGGCGGCGACCCGGTCGAGCACTTCCGCGCCGCACCGAGCGTCGCGCCCGCCGGGCGCAGCGCGCTGTTGCCCACCAGCGGGCACGCGATGCTGCGCCAGGGCTGGGCGTCCACCGACCTGACCACGGTGGTGAACCTCGGCCCGTACGTCGGCCACGAGCTGGAGCCGCACTCGCACCACGCGTCGCTGGACTTCGTCATCTCCGGCTGGGGGGTGCCGCTGGCCTGGGAGGCGGGTGGGCCGCCGAGCTACGACGATCCCGGCTACTACTCGTGGTTCCAGGCCGGGCGCGGGCACAACAGCGTGACCCTCGCCGGTGAGCCGGACTCGGTCGGGCGCGACTCGGTCGTGGAGTCGTTCTGGGCGCTGGGAGATGACCACCGGGGCGTCGACGTGGCCGCCGGCCGGCATGATGCCTTCGCCACCCGGCATCGCCGGCGGATCGTGTTCGTCCGCTCGGCACCGAGCTACTGGCTGATTGTCGATGATCTGGGCGATGATCAAGGCGGCGATCTGGGCGGCGTGCCGGTCGAGGCCACCTGGACGCTGCACGGCCTGGCTCCGTGGCGGGTGGCCGGCGATCGGCGGTTCGTCGCCGAGTCCGGTCCCGGCCTGGTCGTGGTGCCGGCGACGGTCCCGGCCGGGGTCGAGCTGACCAGCGACCCGGCGCGGCTGCCCCGCTGCCAGGTCCCGTTGCCTGGACAGGACGACGAGGACGCGCTGCGTGCCCGGCGGGCCACCCCGGACGAGTACGGCACGATCCACGGCCTGCACCTGGCGCACGAGCGCGGCGTCCTGCACACCGTCCTGGTGCCCTTCGCCGACCAGGCGCCGGAGGTGACGGCCGAGCTGGCGGGGGAGACCGTCACCGTCGGGCTGGCCGGCGTGCGGGACACCGTCGGCCGGCACGGCTGGACCCGCGACCACGGCGACGGCGTGCTGGAGCGGGCGCGCTGGGACCTCGACGCGCCGGTCACCGAGGACACCGAGGACACCGTGCCGGCGATCGCCGGCCGAGGGGTGCGCGCCTGGTGGTGCCGGCTCGACGCCGACGGTCTGGTGGCCGAGGTCGACACCGACCGGGCCGCCGTGGTGACCGTGCACGCGCCGTGGCCCGGCTCCATGACCGTCAACGGCGTCGGGGTTTCGCCGACCGGGAACCGGGTTCGGCTGCCTTCCGCCGGCCGCTGGACGATCCGTGTGACGGCCCATGACTGACCAGGAGGTATGGCTGCTCGACGTCGCCGCGTCGCTGGGCCGGCATCCGGCCCACGACGTCGGCGGCGGCACCCCAGCGGCCATGCTCGCCGAGCTGGACCGGCACGGGATCGCCGCCGCCGTGGTCACCCATTCCCTGGCCACCCACCACGATCCGCCTGCCGGCAACACCCGGCTGCTGGCCGAGGTCGCCGGCGAGCCCCGGCTGCACGCGTGCTGGACCGTGCTGCCGGACACCTGTGGCGAGCTGCCGGCGGGACCGGAGCTGGTGGCGCTGGCGCTGGCCAGTGGTGTGGTCATGCTGACCGCCCGGCCGCACGCGCACGGCTTCGACCTGGCCGGCCCGGATCTGGCGCCGCTGCTGGACGCCGCGGCCGGGCACGGGCTGCCGGTGCTGGTCGAGCTGGGGGAGGCCGGTTGGTCCACTGTGGAGCGAATTGCCGCGGCCCACCCCGACCTGTGGCTGATCCTGTCCGACGTCGGCTACCGGGAGCTGCGGCGGCTGTGCGGCCTGCTGGCGAGACATCCGCGCGTGCTCGTCTGCACGGCCAACCTCTCCGGCCATCTCACGCTGGAGTTCCTGGTCGAGCGGTTCGGTGCGCACCGGCTCGTTTTCGGTACCGGACAACCGGTCCGGGACCCGGCGGAGGCGGTCGTGCGGCTGCTCTGGTCCGAACTGGACGATGCGGCGGTGCGCGCGATCGGTGGCGGGACCATGCGCCGGCTGCTCGCGCGCCGCGCGGTACTGGAGGTGGGATGAACGTCGGGGGGCCGGTGCTTGGCCGGGAACCGTTGGCTGGTCCGGTGATCCTGGACGCACACGCCCATGTCGGGCCCTACCACCGGTTCTTCGTCGCCGACCCGAGCGGCGAGGCGATGGTGCGGGTGATGGACCGGTGCGGCGTCGCCGGATGCGTGGTCTCCAGCCTGCTGGCGGTGGAGCTGGACGCCGACGCCGGCAACGAGGAGACCGCCGCGCTGTGCGCCGCCCACCCCGACCGGTTCGCCGGCTATGTGGTGATCAACCCGTGGCAGGACCCGGCCGGCCAACTCGACCGCTGGCGCGACCACCCGGCGTTCGTCGGCGTGAAGCTGCACCCGGACCTGCACGAGTACCCGCTGGACGGCCCCCGCTACACGCCGGTGTTCGAGTACGCGCAGCGCACCGGCCGCCCGGTGCTGGTGCACACCTGGGCAGGCTCGCCGTACGACGATCTGTCCCATGTGGACAGAGTGGCGACCGAGCACCCGCGCGCCTGGATTCTCGCCGGGCATTCCGGCGTGCTGCCCGGTTCCTTCGACCGGGCGATCGACGTTGCCCGGCGCAACCGGCGGGTGCTGCTGGAGCTGTGCGGCTCGCACATGCACAGCCGGGCGATCACCGAGATGGTGCGCGCGGTCGGCGCCGAACAGGTGGTCTACGGCTCCGACTTCCCGTTCATCGACCTGCGGATGTCGTTGGGGCGGGTGGTGTTCGCCCGGCTGACCGACGACGAGCGGGCCGCGGTGCTCGGCGGCACGATGCTCTCGCTGCTCACCGGTGGGCGACTGGTCGGCACGCCTCTGCTCGACCGCATCACCACGTCCGGCACACTGACGCCGTGACCGACGCCGCCTCACCGTCACCAGTGCCGACCGGGCCGCCGCCGTCGGTCGGCGACCATCTCGCCCAGGTGCGGGCGCCGGTGACCGTCGGTGTCGTCGGCCCACCCGATGTGGTTCAGACCATTATGAGCCTGGATGCCGCGCTGGGCGGCAACGTGCGGTTGATCGGGGCCGCGCACCACACCGACTCCGAGACCCTGGCCACCGCGCAGACCGCGTGTGACCAGGCGGACATCGTGCTGTTCACCGGGCCGCTGCAGTACGACCTGGCCGCCGAGCACCTGCCGGTGCCCTCGACGTTCGTGCCGATCAGCGGCACGTCGCTGCTCTCGGCGCTGATCCGGGGTGCTGGCGACCCGGCGATCGACATGGAGCGGATCAGCATCGACTCCATCTCGCTGGCCGAGGTGCGGGAGGCCTACGCCGACATCGGCCGGGACGCCGGCGGGCTGCACGTCGCGCCCTACGACGGGCCGGCGTCGGTCGACGACTTCGACCGGTTCCACACCGACCTGTTCCGCTCCGGGGCCACCACGGCGGCGTTCACCACCGTCGCGTCGGTGGCCAACCGCCTTGCCAGCGCGGGGATCCCGACCGTGCGGGTCGCGCCGACCACCGCGGTGCTGCGCACCGCGGTGGTGACCAGCGCGTTGCTCGGCAGCGGGTATCTGCTGGAGGAGGCCCAGCTGGTGTTGATGACCGTGCACGTCACCGCGCCGGTCGGCTCCGGGCACTGGGGGCTGAGCAACTACCGGCTGCAGGGCACCCGGCTGGCGGTGCACCAGGTGCTGCTGGAGGAGGTCGAGGATGCGGGCGCGGCGCTGGTCGCGCACGAGGGCATGACCTTCGGGGTCACCGCGACCGCGGGCGCGCTGCGCCGGATGACCGAGAACCTGCACACCGCGCCGTTCGTCGACCGGCTGGAGGCCGCGCTCGGGCTGCGGGCCTTCGTCGGCATCGGCACCGGCGGCACCGTGCAGCAGGCCGACGCCAACGCCCAGCGGGCGCTCGGGCTGGCCCAGGGCCATGTCGGGCACCCGGCCCAGCTGGTCGGCACCGACGGCACGGTCGTCGGGCTGCCGCCCCGGTCCCGGCGCAGGCCCCGGGTGGTCGCCGACGACAAGTACGCCCACGAGCGGGAGCTGCTGCGGCGGATCGTGATGGCGTTGCCCGACACCGAACCCGAGCCGCTGATCGTGGACGCCGCGCGGATCGCCGAGGTCCTGTCGGTCACCCTGCGCAGCGCCCGGCGGAGCCTGCACAGCCTGGTCGCGGCGGGCATGGCCTGGACCATGCCGCCCGCGTCCTCCCCTGGCGGCGGCCGGCCACGGCAGCGGTTCCGCCTCATGATCCAGAAACTCGACCGCTGACCCTGGCCGACTGGCGGATGGCCGACGGGGTCGCGCCGGTCTCGCGCACCAACACCCGGCGCAGCTGGACCGGGGTGCCGAAGCCGCTGGCCCGAGCGACCTGAGTCATGGCCAGGTGGGGTTGTTCGACGAGCACGCGGCGGGCCTGGCGCACCCGGCGCTGGCTGACGTAGTCGCGGAACGTGGTGCCCAGCTCGGACCGGAACAGGTGGGAGACGTGGTACGGGCTCACCCCGACGGTCAGCGCCACTCCCCTGAGGTTCAGCGCGGGGTCGGTGAAGTGCTGGTCGACGTGGCGCCGTACGAGGTCCAGGGTGGTCGAGGTCCGGGCGCGCCGGCCGGCCAGCTCACCGACCACCCGCTCGATCCACCCGGCGACCGCGGCCGGCTCGTGCAGGTCGGCCAGCTCGGTGATGGCCGGATAGGGCACCGTCTCGCACACGGCCATCCAGTCGGCGGCGGTGCCGGTGCCCAGGCGCCCGGTGAGCACCGCGGTGGCCGACAGCACCTGCCCGAGCAGCCAGCGCCGGACGGTCTCGTCGTCGCCGTCCGCGTGGTCCAGCGCGGTGCGAAACCAGTGCCACAGCAGCCTGCTCGCGTGGTCGGCCGCGCCCCGGCCGATGGCCCTGGACAGCTCGCGGTGCACGTCCCGGGGTGCCGGCAGGTCCCGCTCGCCGGTCACCGCGCTCGCGGTGATCACCTGGTCCGGTCCGAGCACCAGCTTCGCCCGGTGGGCACGGCGGGCCGAGGCCAGCGCCTCCGGGATCGCGCGCACCACCTGGCCGACGGCCACGGTCACCGTGACCTCGCCGCCGGCGCGGACGTCGCCGTGCACGCCGGCGGCGATCCGCTCGGCCCGGCCGGCCAGCTCGGGCGCGGTCGAGGAGCGCAGCACCACCAGCCACTCGTCGGGAAAGGAGGGCTGGACGCTGGCATCGGCCTCGTGCCGGACCCGGTCGTCGATGGTGGTCCGGAGCCACTGCCGGGTCCGGTCGGCCCAGCCGTCGCCGCCGCGGGTCGCCAGCGTGAGGAACTCGTCCACGTCGACGATGAGGCAGCAGACGAACATGACCGCAGCCTAACCGATGCCCACCCGATTTCGGACGGCCAAAACCGAGGTATCTGTCGGCCCTAACCGCCGAAGCTGATCCGGTTGGACAGGGTGCCGAGGCCGGTGATCCGCGCGTGCATGACGTCGCCGTCGGCCACCGGCGCGATGCCGGCGGTGGTGCCGGTGGCGATCACGTCGCCCGGCTCGAAGGTCATGCCGTTGGTCAGGTCGGCGATCAGCTGGGGGAGACCGAAGACCATCTGCCCGGTGTTGGCCGACTGGCGCACGGTGCCGTCGATCTCCAGGGTCATGTCCAGGTTCTCCGGGTGGGGCACCGCGTCGGCGGTGACCAGGTATGGCCCGAGCGGGGCGAACCCGTCGAACCCCTTCGCCTGGTCCCACGGCACGTTGCGGTGGTGGTTGACCAGCTGCAGGTCCCTGGCGGTGAGGTCGTTGGTGATCGTGTAGCCGGCGACGACCGAACGCCAGTCGGCGGCGGGCACGTCCCGGCAGCGGGTGCCGATCACCACCGCCAGCTCCACCTCGTGCTCGACCGTGCTGGTCCGGGTCGGCGGACGCACCACCGACCCGTGCCCGGTCAGCGCGGTGGACGGTTTGAAGAACAGCACCGGGTCCGGCGGCACCGCGAGGCCGCTCTCCTCGGCGTGCGCCCGGTAGTTCAGCGCCATGCAGCAGACCTTGCCGCAGCGCGCGACGGGCGGCTCGAAGAGCACCGTCCGCTCGTCGAGCACCTCGGCGTCGCCGACCAGTTCGGCCGCGCCGGTCACGCCGTACCGGTCGAGCAGGGCGAGCGGATCGTCCCCGGCCTCCGGTGCCTGCGCGCGCAGTGACACCAGACCACGGTTCTCGTCCAGGGCAACAAGTTCGACCGGTGCGCCGGCCGTCCGCCGGATACGTCCCAGATGCATGCCGGCAGCACAACACGACCGTCCCTTCCGGACAAGCGGCCGCGGTTGCGGTCGGCGCACCATTGGTGCGGCGATGGTTGACGGGCGCGGGCGGCGGCCGCCTATGGTCACGGCAGGACGCCTGTCGACTGGACACTGTGGAGGCTCGAGTGGCTCGGGAACTGGACCGTGGCAGGGCCATGTACGAGCGGGCCAGCGCGGTGATCGCCGGTGGCGTGTCCAGCGACGCGCGCAGGCTGCCGGGCACCCCGCTCTACGTCGACCGGGCCAGTGGCAGCCGGCTGTGGGACGTGGACGGCAACGAGTACCTGGACTACGTGCTCGGCCAGGGCCCGGCCATCCTCGGGCACAGCCCGGAGGTGCTGGCCGACGCGGTCGCCGCGCAGCTGCGCCGGGGGGTCACCTACTCCGCCCAGCACGTCACCGAGATCGAGGTCGCCGAACGCGTCCGGGACATGGTGCCGTGCGCCGAGCTGGTCCGGTTCAACTCCGTTGGCTCCGAGGCGGTGCACGGCGCGATCCGGCTCGCCCGCGGCCACACCGGCCGCGCCAAGATCGTCAAGTTCGAGGGCCACTACCACGGCTGGCTGGACCCGGTGCTGGTCAGCGTGCACCCGCCGGTCGAGCAGGCGGGCCCGGTGGACCGGCCGCGGCAGGTGCCCGGATCGGCGGGCATCGGCACGAACCCCGACCTGCTGCTGACCGCGTGGCAGGACCTCGACGCGCTCACCGCGACGATCTCCGGGCACCGGGGCGAGATCGCCGCCGTGATCATGGAACCGGTGCTGTGCAACACGGGCGTGATCACCCCGGACGCGGACTACCTTGCCGCGGTCCGGCAGCTCTGCGACGACGAGGGCATCCTGCTGATCTTCGACGAGGTGATCACCGGCTTCCGGCTCGCCCCCGGCGGCGCCCAGGAGCGGTTGGGGATCACCCCGGACCTCGGCGTGTTCGGCAAGGCCATGGCCGGCGGGATGCAGGTCTCGGCGTTGGCGGGCAAGGCGGCGGTGATGGAGTCGATCGCCACGGGCAAGGTCGCGCACGCCGGCACCTTCAACTCCCACCCCGTCGCCATGGCCGGCGCCCGCGCCGTCCTGGAGGTCCTCGACGAGCGCCGCGAGGAGATCTATCCGGAGCTGGCGCGCCGGGGCCGCCGTCTCATGGACGGCATGGCCGCGATCGCCGCCCGCGCCGGGGTGCCGCTGCTGGTCGACGGCCCCGGGCAGCTGTTCCAGCTGTACTTCACCGAGGCGACCGAGGTCCGCGACTACCGCGACTTCGCGGCGACCGACCGCGCGCTGATGGCCCGCCTGCACGGCCTGTTGTTGGACGAGGGCGTCAACTCGGTGCCGCGCGGCCTGTGGTTCCTGTCGACCGCGCACACCGACGAGGACATCGACCAGACCCTGGTTGCGTTCGAGAAGGCGATCACCCGGCTCTGAACTCCCGCTCAGCCGTAGGCGCGGATGATCTCGCCGCTGTCCGCGCCCTCGACGCAGCGCAGGTAGTGCTCGACGAGTTGGTCCATGGGCACCGAACCCATGCCGGGGAAGTGCTCGCCGAACGCGGCGACCGAGTCGCCGATCATCGTCGGGCTGACCACGTTGATCCGCATCCCTCGGGGCAGTTCGATCGCGGCCGACAGGACGAAGCTGTGCAGGGCGCCGCTGATGACACCGCCGCCGGTGACGTGCGGCCAGGCCTGGTCGGCGAAGACGCCGGAGGTCAGGGTGAAGGAGGCGCCGTCGGCGCAGTGGTGCTGGCCGGTGAGCACCAGGTCGACCTGGCCGTAGAACTTGGCGCGCAGGTTCTCGTGCAGCGCGCCGGTGGTCAGCGTGGCGAACTCGTCGAGCGCCCCGTGCGCCGCGATGCACACGACGCCCGCCACCGAGGGCACCGCGCGGTACATGGCCTCGATGCTCGCGTGCGAGGTCAGGTCGACGTGGACCTCCCCCGAGGTCCGGCCGGCGACGACGACCTCGTGCCCGGTGGCGCGCAACGCGGGCACCAGCCGTCGCCCGATGGTGCCCGCCCCGCCGACGACGATGATCCTCACCGGATGTTCTCCTTCAGTGCCAGGGTGCTGCTCTGTGCCAGCAGGGCGAGCGCGTCGGCGTCCGGTGTGCCGGCCCGGGCGTGGAACAGGCCGAGCTGCTGGTCGTCGTCGGGCAGGGTGACCGTCTCGTTGGCCAGCGACAGCCGGCCGACGACCGGATGGTCGAACTCGCGCACGGAGTAGGCGCAGGTGCGCACGGGCCGGCGCGCCCACATGCGCGCGAACTCCCGGCTGTCGACCGCGAGCGCGCCGACGAGCTGGTGGAGCTGCTGATCGGCGGGATACCGGGCGACCGCCTGCTGCAGGGCCGCGACCGTGACCAGCGCCTTGGCCTGCCAGTCGCGGTACAGCGCGCGGTGGTGCGGGTCGAGGAACAGCATGCGGGCGATGTTGGGCCGGATCCGCGTGTCCGGCGCGTCGAGGTCGACATGCCCCGCCAACAGCGCGTGCCCGAGCCGGTTCCACGCGAGCACCTCGGCGCGATGGTCGATGACCACCGCCGGTGTGCCGGCGAGTGCGGCGAGCAGGTCACCCACCGATGGCCGCAGCCTGCTCCGGCGGGCACGCGGCCGGGTCGGCCGTCGAGGACCGGCGAGCACCCGCAGGTGGTCGTGCTCGGCCGGCTCGAGCCGCAACGCCATGGCCAGCGCGTCGATCACGGCGTCGGACGCGCTGGCACTGACCCCCTGCTCAAGCCGCGTGTAGTAGCCGACGCTGACCCCGGCCAACTCGGCAAGCTCCTCCCGCCGCAGCCCGGGAACCCGGCGAGGCGTGCCGCCGGGCACGATGCCCACCTCGGCCGGGGTCAGCCGTTCGCGCCTGCTGCGCAGGAATCCACCGAGATCGTTGCCCACCACCCCATCCTCGCGCTGATCACCGGCCGGTGCCTGCCCCTGACCGGGATACCCGCTAGGTGTCCAGCCAACGGGCCCGCAGATCGGGCCGCAACCAGGCGGCGGGCGAGGCGATGGACAGCCCGCCGTCGACCGGCAGGACCGCGCCGGTGACGAACCCGGCGCCGGCGAGGAACACGACGGCGGCGGCCACCTCGTCCGGCCGCCCGACCCGGCGCAGCGGATAGCCCTCGGTGACACCGGGCAGGTCCGCGTTGCCGATCATGCCGGGCGCGACGGCGTTCACCCGCACCCCGGCCGGCCCGTACTCCAGCGCGAGCTGTCGGACCAGGCCCTCGATCCCGGCCTTGGCCGCCGCGTAACCGGGCAGTCCCGGCGCGGCCAGCGTGGCGTTGACCGACGAGACGGCGACGATCGCCCCACCGGCGGCCAGCCGGGGCAACGCCGCGCGCGCCACGAAGAACGCGGAGTCCAACGTGGACCCGACGGCGGCCCGCCACTGCGCGTCGGTGGTGTCGATGGCCGCTGCGACCGGCTGGGCGGCCGCCGCGAGCACGACCACGTCCAGTCGCCCGAGCAGGTGATAGGCGGACTCCACCGCGACCCCCGCGGTCGCCGGATCGGCACAGTCCGCGGCGATGGTCTCGACGAAGGCCGGATCCTCGTGCCGCGCCAGCGACACCCCGACCACCCGATCCCCCCGCACGGCGAACGCCCGCGCGATCGCCACCCCGATCTCGGAACTGCTACCGACCACCAACACCCCGAGCCCGGTCATCGTGCCGCCTCCCCAGCGGGGCTCCGAATGCCCTGAATGGGGCATTCGGGACGTTGAGCGTCCCCAATGACCCATTCAGGGCTTTGCCAGCGGCGTGTGCGGTAACGGTGTCGGTGGTGTCTGGGAGAATGGAGACCGGGGGCGGAGGCCGACCAGTGGTTATTCGGCGGCCTGGTCATCGGGCAACTCCCGGTGCCGGTGGTAGGGCGAGATCGGTCAGTACGGTGTCCAGTTCCGCCAGGGTCGCCCGGCTCGGCGTGCCGGCGGGCGCGCGCACGGTCGCGTGCGCGATGATCCCCCGTCGCACCAACACCTCCTTGTGCACGGCCCACGCGATCCCCGGCTGCAGTCCACACAGGATCAACGGCAGCAGCCGGGTGAACGCCACCCGCGCCTCGGCCAGCCGCCAGTCGGCCAGCACCGGCGCGAGCACATCCGGGAACTCACACGCCGGCATCGTGCCCACCCCGCCACCGGCGTACTCCGCCAGACAGTACTGCGCGTTCTGCCCACCCAGCACCGCGAACTCCGGATCACCGACCGCGTCCACCACCGCCGCCACCTTCGGCGCGGTCGGCGGCGCCTCCACCTTCACCGACGTCACCCCTGGCAGCTTCGCCAACTCCACGATCAGCGACACCGGCATCGTCACCCCGGTCGCCCCCGGCGCGTCCTGCACCATCACCTCCGGCCCGGCGGCCGCCACCTCGGCGTAGAACTCCACCACCTGCGCGGGCCCCGGCTTCACCATGAACGGCGGCAGCACCATCACCGCCGACACGCCGGCGAACCCGCCGACCTGCTCGATCGCGGTGACCGTCGAGGTCGCCGCCACCCCGGCCACCACCGGCACCGCGCCCGCGACCACCCCGGTCACCTCCCGCAGGATCACCGCCCGCTCGGCCGAGGTGAGCGCGAAGTTCTCGCTCGCCATCCCGAACACCGCCACACCGTCCACTCCGGACGCGAGCTGGAACTCGGTCAACCGGCGCAGGCTCGGCAGGTCGAGCGACCCGTCCGGCAGGAACGGGGTGGCGAGGATCGGGACGAGACCGTGCACGGTGTGCGGCACTGGACGGGACTCCTTCAACTGGCGAGTTCGGCGACCGCGTCGGCGTCGACCTCGACGCCGAGCCCGGGACCGGTGGGCAGGGACATGGTGTGCGCGCCGACCGTCGGCGACACGCTGAGGATCCGGTTGCCGACGGCGAAGGACGTCGGCTGGTACTCGAACGACGGCAGGTCCTCGACCGCCGCCGACACCGCGAGACCGGCGGCCAGCGCGATCCCGAGGCCGACCGAGTGATGCGGCGCGACCGGGACATGCCCGGCCGCGCACACCTCGGTGATGGCCATCGCCTCGGTGATCCCGGTACGGGCGACATCCGGCTGCGCGATCCGCAGCGCCCGCCGGGACACCCAGTCGGCGAACTCGTAGCGGTTGCGCAGCGCCTCGCCGACCGCGACCGGCACCGCCGACCGCGCGACCAGCTCGGCGTGCCCGGCGACATCCTCCGGCGCCAGCGGCGCCTCCAGGAACCACACGTCCCGCTCGGCCAGCCCGGCCGCCAGCCGCAGCGCGTCGGTGACCGAGTAGGCCCAGTGCGCGTCCACCGCGATCCGCAGCCCCGGCGCGGCCGCCCGCACCGCGTCCACAGTGGACAGATCGGCGGCGACCCCGTTGCCCAGATGCAGTTTCACCCGGCGCGCGCCGCCGGCCGCCCACTCCCCGGCGAGCGTCGCGCGCTCGGCGTCGGTCGGCTTGGGCAGACCCGAGACATAGACCGGGATCTCCTCCCGGAACGCGCCACCGAGCAGGTCGGTGACCCGGCGACCGGTGACCCGGCCGGCGAGGTCCCACAACGCGATGTCGACCGCCGCCAGCGCGTCGGCCTGATGGCCGACCAGGTGGCCGCGCTCGCGCATCAGGTCCCGCAGCCGGGACCACGCCGGGCGTGGCGCGGTTGCCGACATCCCGGTCAGCACGGGCGCGAGCAGCAGGTTCACGATCGCCGCCGGCACCTCGGGGGCCACCGGCGCGAGCGCCTCGCCCCAGCCGGTGGTGCCGTCCTCGGCGGTGACCCGGACCAGCAGCGTCTCGTAGCGGTCGGAGTAGACACTGCGCCACGGCGGCCGCACGGCGTAGCCGGCACTGGGCGCGGAGCCGTCGGCGAGCGCGCCCAGATACGCACTGTCGGCGCGCAGTTTCAGAATGTAGGTATCCACACCCACTATCTGCATATCGATCCCAATATGTGCTTGACGATAGCCAACATGTGCGCAAGGGTCGCACATGTTAGCCAGACCATGTCAAGCAAGGGAGCCCGTGACGTGGCCGCTGAAGCAGGCACCAACCAGAGCGTCGAACGTGCGGCCACTGTGCTGGGCGCGTTCCTCGACGGGCGCGCGGAGCTGCGGGTGTCCGATGTGGCCAAACACGCCGGCCTCGGCCAGTCGACGGCCTCGCGCCTGCTGGCCACCCTGGAGCAGATCGAGTACGTGGAACGCGACCCGGTGAGCGGGCTGTACCGGCTCGGGCCCGCGCTGATCACCCTCGCCGGCGTCGCGGTCAACCAGCACCCGGTGCACCGCGAGGCCCGCCAACGCACCCAGGACCTGGCGCACACACTCGGTCTTGGCGCCAACGTGGCCGAACGCCGCGACGACACCATGTTCTACCTGTGCAACTTCGAGGGCAAACTCGCGCCGAAGTCGTTCGTCCTGATGGGACAGCGCAACCCGTTGCACGCCACCGGGATCGGCAAGTGCCTGCTGCTCGGGCTGTCCTCGGCGCAGCGCCGCGACCTGCTCGGCGACGAGCTGCACCGCTACACCCCCAACTCGCCGGCCACCCACGAGGACCTCGACCGGATCGTGGACCAGGTGCGTCGGCAGGGCTACGCCACCGAGGTGGAGGAGCTCGCGCTGGGCAGGGCCTGTGTGGCGGCGCCGATCCTGGACCGCGCGGGCACGGTGGTCGCCGGCATCTCCATCTCCGGCCCACTGTCCGCGATGGACCTCGAACACCGCGAGGAGGAGCTGGCCCGCCGGGTGATCGAGGTGGCCGACTCGATCAGCATCGGCCTCGGCTACCTCGGCCCGGTGCACGCCCCGGCGGCGCGCGCATGACCACGCTGCCCCGCAAGCGGGGCACACCGGCACAGGGGCTGTCCGGCGGCGCGTTCGCGATCCTGTTGGTGTTGCCCGGTCTCGCGCTGCTGGTCGCGGTCGTGCTGTACCCGCTGATCTCCTCGCTGGTCACGGCGTTCTTCGAGCAGAGCCTGGTCGAGCCCGGCCGGCGGTTCGTCGGCCTGGACAACATCGCGGCGGTACTCGACTCGGACTTCCTCCCACTGCTGCGCCAGACCCTGGTGTTCACCGTCGGCACCACGCTGGTGCCGTTCGTGATCGGGTTCGCGCTCGCGCTGGCGCTCAACACCCGGATCAAGGGGCGGGGCTTCCTGCGGGGCGCGTTCCTGTTGCCGTGGCTGGTGCCCGCGGTCGTCACGTCGTTCCTGTGGATGTGGATCTTCAACGCCAACTACGGCGTCGCCAACGGTGTCCTGGAGACCCTGGGGATCATCGACGAACCGGAGGCGTGGCTGTCCAGCCCGGGCACCGCGATGACCGCGGTGATCATCGCCAAGACCTGGGCCAGCTTCCCGTGGATGATGGTGATGCTGCTCGCCGGCCTGCAGACCGTGCCACCGGAGCTGCACGAGGCGGCCCAGGTCGACGGCGCGGGCACCGTCCGGCGGTTCCGGTCGGTCACCGTGCCGCACCTGCGCGGGATCATCGGCCTGGTCCTGCTGCTGGAGCTGATCTGGAACTTCCAGCACTTCGACACGATCTACGTGATGACCGGCGGCGGCCCGGCCGGCACGACCGAGACCTTCGCCGTCGCCGTGTACGACACCTTCTACAAGGGACACGACCTGGGTCGTGCCGGCGCCATCGGTCTGTTGTGGATGGTGCTGCTGCTGGTGCTCGTCGTCGGCTACCTCCGCGTGGTTGACCGGGAGGAGAAGTCGTGACGACCACAGTGGACAGTCCGGTGACGCCGACCGAACAGGTCGCGCCGCCGCCGAGACGCCGCTCACCGCTTGACCGGGACCGGCCGGCGGTGCGGATCGCGGCCTGGGTGACGATCGTCGTGTTCGGCGGGTTCGCGCTGCTGCCGGTGTACTGGATGCTGGCCACCGCGCTCACCCCGGACGGCCAGGTGTTCGCCTACCCGCCGGCGTTGTTCCCGACCGACATCACCTTCGAGCACTTCGCCTCGCTGGCCGACAACTCACAGCTGTTCGAGTACCTGGTGAATAGCGCGATCGTCTCGGGCATCACCGCCGTGCTGTCGGTGGTGGTGTCGGCCTACATGGCCTACTCGTTCTCCAAGTACCGCTACCGGGGCCGCCGGTCGCTGATGTACCTGGTGCTGTCCTCGCAGATGTTCCCGCAGGCGCTGCTGCTGGTCACGCTGTACGCGGTGTTCGACGCCTACGACCTGCTCAACACCTACACCGCACTGGTGCTCTCGTTCACCACGTTCACGTTGCCACTGTGCGTGTGGATGTTGAAGGGCTTCTTCGACACCATCCCCGACTCCCTGATCGAGGCCGCCCGCATCGACGGCGCCTCCCAGCTACGGATCATCCACTCGGTGATCGTGCCGCTGTCCGGTCCAGGACTGGTGGCCGCCGGCCTGTTCGCGTTCGTCCGCGGCTGGAACGACTTCATCTTCGCCCTCACCCTTGCCGGCCCGGACAAGCAGACCCTGCCGCCCGGCCTGGCCAACACCTATCTCGGCGAGGCACAGACCGCGTGGCCGGAGCTGATGGCCGCGTCGCTCGTCGTCTCCTTTCCCGTCGTGCTCGCGTTCATCGCCCTGCAGCGCTTCCTGGTCGGCGGCATCACCGCCGGTGCGGTCAAGGGCTGACGCTGCCGTTTTTCCCTTTCCCGGAGGTCACTGATGACAACCGCCTACAGCCGCCGTCGCATGCTCCAGCTCTTCGGCGCCGGGCTCGGCGCGGCGGGTCTCGCCGCGTGCGCGCCCGCGCCCGAGGAGACCACACCGCTGGCCGACGACGACCCGAAGGCCAACGAGAAGACCTTCTCCTTCGCGTCCTGGACGCTGAACGAGGAGGCGGGCAAGCCGGTCGTGCAGGGCCTGCTCGACACGATCACCACACGGGACGGCCTGACGGTCAACCCGGTCTCCTACCCGTTCAACGAGTACCTCAACCAGCTGACGCTGCAGGTGCGCGGCGACCAGCTCGTCGGTGCCGCGCAGCTGGACATCGCGTGGCTTGGCGCGCTTGCCTCGCTGGGCAAGCTGCGCGACCTCGGCGACGCGGCCAAGGACCGCGGCTACACCGACACCGCGCTGCGTTCCGGTCAGTACGAGGGAAAGCAGCTCGGTCTGCCGTGGACCACCGGCGCGATCGGTCTGGTCAGCAACAAGGAGTTGTTGTCCCGCGTGGGAATCACGTCGCCACCGACCACGATCGAGGACTTCGAGGCCGCGCTGGTCGAGCTGAAGGGACTCGGCGGCGGCGTGGTGCCCTACGCCGCGTCGACGAAAGTGGCCCAGCTCAAGGACATCCTGGTGTGGATGCAGACCTTCGGCAGCCCGCTGCTTGACGGCGACCAGGTCACCATCGGCGACGATGCCTCGGTCGAGGCGGTCACCTGGTTCAAGAAGCTCTACGACCAGAAGCTGATCGCCCCGGACGTCGACCGGTTCGACGCCCGCGCATTGTTCGGCCAGGGCCGGGTGGCGATCTACGACGACGCGATCGTCGGCAAGGGCTCGGTGGTCAAGGATTCCCCGGACCCCGAGCTCGCGGACAAGCTGGACCCGATCTCCCGGCCGGTACTCGCCGATGGCGACGAGCCGCAGGCCCAGCTGTGGGGCCACCTGATCGTGGTGATCGAGGGCACGGCCGCCAACACGGCCACCTCGTTCGCCCAGTGGCTCACCTCCGACCCGGCGGCCACCGACGAGCTGTTCGCCAAGCTCGCGCTGCCGCCGACGACGGAGAAGGGCCTCGCGTCCACCGCGGTCGCCGACGACGCGTTCACCACGGCGTTCGCCGAGCGGATCACCAAGACCGCGAGCCCCAACCCGTTCTGGCGGTTCCCGGAGTACGCGCAGATGGAAACCGTGATCGCCGAACAGGTACAGGCCGTGCTGATCGGCAGCGCCACCCCCGCGGACGCGATGCGCACCGCGGGCGAGCAGGTCCAGGCACTGGTGAAGTAGGAGATGACGATGCGAAGGATCCGAACTACCCGCCGCACGCGCCTGGCCACGCTGCTGACCGTGCTGCTACTCGTGTTCTCGGCCACGCCGGCGCTGGCGGCACCGCCGGCGCGGCCGATCACGGTGAGCCAGAACGGTTACCGCGTGGTGATCCACCCGGACGGCTTCCGCTACGAGATCCGCACCGCCGACGGCAGGCTGCTCGCCCCGGCGCACGCCGAGTCCGGGTTACGCGTCCACCGCGACGGCGCGGCCGAGCCGGCCGACGCGGTGTCGACCAAGCTGGTCGGCACCGGCCGGACCGCGGTGCTCGCCGTGACCATGACCGACGACACCACGGTCACCGTGCGGATCCGCGCGGCCCGGCCAGGCACCGCCCAGTTCAGTCTCGCACCGCTCGGCGGACCGGCCACAGTGGACTTCCGGACCGGCCCGGCCGGCCCGGCCTTCGGCCTTGGCGACACCGGTGCCCAGTCCGACACCGCACTGCCCGGCACCCCCTGCGGGGGCAAGGTCCTGCCGAGGGAGACCGCGGAGCTGACCGGGATCGTGCGTGACGACATGACCAACGAGGGCAGCTGCAAGCGGTTCCTGTCCACGTTCGTCATCTTCCCCAAGCAGGGCCTCGGACAGGTGCTGATCACCGAGCGGCAGAAGCGGGTGGCGCTGACCACCACCGAGAACCGGCTCGGCGCGGGCGGCGTCGACCGGGTGGACGGCCTGTACTACTTCGCCGGCTCCCCGAAGCAGATCTACGCCAACTACCAACAGGTCCGCCGCGCGGAGGGCTACCCCGACGTCCAGCCGAGGCCCGACCTGTTCGAGGTCGGCTGGGAGGCCTACGGCGCCCTGGCCTGGGACACCTACCAGACCAGCGTCCAGGAGACCCTCGGCCGGTTCGTCGCCGAGAACTATCCGCTGCGCTGGGCGGTCGTCGGCTCCGGGTTCTGGCCCGGCCCGCGCGGCAACCCGGTGGAGGGCACCACCAACAGCTTCGGCATGTGGGACGACACCGAGGAACCAGGCCGGGACGACGGCCTGCCCAACCCGCGCTACCCGGACGTGCCCGCGCTGCGGGAGTTCCTGAAGTCCAACGACATGGCGCTGTTGCTCGGCGCCCGCAACAACTTCAAGGCGATGCCCGAGGACGGCGGCAACTACAACACCACCTACGACGGGCCGGCGACCACCGAGGCGCTGGAGCGTGGCTACTACCTGACCGACGAGGACGGCACGCCTACCGTGGCGACGCGGACCCAGTTCCCGGCCGGTGCGTCCTATGTGCTCGACGGCGACAACCCGGAAGCGGTCGCCTGGTATGTGAAGCAGAACGCGAAGTGGGGCGCCGACGGGGTCAAGGAAGACGCCATGCTCTACGAGCCCAAGCTGTACCGGGACGGCAACTGGAACCCGCTCAACGAGGCGCTCGCGAAGTCCGGCCAGCTGGTGATCGTGCGCAACTCCGCGTACTCGGTGCCCGGCGACACCCTGCGGATCAACGACACCCTGTTCGGCAAGGGCGAGGACTTCCACCACGACCCCGACCGCATGCCGATCAACCTGTTGAACTTCGCGGCCAGCGGCGCGGGCAACGTGTACCCGGACATCGTGGGCGGTACCCCGAGGTCCGAGCCGACCGACGAGAGCTACCGGCGCTACTTCGTGCGCAACGCCATGTTCAACGCGCTGACCCCGTCGATGGCGTTCGGGCGCGGCCCGTGGGTCCTGGAGTACGCGCCGTTCGAGCAGGCCGCCCGCAAGGCGGCGGACTTCCACAGCGCGCTGCACCCCTACATCTACGACGCGGTGCTCGACGGCCACGCCACCGGCTACCCGTCGGCGATGACCCCGCTGCCGATCGCCTACCCGAACGACGAGCGGACCTACGACCTCGCGTCCCACGACGGCCGCCGCTACGAGTGGCTGGTGGGGGAGTCGCTGCTGGCCACCCCGGTGTTCGGCCGGGACTTCGACACCGCGCAGACCAGGGACGTCTACCTGCCGGCGGGCAAGTGGATCGACTACGAGACCGGCGCCCGGTTCACCGGACCGGCCACCCTGGACGACTACCCGCTCGGGGTCGACCGGGTGCCGGCCTTCGTCGGTGGCAAGGGCGTGCTGGTCACCCGCGCGGAGAAAGGGTTGACCGCGAAGGTCTTCCCGGTGACCCGCGGCCGGTCGACCTACGAGTGGACCGACGGCCGGGCCACCAGCACGATCGTGAACGCCAACTCGGGCTGGGACCCCAGGTCGCTCAAGCTCACCGACACCACCACCCACCGCACCATCAAGTTCACTGTGGACAGTGTAACCGGCGCGCTGACGTTCCCCATCGCCGATGGCCATGACTACCGGCTGACCGGCGGCGGCCGGGCCACCGACACCCTGCCGGTCGAGCGGACCGCACCGGACCAGGTGACCGGCCTGAGCCACACCGTGGAGGCCGGTGTGACCTCGTTGTCCTGGAAGGCATCGCCCGGCGCCCGAGGGTATGTCGTCGTCCGCGACGGCGGCGACTGCGCGGACGCGGTCGTCGCGAGCACCACCAGCGCGACGTCGGTGGCCATCGGCGCCGAGGGCTCCGGCGGCGAGTTTCGGGTGACGGCCTACAACACGGTGGGCCGGGCGGCCCCGTCGGCACCGCACGAGATTCCCGAGGCCGAGAACCCGGGACCGGTGGTGGTGACCAACGAGCAGAACACCGCGCCGTGTTCCGGGCCGGTGCCCTACACCGAGACCGGGACGTGGTCGGTCAGCGCGCTGAAGGGCTTCGACGGCAGCGGCACCCGGTACAGCTCGGCGGCGGACGCGACCGCCACCTGGCAGGCTCCTGTCCCCAGTGGACGGTACACAGTGGAGGTCTGGGCGCCGGCCGACGTCCGCAACACCACCGCGGCCCGCTACACCGTCGCCGGCGAGGAGATCGTGGTCGACCAACTGGCCGACGGCGGGCAGTGGCGGCGACTCGGCGAGTGGGACTTCACCGACACGGCGGCGGTCACGCTGACCGTGTCCGGCGCCGGCCTGCACCGCACCGACGCGGTGCGGTTCACCAGGATCGAGTCATAGAGCGGTTCTTGCTGGCGGTGGTGGCCATGGAGGCCACCACCGCCGCGGCGCCTGTCGCAGCACCAGTCCTCGCGCTGGGCGCGCCCGAACGTGGCGCGACCGCGTCGTATTCGGGTACAGACACCACCTGCAGGAGGAATTGTGGTTCGGCAGCGGCGCCTTATCGTTCCTGTGTTGGCACTTCTCTTGTTCGTATCGCTGCTCGCACCACAAGGGGCAACGGCGTCCCAGCGGACGCTGGTCGTGGCCGATATGACAGTCGAATACGAACACAACCCCTTGGGAATCGACGCACCACACCCGCTCCTGAGCTGGAAACTGACGTCGTCCGAGCGAAATCAGGTGCAGAGCGGCTACCAGATACAGGTCGCCTCGAGTGGTAGGCAGTTGGCGGCCGGCCGACCGGATGTCTGGGACTCCGGTTGGGTGGCCTCATCCCAGTCGGCCAACATCGCGTACGCCGGTCCCGCGTTGGACTCCCGTACGCAGTACTTCTGGCGGGTTCGGGTAGCCGACGGCGACGGCGATCAATCGGCATGGAGTGCGGCCTCCCGGTGGGAGATGGGGCTCCTGCACAAGTCGGACTGGGCGGCCGAATGGATCGGTATGCCGGAAGGGCCTGACAACCCTTCCGGGGCCTCGTGGATCTGGTACCCGGAGGGCGACCCAGCGACGTCGGTGCCGGCCGGCACCCACTACTTCCGCCGAACGTTCGAGCTACCGGAGCAGCAGATCGAGCGCGCCGTGATGGTTCTCGCCGCCGACGATGCGTTCGTGCTGTACGTCAACGGCGCGGAGGCCGCGCGTTCGCACTCGCGCGTCTTCGGCGGACGCATGGCCATTGAGGTCGACCTCACCGATGTGTTGGCCGCGGGAACAAACACTCTGGCGGTGTCCGGCCGAAACCGGTATGCCGGCCCAGCGGGCCTGGTTGCCAAGCTCAGGGTCGATTTGGCCGGTGGCCGGCAGGTCGAGGCACTGACAGACTCGGCCTGGCGGGTTACCCGGCAGAACGAGGCGGGCTGGAACCAGCCCGGTCACGACGACTCTCGTTGGTCCGGCGCGTTGGAGGTAGCGCGCTATGGAGATGGCCCATGGCTGAACCAGGTGCGGCTTCGTCCGACCCATCCGTCCGCACCGCTGCTCCGAAAGAAGTTCACCGTCACCAAGCCCGTGGAGCGAGCCCGGCTCTTTGCCAGCGGCCTCGGCTACGGGGAGTACTTCCTCAATGGCAAACGAATCAGCAGGCGGCTTCTCGACCCGGCGTTCACCGACTACAACCAACGTGTGCTGTACTCGACATTCGACGTGACCGAGGAGGTTCGGAGTGGCGCCAATGCCGTCGGCGCCGAGCTGGGTCGGGGACACTTCGGGTTCGTCACCCCCGCCGGTGGAGCGGATTTCGTCGACGACACCAAGCTGCTGTTGCAGCTGGAGATCGAGTACACCGATGGCACCACGAAGCACGTCGTATCGGATGGTTCCTGGCGGGTGACGGAGGGACCGACCGTCTACGACAACCTCTACACCGGCGAGACGTACGACGCCCGCCGGGAGCGAACCGGCTGGACCACCGCGTCGTATGACGCCCGCGACTGGTCGACCGCCGCTGTCCTCACCGCACCCGCGCCGGTAGTTCGGGCACAGTCCATGCCGCCGGTCACCGCCACCGATCTCAAGCCGGTGCGCATCACGGAGCCGAGGCCGGGCACGTACGTGTTCGACATGGGGCGGACCACCGCGGGTTGGGCGAGATTGTCGGTTTCGGGACGGGCCGGCACCGAGGTTCGGATGCTCTATGGCGAGGAACTCAACGACGACGGGACGGTCCGAAACCTCGGGCACCATGACCCGGAGCGCAGTGACGCACCTGGTCAGCTCGACATCTACGTCCTCAAGGGCAGGGGGCGGGAGGTTTGGGAGCCGGGCTTCAGCTATACCGGATTCCAGTACGTCCAGGTCGAGGGCCTCCCAACGCGCCCCAACATCAACACCATTACGGGTCGAGAGGTGCACAACAGTGTGACATCCGTCGGCGCCTTCGAGTCATCCAACCAGCTCTACGGCCAGATCCATGACGCGATGCGAGCCACTGTCCTGAACAACCTGCAAGGCATCCCGACGGACAGCCCGACGTTTGAGAGGCGCGGATGGTCCGGTGATGCGCACGTCGCACTACCGACGATGCTCTACAACTACGATATGGCGGCCTTCTTCAAGAAATGGCTCGACGACTTCGCTGACAACCAGGTCGACACCGACCAGAACGGGCGAGTGACCGTTGTCGCGCCATGGCCGAACGACTTCCGCTCTGGCAGCGTTTCGTCCGCCTGGACCGGCGTGCTTCCCGCACTTGTGTTGGCGCTCTACGAGAACTACGGCGACCGGACAGCGCTGACCGAACATTATGAGTTCCTGACCAGATATATGACCTTCATGGAGACGCACCTCGACAACGGAATCATGAGTGTCGAACAATACGGAGACCACTCGTCACCCTTCGGCGCGAACCCCGAGGAGGACAGACGGCTGGTCGGAACCGCGTACTTCTACAAGTCCCTCGGCGAGATGGCACGCATCGCCACCCTGATCGGGGAGACCTCCGACGCGGAGCACTACAGCGCCCTGGCCAACACCGTGCGGAACCGGTTCAACGAGGTCTACTACGACGGCCAGAACGGCTACTACGACACGTTCGAGGGCATCGAGTACAAGCAGACGTCGAATGCTGTCCCGCTGGCTCTCGGCATGGTTCCAGCAGACCGGGAGGCAACCGTGGTCCAGAGCCTCGTCGACGATATCGAAGCCCGCGGCTGGCATCTCAACACTGGCATCCTCGGCACGAGCGTCCTGTTACCAGTCCTGTCCGAGTACGGCCACCACGACGTCGCGCTCCGCGTAGCCAGCCAGACCACCTACCCCAGTTGGGGCCACTGGATGGTGAACGGCGCGACCACG
Organism: Actinophytocola sediminis; assembly: GCF_054779715.1. NCBI lineage: Bacteria > Bacillati > Actinomycetota > Actinomycetes > Pseudonocardiales > Pseudonocardiaceae > Actinophytocola > Actinophytocola sediminis. The sequence continues at coordinate 79,198 of NZ_BAAGXS010000029.1, read as the reverse complement.
ATTCCGTCGCGTTGGCAGATTCAGCCCGGATCGAACAACCACTACATGCTCGGCACGGCCGACCAGTGGTTCTACAGCCACCTCGCCGGCATCTCGCCCGACCCGTCCGGTCCGGGCTATGAGAAGTTCGTCGTACGACCACACCTCGGCGACCTCCGGCACACCAAAGCGACACACGACTCCATTCGCGGCCGGATTGCCGTCGAATGGGAGAACGATCACGACGCATTCACCCTCGACGTCACCGTCCCCGTCAACTCCACTGCCACCGTCTACGTGCCCACCAGCGATCCTGACAGCATCACCGAAGGTGGGCGGCCAGCCAACGACGCCGACGGCGTCACCTATATCGACATCCAGGGACGCTATGCCGTCTACCAAGTCGGATCAGGCACCTACAGCTTCAACTCGACCCCCTAGCCTTCGGGTTGTGGTCTGGTTGTCGTGAGGTCAGGCCGAGGCGTGTAGGTGTTCGTCGGCCCAGGTGTCGAAACTGGTCAACGGGAGGCCGAGGTCGCTCGCGTACCGCGGGCGACCCGGCTGACCGGTCCGGTTGAGCCACTCGTGGGTGGCGCCCATCGGTGGCATGCCGGCGGCGATGGCCTCCTGCTCGGTCATGTCCGGCGCGGACAGCGGTGTGCCGAGCACGCGGGAGAGCACCGAGGCGATCTCGGTCATCGACAGGTAGTCGCTGGCGAACTCCAGTTCCAGCCGGTCGAACCGCTCCGGGTCGGCGATGGCCGCGGCGGCGGCCACGCCGAGGTCGGGCACCGCGACCAGGGACAGCCGGGTGTCGGGCTTCAGCACGCTGACCAGCCCGCCCTCGACGCCCCAGGGGAACAGGAACCTCATGGACGGCAGGAAGTTCACCATGAAGAAGCCGGGCTTGAGCAGGGTCCACCGGGGAAAGCCCGCCGCGCGGACCCGGTCCTGGATCGCGCTCTTGGCATCCAGGCTGGGCATCCTGGCCGCCCAGCCGTCCTCGACCCACCCCGGCTCCGTGGCGTGCTGCCCGGCGCCGGTGACCGACGTGTGCACGAACTGCGGCACGCCGGCGGCCTTCGCGCCCTCGACCAGGTTGACGCCCTGGGCGATCTCGCCGGCGAAGTCGAAGCCGTCCTCGGTCATGGCGGGCATCTGCACGGAGAACACCGCGCGGGCACCGTCGGCGGCCCGGCTCACCGAGTCGCGGTCGTGCAGGTCACCCACGACCAGTTCGGCGCCGAGCGCGGCCACCGCCCTGGCCCGGTCGGTGGCCGGATCACGCACCAGGGCGCGGACGGGCACGCCCGCGGCCAGCAGGGCGCGGGCGGTGGCGCCGCCCTGCCTGCCGGTGGCGCCGGTGACCAGGACGGGTGCGGAAGTTGTGGACATGACACTCCTCGAACACTAAGTGGCGGGGTCCGCCAGTTATCTTCCGCTACGATATGGCGGGGCCCGCCACTTAGCAAGGAGACGACCGTCATGCCAGAGCGTCAGCGCGCCGACGCCCGGCGCAACTACGCGCGGATCCTCGCCGTGGCCGAGCAGGAGGTCGCCGCGCACGGCGCGGACGCCTCACTGGAACAGATCGCCCGGATCGCGGGCGTCGGCTCGGCCACCGTGCGCCGGCATTTCCCCACCCGCCGCGCGCTGCTGACCGCGGTCTCCCAGGAGCGGGTCGAGGCCCTGCGGGTGCGCGCCACCGAGCTGGCCGGCACGGGGGACAGCCGCGAGGTGCTGCTGGCCTGGCTGGGTGAGGTCGTCGCCTACTGCGTGTCCGCCAAGGGGCTCGCGGCCGCGCTGGCCTACGACAGCGCCGCGCCCGACCCGGTGCACGACAACGCCTGCTCGGCGACCATCGAGCAGGCCGCCGGCCCGCTGCTGCGTCAGGCCGCGCTGGACGGCGCGATGCCGCCGGAGGTCACCGCCGTCGACCTGATCACACTGATCGTCGGCATCGTCCTGGCCACCGAACACCACCCCGATCCCGGCGCCAGCGCGCAGCGGCTGTTCGGCCTGGCCATCGCGGGGCTGAGCCCCGGCATCCTCAGCGGCGCGCCAGGTGCTGGCTGAGGTGCTCGATCACCGCGCGCGCGTCGTCCTCGATGCCGTGGATGAACGTGGACCGGCGCCTGCGCAGCACCGGCAGCCCCAGCGCGTACAGCCCGGGGCTGTCCACCACGCCGCCGTCGTGGTTCAGGTTGCCCTTCTCGTCCACCACCGGCACGTCCAGCCACGTGTAGTCGGGCCGGAAACCCGTCGCCCACACGATGGTCCGGACCGCACCGCCACGCAGGTCCAGCCGTAACCGCGTCGAGGCCGGCACCGCCGTCGGCGCGAACCGCTCCGGTGGCTTGACGTCGGTGTCGTTCCCGGACCTGGTCGCCCACTCGTCGAAGGTGGTCAGCAACCGGTCCAGCTTGAGGTCGGCCAGCGAGATCACCGCGCGGAGCCCACCGGAGAACAGCACCTCGCCGTCGCGCACCGCCGCCGCCCGGCCGACCAGCTCGACGCCCATGCCGGTGAGCGCGTTGATGTCCAGCGTCGCCCGCTCCGGAGTCCCGGCCAGCTGCGGCGAGGCGAGCCGCCGGGCACGGGTGAGGTCGGGCACCTCGTCGTAGCGGGTGTCCCACACCCCGGAGTTGTCCATCCACCACAACACATCCCGGCCGCGGTAGGTGCGGGGCAGCCGCACATGCTCCCCAGTGGACAGTGTCACCGGCCGACCCGACCGCTGGAGCTCGGCGGCCAGCTGCACGCCGGTCGCCGACGCACCGACCACCAGGACACCACCGGCTGGCAGCTGGTCGGGGCCGCGGTAGTCGAACGGCGTGACCTGCTCGATGGTGGCCGGCACCGCCGCGCTGAGCGGGGGAACGGCCGGCCGGTTGCACGCGCCGCTGGCGATCACCACGGTCCGGCAGCCGATCTCGCCGCGATCGGTCACCACCCGGTAGCCGTCGTCGGTGCGGCGCACCGAGGTGACGGTGGTGCCGGTACGCACCGGCGCCCGCGTGCGCTCGGCGAACCGGTCGATGAACTCGACCACCTCGGGCATGGTCATGTAGCCGTCGGGATCCTGGCCGGCGTAGCGGTGGCCGGGCAGCCTGCTCTGCCAGTTGGGCGTGAGCAACCGCAACGAGTCCCAGCGTTCCCGCCGCCACGAGTTCGCCACCTCGCCGCGTTCCAGCACGACGTGGTCGAGCGCGCGCTCGGTGAGGAAGTGGCTCGCGGCCAGGCCGGCGTGGCCGGCGCCGATGACGACCGTGGTCGTGTGCTCTATGGCTCGGCCCTCAGCCGACCTCGACGGTGACATCGGTGGGGTTGGTCAACGCGTCGAACACCGCCGAACGCTTCTGCGACTGGGCCACCAGCGCCTCGATGTCCTCTTTGGACGCGTCGGCGTCGATGGCGAACCGCACCTTGATGCCGTTGTAGCCGTTGCGCACGTCGCTGTCGGCGCCGAGGATGCCCCGGATGTCGTGCGCGCCCTCGACGGTGGCCTCGACCGAGCGCAGCTGGATGCCCCGGTTCTGCGCGACCGAGGCGACGCCCGCGGTCAGGCAGCTGGCCAGGCCGACCAACAGGTACTCGATCGGCGTGATGCCGTGGTCCTCGGCGGCGAAGACCTCCGGGTGGTCGGCCACGAACACCGACTCGGCCTTGTGGTTGTGCTCGGCACCGAGACCGAAGAAGTCCTTGACCGTGGTGGTGGTGTGCACGCCGTTCTCCCACCTGGTGGTCGCGCGCCAGGTGAACTGGGCCGCCTCGGGGGCGCCCTTGAGCGTCTCGCGTGCGTCGAGCAGCGCCTGGACGTTGACTCCGTTGTCAATACTGTCGAGCGTCGTCATCCGACGGTCCTCCGCTGACTGTTGTGTGCCGGTTGGCCGGTAGCCGACCCTACACATGCTCTGACCTGCATCTCATATTCCGAAACGCGGATCGGCTCGGGTCGCGGAATGGTCCGGGATAGCTATGATGCGCGCATGGTGCCCGCGTCGACGCTAGCGGCCGGTTCGGTCGGCCGGGTGGCGACGCGATACCTCGACCTTCCCGCGCCGATCCCGCTCGACTGCGGCCGGGAACTGCGTTCGGTCCGGGTCGCGTACGAGACCTACGGCACCCTCGCGCCCCGGCGCGACAACGTCATCCTGGTGTGTCACGCGCTCAGCGGCGACGCGCACGCGGCCGGTTACTCGACCGGGCAACCGGCGGCGAGCACCCGCGACGGGTTCCGCGCGCAGGACCGCGACGGCCCGGCGGGCGGCGCGCTCGGCTGGTGGGACGGGATGATCGGGCCGGGCAAGGCGTTCGACACCGACCGGTTCTTCGTGGTGTCCACCAACCTGCTCGGTGGCTGCCGGGGCACCACCGGGCCGTCGTCGGTGGACCCCGCCACCGGCAGACCGTACGGTTCGGACTTCCCGGTGATCACGGTCGCGGACATGGTCCGGACCCAGCGCGCGTTCCTCGACGAGCTCGGCGTCGACCGGCTCGCGGCCGTCGCCGGCGGCTCGCTCGGCGGGATGCAGGCGCTGGAGTGGGCGGTGTCCTACCGCGACCAGGTCGACGCCATCGTGGTGATCGCCAGCACGCACGCGCTGCACCCCCAGGGCCTGGCGTGGAACGCGATCGCGCGCGAGGCGATCCTGCGCGACCCGGCCTGGCAGGGCGGCGACTACTACGACACCGGCAGCACGCCGGACGCCGGCATGGGCGTCGCGCGGATGGTCGGGCACGTCACCTATCTGTCCGCGCCCGCGCTGAGCGACAAGTTCGGCCGCCGGCTGCAGTTCGCCGACGACCTCCGGTACACGATCACCGAACCGGAGTTCGAGGTGGAGAACTATCTGCGCCACCAGGCGGACTCGTTCGTCAAACGCTTCGACGCCAACACCTATCTCACGATGTCGCGCGCGCTGACCTACTTCGACCTGGCGCGCCAGTACGGCGACGGCGCACTCACCCAGGCGCTCGCCGGCGTCTCGGCACGCACGCTGCTGATCACCTTCAGCTCCGACTGGCTCTACCCGCCCGTCGCGTCGACCGAGATCGACGACGCGTTGCGCGCGCTCGGCAAGCCGACCGAGCTGGCGCTGATCGACGCGCCGTACGGCCACGACTGTTTCCTGCTGGAAGAAGAACGACAGACGCCGATCGTCCGCCGGTTCCTTGCCTAGGAACATGTTCGTGGTCGTGGGCGAGGAAGAGGTGCGGGTGACCGACGATTCCCCCCGGATCGAGCAGGAGCACGCGTTCGGGTTCGAGACCCGGCAACTGCATGCCGGGCAACGACCGGACCCGAACACGGGCGCCCGGGCGGTACCGATCTTCCAGACGACCAGCTACGTGTTCGAGGATCCGGAATCCGCGGCCGCCTACTTCAATCTGCAGGAGTACGGGAACACCTACTCGCGCATCATGAACCCGACGGTCGCGGTGTTCGAGGAGCGCGTCGCGAACCTGGAGGGCGCGGCCGGCGCGGTGGCCTTCGCCAGCGGCATCGCCGCGCAGGCGGCCGCGTTGTTCACGCTGCTGCAGCCGGGCGACCACGTGGTCTCCTCCTCTGCGCTCTACGGCGGCACGGTGAACCAGCTCAAACACCTGCTGCGCAAGCTGAACGTCGAGCTGACCTGGGTCGACCCGGACGATCTCGGCGCCTGGCGGGACGCGGTGCGCGCCGAGACGAAGGCGTTCTTCGCCGAGACCATCGGCAATCCGGCGGGCAACGTGCTCGACATCGAGGCGGTGGCGGCCATCGCGCACGAACACGACGTGCCGTTGGTCGTGGACAACACCTTCGCCACCCCGTACCTGTGCCGGCCGATCGAGTGGGGGGCCGACATCGTGGTGCACTCGGCCACCAAGTTCATCGGCGGCCACGGCACGAGCATCGGCGGCGTGGTCACCGAGGCCGGCACGTTCGACTGGTCCAACGGCCGCTTCCCGGTGGTCGCCGACCCGTCGCCGGCCTATCACGGCCTGCGTTTCCACGAGACGTTCGGCACCTACGGCTATCTGATGAAACTGCGCGCCGAGACCCTGCGCGACCTTGGCGGCGCGCTGTCGCCGTTCAACGCCTTCCTGTTCCTGCAGGGGTTGGAGACGTTGTCGCTGCGGATGGAACGGCACGTCAACAACGCGCGGACGGTCGCGGAGTTCCTCGAGTCGCACGATCTGGTGTCCAGAGTGACCTTTCCCGACCTGCCGTCGAGTCCGTACCGGCCGCTGGTCGAGAAGTACCTGCCGCGCGGTGCCGGCGCGGTGTTCTCGTTCGACTGTGCCGGCGGCCGCGCCGGCGGGCAGGCACTCATCCGCAACGTGCGGCTGTGGTCCCATCTGGCCAACGTCGGCGACGCGAAGAGCCTGATCATCCATCCCGCCAGCACCACCCACCGCCAACTCGACGACGAGGAACTGCGCGCGGCCGGTGTCGGCCCGGGGACGGTGCGGCTGTCGGTGGGCACCGAGTCGGTTGATGACCTGATCTGGGATCTGGAACAGGGTTTGCGGCACGTCGCCGCGATCGTGCGGGAGGAGGCGGCGAGCGCATGACCGACCTGACGCGCTACCAGGACCCGCTGGCGATCCAACGGGTGCTCAACACCGCGAGGACGATCGCGGTCGTCGGCCTGTCGAACAACGAGCTGCGGGCGAGCTACTTCGTCGGCTACTACCTCAAACGGCACGGCTACCGGGTGATCCCGGTGAACCCGCGGGCGACCGAGATCCTCGGCGAGACCAGCTATCCGAGCCTGTTGGACGTGCCGGAACCGGTGGACATCGTGAACGTCTTCCGCGCGCCGGACGCGCTCGTCGAGATCGCCGAGCAGTCGGTGCGGATCGGCGCGGGCGCGCTCTGGTGCCAGTTCGGCGTGATCAACGCCGAAGGCGCGCGGATCGCCGAGGACGGCGGTGTGCCGGTGATCATGGACCGGTGCATCAAGGTCGAGCACGCCCGCTATGTCGGTCGCATGCACTGGCTCGGCTTCAACACCGAACGCATCACCTCGGTCCGCGCCGGACTTCAGTGATTTTTGGGTTCGTCCGGAATATGGGACGTGTTGAACCGGTCCGCCATTGTCGGCCATGCTTGCCTGGTACGCCGAATCCAGTAAGCGAAAGGCGTTTCCATGCGACGCCTGATGGCCCGGTGTGGCACTGTCCTGTTGCACGCGATAACCAGGTACGGTGCGACGCTCGCGACGGTGCCTGATCCGCACGGCCAGTTTCCGGGTTTACCTGTTTCCTGGTATATCAAGGAGAACGTGCCGGACGTGGGCATTCCAGAACAACCGGCGGGCGTGCCGCCCTGGCATCCGGAGCGGCGCTGAACCGCGGTCGGGCCGTGGTCATCGTCGGCGCCGGGCCGAAGGGGATCGGCCTGCTGGAGCGGATCGCGGCCAGTGCGCCGGAACTGTTGCGTGGACAGCTGACCGTGCACCTGGTCGACCCGTTCCCGCCGGGACCCGGCCGGGTGTGGCGGTTCGCGCAGTCGCCGCTGCTGCGGATGAACTCGATGCCCGAGGACGTCACGGTGTTCACCGACGACACCGTGACCTGCGCCGGCCCGATCCGGCCTGGGCCAACACTCGCCGAGTGGATCACCTTGGTCCGTGACGGCACCCTCGCGGCCACTGTGGACGACACGCTGCGGGCCGAGTTGGCGGCGGTCACGCCGACCACGTTCCCCACCCGTCGACTGCAGAGTGCCTACCTCGGATGGTTCTACGACTGGGTGCTGGCCGGCCTGCCGGACGCCGTCGAGGTGCGCGTGCACGCCACCAGGGCGGTCGACGTCACCGGGCCACCGGAGGGCACCCAGACCGTGTGGCTCGCGGACGGTTCGTCGCTGGCGGCCGACGTGGTCGTGCTCGCACTCGGCCACCTGGACGCCGAGCCGGCGCCCGCGGAGGCGTCGCTGGCCGAGGCGGCCCGCGCGAACGGGCTGCGGTACGTGCCGCCCGCGTACACCGCGGACCTGGACCTCACCGACCTCGCGGCGGGCGAACCCGTGCTGGTACGCGGTTTCGGGCTCGCGTTCGTGGATCTGGCCGTGCTGCTGGCCGAGGGCCGGGGCGGCCGGTTCACGCCGGGGGAGGGCGACACGCTCACCTACCATCCCTCGGGCGCGGAACCGGTGCTGCACGTCGGTTCCCGGCGCGGGGTGCCCTATCACGCGAAACCGGCCTACCGGCTCCAGGGCACGCCGGCGGCGCTGCCCCGGTTCTTCGGCCCGCCGGAGGTCACCGCGCTGCTGGCCCGGTCGGGACGGCTGGACTTCGACGCGGACGTGTGGCCGTTGATGGCCAAGGACATCGGCTGGGGCTACTACCACGAGCTGTTCACCGGCCACCCGGACCGCGTGCGGCTGGAGTACGACGAGTTCGCCGAACGCTACGCCGGACTCGACTGGGACAGCGCTGATCTGCGCGCGCTGGTCGCCAAGGCGGTGCCCGACGACCAGGACCGACTAGATCTCGGCGCCGTCGACCGGCCGTTGCGCGGTCTCGGGTTCGCCGACCGGGCCGGGCTGACCGCACACGTGTGCCGCCTGGTCGAGGCCGACCTCGCGCGCCGGGAGGACCAGGCGTTCAGCGCGGACCTGGGTGCGTTCCTGGCGTTGTTGTCGGTGTTCGGTCAGCTCGCGCAGCTCGTCGCCGCCGGCAAACTGACCCCGGTGTCCCAACTGGACGATGTGGACGGGTGGTGGTTCGGGTTCTTCAGCTTCTTCGCCAGCGGGCCGCCCGGTCATCGGTTGCGGGAGCTGCTCGCCCTGGTGCGGGCCGGGGTGGTGCGGTTGGTCGGGCCGGACATGCGGGTGCGGGTCGATGGCGACCGGTTCGTCGCGGTCAGCCCGGCCGTGCCGGGCACGGTCGAGGCGGCCACCCTGGTGGACGCGCGGCTGCCGGCGCCGAGCATCCAGCGGGCCACCGATCCGTTGCTGCGCGCCATGTTCGGCCGTGGCGAGCTGGCCGAGGAGGTGTTGCTCGACCCGGACGCCGAACGCAGCACCGGCCGGATGCACACCAGCACCGCCGGGCTGCTGGTCGACGCGTCCGGCAGCCCGCACCCGCGCCGGTTCGCGCTCGGCCCGCACACCAGCTCGCGTTCCCCGGGCGCGTTCACCAGACCCCGCACCAACGCCCCCGGCTTCCGGCAGAACGACGCGGTGGCGCGGGACATCCTCACCCGGTTCGCGCCGGACTGACCGCTGTCCCACGATGCGGACTTTGTTGCCTGCCAGCGAGGTCCGTGCCTGAATGGAAGTGGTGGCACACCGCCCATCCGTAGTCCAAAATGGACGGTCGGCCGCTTTCCGCCCACCGGGTATGGAGGTTCACTTGTCCTCGATCATCGCGCTGGCGGGTAGCCCGTCGGTCGACTCCCGCACGGTCGCGCTGCTGGCGCACATCGCGACCGGGCTGAGTGCCGACGGGCACGACGTGCGGGTGGTGCCGGTGCGGGCGCTGCCGGCCGAGGCGCTGCTCGGCGCGGACGCCGCGGACCCGGCGGTCGCGGAGGCGGTGGCCGCCGTCGCCGCGGCCGACGCGCTGATCGTGGGGTCGCCGGTGTACAAGGCGGCCTATTCGGGGGTGCTGAAGACGTTTCTCGACCTGCTGCCCGGCTCCGCGCTGGCCGGCAAGGCGGTGCTGCCGGTGCTGACCGGCGGCGCGCCGATCCACCAGCTCGCCATCGACTACGCGCTGCGCCCGGTGCTCACCGCGCTGGGCGCCCGGCACGTCGTGTCCGGACTGTTCCTGCTGGACAAGCAGATCGACCGCACGCCGACCGGCGTGGTGCTGGCACCGGACGTGCGGGCCACGGTCGACGCCGCGGTGGGAGAGCTGGCGGCGGCGCTCCCCATCGCCGCGCCGGGGGTGTGGCGATGACGGTGGCAGGAGCCGCATCGCCACACCTCGCCGTCGCGTTGGACGGTGCCGGCTGGCATCCGGCGGCGTGGCGGGAGCCGGCAGCTCGGCCGGCCGAGCTGTTCACCGCCGGCTACTGGACCGACCTGGTGCGCGAGGCCGAACACGGGCTGCTTGACCTGGTGACGTTCGAGGACTCGTTCAGCCTCCAGCCGGGCGCCGACGGCCGCACCGACCGGGTGCTCGGCCGCCTCGACGCCGCGCTGATCGCGTCCGCCGTCGCGCCCCGCACCAGCGGGATCGGCCTTGTGCCAACGGTCGTCGCGACGCACACCGAGCCCTTCCACATCTCGAAGGCGATCGCGACGCTGGACTACGCGAGCCTCGGCCGGGCCGGCGTGCGGGTGCGGGTGTCGGCGAGCCAGGACGAGATCGCCCACGTCGGCCGGCGTCCGGAGCTGGTCGGCGTGGAGCGGGGCGCGGCGCTGGTGGCCGACCTGATGGCCGAGGCGTCCGACTACGTGGAGGTGCTCGGCAGGCTGTGGGACAGCTGGGAGGACGACGCGGAGATCCGGGACACCGCGACCGGCCGGTTCGTCGACCGGGACAAGCTGCACTACATCGACTTCGCCGGGCGCTGGTTCTCGGTGAAGGGCCCGTCCATCACACCGAGGCCGCCGCAGGGACAGCCGCCGGTGTTCGCGCTGGCGCACGCCGACCCGGCGTACCGGTTCGCCGAGCGGTCGGCCGACGTCGTGTTCGTGACGCCGAAGGACACCGACGACGCGGCCGACATCGTCGAGCGCATCGACGGGGTGGCGCACGTGTTCGGTGATCTCGTGGTGTTCCTCGACGACACCCCGGGCGCCGCCGCGGACGGGCTCGCCCGGCTCGACGAGCTGGCCGGGGAGCCCTACACCTCGGACGCGGCGGTGTTCACCGGCACGCCGGCCGCGTTGGCCGAGCAGCTGTTCGCCTGGCAGGCCGCCGGGTTGACCGGTTTCCGGCTGCGGCCGGGCCGCCTGCCCCACGACCTCGAGGCCATCACCCGTGGCCTGGTCCCCGTCTTACAGGCAGCCGGCCGGTTCCGCCGTTCCTACCCCGGCGGCACCCTGCGCGATCGCCTTGGCCTCGGCACACCAGCCAACCGGTACGCGGAAGTGACCCGATGACCAAACAAGTACATCTGGCCGCGCATTTTCCCGGGGTGAACAACACGACCGTGTGGAGTGACCCCGAGGCGGGTAGCCACATCGAGTTCTCCTCGTTCGAGCACTTCGCGCGTACGGCGGAACGGGGCAAGTTCGACTTCATGTTCCTCGCCGAAGGGCTGCGGCTGCGTGAGCAGGGCGGCGTGCTCTACGACCTCGACGTGGTCGGCCGGCCGGACACGTTCGCCGTGCTCGCCGCGCTCTCCGCGGTCACCACCCGGCTCGGGCTGGCCGGCACGATCAACTCCACGTTCAACGAGCCCTTCGAGGTGGCGCGGCAGTTCGCCTCGCTGGACCACCTCTCCGGCGGGCGGGCCGCGTGGAACGTGGTCACCTCGTGGGACGCGTTCACCGGCGAGAACTTCCGGCGCGGCGGCTTCCTCGCCGAGCCCGACCGCTACCGGCGGGCCGAGCAGTTCCTGCGCGCCGCGTGGACCCTGTTCGACTCGTGGCGCGGCGAGGAGATCCTGGCGGACAAGGAATCCGGCCGGTTCCTGGCCGGTTCGGCACCGGGCGGGTTCGCCCACCGCGACGACCACTTCGACATCGCCGGCCGGTTCACCGTGCCCACCAGCCCGCAGGGCAGACCGGTGATCTTCCAGGCCGGCGACTCCGACGACGGCCGCGAGTTCGCCGCCGCCACCGCCGACGCGATCTTCTCCCGGCACGGCACCCTCGAGGCTGGCCAGGCGTTCTACCGCGACGTCAAGGGCAGGCTCGCGAAGTACGGCCGCACACCGGACTCGCTGAAGGTGTTGCCGGCGGCCACGTTCGTGCTCGGCGACACCGACGCCGACGCGCGCGAGTTGGCCGGCATCGTGCGCCGCCAGCAGGTGAGCGGGCAGACCGCGATCAAGCTGCTCGAACAGGTGTGGAACCGGGACCTGTCCGCCTACGACCCGGACGGGCCGCTGCCGGCCGAGGACCCGGTCGCGGGGGAGAACACCGTGTCCAAGGGCAGGGCGAGCGTGCGGATGACGCGGGATCCCGTTGCCAGGGCCCAGGAGTGGCGGGCGCTGGCGGCGGAGAAGAACCTGTCGATCCGCGAGCTGATGATCGAGGTCAGCGCCCGGCAGACGTTCGTCGGCTCACCGGCCACGGTCGCTCACGAGATCAACCACCTGGTGCAGCAGAACGCGAGCGACGGGTTCATCCTCGTCCCGCACATCACCCCGGGCGGGCTGGACGTCCTCGTCGACCAGGTGGTCCCGCTGCTGCAGGAGCGCGGCGTGTTCCGCACCGAGTACACCGGCAGCACGCTGCGGGACCACCTCGGTCTGCCGTCACGCTGACCAGGACGCCCGCACGGTCTCGGCGTTGTCGCGCAGGAACTCGTCGAACGTGCGGGCCGGGCGGCCGGTGAGGTCGGCGACCGCGGTCGTGGTGGCCGCGAGCCTGCCGTCCGACGCCTGGGCGAACAACGTGGCCACGTCGTCGGCGAAGTCCGCCGGCAGGCCGAGCGCGGCCAGCCGGGTGGCGAACGCGCCCGCCGGCAGGTCGACGTAGTGGATCCGCCTGCCGGCCACGGCCGAGAGCCTGGCGGCGATCTCGGTGTGGGTCAACGCCTCCGGCCCGGTGAGGACGAACGTCTCACTATGCCTCGGGTCGCCGGTCAGCAGCGCGGCCGCGCTCGCCGCGATGTCCACGCAGTCCACATAGGACACTCGGGTGTCGCCGTAGGCACCGAGGATGTCCCCGTGCTCGGTGAACACCGCCGCGCCGGTGCGGAAGTTCTGCATGAACCCGTTCGGTTGCACGATGCTCCAGCCGAGCCCGGAGGCCCTGAGGTGTTCCTCGATCACCCAGTGCGCGCCCTCGGCGAGCCGCCCGCCCTCGCGGGCGTGCCAGACCGACAGCTTCACCACGTGGCCGACCCCGGCCGCGACGGCGGCGTCGATCACCGCGCGCTGCTGGCGGATCATCGGTTGCTCGCCGTCGGCCGGCTGGGCGCCGCCGGCGTTGAGGAACACCCGGTCGACGCCGGTCAGCGCGGCGGCCACCGAGTCGGGGTCGTCGAGGTCGCCGACCACGTACGGGCAGCCGAGCGCCTCGCCCCTGGCCCGGTCGCGCACGAACGCGGTGACGTCGCGCAGCTGGTGGACGAGGTGGCGGCCGATACTGCCGGTCGCGCCGAAGACCAGGATCATCGGGATCTCCCGTTAAGCTGAGGGTGACTCGAGTAGTTAAGTCGAGGCTACCTCAGATTAATCGGGAGGCAAGGGTGGCACCCAGGCGGCCGAGAGCGGACGCGCGCCGCAACTACGACCGGTTGCTCGCGGAGGCCGACGTGGTGTTCCGCGACCAGGGCACCGGCGCGTCGCTGGAGGGCATCGCGCGCCGTGCCGGCGTGGCGATCGGCACCCTGTACGGCCACTTCCCGAACCGGCGGGCACTGGTCGGCGCGGTACTGCGGGAACGGAACGAGGCGCTGTTCGCCGAGGGGGACGCGCTGGCCGGCGAGCCGCCCGGGACGGCGCTGCGCCGGTGGGTGGCGCTGGTCGTCGAGCACGCCGCGACCTACCACGGGCTCGCCGCCATGCTCGCCGACGGCGTCGACGACGAGGCATCGGAGCTGCACGCGTCCTGCACCCGGATGGACGGCATCGGCGAGCGGCTGGTCACGCTCGCGGTGCGCGCCGGGGTGGTGCGGCCGGAGGTGACCGGGGCCGACGTGTTCGCGCTGATGAACGCGGGCGCGTGGACCCAGGAGCACGCGTCGGCCGAGCAGGCGGCCCGGCTGGTCGGCTACGCCCTCGACGGCCTGCTGGTCGGCTAGGCGGCCACCGTGACCGGATGCCCGACCACCGCGCCGAACAGGTAGCCCTGGGTGTTGTAGGGCGTGCTGTCCTGCTGGGTGGCGCCGGTGCGGTCGGTGGCGCGGGCGCGCAGCGTGTACGCGCCGGGCGCCGTGGGGCGCCAGGGAACAGACCAGCTCTGCCAGCCGTTCCCGCTGCCCTGCGGGGTCGCGCGGTGCCAGGAGTGGCCGTCGGTGCTGACCTCGACCCTGCGGATGCCGCCGGTGCCCGACCACGACCGGCCGCGCAGCTGGTGGGTGCGGCCGGCGGACAGTGTGCCCTCCCATGGCAGTTCGAAGGCGCTCTTGGTGTTCTGCGCGCCGAGAAGTTCGCCCTCCGGCGGGTAGTCCGGGCCGAAGTACCGGTAGAACTGGGTGTTCCACGGCGACAGCAACGGGGTGTCGGACACCTCGATGCGGCCGAGCCACTTGATCGAGGAGATGCCGATCCAGTCCGGCACCACCAGCCGGGCCGGGAAGCCGTGATCGGGCGGCAGCGGCTCGCCGTTCATCTCGTAGGCGACCAGGACGTCCTTGAGCGCCTTGCGTACGGGCAGCGGCCGGCGCACCGGGCCGAGGTTGACCCCGCCGGTGACGTAGTCCGGGTCGAGCCCGTGGGGGAGCACGTCGACCGCGGCGGGTGTCAGCCCGGCCCGTTCGAGCACAGTGGACAGTGGGACCCCGCGCCAGCGCGCGACGCCGACCGCACCGAGCCGCCACGGGGTGCCGGAGACCGTCTGGCCCTGCTGGGTGGTGAAGAGACTCCGGCCGTTGCCGGCGCACTCGATCCGCGCGGTGACCGTCTCGGCTGGCAGGTCGAGCAGGTCCTGGTAGGTGAACTCGACCGGGTTGTCCGCCGGCGGCGCGCCGAGTAGACCGCTGCCGAACAGCTGGAGGCGCCAGGTGTCGGCCGACAGCGACGGGGTCAGCGTGTGGTTGCGCACGAAGAAGCGGTCGGCCGGCACCAGGTTGCCCACTCCGGACAGCGCCTCCCACCGGGTCTCGGCGTTGGTGCCGTGCACGATGAACGTGTCCGCCGGCAACGGTTTCACGATCGGGCCGGCCTTGGCCGCGGCCGTGGCGGTCCACAGTGGACTCGCCAGTGGCACGGCCGCGGTGGTGATGGTCGCCAGTCGCAGGAACGTCCGTCTGCCGAGGCGTGCCCGGTCGTAGGTGGCTTCGTGGGTGAGGTCCTCGCGCTGGGTCATTCCGCTGCCTCTCTCGCCGCGCCGGCTATCTGATGATGCCGGTCGCCGGCCGGGTTGGCGCGGCGTCCCATTTCCTGGGAAGCCGGTTTGCCTGATTCCATCGTTGGTACATCGTTGTAAAAGCGGTAGGCTCAGCGGCATGGCCACGCTCAGGGATGTCGCGGTGCTCGCCGGGGTGTCCGTGAAGACCGTGTCCAACGTGGTCAACGGCTACGAGTTCGTGAAGCCGGAGAACCGCCGCCGGGTGGAGGACGCGCTGGTCGCCACCGGCTACCGGCCCAACGTCGGCGCGCGCAACCTGCGGCGCGGGCGCACCGGGTTCATCGCGCTGGTGGTGCCCGAACTGAGCATCCCCTACTTCGGCGAGCTGGCCGGCGGAGTCATCGAGGCCGCCGCGCGGCTGGACTGGAACGTGCTGATCGAGCAGACCCAGGGCGACCGGGACCGCGAACGCGACACCCTGGCCGCCCTCGGGCCGCACCTGGTCGACGGCGCGCTGGTCAGCCCGCAGGCCGTCGAGGCGGGCGACCTCACCGCGATCGGCGTGCCGGTCGTGCTGCTCGGCGAGCACTCGCTGGCGTTGCCGCTGGACCACGTCGGCATCGACAACGTCCGCGCGGCGCACACCGCGGTGCGCCACCTGGTCGACATCGGGCGGCGGCGGATCGCGGTCATCGGCCACCACCCGACCAGAGGGACCGCCGCACAACGGCTGTCCGGCTACCGCGCGGCGCTCACCGAGGCCGGGCTGCCCCCGCGCGACGACCTGGTCGCCGAGGCGTTGCGCTACCACCACCGCGACGGCGCGGCGGCCATGGACCGGTTGCTGGACCTGGCCGATCCGCCGGACGCGGTGTTCTGTTTCAACGACCTGCTCGCCCAGGGCGCGGTCCGGGCGGCGGTCGACCGCGGCCTGGACGTGCCGCGCGACGTCGCGATCGCCGGCTTCGACAACGCCGAGTACAGCGCCTACAGCGTCCCGTCCCTGACCACCATCGCCCCGGACAAGACCGCGCTCGCCACCACGGCGGTCGACCTGGTCAACCGCAGGCGCATCGACCCCGAGTTCCCACCCGAGGACATCTCGATCCCGTTCACCCTGGAGATCCGCGAGAGCACCACGCCATAACCGAACAGCACCAGGACCCCCCTGCACCTGGAGCAGACATGTCAGTACAGCGACGTACTTTCCTGACCGGTGGCGCACTGGCCATCGGTGGCGCCCTGACCGCGAGAACCGCCGCGGTCGCCGACCCCGGCCGCCGTCCGCCGCTTCGGCCGGCGGCCTTCCATCGACTCCCACCCGGCGCGGTCCGGCCGGCCGGGTGGCTGGCCACCCAACTGGACCGGCAGGTCAACGGGCTCAACGGCCGGTTCCAGGAGGTCTCCCACTTCCTGCGCTACGACGACTGCGGCTGGGTCCAGTCCGATCGCGCCGGCTGGGAGGAACTGCCCTACTGGCTGCGCGGTTTCGGCGACCTCGGCTACGTCACCGGCGACTCGCGGGTGCTCGCGGACACCGAGCGCTGGATCGAGGCGGTCATCGCCACCCAGGCCGCCGACGGCTACTTCGGGCCGGCCCAGCACCGCTCCTCGCAGTTCGGGCACGCCGACCTGTGGCCGCACATGCCGATGCTGCACGCGCTGCGCTCCTGGGCCGAGTACCACCAGGACACCCGGATCGACGGGCTGCTCACCCGGTACTTCCAGTTCGTGGCCAGGCAACCGAACGCGGTGTTCGTCGACGGCTGGGGCACCACCCGCTGGGGCGACACGATCGACGTGCTGCACTGGCTGTACGACCGGACCGGCGATGCCACCCTGCTCGACCTCACCCACCGCATCCACCTGCACTCGGCGAACTGGGTGGACAACATCCCGAGCCTGCACAACGTCAACTTCGCGCAGGGGTTCCGGGAGCCGGCCCAGTACTGGCAGCTGTCCGGTGAGGACACTCATCGCGCATCGGTCTACCGGGTCTACGACCGGATGATGGCCACCTACGGCCAGTTCCCCGGCGGCGGGTTCGCCGGCGACGAGAACGCCCGACCCGGCTTCGGTGATCCCCGCCAGGGGTTCGAGACCTGCGGTGTGGTGGAGCTGATGGCCAGCCACGAGTTGCTGACCAGGCTCACCGGCGACCCGGTGTGGGCCGACCGCACCGAGGAGCTCGCGTTCAACCTGCTTGCTCCGAGCCTGGATCCGCTCGGCAAGGTCTGCCACTACGTCACCAGCGCCAACTCGGTGTGGCTGGACGACGTCGGCAAGGGCCGGCGGCAGTTCCAGAACGAGTTCGCCATGCAGGCCTACAAACCCGGCATCGACCAGTACCGCTGCTGTCCGCACAACTACGGCCAGGGCTGGCCCTACTTCGTCGAGGAGATGTGGCTGTCACTGCCCGGCGGCGGGCTGGCCGCGTCGCTGTACGGGCCGTGTTCGGTGACCGCCGACCAGGTCACCATCACCGAGCAGACCGACTATCCGTTCGGGGACACCATCACCTTCCGGTTCGCGCTGCCGGCGCCGCGCGCGTTCGGGTTCGCGGTGCGGATACCCGGCTGGTGCGCGAACCCGGTGCTGACGGTCAACGGCGCCGCGGTCGGCGCGGCGGGCGGCCCCCGGTTCGTCACCGTCAACCGGACCTGGACCAGCGGCGACACCGTGGTCCTGCGGCTGCCGATGACGCCGAGAACCCAGGTCTGGCAACGCAACCACCACGCGGTGTCGGTGGACCACGGCCCGCTGACCTTCTCCCTGGAGATCGACGAGCGGTGGCGCCGCTACGGCGGCACCGAGGCCTGGCCGGAGTACGAGGTCACGCCCGGCTCGGCGTGGAACGTCGGCCTGGTGCCCGGCGCGGCGCTGACCGTGCGCACCGGCGGCGATGTCGACGACCCGTTCACCCTGGCCAGCACACCGATCCGGATCACCGCGCAGGCACGGGACATCCCGGACTGGACCGCCGACAGCGAGCACGTCGTCGGCACGTTGCAGGGCGGCCCGGTCGCCACGGCCGCGCCCGTGCGGCCGGTGACGTTGGTGCCGATGGGCGCGGCCCGGCTGCGGATCACCGCGTTCCCACAGACCGGCGGATCCGCCGGCTGGGGCACCCCGGGCGTGCTGTGCCGGATCCAGAACCGGCACAGCGGCAAGGTGCTGGGCATCGACGGCATGTCCACGGCCGACGGGGCCAGGATCGTCCAGTTCGACGACAACGGCACGGCCGACCACCGGTGGCGGCTGGTGGACTGCGGCAACGGCCGGGTGAAGGTCGGCAGCGAGCACTCCGGCCGGGTGCTGGGCATCGATGGCATGTCGACCGCGAACTCCGCGCCCGCCGCGCAGTTCGGCGACACCGGCACCCCCGACCACGTGTGGGAGCTGGTGGACAACGGCGACGGCTGGTTCCGGCTGCGCAACCGGCACTCGGCGAAGGTGCTCGGCGTCGACCTGATGTCCACGGAGAACTCCGCGCCGGTGGTGCAGTTCGACGACAACGGCACCGCCGACCACCTGTGGCGGATCATCCCGGACGGGTTCGTCCGGGTGTCCAACCTCAACTCCACCAAGGTGCTGGCCGTCGACCAGATGTCCACAGCGGACTCGGCGCGGGTGGTGCAGTACGCCGATGACGGCACGCCCGACCACGACTGGGAGTTCCTGCCGGACGAGGACGGCTACTTCCGGATCCGCAACCGGCACGCCGGCAAGGTGCTGGCCGTCGATCGGATGTCCACAGCGGACTCGGCGTGGGTGGTGCAGTTCACCGACATCGGGACCAGGGACCATCTGTGGCGGCTGCGGTCGAGCACGGACAACGTGTGGCGGCTGCAGAACGCCAACTCGGGCAAGGTGCTCGCGGTCGACGGCATGTCCCACGCCGACTCGGCGCAGGTCGTCCAGTTCGCCGACACGGGGACGGCCGACCACCTCTGGGGCCTGCGGTGAGGGCCGCGATCGCGCTGGTCGCCGCGCTGGTGGCCGGCACACTGACCGTGCCGGCAGCGGCACAGGCAGCGGCACAGGCAGAGCCGAGAGCCGAGGTGTGCTTCCTGCACTGCGACCGGCTCGACCCGTCCCAGGCCGGGCAGGAGACCTTCCCGGTGCCCGAGCGCACCATCAACGGCCGACGGCTGGTGCTCCACGTGTCCGATGTGGACGGCATGGCGTGGGGCAGCATCGACGCCGGTACCACCGGCGACGCGGTCTGGCTGGACCGCTCGTGGGACGGCGGCGCCACCTGGGAGGGCCTGCTCGGCAAGGCGAGCGTCCCGGACACCTGGACCGGCACCCGCACCCTGATGTACAACATCGCCGACCCGCGCGGACACCGGCGGGGCGTCATCCGCGCCTGCGGCGACGCCGCCGGGATCGTCTGCACCGACTGGGTGTACCCGATGGTGTGCGACGTCCAGTGCGACCGGACCGACGCCGGCGGCGCGGACGGTGACCTCCAGCCGGTGCCGCCAACCACGTTGCACGGCCGCACGATCCGGCTGCACGTCGACCGGACCGGCATGGCCTGGGGGACCATCGAGGCCGGCGGCGCCGGCGACGAGATCTGGCTGGACCGCTCCTGGGACACCGGGGTGAGCTGGCCGGACGGCTCGTCGCTCGGCCGCACCTCGGCCACCGGCGCCTCGGCCAGGACCACCATGTTCGCCACCCGTGACCCGCGCGCCCGCCACTACGGCGGCGCGGTGCGCGCCTGTGGCCGGGCCGCCCAGTACCCACAGGGCAGCTGCACCGCATGGGCCCGACCGGCCCCGGCCCGCGCGGCCGCGGCCGCCGACGCACTGCTGTACTCCTACGACCCGTACGACGGCTGGTGGGCCGGCAGCTGGTGGAATTCGGCGGCCACGCTCACCTCGGTCATCGAGTACGCCGCCCGCACGGGCGACCGCCGCTACGACTGGGTCATCGCGCGCACCTTCGACCGCAACCGGGGTACCTTCCCCGCCGGCGGGCGCGGGACCGATCCGATCGAGGGCAACTTCGTCAGCCGGTCCATCGACGACAGCGCCTGGTGGGCGCTGGCCTGGGTGGCCGCCTACGACCACACCGGACAGACCCGCTACCTGGACATGGCCAGGACCATCGCCGACTACGTGCACGGCTTCTGGGACCAGACCAGCTGCGGCGGCGGGGTGTGGTGGGACCGGGAACGCACCTACAAGAACGCCGTGACCGCCGGCCAGTACCTGCGGCTGACCGCGTCGCTGCATCGGCGTATCCCCGGCGACACGGTCTGGCTGGCCAGGGCCCGCACCGCCGCGGACTGGTACCTGGCAAGCGGTCTGGTCAACTCCGCGAACCTGGTCAACGACGGGCTGACCCGCGACTGCCGCAACAACGGCCAGACCGTGTGGACCTACAACCAGGGGCTGGCGATCGGCGGCCTGCTGGAAACCTGGCGGGCCACCGGCCAGACCGGCTACCTGGACGCGGCCAGGCGCCTGGCCGACGCCGGCACCACCAGTCCGGTGCTGACCAGTGCCGGCGTGCTGACCGAAAGCTGCGACGTCGGCCAGAACACCTGTGACGACAACCAGAAGCAGTTCAAGGGCATCTTCGTCCGCTACCTCGCCGACCTCGCCTCCGCCACCGGATCGCCTGCCTACCAGGCGTTCCTGCGCACCCAGGCGAACACCATCTGGGCCGCCGACCGCGACGCGCTCAACCGGCTCGGCGGGCGCTGGGCGGGCGGCAGCCCCAACCCGACCGACTGGCGCACCCAGGCGAGCGGCCTCGAAGCGCTCACCGCCGAATGAGGGAGTACCACCCATGAGACGGATCCTCGCCAGCATCACGACGCTGCTGATCGCGGCGTCGGCCGCGGTCGCGGTCACGCCGACCGCGCACGCGGCCGAGTGGATACCCAAGACCCCACCGCTGAGCACCCCGTGGACCGACCAGGTCTCGCCGACCAACGCGCTGCCGGAGTACCCGCGCCCGCAGCTGGTCCGCGCGGACTGGCTCAACCTCAACGGCGTCTGGGAGTTCGCCGGCGCGCCCAACCTGGACTCGCCGCCGATCGGCCAGACGTTGCCCGAAGGCGTGCTGGTGCCCTACCCGATCGAGTCGGCGCTGTCGGGGATCCAGCGCCACGAGGACAACATGTACTACCGCCGCACGTTCACCGTGCCGTCCACCTGGGACGGTCGGCGGGTCAAGCTCAACTTCGGCGCGGTCACCTGGGAGACCAGGGTCTGGGTGAACGGCACCAGGGTCGGCACGCACACCGGTGGCTTCGACCCGTTCTCCTTCGACATCACCGACGCGCTGCGCGCCGGCGCCAACGAGATCATCGTCGGCGCGTACTCGCCGATCGACGGCAGCACGTTCCCGATCGGCAAACAGCGCCGCGACCCGAGCGGGATCTGGTACACGGCGGCGTCCGGGATCTGGCAGACGGTGTGGCTGGAACCTGTGCAGGCCAACCACATCACCCGCCTGGACACCGTGCCCGACGTGCCGGCGGGGGTGCTCGACCTGGTCGTGCGCGGCACCGCGGGCCAGCAGGTGACCGCCGAGGTGCGCACCGGCACGACGGTGATCGGCTCGGCCACCGGGACCGTCGGCACGCACCTGCGGATCCCGGTACCCAACGCGCGACTGTGGTCGCCGGACGACCCGTTCCTCTACGACCTGCGGGTGACCATGGGGTCCGATGTGGTCACCGGCTACTTCGGCATGCGCTCCCTTGGCAAGGCGGTCGTCGGCGGGGTCATGCGCCCGCTGCTGAACGGCAAGTTCGTCTACCAACTCGGCACCCTGGACCAGGGCTACTGGCCGGACGGGATCTACACCGCGCCGACCGACGAGGCGCTGCGCTTCGACCTCGAACGGCAGAAGGCGCTCGGGTTCAACATGGTGCGCAAGCACATCAAGGTCGAGCCCGCCCGCTGGTTCTATCACGCCGACCGGCTCGGACTGCTTGTCTGGCAGGACATGCCGGCACTGGACGCGGTCGACGACGTGCCGGCGCGGGCGCACGCGAACTACGAGTCCGAGCTACGCCGGATGGTGGAGAACCTGATCGGCATCACCTCGATCGTGCAGTGGGTGCCGTTCAACGAGGGCTGGGGCGAGTACGACAACGGGCGGATCGTCGACCTGGTGCGCTCGATCGACTCGAGCAGGCTGATCAACCACAACTCCGGCTCGAACTGCTGTGTGTCGGACCCCGAACCGTCCAATGGGGACATCATCGACGACCACGGCTACCAGATGTCCTCTGGCACCCGACCGCCGACGGCCACCCGGGTGGCGGTGCTCGGTGAGTACGGCGGGCTCGGCAGGCGCGTGGTCGGCCACGAGTGGGAGCCGGGTGCCGGATTCGCCTACGGCGACCTGTATCCCGACGAGACCTCGCTGACCAACCGGTATGTCGAGATCACCCGCGAGGTCGGCCGGTTCGTCCAGACCAGGGGACTGTCCGGCTCGGTCTACACCGAGCCCTACGACCTGGAGAACGAGGTCAACGGGTTCTACACCTACGACCGGCGGGTGCTGAAGATGACCGCGGCGCGGGTGCTGGAGGTCAACCGGCGGGTGCTCGCGCAGGCGGCGGGCACCGAGGTGGGGCGCGGTGAGGCGGTGTCGCTGCGGGTCACCACCCCCGGGTACACCAACCGCTATCTGCGCCACCAGGACAGTCTCGGCCGGACCGATGTGGACAGTGGCACCGATCTGCTGAAGAAGGACGCCACGTTCCTGGTGCGCCCCGGCCTGGCCAACGCGTCCTGTGTGTCCTTCGAGGCCCGCAACGCGCCCGGCCGCTACCTGCGGCACGCCAGCTCGCGGATCCGCCTCGACGCCTCCGACGGGTCGGCGACGTTCAACGGCGACGCCACGTTCTGCGCCAGGCAGGGCCACGGGGCGACCGCGCTGGAGTCGTTCAACAACCCCGGCGCGTTCATCCGGCACCACAACGAGCTGGTTTACCTGGCACGGGAGGGCGGGTCGAACCCGTGGGACACCGCGGCCGGTTTCGCGGCCGACACGACCTGGGCCGCGGTGATCCCGTTGTGGCGCAGTGCCGCCGACCTGCCGCTGGACCAGACCAGGTCGCTGCGGGTGACCACACCGGGGTTCACCGACCGCTACCTGCGCCACCAGGACAGCCTGGCGCGCACCGACGTGGTGACCTCGGCGAGCTCGGCGGTACTGAAGTCGGACGCCACCTTCGTGGTGCGGCGGGGTCTGGCCGACCCGTCGTGCTACTCGTTCGAGGCGCGCAACTTCCCCGGCAGCTATCTGCGCCACCAGTCGTTCCGGGTGCGGTTGGCGGGCACCGAGAACAGCGACGTCTACCGCAAGGACGCGACGTTCTGCGCGCAGCCGGGGTCGAGCGCGGGTTCGGTGCGGCTGACGTCGATCAACGAGTTGGGCACCAACATGCGCCACTACGCGGAGGAGGTCTGGGTGGCCTCCAGCGGCGGTGCGCACATCTATGACAACCCGTCGTCCTACGACGTGGATGTCAGCTGGAGCGTGGCCGCGGCCTGGACGCCGTAGCCGGTGGGTGGGTGGCGGCCCCGGCCGCCACCCACCGTCTGGGTGACGGACCGGCTGAGCGAGCGGAACCGCGCGGGTTCGGTGAGACTTGACGGTCATGCGAGTACTGGTCACCGGAGCGTCCGGGTTCGTCGGTCGGCGGCTCGCCGCCGCGCTGGTGGACGAGGGGCACGAGGTGCGGGCGATGACCCGCCGGGTCGAGGAGTACGACGGCGCGGGGAGCCCGGTGTACGGCGACGTGCACGACGCCGACTCGCTCGCGCTGGCCACCCAGGACTGCGACGCGGCCTACTACCTGGTGCACTCGCTGGCCGAACGGCAGTTCGCCGAGCGGGACGCGCGGGCGGCGACCGCGTTCGCGCACGCCGCGAACGTGGCCGGCCTGCGCCGGATCGTGTACCTGAGCGGCCTGGGCGCCGACGACGAGCGCCTGTCCGAGCACCTCGGCAGTCGCCGTGAGGTGGAGTCCCTGCTCGGGGCGACCGGGGTGCCGGTCACCACGCTGCGCGCCGGCATCATCGTCGGCCACGGCGGCATCTCCTGGGAGATGACCCGCAAGCTGGTGGAACGCCTGCCGGCGATGGTGGTGCCGCGCTGGACCAACACCAGGTGCCAGCCGGTCGCGGTCGCCGACGTCATCCACTACCTGGTGCGCGTGCTCGACCTGCCGGCGGCGGCCGGCCGGGTGTTCGAGATCGGCGGCCCGGACGTGTTCTCCTACCTGGAGATGATGCGCAGGCTGGCGGTGATCGAGGGCCGGTACATGCCGATCCTGCCCGCGATGGTGCCGATGGTGGAACCGGTGACCTGGCTGTCCGCGCGGTGGATCGCGCTGTTCGCCAACGTGGACGCGCACACCAGCCGAGCGCTGATCGACTCGATGAGCACCGAGGTGGTGGTCAACGACCACGGCATCGACGACGTGGTCCCGCACGACCCGCTGACCTTCGACGACGCCGTGATCGCCGCGCTGGCCGAACGGGCGAAGGAGACCAGCACCCGATGAGGAGGTTACGCCGCCGCGCGGTCGCGGCCGCCGCGGTGACCGGCACCGGTCTGCTCGGCGCGTCGCTGGCCAGCCCACCGGGGTCGCCCCGCTTCTACGTGCTGACCGCGGCGACCGCGGCCACCTGGGCGGGCGGCGGCCTGCTGGCCGGTCCGGTCCAGTGGGGACGCCCCGGCCGCGGGGTGCTGGCACCGGCCGCGCTCGGCGTGCTGGCGTTCCTGCCGTTCTACGGCGTGGCCATGGTGGGCCGCCACCTGCCGCCGCTGCGTCGGATGCTGACCTCCGTGCTGGCCTATGCCAACCGGGGCGGCGACCGCGCGGTGCTGGCGACGACACTGGTCAACGGTGTTGCCGAGGAGCTGTTCTTCCGGCAGGCCGTCTATGTCGCGGTCGGCGACCGGATGCCGGTGGTCGCCTCGACCGGCACGTACGTGCTGGTCACCGCCGCCACCAGGAACCCCGCGCTGGTGGCCGCGGCCGCGGTGATGGGTGTCGTGTTCGGACTGCAGCGCCGGGCCACCGGCGGCGTCGGGGCGCCGATGGTCACCCACCTGGTGTGGTCCACGCTCATGCTGCGCGTGCTGCCACCGCTGTTCACCGCCGCCGGCCGGTAGCGTCGCCCGCCCCGGGTCGCCGGCTGCCCGCCGACCTCACCGCAGCGAAGGGTCCCTTCGCTGCACTGGGCGCGGTGAAGGGACCCTTCGCTGCGGTTCGGGGGCCGCTACCTGCCTCATCAGACTTCCAGGGTGAGCAACCGGGAACTCAGGGACTTGCCGTGGGTGTCCAGGGCCAGTGAGGTGGTGACGCCACCGTCGATCACCTGGTGGCACACGAAGTGCAGCGCGCACAGGCCGGGCAGCTCGTGCCGGGTGACCTCGCCCTCGACGAACTCCGCGAGGTGCGCGCGCACCCGGTCGGCGGTCAGTGTCCGCACCAGCAGCGGATAGTCGGCGTCATCGCGGGGAAACACCGACAGCGTCGCGACGTTGCCCTTGTCGCCCGCGCGGCAGTGGGCCAGCTCATGAAGCAGCATCGGTGACCTCCAACAGGGTCACGGCCGGCCGGACGGCGGCGCGGGGGATGAGCGTCGAGGCGATGCCGAGCACCTCGGTGACGTGCACGCGTACCCCGCCGCCGCCGGCGGGACCG
The DNA here is from genome assembly GCF_054779715.1 of Actinophytocola sediminis. Classification (NCBI taxonomy): domain Bacteria; kingdom Bacillati; phylum Actinomycetota; class Actinomycetes; order Pseudonocardiales; family Pseudonocardiaceae; genus Actinophytocola; species Actinophytocola sediminis. The sequence continues at coordinate 53,456 of NZ_BAAGXS010000029.1, read as the reverse complement.
TTGGTGTACAACGACTCCACCTCGTCGCCGACGCGGTCGAGCAGCGCGGGATCGTGGCTGATCGCGGCCACCCGCAGCCGGCAGTCGGTCTCCCCGCCCAGCACCTCGGCGCGCAGCGGCAGTCCGGCCAGCCTGGTGCCGACGATGTCCGCGGCCAGCGCGCCGCGCCGGGCGGCGTTCGGGCCGACATAGGAGATCTCGGCCTCCACCTTGGACCCGGCGCGGTAGCCGACGCTCACCTTCAGCTCGTCGGGCCGGACCGCGCCGACGGCGCCGGACACCGTGAGGTCGTCGGTCACCCGCACCCCGCGCACGTCCAGCACCACGTCCGGGGTGCGGTAGGCGGCCGGGTCGGTGATCTCGTACAGCAGCTGCTCGCGGACCGTGGCCCTGGACAGCAGGCCGCCGGTGCCGGGCAGCTTGCCCAGCCGGGCGACCCCGTCGGCGGTGACGTCGGCGAACGGGAAGCCGAGCGCGGCGAGGTCGGGCACGTCCTGGTAGCCGGGGTCGGCGAAGTAGCCGCCGGTGAGCTGGCCGGCACACTCCAGCAGGTGCCCGACCAGGGTGCCGGCCGCGGCGCGCGGCACGTCGGCGAGGTCCCACCCGAGCCGGTCGGCCAGCGGTGCGAGGAACAGCGACGGGTCGGCCACCCGGCCGGTGATCACCACGTCCGCGGCCAGCGCCGGCAGCAGCGCGTCCGCGCCGAGATAGGCGTTGGCGGACACGATCTCCCCGTGTGTCCGCAGTGGACGGCCGGTCTCCCAGGCCGGCGCGTCCAGGTCGAGGTCGGCGAGCACGTCGTCGCCGGTGACCACGGCGACCGTGCCGCGCAGACCGAGCGCGGACATCAGCGTCCTGGTGACCTCCCCGGCGGCCAGCGGGTTGGCCGCGCCCATGTTGGTGATCACCCGGACGCCGTTGCCGATGGCCAGTGGCAGCAGCCGGGTGAACCTGGCCGGCAGCCGTCTCTCGTAGCCCAGCGCCGGGTCGGCGAGCTTTCGTTGCTGTGCCTGGGCCACGGTGCGTTCGCCGAGGCACTCCAGCACCAGGTCGGCCAGCGACCCCCGCGCCAGCAGGTCCGCCGCCGGTTCGACCCGGTCGCCGGAGAACCCCGCCCCACTGCCGATCCTGGTGCTGCGCAAGCGGATTCCTCCTAGAACGAGATGGCGCCGGTGACCAGCGCGACGGCCGTCATGACCAGCGTGGTGCCGAACGCCCACTTGAAGATGAACCGTTGGTGTGCGCCGAGATCGACGCCGCTCATGCCCACCAGGATGAACGTGGACGCGGTCAGCGGGCTGAGCGGGAAGCCGGTGGTCATCTGGCCGAGAATGGCGGCTGTGCCGACCTCGGCCGCGCTGCCGCCGAAGGCCGCCGAGGTCTCCGCGAGTACCGGCAGCACCCCGAAGTAGTAGGCGTCCGGGGTGAACACCAGCGACAGCGGCATGCTCGTGACCGCCACCATGACCGGCAGCGCGCCACCGGCGCCGTCCGGGATGATGTCCACCAGCCACCTGGCCATCGCCTCGATCATGCCGGTGCCACCGAGGATCCCGGTGAACACCCCGGCCGCGAAGATCATCGTGGTGACCAGCACGACGTTGTTTCCGTGCTTGGCGAACAGGTCCTGCTGCTGGGTCCACGATGGACGGTTCACGATCACCGCGATGACGAACGCGATCACGAACACGACCTCGAGCGCCATCAGCTGGGCCAGCAGCACGCCGATCAGCGCGAGGGTCAGCACCACGTTGAACCAGAACCGGAACCGGTCGAGCCCCGCCCTCGGCTCGGTGGGCGGCACGACCTCGTCCAGCTCGATCACGCCCAGCCGCCTACGTTCGGTGCGGCCGATCAGGTAGGCGGCGACCAGCACCCACACGATGCCGGCGGCCATCGCGGGGATCGCCGGCACGAACACCTCCGCGCTGTCGAGCTTGAGCGCGGCCATCGCCCGTGCGGTCGGGCCGCCCCAGGGCACCATGTTCATCACGCCCGCGCCAAGGCAGATCACCCCGGCGAGCACGAGCCTGCGCATGCCGAGTCGTTTGTAGATCGGCAGCATGGCCGACACGGTGATCAGGAACGTGGACGCGCCGTCGCCGTCGAGCGCGACCAGCAGCGTCAGCACCGCGGTGCCGACGGTGATCCTGAGCGGGTCGCCCTTGGCCCAGCGCAGCACCCGGGCGACCGCCGGGTCGAACAGGCCGGCGTCGACCATCAGGCTGAAGTACAGCACCGCGAAGGTGATCATGATCGCGACCGGCGCCACCGTGAGCAGCCCGTCGCCGATCAGGGTGCCGAGGTCACCACCGAAGCCGGCGACCAGCGCGACCAGGATCGGCAGGGCGGTCAGTGCGATGAGGACGGAGACCCGCCTGGACAGCACGGCGACCAGGAACAGGGCAATGGTGAGGAAACCACTCGCGGCGAGCATCGTTGACCTCCTGCGGCGTCGCGCTCACCTTCCCGGCCGCCACCTATCGCGGGCAAGCATCAGTATTCGATAGATTGATGCGCTGTGCGCATGGATCTGACTGTTCAGCAGCTGCGGGTCGTCATCGCGGTGCACGACGCGGGCAGCGTCACCTCGGCGGCGGAGTCGTTGCTCCAGGCGCAGTCCTCGCTGTCCAGGACGGTGCTCGAGGTCGAACGCAGGCTGGGGGTCGCGCTGTTCGAGCGGACCACCCGCAGGCTGGAGCCGACCGCCGAGGGCCGGGAGTTCGTGGCGCTGGCGCGGGTGACGGTGGCCGCGTTCGAGGCGAACCTGCGGCACTTCGCCGGCCTGCTCGACGGGCAGCGCGGCCGAGTGCGGGTGGCGACGCTGCCGTCGTTGGCGGCGATCCTGCTGCCCGCCATCGTGTCCGGCTACCAGCGCGCCCACCCGGCGGTCGAACTGTCCATCGAGGACGCGCTCGCGGGCGAGGTGCTGGCGCGGGTGCGGGCCGGGGTGGTCGACTTCGCGGTCACCGTGGTCTCCGCGACCGACGACCCGATCGACGACCTGGCCGTGACCCCGGTGGCGCGCGACCGGTTCTGTTGCGTGTTCCCGCCCGGCCACCCGTTCGCCCAGCGCCAGGTGGTCACCTGGGCCGACCTGGCAGGCGAGGCGTTCATCGCCTTCGACCGCACCACGAGCATCCGTCAACACCTCGACCGCGCGTTCCTGGAGTCGGGCACCCACCCGCGCAACGCCGTCGAGGCCCGCAACATCAGCGCGGTGGCGGGGCTGGTCGCCGCCGGCCTCGGCGTGTCCGCGGTGCCCGGCCTGGTGCTCCCGCTGGTCGGCTTCGCCGGTGTGGAACACCGCCCGCTCGGCGACCCGCCGATGAACCGGCGGATCGCCCTGGTCCGGGTGCCGCACCGGCCGCTGTCCCCGGCCGCGAAGGCCTTCCGCGACACGATCACCACCGCCAGCCGCTCCGGCATGCCCCTGCCCCCACAGACCGCCTGGCTGTAACGCCCTGAATGCCCCATTCGGGACGTTCAACGTCCCGAATGGGGCATTCAGGGCTATTGACCGTCAGTCTCTCGGGGGCAGTAGGAGGTCGGTGAGCCGGTGGGTGAACCCGGTGTCGAGGTCGCCGTGGCGTAGGCCGCGCAGGACGATCGCGCCGATCAGCGCGTCGCCCAGTTCGATGACCGGGGTGCCGGGTGGCAGTTGGCCGGCGGCGATCGCGGCGGTGAACCGCTCGCCGAGCATCTCCCACATGCCGAGCCGGTCGTTCAACCGGGTGGCCACGTCCTGGTTGTCGGCGGCGGCGACCACGAGCGAGTGCAGCAGGCCCCCGTTGCCGGGCGCGGTCAGGAAGGCGACGATGTTGTCCAGCCACCGCGTGACGTCGGCGCGCAGGTCGCCGGAGTCCTTGGGGACGAACAGCTCCGGCAGCAGCAGTCCCTCGGCCAGACAGTCGGCGACCAGCGCGCTGCGCGAGGGCCACCACCGGTAGATCGTCTGCTTGCCGACCCGCGCGTCGGCCGCGATGTGCTCCATCGTCAGGTGGTCGTAGCCGTCGGCCAGCACGCGCGCGGCGGCCGCCGCCAGGATCGCGACCCGGGCTTCCTCACTGCGTTTGGGGCCACGCCGCCCCGGTCCCGCCATGTCTGGGATCCTCCCTGCGGCGAAATACGAGACACAACGTATCGTGCCGTGCAACGGAGATCTAGGGAGTGACGCGTGGCGGAGTGGTTGTATCGGATCGGTAGGGCGGCTGCCCGGCGCGGGTGGCGGGTCGTCGCCGCGTGGGTGGTCGTGTTCGCGGTCGCCGGTGGCGGGTTCGCGCTCGGGTTCGGCACCCTGTCGAACAACTTCGACATCCCCGGGACCGCGTCCTCCGAGGTCATCGACGAGCTCGCGCAAGAGCTGCCGGCCTACAGCGGCGCCTCGGGCCTGGTCGTGATCCACACCGACGACGGCGCCGCGTTCACCGACGCGCAGCAACAGGCCTACGCCGAGATCGTCGCGCGGGCCAAGGACGAGCTGCCCGACGTGGCGAACGTCGTCGATCCGTTCGCCAGTGAGCAGCTGCGCGCCGGCCGGGCGGCCGAGGTCGAGGGCGGTCTGGCCCAGCTCGCCAAGGCGCCGGCCACCCTCGGCACGCCCAACCCCGAGCTCGAGGCCCAGCGCGCGCAGCTGGAGATGGCCAAGGAGCTGCTCGACCTCTCCGGCGGCATCGGCCTGGTGTCCGAGGACGGCTCGGTCGCGGTGATCAACGTCGCGTTCACCACGCCTCGGCTGGAGATGTCCGAGGAGACCAGGCAGGCGGTCGTCGACTTCTTCGACGGCAACCAGGTCGATGGCGTCACGGTCGACTACTCCACCGACATCGCGCAGGGCGTGCCCGAGGTGTTCGGCGTCGGCGAGGCCGTCGGGCTGGTGATCGCGTGTGTGGTGCTGCTGGTCATGCTCGGCACGGTGGTCGCGGCGGCGCTGCCGATCGTGACCGCGATCGTCGGCGTCGGCATCGGCGTGCTGGCCTCGCTCGGGTTCTCCGACATCGTGCAGATGGCCTCCATCACCCCGGTGCTGGGCGTGATGCTCGGCCTGGCCGTCGGCATCGACTACTCGCTGTTCATCGTCAACCGCCACCGCAAACAGCTCGCGCACGGCATGGACGTGGACGAGTCGGTCGCGCTGGCCAACGGCACCGCGGGCAACGCGGTCCTGTTCGCCGGGTCGACGGTGATCGTCGCGCTGCTCGCGCTCAACATCACCGGCGTCTCGTTCCTCGGGGTGATGGGCACCGTCGGCGCGGTGTGCGTCGCGGTCGCGGTGATCATCGCCGTGACGCTGACCCCGGCGATCCTCGGGCTCATCGGCGAGCGGGTGCTCGGCGCCCGCGCTCGGGCGCGGCTGTCGGCCAAACCGGTCAGCGGCGGCGAGGTGGCGCCGATGAGCATGCTGCGCGCGGTGGTCACCATCGTGGTCGGCGTGGCCGCGCTGCTGGTGATCGCCATGCCGGCGCTGTCGATGCGCCTCGGTCTGCCGGACGGGTCCTCCGAGCCGGTCGACTCCAGCACCTACCGGGCCTACGAGCTCACCTCGGAGGCGTTCGGCGCGGGCTCCAACGCCACCCTGCTGGTGACCGCCGACCTGCCGGCCGGGCTGGACGAGGGCACCACCGCGATGGCGCAGCTGGAGATCGCGCGCGCGATCACCGACGTCGGCGACGTCGACGCCGTGGCCCCGATCGCGGTCTCCGAGGACGGGCGGCTCACCGCGTTGCAGGTGAAGCCGACCGACGGGCCCAACTCCTCGTCCACCGAACAGCTCGTGCGCGACCTGCGGGCCCCGGGCGTGCTGGACGGCACGTCGCTGGCGGGCACCGACCTCGGGGTGGCCGGCCAGGCGGCGATCAACATCGACATCTCGGAGAACCTCGCCGACGTGCTGCCGACCTATCTCGCGGTCGTCGTCGGCCTGTCGCTGCTGATCATGATCGTGGTGTTCCGGTCGATCCTGGTGCCGCTGGTCGCGACCGGCGGGTTCGTGCTGTCGCTGCTGGCGACCTACGGCGCGACCGTCGCGGTGTTCCAGTGGGGATGGCTTGGCTCGGTGTTCGGCGTCTCCACGACCGGGCCGATTCTGAGTTTCCTCCCCGTCATTCTGGTCGGCATCCTGTTCGGTCTCGCGATGGACTACCAGTTGTTCCTGGCGACTGGGATGCGGGAGGCGTTCGTGCACGGGTCGACGGCCCGGCTCGCCGTCGCCCAGGGTTTCCGCGCCGGCCGGTCGGTGGTCACCGCGGCCGCGCTGATCATGATCTCGGTGTTCGGCGGGTTCGTGTTCTCCGACTCGAACATCATTCGCTCGGTCGGGTTCGGACTCAGCGTTGGCGTGCTGCTCGACGCGTTCGTCGTGCGGATGCTGCTCATGCCGGCGCTGATGCACCTGATCGGCCGCGGGGCGTGGTGGCTGCCGAAGTGGCTGGACCGCGTACTGCCCAATGTCGACGTGGAAGGGGCGGCGCTGGAACGGCGCCATCCGGTACCGCACTGACAATTTCCGCTATTTCTTTGTCCCGCGCGCGGGTTATTACGTTCGTAATTGTCGCGGTAACCCTTTGTTCGATTTTCCGACACACCACCGGGGAGGCATAACCCACAATTTAGGGAAGTGACGGGATGAGACGAAGAACGCTCGTCGGATCCGGATTGACAGCCACTGTCGTGCTGGCGGTGTTCGCCGGTACCGCGTTGGCCGTCGACGGCCAACTGCCCGGCGGCACCGCGATTTCGGTCACCATCGACAGCCCGGCGCAGGACACGGTGTTCCCGCAGGGCCCGGTGACGGTGACCGGCACGGCATCGGTCGGCTCGGCGACGGTGGTGAAGGACACCGCGCTGACCTATGTGGTCGATGTCTCCGGGAGCACCGCGGCCAGCTGCGACGGCACCGGACGCACCATCCTGCAGTGCGAGATCGAGGCCTCGGTCGCGTTGAACGAGCGCGCCGCCGAGCCCACCTCGGTGATCGGCACGGTCGGCACGGTCATCTTCGGCTCGACCGCGGCGATCGCCGACCTCCAGCCCGCCGCGGGGGACCAGGCGCTGACCGGCCCGGCCACCGACCAGAACACCAACAGCGCCCGGGACGTCGAGGAGGTCCTCGGCTCGCTGAGCCAGGGGCAGGCCGGCCTGTTCACCGCGAAGAGCGTGCCGACCGGGACGTTCTTCCCGGACGCGGTGGTCGACACCACGACGGTGACCGCCGCGCAGACCGAGTCCCGCAAGATCGTGGTCTTCCTGTCCGACGGGTTCTCCGGCGGTGACGTGAACCCGGCGTTGGACGCGGTGCCGGCCAACGTGGACATCCACACCTTCGCCGTCGGCAGCGGCTCGGCCTGCCAGGGGGCCGACTACAACACCAGCCTGCAGGTGATCGCCGACCGCACCGGCGGCGACTGCACCCCCGTCCCCGACCCGGCGAACCTGCCCGACGTGTTGCCCCAGCTGTTGGAGTCGACGCTGACCGGCCTCACCGCGTCGGTCGACGGCGGGAGCGCCGAGCCGGTGACCGACGTCAGCCCGGTACCGCCACAGACCGGTCCGGCGGCGGTGACCTACTCCTACACCACCGGCACCCTCACCTCCGGCCGCCACGAGATCTGCGTGACCGCCAACGGCACCGACCACGGCGGCGCCGGCCTGGTCATCGACTGCGTGCACGTGATCATCAACGATCCACCCTCGGTCGATCCGAGCGGACCGTACGCCGGTCAGGAGGGCACACCCGTGCCGCTCGCCGGCCTGGTCACCGACCCGGACGGCCCCGGCCTGACCACCCAGTGGAGCGCCACCCCGAACGCGGGCGTGGACGCCGGCGCGAGCTGCTCGTTCGCCGACGCCTCGACCCTGTCCACGACGGTGACCTGCACCGACGACGGCCAGTGGACGCTGCGCCTGAGTGCCGACGACGGCCTGCACGCCGAGGTCGTGGCGACCACCCAGCTCACCCTGACCAACGTCGCCCCACAGGTGAGCATCTCCGCACCCGCCGACGGCACCCTGGTGGTGCGTGGTACCCCGGTGTCGGTCACCGCGCCGTTCACCGACATCGCGACCAACGACACGCACACCTGCACGGTCGACTTCGACGACGGGACCCCGGTCGTGGCCGGCACCGTCACCCAGGGCGCGGGCGCCGGCTCCTGCGCCGCGGCGCACACCTACACCGGCGTCGGCGCACACCTGGCGCTGGTCACCATCACCGACGACGACGGCGACTCGGCGACCGCGGTGGTCCGGATCGTGTCCCACGTCCGGGCGGAGGCCTGGGCGATCAGCGCCAGCGGGCTGATCAACGTGGCGAAGACACCGCACGCGGTGTGCCCGCCCGACAGCGACCTGACCACCGCCACCATCACCGTGCCCGGACTGGCGACCGTGCAGGCGTTGCACGCGGAGTGCACGCTGGACGAGGACAACGGGCACACCGACGCCTCGGCCGAGATCAGCGGTGCGAACCTGCTCGGTGGGCTGATCCGCATCGCCGACATCGAAACCCGTTGTGTGGCAACAGAGAACGGGCTGTCCGGCTCGTCGCGCGTCGGCACCGTCAACGGCCGGCCGATCGGCACCGCACCGGCGACGATCAACATCATCGGGGTGGCCGCGGTACACGTGAACCAGACGGTGACCACTCCGGACGGGCGGCTGGCCCAGTACGCGGTCCGCATCGTGACGCTGCTCGGCCAGGAGATCATCCTGTCCGGCTGCCGTCTCGGGATCTGATACCCACCCGTCCGGCCGGCATCGGCGGTGCCGGCCGGACGGGTGCGACCACGCCGGTCACCGCGCTCGGTGGTACGCGAGAATGCCGGGCATGATCGCGACCTTGGCATTGGTACTCGGTGGACTGGCCGTGGTGATGGTGGCCCACGCGGTGGCCGACCGGACCGGGCTGCCCGCACCGGTGTTGCTGGTGGTGGCCGGGATCGGCTACGGCTACCTGCCGCTGCCGGGAGCGAACCTGGAACTCGACCCGGAAGTCGTGCTGTACCTGATCATTCCGCCGCTGCTGTACGCCGCCGCGTTGCAGTCGAGCCTGATGGGGTTGCGGCGCAACGCTCGCGTGGTCATCGGGCTGTCGGTGTTCCTGGTCATCGTGACCTCGCTCGCGGTCGGCTTCGGGCTCAGCGCGGCGGCGGCCGTGCCGCTGAGCGTCGCGGTCGCCATCGGCGCGGCCGTCGCGCCGCCGGACCCGGTCGCCGCGCTGGCCATCGGCCGCCGCGCGGGCCTGTCACCCCGGCTGATCACCATCGTGGAGGGCGAGGGGCTGCTCAACGACGCGACCGCGCTGACCATCCTCAAGGTCGCGGTGGCCGCCGCGGTGAGCGGCTCGTTCTCGCCGGCGGGCGCGGTCGGCCAGTTCTTCCTCGTCGCCGCGGGCGGGTTGGTCGTCGGCATGGTGGTGGCGCTGTTCATGGGCTGGCTGCGCCGGTGGGTCACCGACGCGCTCATCGACAACGCGCTGTCCCTGGCCACCCCGTTCGCCACGTTCCTGCTCGCCGAGGAACTGCACGTGTCCGGGGTGCTCGCGGTCGTGGTCGCCGGGTTGTGGCTCAGCCACCGCAACCCCTACCTGCAGTCCAGCGGCGCCCGGCTGCAGAAGCGGGCGGTCTGGCGGTTCGTGGAGTTCCTGTTGGAGGGCTACGTCTTCGTCCTCATCGGACAGCAGCTCCCCGGTCTGCTGCGCGATCTCGCCGTGTACGACACCGGCACCGTGGTGGTCGCCGCCGTGGTCACGGTGGGCATCGTGTTGCTGGTGCGCCCGTTGTGGTTGCTGGCCAGCGCGCACCTGCCGACCAGGATGCACGCGCGTCTCGGCGGCGACCCCAGGCCGGGCAACCCGCCGCTGTCCGGCCGGGAGCTGCTCGCGCTGAGCTGGGCCGGCACCCGCGGCGTGATCACCCTGGCCGCCGCGTACATCGTGCCCGTCGACGTGCCCAACCGGGACCTGTTGCTGTTCTGTGCCTACCTGGTGGTGCTGGTGACGTTGATCGGTCAGGGCCTGACGTTCGCGCCGCTGCTGCGCCGCCTGCGGATCCCCGGCACCGACGTCGCCCGCGCGCTGACCCGCAACCAGGCGCGGGCGGCGGCCACCGGCGCCGCCCTGCAACGACTGGACGAACTGGTGGAGGAGGACCCCGGGCTCGAGCCGGCCGTGCGGCCGTTGCGCCAGACCGCGGAACTGCGCCTGGAGCGCTACACCGACCGCGTCACCGAACTGTCCTCGGTCGAGGACGACGCGCTCCCGGTGGACACCCAGTACCACCGCGCCCTGATGGCCCGCCGGGAGATGCTCGCCGCCGAACGCGAGGAACTGCTCGCCTGGCGCGACTCCGGACAGCTCCCGGACGCGGACTTGCGCATCCTGGAACGGGAGTTGGACCATCAGGAGAGCATCCTGCCCCCGGGACGTCCAGAGCACTGACCGGAAACGCGTCCGGCGAGGAACTGAATGCCGTTCGCGGGCATCGAAGTCGGTGAACGGCAGCGAAAGTGAGGTCGAGGAGTGGACGGCTTCCAGGTACTCGGCGACGAGTTGTCCGCGCACGCCGGCAAGGTCGACGGGTTGACCGACCGGCTGCGCACGGCGGTCGACGCCGCCAACACGGTGACCATGGACAACAGTGCCTATGGCGTGGTGTGCCAACCATTCGCGCTCATGCTCCAGCCGTTCGAGGAGCTCGGCGTGCAGGCCCTGCGTGACGGTGCGGCGGCGTTGGCCGACACCGCGAGCAAGGTCCGCGACACCGTGCGCGACTACGAGGGAACAGAGGACGCGGAGGCCGCCAGACACCAGGGGATCGAGGGCGACCTGTAGCTCCACACTGATGGGGGTGCTCCATGCCGGAGGGGAACGAGCTGGTCGCGGCGCCGGAGGAGACGACGACCGCGGTGACCGGGATCGGGATCGCGGAGTCGGCGCAGGGACTGGCCAGCGGGATCAGCAACGGCGACTGGGTCGAGGCCGGGCTGTCGGCCGCCGGGGTCGGCCTCGAGGTGCTGTCGATGGTGATCGACCCACTCGGCACGCTCGCCTCCTACGGGGTGTCCTGGCTGATCGAACACGTCCAGCCGTTGAAGGAGGCCCTTGACTGGTTCGCCGGCGACCCGCCGGTCATCCAGTCGTTCTCCCAGACGTGGGGCAACGTCGCGGCCGAGGTGACCGCGGTCGCGCAGGAGTTCCTCACCGAGGCCAACGCCGGCACGGCCGGGTGGACCGGGCAGGCCGCCGACACCTACCGGGGACACTCCACGGAGGCCGCCGACGCGTTGCAGGGCGCGGGCACGCTGGCCGAGGGCATCTCGGTCGGCGTGATGATCATGGGTGAGGTCGTGGCGTTCGTCCGCGAGTTCATCCGGGACATGGTCGGCGAGCTGGTCGGCCGGTTGATCGCCTGGGCGCTGGAGCTCGCCGCGACGCTCGGCCTGGCCACCCCGGCGGTGGTCGCGCAGGCCACGGCCGCGATCTCGTCGGTGGTCAGCCGGGTCACCGAGGTGGTGCGCAAGCTGGTGAAGACGATCAGCAACGTCGCGCCCCGCATCCGGAACGTGATCTCCAAGCTCGACGAGATCATCGCCAAGCTGGCCAAGCTGATGCGCAGGGGCGACGCGGACGCGCCAAGCGGCACCACCACCCCGAACTCGACCACCACCCCGTCGTCGACACCATCAACCACGCCGTCCTCAACTACACCGTCCTCGACCACACCATCGTCGACCACACCATCGTCGACCACGCCGTCCGCCACACCGTCCACACCGGACACATCGACGACCCCGTCCGGCACGACCCGACCGGACGGCACGTCGCCGGACTCGACCTCGCCGAGTTCGGCGGGCAGCTCGCCGGACCGGCCGGGCGACCCCGGCTCGACCAGGGCCCCGGACGACCTGCGGCGGACCTGCAACGACCCGGTCGATGTCGTGTCCGGCGAGGTGGTGCTCGCGCAGACCGATGTCGAGTTGGCCGGCGCGCTGCCGGTCGTGCTGCGCCGGGTGCACGTGTCCTCCTACCGCGCCGGCCGCGGCTTCGGCCCGTCCTGGGCGTCCACAATGGACCAACGACTCTCGGTGGACGACGACGGCGTGGTCTACGTCGCCGACGACGGCATGATCCTGGTCTATCCCCATCCAGGCAACGACGTCGTACTGCCGAGGTTCGGTCCACAATGGCCGTTGCGGGCCACCGAGGACGGGTTCCGCGTCTCCCGCGGCGCCGAGCTGGTCGACCTGCGGTTCACCACCGTCGGCGACACCGCGCCGTTGACCGAGATCGTGGACCGCAACGGCGACCACGTCCGGTTCACCCGCACCGCCGACGGGGTGGTGACCGACATCCGGCACTCCGGCGGGTACCACGTGCGCGTCGACTCCGCCGACGGCCGGGTCGCCGCGCTCTGGCTGACCGGCGACCAGGAGGACGACGTCCTGCTGGTCCGGTACGGCTACGACCGGGCGGGCAACCTGACCGAGGTCGTCAACTCCTCCCAGCTCGCACTTCGGTTCACCTACGACCACGCCGGCCGGCTTTCCCAGTGGACCGACCGCAACGGCCGCTGGTACCGCTATCTCTACGACGACCACGGCCGCTGCGTGGCGAACCAGGGCGACGGCGGATACCTGAACGGCACCTTCAGCTACCACCCCGACCTCGGCGAGACCCGGTTCGTCGACGCGCTCGGCAACACCTCGGTCTACCAGTACAACGAGCTGCGGCAGATCGTGGCGGAGACCGACCCGCTCGGCGGGGTCGTCCGCAGGGAATGGGACCACCGCGACCAGTTGCTCGCCGAGACCGACGCGCTCGGCCGCACGACGCGCTACCGCTACGACGACGCCGGCAACCTCAGCGGCGTCACCCGGGCCGACGGCAGCCAGATCCAGGCGCGGCACAACGACGCGCACCAGGTCACCGAGGTCGTCGAGGCCGACGGCGGGGTGTGGCTGCGGGAGTACGACGAGCGGGGCAACATCACCGCGATGACCGACCCGACCGGGGTGGTCAAGCGCTACGGCTACGACGCGCACGGCTACCGCGCCTCGATCACCGACGCCCTGGACGCGCGGTACCGGATCGAGCGCAACCCGGTCGGGCTGCCGACCGTGCTCACCGACGCCACCGGCGCGGTCACCCGGGTGGCCTGGGACCGGTTCGGCCGGGTCGCCACGATCACCGACCCGGTCGGCGGCACGACCAGGTACCGGTGGAGCGTCGAGGGAAACCTGTGGGCGCTGGAGCGGCCGGACGGCTCGGTCGAGCGCTGGACCTATGACGGCGAGGGCAACCAGACCAGCTACGTCGACCCGCTCGGTCAGGTACACCAGCGCGAGGTCACGCACTTCGACCTGGCGGCCGGCGAGACCCGGCCCGACGGCACCCGCAGCCGGTTCACCTACGACGCCAACCTGCGGGTCGTGCGGCTCGTGGACGCGCCGGACCGGGTCTGGCACTACGCCTACGACGCCGCCGGCAACCGGATCACCGAGACCGACCCCGACGGCCGCAAGCTGCGGTTCCGGTACGACGCCGCGGGTCAGCTGGTCGAGCGGATCACCGCGGCCGGCCAGGTGACCCGCTACGAGTACGACCAGCTGGGCAACATCCGCCGGGTGGACGCCGACGGCGAGGTCGCGGAGTTCGCCTACGACGTCATGGGCCGGGTGAGCCGGGCGCGCAACGCCGACGCCGACGTCCGGTTCGAACGCGACGCGCTCGGCCGGGTGCTGGCGGAGAGCATCGACGGCCTGACCGTGCGGTCCAGCTACGACCCGCTCGGCAGGCGGACCGGCGTGCGCACCCCGTCGGGCAGGGAGAACACCTGGCGCTTCGACGGCAACGACCGCGCCGTCGAACTGCGCACCGCCGGCCAGACCATGACGCTCGGGCTCGACCAGGCTGGCCGGGAGCTGCGGCGGACGTTCGGCCAGACCACGGTGACCCAGTCCTGGGACCCGGTGCACCGGCTGACCAGCCAGTCGGTCACCCGAGGCGGCGGTCAGCGCCAGGAGATCGCCCAGCACCGCGGCTACCGGTACCGCGCGGACGGGCGGCTGCTGGCCGTCGAGGACCAGCTGGCCGGGCCGAGGAGCTTCGACCTGGACCTGTTCGGCCGGGTCACCGCGGTGCGTGGTCCCCAGTGGCAGGAGGACTACGCCTACAACGAGGCCGGCGCCGTGTCGGCAGCGCGCTGGCCGGGCCAGGACAGCGACCTGCACGGGCCGAGGGAGTACGCCGGCAACGCGGTCACCACGGCCGGCGGGGTCCGGTTCGTGCGCGACCAGCAGGGCAGAGTCGTGCTCCGGCAACGGAAGCGGCTGTCGGCCAAGCCGGCGACGTGGCGGTTCACCTGGACCACCAGCGACCGGATGGCCGGGGTGACCACCCCGGACGGCACCCGTTACCGCTACCGGTACGACGCGTTCGGCCGGCGGGTCGGCAAGCAGCGGCTGGCCGAGGACGGCACGGTCGCCCACGAGGTGCGCTTCTGTTGGGACGGCGCGCTGCTGGTGGAGCAGGTCGAGTCGGACGGCCGGGCAACCGGCTGGGACTGGGACCCGGTCACCGCCCGCCCGCTGGCCCAGATCGAGCGGGTGCGGGGCGCCGACCAGGAGTGGATCGACGCCGCGTTCTACGCGATCGTGACCGACCTGGTCGGTGCGCCAAGCGAGCTGTTCGACCAGCACGGGGCGCTCGCGTGGCGGCGCTCGGCGACGCTGTGGGGCCAGGTGCTGTCCCCGCCGGGCCCGGTCAGCACGCCGCTGCGGTTCCCCGGCCAGTACTACGATCCCGAGACCGGGCTGCACTACAACCTGCAGCGGTACTACGACCCGGTGGCCGGCCAGTACTACAGCCCCGACCCGGTCGGCGCGGCCGCGGGGGAGAACCCGTACGGCTACGTGTCGGATCCTCGGCGCAGCATCGATCCGCTCGGTCTGGCGCCGTGTCATCTGCAGGACATCCGGGACTATCGGACCCAGCAGCGCGTCGGCATGAAGCGGAACATCGCGTTCGCGGACTACGAGATCGGCACCAACACGGGCAGGAGCAACATGGCGCCCAGCGGCGGGCACCAGTATCCGAACGCCGCGCCGTCGCCGTCGAACTCGCCGTTCACCACGAACAGTCCGCTCGACTCGGAACCCAAGATCCTCAACGAGCTGATCAACGACCTTGGCCTGACCCCGCAGTCGAGCGGGACGATCCACTTCCATTCCGAGCGCCCGGCCTGTCCCGACTGTCAGGGGGTGATCGACCAGTTCAAACAGATGTACCCGAACATCGAGATCAAGTACACCGACTACGGTGGAGCCGGGCCCGACCACCCCACCCCGCAGGGAAGGACCGTGACGTATTGATCGAGAGCATGCGCGCGTTGGCGGACGCGCTCGTCGAGGTGGGGCTGGCGACCGAGGGGTCGGTCCTTGGCTGCACGCCGGCGCAGCTGAGCGAGTTCCGTCAGGCCAGGGGGATCGCCGAACTGCCGGCGCAGTATGCGGAGTTCCTCACGGTGATGGGCCGGGAGGCGGGGGAGTTGTTGCGTGGCACGGACTTCTTCTATCCGGCGATCCTGAACGTCGGTGAGTGGGGCCAGGAGATCGTCGACGAGAACGGGATCGAGCGGCTGGTCGCGCCGGGGTCGTTGACGCTGGGCACCCACCAGGGCTACGTCCTGTACTGGATGGAGCCAGGGCAGCCGTCCGGGCCGGTGCACCGGTACGTCGAGGGCGCGGAGGCGATCGCGCAGACCTGGCCGTCGTTGCTGGACTTCCTGGTCGCCGAGCAGGCTCGCGTGCGCCAGGTCCTCGGCAGGTAACCGCCCTGAATGCCTCATTCGGGACGGTGAGCGTCGCCAATGCCTCATTCAGGGCATGGGGTCAGGAGTAGGTGAACGCGCAGCCGCTCTGGGTGCCGGGGTTGCCGCCGCCGATCACGCCGGGTTCGCTGGCGCGTCGACCGCGGGCGGACAGGCCGGCGTAGCCCTGGCTGTCGAAGAACACCTGCCACAGGATGTGCCAGCGCTCCCGTACGCGGCTCTCCGGGTCGATCACGTCCTGGGGGAGCGGGTGCAGTCGCTCCTGCACGACGTAGTCCGCGCGGTCGGGGCGGTCCAGCAGGACCGCCCACTCCTGGTCGGTCACCTCGTCGCCGTAGACCACGCCGGCGCCCCCGCTCTCGGCGGCCGGCTTGAGGATCAGGTCGGCGCGCCGGGCGCGGACCTCGTCGAGCAGGGCGCGGTGCTCCTGGGTGTCGGTGAGCCCGAAAACCCGGCCGAGACGCCGGGTCCACGGGATTCTCCTGGCCACCAGGTCGCGCTCGGTGGGGGAGAGCACGGCGCTGACGGCCGGGTCGTACAGCAGGCCGAGCGCGGCCTTGCTGCCGTGCATCTCGGAGTCGAACGCGGTGAACAGGGCCGTCTGCCCGTTCTGGTGCGCGTGTCGCAGCAGACGCAGTCTGTCCCTGCCGTTCTTCTCGCCGGGGATGTGGCGCACGAAGAACTTCCGGAGCACGACGTCCACGCGTACCCCGTGGAGGACCACCTTGCCCCGGTCGCTCTCGAGGTCGTCGAGTTCGCCGTAGACGGTCTGGAAGCCGCGCTCCTGGAACTCGCCGCGCATCCACTCGCACAGTCCCTGGCAGCCGGTCTCCTCGACGATCGCCACCGTCGGCTGGGCGCGGCCGACGACCGCGTCGCCGATCGCGGTGATCTCCTCGGCCAGCCGGGCGATCGTGTCCACATAGGTGAGGTCGAACTGGTTGGCGAACTCCGCGAACCGCGGCGTGCGCAACAGGAGCTCGTTCAGCTTGACCTTCTTGTACTCGGCGATCGCGCTGCCGGTGTTGATCTCCACCGCGCGGGTGCCGCCGGGCGACTGGAAGGCGTCGACCCGGCCGTAGGAGATGTCCTGGCCGACGCAGCCCAGCCGCATGATCTCGCGCATCTGCTGGCCGTAGCCCTGGGCCGCAAGGTACGCGTCGATGCTGCCGTTGAAGAACCGCCGGGGCAGCTCGGCCAGGATGGCGATGATGCCGGCGGTGTCCTCGGCCACCTCGACCATTTCCTTCGTCGGCGCGAAGAACGGCCGGGGCAGGGTGTTGGCCAGGTTCGACAGCTCGAAGGGCAACGAGCGCACGCAGTCGACCAGTTCGGTCTCCGTCGTCCCGCTGCGGTCGAGGAAGTCGGCGGTGACCGCACACGTCGCGCTCATCAGGACACCCTCTTCTCGGCGGCGCCGGCCTGGGCCACGAGCGAGGCCGCCACGGCGTGCGCGCCGCGGTTGACCGCGGGGAGGCTGCTGGCGAAGTAGATGTCCCCGGCGGTGAGCTCGCCGATGGCGAACAGGCGAGGGTCGTGGGTGCCGTCCGGCCGGCGAACCCGGGCGCTGGCCAGGTCGGTGCGCAGCCCGCCGAAGGAGTCCCAGGACCCGAACCTGGCCGACAGCGCCGCGATCAGCGGGCGCGCCGGGCCCCTGGTGCTGCCCGGTGCCAGCCGGGTGGCGTCGACGAGGTAGCGGGCGGCCGGCACGTCCCGCGCGGCCAGGACCCGAAAGCGGCCGTGCTCGTGGCGGACCGCGCTGAGGCCGGGGACGACCTGGAGCTGACCGGAGTCCATCGCGTGCAGCAGGGTGCGCGCGGTGCGCGCCGGCATGGGGCACTGCAGGCTCTTGAGGCGGCGCTTGTGCAGCGTCAGCTGGCTCAACTCGGCCGAGGGCAACGCGGCGCGAATCGTCCTGGCGAGCTCGAGTGGCACCTTCATGAAGATCGACTGTACGAGATTGGCCAGCGGGTCGGTGAGCTGGTGGCGAAGGTGTTCCCGGGCGCGCACCGGCGTACGGAACCAGGCGGTGGCCGCGTCCGGGTCGGCGTCGGCCGACCGCAGCTCGGCCTCCAGGATGCGCCAGATCTCGCCGACGCGCAGTGCCGGGTCCCGCGCGAGACGCGCGCCGACCCGTTCGGCGGTGAACTGGTCGAGGTCCCTGGTGAACTGGGCGGCCCGCACCTCCGGCAGGATCCCGTGGCGGGAGGCCAGCACGATGGGCCCCTGGTGGCCGTGGGTGAGCAGGGCCATCGTGACGTCCACGGCCGTGAGGCCGGTGCCCACCACCACGACCGGCTCCCTGGCGGGGATGTCGGGCACGGTCGTGGACAACGGGTACGGGTCGGCGACGAAGTTCGGGCTGCCCGCGAGTCGGTAGGGGTCGGCCGGCTCGCCCGAGCCGATCGCGACGACCACGTGGGAGTACTCCCGGACCGCGGTCGCGGTGGTCACCGCCAGCTGGTGGCCGGTGCCGTCGGTCAGGTCGCGCACGGCCTGGGAATGCACGCGAACCGTCCAGCCCCGGCAGGCCGCCTCGGCGCGTGCGGTGGTGAGTTGGTCGTTCAGATAGGCGCCGAACAGCCGGCGGGGGGAGAAGTCGGTGGCGAGCGCGTGGTCGTCGTGACTGGTTGCCGACGGGTGCCGAGCGCGCAGCCAGCGCAGATAGTGGTCGCGCTGGCCGGGGTGTGCGGTCATGTCACTGTTGGGGAGATTGGC
The DNA here is from genome assembly GCF_054779715.1 of Actinophytocola sediminis. NCBI lineage: Bacteria > Bacillati > Actinomycetota > Actinomycetes > Pseudonocardiales > Pseudonocardiaceae > Actinophytocola > Actinophytocola sediminis. Next base: position 34,914 of record NZ_BAAGXS010000029.1, on the reverse strand, counting down.
CAGCGCGCAGTCCAGGTCGGGGCCGAATGCCGAGCCGTGCCCGAGTTTGGCCGGTTCGTAGATGTCGATCTCCGGTGAACGCAGGTCCTCGCCGGCCGTGTCGAGCAGGCTCACCAGGGTGCTCACCGCGGCGGCGCCCCCGCCGATCAACGCTAGACGCACGGTTTCCCCTATGGCCGAGATACTGCCGCACCGGCGGTGATCGTCAGTTCGGTCTGTTTGCCGAGTAGCTGCACATCGGCCGCGCAGAATTCGTCGAGATACTCGGTGGAGCCCAGAGTGTGGTTGTCGACGGTGGTGTCGCGGCGACTGACGAAGAAATGCAACTCGTCGCGGTTGTCGGACCAGGTGTAGCCGTTGAAGAACTGCATGCCGTTGAAGCGGGTCTTGTAGAGATCGCCGGGGGTGTAGCAGGAGCCGAGATAGCAGTGGTCGTGGCCGGATTCGGCGAACGTGCTGAGCGCGGTGCCCATCATGTGGTTGCCGATGCTCGTCGTCCGGTATGCCGGGTCGTAGATGGGGATGCCGTAGTGCACGATGCCGTCGCGCACCAGGAGCGGCACCAGGCCGACCGGCCGGCCGTGGCCGCTGTCCCAGAACCGCAGCACATGGGTGCAGAACGGTGCGTCCACCATCTCGAAGAAACGTCGTAGCCGGTAGTCGACGTTCACCTCCTGGGTGGCGAAGTAGGTCCGCGCCAGCTCGCGTACGGCGGGGGAGACCTGGTATTCGCCGCGGTCGACAAGTTCGTGTTCGATGTGCGCGCACCGGCGCCTGATGTTGCGCACCCGCCCGTTCGGTGTGTAGTCACCGAGGGCTATGCGTATTCCGCGGACCAGGTAGAACCTGGACAAATCGTACGCGACCGGCAGAAAACCACATTCGTACGCGGTCCGGACGCTCTCTCCGGCTTCCGGGAAACCCCATACGTGGTAGGGGAACACGTAGTTCGTGAAATCCGGAACGTGTTCCGAGAACACCACTCGCATAGCGCCTCCGTACGCTGGTCGCCAAGGCCGAACGTATGAGGTGGATAAGTTATCGTCAAGTGATTGCGTGGCGGGGGTGGACGGTTTCTGGGGGTGCCCCACGGTTGCGGTCAACTGCCTTGACGCGGGACAGCCGTTCGTGTATCGAGTCGGGCGTCCAGCACGCGTACTGTGACACGGGTTCGCGATGGCGTCACTGGCCGTTCGCTGTTATCGTCCCACGAAGGTGACTGCTAATTGGGAAGGGTTTGACGCCAGCGAACAAGCTACTGGGGGTAGCACCTTGGATGCCGGTTTGCCGCTTGAAGAAGATTCGGAATCGCCAGCTGCTCCCAATGCGGACCCGGATAATGACGCTCGCCTATCGTCGATGTCGCGTTCGCCGGTCGTGTCCGTCCCGATCGCGTCGTTGCGACTCGCGGAGTCGCCCCGCCAGGCGGGGATCGATCGAACACATGTGAACGCGCTCGCCGAAACCGTGGCCGAGTTGCCGCCGATTGTCGTGCACCGGGGCACCATGCGGGTGATTGACGGAATGCATCGCGTGCGGGCGGCCGGACAGAACGGTCGCACGACCATTGACGTGCGCTTCTTCGACGGCTCGGCGGAGGCCGCGTTCGTGCTGGCCGTCGAGGCGAACATCGCCCACGGCCTGCCGTTGACGATCGCCGACCGGGAGGCCGCGGCCAGTCGCATCATCGGCATGTATCCGCACTGGTCCGATCGAGCGATCGGGGCGGTGTCCGGGTTGTCGGCCAAGACCGTCGCGGCCATCAGGGCGCGTTCAACTGAGGAAAATCCGCAGTTGAACGCCCGTCTCGGCCGGGACGGGCGGACCAGGCCGCTGAGTTCGGTGGATGGCAGGCGGTCGGCGGCCGCGTACATCTGTGAACGTCCGGACGCGTCCCTGCGGGAGATCGCGCGGGCCGCCGGCATCTCCATCGGCACCGCGCGTGACGTGCGGGAACGCCTCAAGCGAGGCGAGGACCCGGTGCCGACGCGGCTGCTGATGTCCGCGCCGGCGCAGCAGGGCACGCCGGCCGGGCTGGCGCGCGCCGACGATCGGCTGTCGGTGAACCAGGCCATGTCCGTCGGGCGGAGCCGGCATCTGCTGCGCACGCTCCAGGGGGATCCGTCGCTGCGGTTCACCGAGTCGGGCCGCAAGCTGCTGCAGTGGCTGGCCACCCACGCCATCGAGTCCGCGAATGTCGGGGAGATCGTGGGCGGCCTGCCGCCGCATGCCGCGATCGCCGTCGCGGACCTCGCCCGGCACTGTGCCGCGGCCTGGCGAGAACTGGCGGAGTCCCTCGAACAGAGCCTCGACGTGACCGCCTGAAAGTCGGCGCCGGTCGCGGGCGGGGTGTATCTCTTTCATTTCCGGGGTCGAGCGCACCTATTTCGCCGTCGGTGTTCGGGCTGGTTGACCTGGGTTGCCGGCGCTCCTAATATTCAATTCGGGTACGGCAGTTGTTCAGTCCACAATCAACCGAGTTCGGGGAGCTCTCTGCTGCGCTCCCCCTGTCATTCTGATTTGGGGGTGATGAGCGATGAAGAAGGTTTATAAGACTCCGCGCGTGTTCCGACTCAGCCGGGCGCTGTCCGCAGGCGGTCACTGACGATGGTTGACCGGGTAGCCTGAGCGGCTGCCGTACCCGCTGTGCGTAATTTTCTGAACAAACTCCGCTGAAGGGCCCGGAGATGCTGACCGCGAGCGAGTGCTCGACGTATCGGGACTTCGTCGAGAAATACCAGCTCTATCTCTACAAAATGCTGGCTGGTCGCGTGTGCCGGAGTCTTCCGGAAACCGTGAGCACCATTGTCGACCTGGGCACCGGCCCTGGCTACCTGACCGCGGAGCTGGCGCTGCGCACGAACGCCGTCGTCGACGCGGTGGACATCAACCCGGCGATGCACGAGCTGGCTGCCGCGGAGTTCGCCCAGGCCGGGGTGACCGACCGGGTCCGCATCGTCGACGCGGACGTGCACGCGCTGCCCTTCGCCGACGGGTACGCGGACCTGGTGGTCTCCTATTCCTGCTTCCACCACTGGGCGGACCCGGTGGTGGCGTTGAACGAGTGCCACCGGATCCTGCGCCCTGGCGGCCTGCTGTACCTGGTCGACACGATCCGGCCCCACCGGCTGGCGGTGACCGGGGCGGCCCTGCGGCAGGCCATCGTCGAGCCGGAGTACTTCCGGTTCGTCGACGAGGCACTGCGGGAGAGCTACCCGCTTACCCAGGTCGACGAGCTGGTCACCCGCTCGCGGATCGCCGAGTACGAGCTGGCCGGGCTGCGTTTCGACGAGCTCGACCTGCTGGAGGCGATGGACGTGCTGGAGGCCAGAGGCGAGTTTCCCGAGCTGAACCTGGCCGAGTCCGACCAGGTAGACGTCTGGTACCTGACCGCGACGAAACAGAAGGCCTGAAGGTGATGGCGATGCGGATCGACGAGCGCAGCGTGCTCGAGCCGAGCCCGGACCGGCCGGCCAGGGACTACCTCAAGGGGGTGGTGATCGAGCCGGGGATCACGTTGAACGAGAGCGCTGGCGAGGTCTACCGGCTGTTCGACGGCGTCCGGTCGGTGCGCGACATCTGCGATCGGCTCACCGCCCAGTACGAGGTGGACCACGAGACGGTGCTGGCCGATGTCACCGGCCTGGCCGACGAGCTGCTCGCCGAGGGCGTGCTGCGGCCGGTCGGCGCCTCCCTGCCGGCGCCGTGACCACGACGGCGGTTCCGGACGGCGACGCCGAGCTGGCCGCCGACCGGGCCAGGAGCACGCTCAACTACCTGGCGACACTGGTCGCCTTCGCCCACCACCACGGCGTGTCCGACGCCGAGCTCGTCGACTGGCTGCACGGCCACTACGAGGAGCTCGGCTACTACGCGGAGTGGCGGGCGCGCAACGGTTCCGGCAACACGGCCGCGTTCGTCGCGGACTTCGTCCGTGGTCGCCGGCTGCTCTACGCGCACAGCACCGCGCGCGAGCGGCCGGGCGAGGACTGTTGGGAGATCACCACCCCGATCTGGTTCCGCGCCGACCCGACCGAGGCGTTCTTCTTCCTCGGCCTGGAGCCCGTGGAGTTCTCCGCCTACGTCGCGGTGCTCACCAGGGCGCACGCGGCGCGGCTCGGCCTGGACGTCGAGATCGAACACGACGACCGGACCGAGCGGGTCGTGGTCCGCAAAGCGGTAAGCCTCCGGGGAGAAGGGCCGTAAGCAGCCATGTGTGGTGTGGTCGGTGTGCTCGAACTGGACGGACGGCCGCTCGGGGTCGAACACGAGCAGGTGCTGCTCGGCATGCTCGCCGAGATCGGCTATCGCGGCCCGGATGACCGTCAGCTGTATCGCGATGGCCCGATCGGGCTCGCGTTCGCCCGGCTGGCCATCAACGACGAGGCCGGTGGCCGGCAGCCGATGCGCGGCGAGGACGGCTCGGTCGTGGCGGTCGCCAACGGCGAGATCTACAACCACCGCGAACTGCGCGCCGGGCTGCGGGGTGAGCACCGGTTCGCGTCCGGCTCCGACTGCGAGATCCTGCCCCATCTGTACGAAGAGGACGGTCCGGACCTTGTCCCCCGGCTGCGCGGCATGTTCGCGCTGGCCGTGTGGGACGCGCGGGCCGGCAGGCTGCTGCTGGCCAGGGACCGGTTCGGCGTCAAACCCCTCTTCTACACCCGCCAGGGCTCCCGGTTGATCTTCGCCTCGGAGATCAAGGCGCTGCTGGCCCATCCCGACTGTCCCCGCGAGGTGGACTGGGCGCAGGCGGTGTGCGACCCGGCGATCAACGGCGCGGTGGCCGCCAACACCGGCCGGCCGGCGTCCTACTTCCGTGGCATAACCCAGTTGCCGGCCGCGTCCACCCTGGTCGCCGACACCCGCGACGGCAGCCTCCGCGAGGACGTCTACTGGCGGCTGGAGTTCGCCGAGACCGACACCGACGCCACCGACGACGAGCTGGTGGCGCGCTGCCGGGACCTGCTGGCCGCCGCCACGACCGACTGCCTGATGAGCGACGTGGAGATCGGCGTGCTGCTCAGCGGCGGCATCGACTCGGCGCTGGTCGCCGCGCTGGCCGCGCGCGGCGCCGAGCCACACACGTTCACCGTGCTCAGCCAGAGCACGCTGGCCAACGAGGACGCCAGGTACGCCCAGCTGACCGCGCGGGAGTTCGGGCTGCCCAACCACCAGGTGCTGTTCCGATGGGAGGACTCGCAGTGGGGGCCCGAGCAGTGGCGGGAGCTGCTGTGGCTGTGCGAGACCCCGCTGTGCGGCGCCGAGCAGATGTACAAGTACGAGCTGTACCGCTACGCCAAGCAGATCCGGCCGGGGCTCAAGGTCATGCTCACCGGGCAGGGCAGCGACGAGTTCAACGGCGGCTACTCGACCCTGTTCACCCCGCCCGGCGAGGACGGCACGGCGTGGCCGGAGCTGCTCGCCGAGCTGGACGCGGTGCGGCACAACGGTCTGGCGGCCAGGGTGCCGTATCTGGACGCCTGGGAACAGCAGCTGCTGCTCCCGGTCTTCACACCCGACTTCGTCGCCGCGCTCGCCGGCGACCGGCCGCAGGACGCCTGGCCCGCCTACATCCGCACGAAGTACCGCGACCTGCAGACCTACAACTGCTGGCACGAGGACCGCACCGCGGCCGGCAACAGCGTCGAGAACCGGGTGCCCTTCCTCGACCACCGGTTGGTCGAGCTGATGGTCGGCATCCCGCCGGCACGCGGGCGGCGACTGTTGTGGGACAAGACGATCCTGCGCCGGGCGGCCAGGGACGTGCTGCCCCGTGCACTGTGCGACCGCCCCAAGGTGCCGTTCTTCCACGGCCCGGACCTGCGCTACACCCAGCGGATGATGCTCGCGCTGCTGGCCGCCGACTCGTACGCACTGGTCGAGGAGGCGTTGGCGGCCATGCCGGATGTGGTCGACGCCGACGCCGTGTTCGGCGTGCTGGCGCGGCTGGCCGACGACCCCGAGGCGATGGGCATGGAGTTCCTGCTGCGGCTGGTGAACCTCGGGCTGCTGCAGTCGATGGCGGTCAGCCGGGCCGCGCCCGCCGCACTGCCGATCGCGCTGCCCCGGCGGTCGGCGGTGCGGGTGGACGACTGGGACGAGGCGGCGATCGGGCTCGACCTCGCGGTCCGCCGGGAGGAGCTGACCGGACAGGCGGTGCTCACCCTCGCCCCGGACTGGGTCCTCGCCCGGCGCGCCGACCGCGGTGCCACCGGCGAGTGGTACCTGATGAACGGCCAGGAGGGCACGCACTACGTGCTCGCCGAGGACGACGCCGGCGCCTGGCTGCGCGTGCTGTCCGGAATGGACGGTCAGACCCCGTTGACGGAGCTGCTGGTCGCGGCCGAGGCCACCGAGTCCGACGTGCGCAAGCTGCTGGCGGAGGCCGTGGACTTCGGGGTGGTGCGGGTGCGCCCGGCCGTCGAACTGGGTGAAAGGGTGGAATGACCATGGAGACTGCGTGCCGTCCCGGCGAGGCGCTGGCGACGATCTTCGAATCCGTCGACCCCGACCGGTTCGCGCGGGAGCACTGGCCCGACCGGCACGTCGTCGAACACGGCGATGTCGACCAGCTGCGCGCACAGCCGGCGTTCCGCCGCGTCGGCACCCTGGACGACGTGGTGGCCAGGTACGACGGTCCGGTGATGGTCTACGGCGAGGTCATCATCGCCGAGACCGAGGGCGTGAGCGACCGGATGCTGGTCGACGCGGACAAGTGTCTCGAATGGTACGAGAAGGGCGCGGCCCTCGAGTTCGACATGCTCGACGAGTTCGTGCCGGAGCTCGGCCGGCTCGCCGAGCGGCTGCGGGGCGAGCTGGGGCTGCCGAAGACGACCTCCAAGAAGGCCATCGCCTACGCGGCCACCCGAGGTGGCGGGCTGCGCCCGCACTTCGACGCCTACTGCAACTTCGTCTTCCAGCTCGTCGGGGACAAGGCGTGGTTGTTGCAGCCCAACGCGAACGCGGCGGAGCCGCTGCAGCACTACGAGCTGGCGGACGCGCCGTACCTGCCGGACGAGCTGGCCGCGTACTGGCAGGGCGAGCCGCCAGCCGACGGCCTGCCGGACGCCGAACGGGTGCTCCTGCGGCCCGGCAGCCGGATGTTCCTGCCGCGCGGCTACTGGCATGCCACCGAGTCCAGCTGGGAGACCCTGGCCATCAACATCACCTTCGGCCAGCCGACCTGGCTGGACTACGTCCTCGCCGAGCTGCGTACCCGGCTGGCGGGCGACCGGCGGTGGCGGCGGCTGGCGACGGCCGGCGACCTGCTCACCGCCGAGGGACGGTCCGAACTGGAGCACCTGCTCGGCGAGTTGCCGGCGGCGGTCGGCGAGGTGACGGTGGCGGACATGCTGGCCAGCCAGAACCGCAATCCCGACGTCTACCACGAGACCCAGCGGCTGATCCGGCAGTTGCTGCGGTTCGGGTGAGGCGGGATGCGGCTGCCCCGCACCGTCGTCCCCCGGCGCTACCGGGTCGACCTCGTGCCGGATCCGTCCGGGACGAGGTTCACCGGCACGGTGGACGTGACGGTCGAGGTGGTCGCCGCGACGCGGGAGATCACCCTGCACGCGCGGGCACTGGACGTGCGCCGGGCACGGCTGTCGGCCCCGGGACGGGACGAGTCCGCCGAGATCCTCGTGGACGAGCGGCACGACCTGCTCGTGCTGCGGTTCGCACACCCCGTCCAGCCAGGGATCGCTGAGCTGGGGATCGGCTTCGCCGGGGCGATCGGCGACACGCCGCGCGGGCTGTTCCGCGCCGCCGACGGCGCGGGCGGACACCTGCTGGCCACCCACCTGGAGCCGGCGCACGCCCGCACGGTGTTCCCGTGTTGGGACGAGCCGGATCGCAAAGCGGTCTTCTGCCTGAGCGTCACCGCGCTCGCCGACCTGCTCGCGGTGTCCAACATGGACCCCGTGCGGCGGGAACCGCTGCCGCACGGGCGGCTGCGGACCACGTTCGCGGACACCCCGCCGATGAGCAGCTACCTGCTCGCGCTGGTTGTCGGCAGGCTGCGGCGCACCGCGCCGGTCACCTCGGCCGGCGTGGCGGTACGGGTCGTGCACCGGCCGGGCAGCGAGCGGCTGACCGGGTACGCGCTGCGGGCGGCAGCGTTCTTCCTGCGCCTGTTCACCGACTACTTCGGACAGCGCGCGCCGGTGCGTACCTGCGACCTGATCGCGCTGGAGACCTGTGCCGGAGCGATGGAGAACCTCGGCGCGCTGGTGTTCCCCGAGGCCGACCTGCTGGTGTCCGAGGTGGACGCCGACCAGGCCGCGTTGCGGCGGGTCGCCGACGTTCTCGCGCACGAACTGGCCCACCTGTGGTTCGGGGACCTGGTCACCATGCCGTGGTGGGACGAGCTGTGGCTCAAGGAGGGGTTCGCCACCTTCATGTCCCACCGGGCGGTGAGCGCGTGGGAGCCGGAATGGGCGCGGTGGCACGAGTTCCTGGTGGAACGGGCGGCCACCATGGAGGCCGACGAACAGCCGTCGTCGCGGCCGGTCCGGCGACCGGTCGACTCCACCGACCAGGCCGAGGCCATGTTCGACGCGCTGGCCTACCGGAAAGCCGCAGCACTGCTGCACATGCTGTGCGGCTACCTCGGCGAGGACCGGTTCCGGGCCGGTGTCGTGTCGTTCCTGCGCACGCACGCCCACGGCGTCGCCGGTGCCGAGGACCTCTGGCGCGCACTGGCCGGTGACAACGACAACGAGCCACGGGTCGCCGACCTCATGTCGGCCTGGCTGGACACGCCGGGCCATCCGGAGATCGAAGTGGACCACACGCCGGGTCGAGTCCTGGTCGAACGGACCAGGGCCGGCGCGCCGGTGCCGGTGGCGGTGGGGGACAGCACGATCCTGCTCACCGGTGCCCGTGCCGAACTCCCCGCGGACACCACACGGGCGGTGGTCGGGAACGCCGGCGGCTGGGGATTTGTCCGGGTGCGGTACCGGCCGGCCGCGTTCGCGCCGATCCTGGCGGGGTTCGCCGACCTCCCGCCGGTGGACCAGACCGTGGTGCTGCGCGACGTCTGGTCGTGCCTGCTGGCCGGCCGCGCGGCCACCGCCGACTGGGCCGCGCTGATCGCCGGCCTGTCCGGCGCCACCACCGCTCCCACCTGGACACTGGCCGCCGACCAACTGTCCACCGTGGAGTCCCTGCTGGCCGGGGCCGGGCACGCCAGATTCGTCGACTGGCTCGCGCCGGTCCTGCGGCGGGCCACCGTTTCCGCGCCGGCCCGACAGCGTGCGACCATCCTGCTGCTGCTCGGCGTGACCTGCACCGACCGGCCGACCGCCGACTGGGCCCGGGACGCCTGGCGGACGGGGTGCGCGCCGATGTTCACCGACACCGTGGTCACCGTCGTCGCGGCGCATGGCGGCGACCGGGAGCACGCGGCGTTCCTCGACGCCCTGCGCGCCGCCCGCGGTCCACAGGAGAGGGTGCGCTACGGCTGTGCGTTGGCCCGCTTCCGGGACCCGGCGCTGGTCGCGGACACGGTCGCGGTCGCCATCGGTGAACTGCCGCCCCCGGCGACCGCGGTGTTGCTCGGTCGGCTGCTGGCCAACAGGTGGGTGAACGAGCACGCGTGGGCCGAGGTCGAACGTTCCTGGTCCGTGCTCACCGACCGGATTCCACCGATGGGCCTGGCCAAGCTGCTGGCCGGCGCCGCGTGTCTCGGCGCGGGCGCGACCGCGCGGCGGGCCGAGGAGTTCCTCGCCGACCGCGCCGCAGGCCGCCACCGCGAGGTGCTCCGCAGGGGGGTGGAGTCGTTGCGTGCCACTGGATTGTTCGCCCGTAGGCTGTCCGCCGAACTGTTGGACGTTCCGCGCACGCTGGGGGAATCAGATGGCTCCTGTGGACTGTCGGACGGCAGGTCGGACGGCCTGCGCCTGTCCTGAACCGCGCGTCGGCCATCCTCGCCGATGCCTGCCGGGGACTGGTCGATGACCCGGTCCGGCCCGGGATTCGCGTTGCCGCTCGCCGAGTTCGGTCAGGCCAGGCTGTTGTTGTTGGGCCGGCTGCTCGCGGCGGCCGGTACGGGAGCGACGTCGGTGTGCTCCGCGCTGTATCTGGTGCGCTCGGTCGGGCTGTCGCCCGGCGAGGTCGGTACCGGCCTGCTGGTGGCCAATGTGGTCGGGTTCGCGGCGCTGCCGCTGGTGGGTCGGTGCACCGACCGGGTCGGCGGCCGAGCGGTCGCCATCGCGCTCGGCGTGGTCGCGGCGGCGGCGTTGCCCTGGTTCGCCGCGGTGGACTCGCTGGTCGTGTTCGCCGCGGTGGAGGGCGTGGTCAACGTCGCGCTGCTCGGCATGATGGTCGGCGTGCGTACGCTGGTCGCACACCTGTTCGAAGGGCGAACCCGGGTGCGCTACCAGGCGTACTCGCGGTCGGCGACCAACCTCGGCATGGCGGTCGGTGCGCTGGTGGCCGTGGTACCACTCCAGGTGGACACCCGGGACGCGTATCTGACGGTGTTCCACGCCAACGCGGTGGCCGCCGCCGTGGCGGTCGCGTGTGTCTGGTTCGGACCCCGCGCGCGCGGGCCGGTCCCGGACGGCCGACCGAGGCGAACCGCGCTCGCCGACGGCTCGTACCTGGTGATCACCGCGCTGTGTGGCGTGCTCGTGGCCCGCGGCAGCATCCTCACCACCGCGATTCCACTGTGGATCGGCATGGACCAGGAACTGCCGCGCGGCCTGGCCGGGGTGCTGTTGGCGGTCAACACGGTGCTGTGTGTGCTGTTGCAGGTGCGGTTGGCCGGCCGGGCCGACACCCTGGACGGGGCGGCGCGGTCGATGTGGCGTGGCGGCTACGTGTTCGTGGTGGCCTGCCTGGCGATCGGGGTGGCGCCGGCGGCCCCGTTCGCGGCGGCGTTGGCGCTGCTGGTGTTCGGCGTGGTGACCTTCAGCGTGGCCGAGATGCTGACCTCGGCCGCGTCCTGGACCCTCAGCTACGAACTCGCCGATCCCGAGGCACACGGCCGGTATCAGGCCACGTTCTCCCTCGGCACCGGGTTGGGCGGGGTCGTCGGTCCGCCACTGGCGACCGGCGTCGCGGTAGGACTCGGGCTGTTCGGCTGGGCGGTGGCGGCGCTGTTCTTCCTCACCTGTAGCGCGCTGGCCGGGTATCTGGTCCCGTGGGCCGCCAGGCGGGCGCCATCGCCGGCACCGGTGCTGGCACGATGAGGCGCATGCGGATTCGTGCTGTCACCGACGAAGATCGGCCGTGGGTCGCCGAGTTGCTGACCGAACAGTGGGGCTCGACGACGATGGTCACCCGGGGCGTCGCGCTGGCGGCCGACCAGCTGCCGGCCTTCGTCGCCGAGATCGACGACGTACGCGCCGGGCTGCTCACCTACCACCACACCGGTGACGAGGTCGAACTCATCACCATCAACGCGCTGCGCCCCGGCGTCGGTGTCGGCCGGGCGCTGTTGGACGCCTTGGCCGAGGAGACCAGGCGGCTCGGTGCCACCCGGGTCTGGCTGGTCACCAGCAACGACAACATCGACGCGCTCCGGTTCTACCAGCGTGCCGGCTACCGGATCACCGCGGTGTACCCGGGCGCCATCGACCGCGCACGGGAGGTCAAGCCGAGCATTCCGCTCGTCGGCGCGCACGACATCGAACTCCACGACGAGATCGAGCTAGCGCGCACGGTGGCCGGCTGAGCGCGGCTCAGCCGAGCACCTCCACGACACCGGTGTCGCCGTCGACCCGCAACCGGACGCCGTCGGGAATGAGCTCGGTCGCGCCAGGAACCCCGACCACCGCCGGGATGCCGTGTTCGCGCGCCACGATCGCCGCGTGCGAGAACGGCCCGCCCTGCGCGGTCACCACCGCCAGGATCACCGGCAGCACGACGTTGTAGGCCGGTGAGGTGGCGCGGCAGACGAGGATGTCCCCCTCGGCCAACCGATCCAGGTCATCCAAAGAGGACACGACGCGGGCGGTGCCCTCCGCCACGCCCCGGCTGGCCGGGACTCCTGGCAGCGCGTCGGGCGCACCGGACCAGGCAGGCTCGTCGCTCGACCCGTCGTCGGACAGCGCCTCGGCCAGCCGCCGGGCGCCCGGCGGCAGCCAGGTCAGCTTCGGATACTCGATCGCCGGGCCGAGGACCTCCGGCGCGGACAGCACCGAGGTGGCGCCCCGGTACCGCGCGTAGTCCCTGGCCTGGCCGGTGTCGACGTGCCCACCGCGAAGCAGGGTGACCAGGTCGCGGTGCGTCAGGTCGACGGCCTGGCCCCGATCGTCGAGCCGACCGGCGGCCACCAACCGGTCCCCGGCCGCCAGCAGGGCCCTGCGGGCGATCCCGGTGGCCAACGCGTCGCCGTACCAGGACCGTTCGTCGCGGATCCGGTAGCAGGCCCGCGCCTCGCCGAGCAGCTCGTCGAACTCGGCTCGTCGTTCCGGCGCGACCTCCGCGCGCAGGTCCGCGGTCCGGTCCCGCGCCTGCCCGTTCGGGTCCGCGCGCCCGGATTCGAACAGCGTCACCAACAGCCGTGGCAGCTCCAACGGGTACCGGTTGCTCACGTCGTAACCGGTGGCCATGCGCAGGCCGGCCACCTCCAGGTAGTCCCGGATCCGCTGGCCGACGGCAGGACTGGCCAGCAGCTGGTCGAGCACCTCGGCGGCGTCCCGCGCCGACCGCAGCGCCGTCGCGGCGTCCTGGTCGTCGGCCAGCGCCGCGCGCACCGCGTCCAGCTCGGCGCGCGCCCCGACCGAGGCGGGGCTGGCGCCGCCGAGGAGGTCGGTGAGCCGGTCGGTCGGCGCGCCGGTCCACTCCCGCACCCGCCGGACGTAGTCGCCGACGGCGACGTGGCAGCAGTGGTTCAGCGCGTGGTGGCGGTACATCGAGGTGAGCAGCGTGCGGCGGCACCGATCGAGGTGCTCGGCGAGCGCGGTGTCGGTCAGCCCGGCCGGCTCGACCGCCCGCAGCGCGCGCAGGGCGCGGGTCAGCGCCGGCTTCCACGTGCCGTCCCAGCGCGCGATGTCCTGGCGCCAGAGCCGGTCCCGGAAGACTCGTTCGCTGGCCGCGATTCTGGCCGGCACGTCCGCCGGCCCGGTGCGCAGCACGTCGTCGATTCCCGTTGTCCGGTGGGGATCGACCCCCGGCCAGCGCGGTGACGCGTAGGACACGCCGTGCACCGCGGCGAAGTCGTAGTGTTCCAGCGCGCCGTAGCGGGCGGCGGACAGGCCCAGGCCGCGTCGCAACGTCAGGTGGTAGATCGGGCCGAGCCACCGGGTCATCGGGCTCGTCCAGTGCAGCGAGTCGCGGTACCAGCGGCCGGGGCCGGGCGCCGCGAACTCCGGCCGGGGCATGGTGATGGCCACGGGGGGAGCCTAAACGGTGATCACCGTGCGCGGGAACGGTTGGCCTGAACAGGTGATCCGCTCGGATACAGTGGAGCGGCCATGGCTACCGGGGCGAACGACGTGGAACTGACGACGATCACCACCTGCTTCGCTCAGGCGGCCGCACAGTGGCCGGATCAGCTCGCCGTCCAGGACGACGCGACCGCGTTGACCTACGCCCGGCTCGCGCGGCTCACCGACGGGATCGCGGCCGTGCTGGTCGCCGAGCACGGCGTGCGGCCCGGCGACCGGGTCGGTGTGCTGTTGCCGCGTTCGGCGGACGTGGTGGTGGCCCTGCTGAGCGTGCTCAAGGCCGGCGGGGTCTATCTGCCGCTCGAGCCGCGGCATCCGCGGGAGCGCACCGAACTCATCCTCGCCGACGCCGCGCCCACGCTGGTGCTGGACGCCGAACGCCTGGCCGCTGTCCTGGTCCGCGCCGCGATGCTCGACGGGTCCCCGCCCGCGGCGTGCGCGCCGACGCCGGAGTCGCCGGCCTACCTGATCTACACCTCCGGTTCCACCGGCCGGCCAAAAGGTGTGCTGGTGCGCCACCGTTCGGTGACCCACCTGGTGTCCGCGACCCGGTCGCTGCTCGGCTACGGCGAGGGGGACCGCTGGACGTGTACCCACTCGTTCGCGTTCGACCTGTCCGTGTGGGAGTACTGGCCACCGCTGTTGACCGGCGGGTCGGTGACCGTCGTCGACCACGACACCGCCAGGTCGCCGGAGGACCTGCTGAACCTGGTGGCGCGCCGGCGGATCACGGTGTTCAGCCAGACGCCGTCCGCGCTGCGCAGGCTGTTGGGCGTGCCCGGCGCGCGGCGACCGGAATCGGTGCGCACGGTGGTCGCCGGCGGTGAGGCGTTGCCGCAGCCGCTCGCCCGCGAGATCCTGGACTGGGATGTCCGGTTGTGGAACCTGTACGGCCCCACCGAGGCGACGGTGTGGGCCACCGCGCATCCGGTCACAGTGGACGGTCTGGACGGCGGCGGGACGGTGCCGATCGGGTCGGCCTTCGGCGCCGGGACCGCGGTCGTGCTCGACCAGGACGGGCGGCGAGCGTCACTGGTGGGGGAGTTGTACCTCGGCGGTCCCGGTCTTGCCGTCGGATACTGGAACAACGCCGAGTTGTCCGCACGATCCTTTGTGCCGCACCCACTCGCGGTCGCCCCGGACGATCGGCTCTACCGCACCGGCGACCAGGTCCGGACACGCCCCGACGGGACGCTGGAGTTCCTTGGCCGGCTGGACAACCAGGTCAAACTGGGCGGGTTCCGGGTGGAACTTGGCGAGGTGGAGAGCGCGCTGCGGGCGCACCCGGACCTGGCCGACGCGGTCGTCGAGACGTTCCACGACAGCGCGGGCGAGCGGCGGATGATCGCGCACGTGATCGCCGGCCGCCGACCGAGCGAGACCGAGCTGCGCGCGTACCTCCGGCGCCGCCTGCCGCCCTACATGATCCCCGCCGCTTTCCAGTATCACGACCGCTTTCCGCTCACCATCAACGGAAAGGTCGACCGGGACGCCCTGCGCCGGCCCCCGGAGCCGCGAGCAGAGGACACTGGCGGCACCGTCGAAGGTCGGCTCGCCGAACTCTGGTCGACGATCCTGTTCACCGAGCGGGTCGGGCGCGACGACGACTTCTTCGCCCTCGGCGGCGACTCGCTGCGCCTGCTCGATCTGCGCACCCTGATCCACGGCGAGTTCGGCGTGTTCCTGCCGACCGAGGTCCTGTTGCGGTCACGCACGGTGCGTCGGCTGGCGGACTCCCTTGCCCAGCACCGACCGGCCGACACCCGGGCCGTGCCCCGGGCGCGTGCCGGACCCGCGCGCGCGTCCTTCGGTCAGCAGCGCCTGTTCGACCTGTGGCAGCGCGAACCCGACTGCCGGCACTACCTGCTCACCCAGCACTATCTGGTGCACGGGCCGGTCTCGGGGGCGACCGTGGCGCGGGCGCTGGACCGCGTGGTCGCCCGGCATGCCGTCCTGCGCACCACCCTGTCCGTTGTGGACGGTGAGCTGGTGCAGCTCGTCCGGCCGGGTGACGGACCGCGCCTGGCGTTGGAGCGGTCCACCGACACCGATCTCCAGTCGGTGGCCGGCTCGTTCCCGCGGGACCCGCCGACACTGGACGACCCGACCAGCCCGTGGCGCGCACGACTGGTCGACCTCGGCGACCGTGCGCTGCTGTCCTTCGCGCTGCATCACGTCCTGGCCGACGACATCTCCTTCGACAACCTGCTGGCCGAACTGGCCGCGGCACACACCGCGCTCACCACCGGCGGCGCGGCACCCGACCCTCCGCCGTTCCAGTACACCGACTACGCCGACTGGCAGCGCGCCCACTGGCCGGCGGACGCGGGCACCGCGGCCCGCGAGTACTGGACCCGCGGGCTGGCGGACTGGGCACCGGTCACGCTGCACACGGACCGGGTCCTGCCACAGCGACCGCAGGGCGTGGCGTGGCCGGCCGGAACCGTCGCCCGCGACCTGCCGGCGGCGCTGGCGACCAGCGTGCGCGCGGTCGCCCGCCACCACGGCGTCACGGCGGCGACCGTGGGCATGGCCACCGCCGCCGCGGCGATCGCCCCGCTCACCGAGGGACCGGCGCTGCCGCTGGGCACCACTTACCACGGCCGGGACATACCCGGAGCCGAACGCCTGATCGGCTTCTTCGCCAACCCGATCTTCCTGTCCCTCCACCCGCGACAGTGTCGTTCGTTCACCGACCTGCTGGCACACACCGCGGCCGAGGCGGCGCGGGCCTACGCGTACGCGGGACTGCCGCTGATGGAGATCCTCGGCGCGCCACGGGACTTCTTCGGCAGACTGATGTTCCTGCACGAGGTGGAGCGTCGTCCCCCGCCCCTCGGCACGACCCCGGTGTCCCGCTACCTACCCGACGTCGCCCCCACGACCAGGACCACCTACCTGAAGATCGTGTGGGAGGAACGATCGACCGCGCCGTGGCGGTTGCGGCTCATCTACAACCGGGCCGCCTTCGACGAGTCCACAGTGGAGGGCATCGTCGACGCCATGCTGGACCTGCTCGCCTTCGGCACCAGCCGACCGGATGCGACCCTCGGCCTGGACCGGGAAGTCACCTGAGGCGCCTGACGATCATGGCCTGCGGTCGTGAAAGGTGCGGCGCAGGTCGCTCACCCAGGCGTCGGGGTTCTCCCAGGGGATGAAGTGCCCGCCGTGGTCGTGCGCATTGACGTTGACATGGTTGAACCAGTCGCTCTGCTGGCCGGACGTGAACGCCTGGACGCGTTCGGCGGCGGTGTGGATGCCCGGCGGGTTCTCGTAGGTGACGAACGTGAGGCCGACTGGAGCCTGCACGACCGGGGTGCGGTCGTGGGCGGGGGACCAGGGGTAGCGGTTGGCGTTGGCGTAGTACCGCATTGAGGTGGCGATGGAGTTGTTCACCCAGTAGATCGTGGCGTGGGTGAGCAGCTCGTCCTTGGTGAAGACGGACTCGAGGTCGCCGCCGTGGTCACTCCAGGCGTGCCAGCGCTCCACCAGCCAGGCGAGCAGTCCGGCGGGTGAGTCGCTCAGCCCGTGGGCCAGGGTGGCGCCGTCGAGCATGTGCACGGTGAGATGGGACGCCAGGCGGTGGTCCAGCTCGATGATGCGGGCGCGGACGTCGGCGGGCTGGTCGCCGGTGAGGGGCCGGTTGCGGGCGAAGTCCCAGGCGCGGTCGCCGGTGAAGAAGTCGAGCGGCAGTCCGGAGCCGATGTGGATGCCGTACAGCGCGTCGGCGTACTTGTGGCCGAGTTGACTGGAGACGATCCCGCCGATGTCGCAGCCGCCGGCGGCGTACTTCTCGTAGCCGAGGGTGTCGGTCATCAGGGCGTGCCAGAGGTCGGCGACCTTCCAGAAGTTGACGTCCGGAAAGCCGGTGAGCGGCCCGGGGAAGCCGAAACCGGGCAGGGACGGCACGATGACGTCGAACGCGTCGGCGGGGTCGCCGCCGAACGCGGCCGGGTCCGCGAGCGGGTCGATCACCTTCGACCAGTGCCAGAACGTCCACGGCCAGCCGTGGGTGAGGATCAGCGGGGCCGGCCGCGGGCCGCGGCCGGCCTTGCGCATGAAGTGCACCGGGACCCCGGCGACAGTCACCTGGTGGTGCTCGTAGGCGTTGATGGCGGCTTCGGCCGCGCGCCAGTCGTAGGCGTCCCGCCAGTAGGCGATCAGCTCGCGGAGATAGCTGTTCGGGACGCCGTAGGACCAGTCCTCGTTGCCCTCGTCGAGCGGCGGCCGGGTCAGCGTGAGGCGGGCGCGCAGGTCATCGAGGACCTGGTCGGGCACGTGGATCGGGGTGGTCATGGCGTGGTTCCTCACTGGGTCGGCGGGGCCGCGAACACCCAACCACGAGCCCTCGGCCAACGCGGCAAGCCGGTCACTCTCTTAGTATCTACTATAAACTATATAGATGTCCGATATTGTCGCACGGATCTGGGTTCGGTCGCGTCCCGCGTCACCCAAAGGCCACGAGAACCGTCAAGGGGAGTCGTCTGGTTCGGCGCGTTCACCTCGGACTGGTGGTACGGATGTCGCCGGCGTCCGCCGGCAAGGCCCGGGTCGCCGAAGGTCGTGGCGGAACTGGCCCGCGCCAGATTCGCAATCAGCCCGCCGGTGGTCCGATCGTGACGAGTTCGGCCCTGATCGGACCACTCTCCTACTATTGATTAGTCATTATATAGATGTCCGATAATACCGCTCAGGCGCGGTCGCGGCCAAGTACGACCAAAGATCCAAAAGAAGCCCTGAGGGCAGGGTCTGGTGTGCTGCACACTGGCCCGATGGGTGACATCTGGCAGGAGCAGTTCGACGAGTCGGTCGGGTATCTCGACTTCGCCCGAGTCGGGCCGCCGTCGCGGGCGGTGGTCGAGGAGAGTACGGCGTTGCTCGGCATGATCGCGGCCGCCGGACCGTCCACAGTAGACGAGTTGATGACCAACGACGTGCGGGCGCGGCTCGCGGTGGCGCGGCTGTGTGGTGCGGTCGAGGACCGGGTCGTGCTGTTGCCGCACACGAGTCAGGGACTGTTCCAGGCGGCGTTCGGGGTGCCGGCGGGTGAGGTGTTGGTGTCGGCCGGCGAGTTCCCGGCGAACAGGTATCCGTGGGTGCGGGCCGAGCAGGCTGGCCGGTTGACGGTGCGCTGGTTGCGGGCGCCGGGTGGTCGGGTCACTCCGGAGGCGGTCGCGGCCGCGCTGACCGCGAGTACCACGGCGGTGTCGGTGAGCGCGGTGGACTTCCGGACCGGGTACCAGGCGGACCTTGCGGCGCTACGGGAGGTCGTCGGTGATCGGCTGCTGGTGGTGGACGGTATCCAGGGTGTCGGGGTGGTGGACGAGCCGTGGGAGGTGGCCGATGTGTTGGTGTGCGGTGGGCAGAAGTGGCTGCGTGCGGGCTGGGGGACGGGTTTCGCGGTGTTGTCCGACCGTGCGCTGGAGCGGATGGGCACGCTGATCTCGGGGTGGACCGGCGTCCGTGATCCGGGGGTGTTCGACGACGAGATCCACGAGTCCGCGCCGGGTGCGCGGTCGTGGTCGGTGAGTCATCTGAGTCCGGTGAACGCCGGGGCGTTGGCGCGGGCGCTGGAGTTGGTCGAGGAGCTCGGGTTGTCGGTGATCTCCCGGCGGATTGCGGAGCGGGTGGCGGAGTTCGAGGAGGTGTTGCTCGCCGGTGGCGCCGAGATCGTGTCCGCGACCGATCGCCGGGCGGGGATTCTGTCGTTCCGGCTGCCTGGGCGGAGTTCCGACGAGGTGTCGGCGGCGCTGACCGGAGTGGAGGTGGTGGCCACGGTGCGCCCGGATCAGGTGCGGTTGTCGCCGCACGCCTCGACCGGGTCGGGTGCGGTGGAGCGGGTGCGCGCGGCGCTGACACAGCTTCGGTAGCCTCGGTCGTACCTGGGGAGGTGCACATGGGCTTTGACGTCGACCCGGAGAATCTTCGGGCCAATGGTGCGGCGATTGGCGACACCCATGCCGGGGCGGCGGCGGATGTCGGTCGGTTGCACGGTGAGACGGAGGCCGGCGAGGTTCCGCCGTGGGGCACCACGTTGCTCACCGATGTGTTGATCGGCGCGCTGTACCGGGAACTGACGTCGTTGACCGGTGAGGCGCTGGAGCTGGTCGGCGGCGGCCTCGAGCACAGTAGGTCGGGTCTGCGTGGGATGGCCGACGCCTACGAACACGCGGACAACGAGGCTGGCGGTGTCTTCGACCGGATCGGGGATGGGCCGGCGTGACGGTGACGTTGTCGCCGGAGTTGACGGAGTTGTTGGGCCGGACCGGGCACACGTGGCCGGACGCGGACGAGGACCGTGCGGAACGCCGCATCACCGATCGCTGACCAGTTTGGGACCGGACTGCGACACGGGTCGGACGTTGGTCGGACATCCGCCGAGCAGGGTGGTCGGCATGGATCTCATTCACAGCAGGCGTAGTGGACCTCGTCGGCTCCTGGTGGTCGGGGCCGTGGTGGCCTGCACACTGGTGGGGGTCGGCACGAGTGTCGCGGTGGGCGGCCGGTCCTCGGACGCCACGGTGCCGGCCGCGGGGCGGTTCGACGTCGCCAGCTACGACATCACCATGGACTACCTGCCGGCGGAGGGCACTCTGCGGGGCGTGACGGTGGTCCGGGCCACGGCGACCGACGACCTGGACAGTTTCACCCTCCACCTCAGCGGGCCGACTGTCCGTGCGGTGTCGGTCGGGGGCGCGGCGTCGTTCACCCAGTCCGGGGACAAGGATCTGGTCATCGTGCCGGCGGTCCCCCTTGGCCGTGGCGCGGACTTCGAGGTCCGGGTTGAGTACGACGGCACTCCGGGACCCGGGTGGTTGCCGACGACCTCCGGTGGCGCCACCTCGTTCATGGGTAGCTCCAGTGCCTGGTTCCCCGCGCACGAGGATGCCCACGACAAGGCGGACTTCCATCTCACCGCCACTGTTCCCCCGGGGTGGAGCGCGGTGGCCATCGGTCGGGACGCGCCGGTGGCGCACGCGGCCGGTGGGGATGACACCTTCCGCTGGACCGAGCCGGCGGTGGATCCGGCGCATGTCGCGGTGACCATCGACCGGCTGGAGGTTGAGCGCTCGTCGTTGACCGACGGCACGCCGGTGGTGACCGCGTACGCCCCTGGTCTGCGGGCGGCGACCGAGCCGTTGGCCGATCGGCTGCCGGAGATCATCGACTTCCTGTCCGGCGTGTTCGGCCGGTACCCGTTCTCGTCGGCGGGCAACGTGTTCGTGCATGTCAACGATGACGGGCCGGCGACGGCGCCGCAGACCCGGCCGGTCTATCTCGGTGCGGGCAACGCGCGGTTCATGGATCTGACGGCCGTGGTGCACGAGCAGGCTCACCAGTGGTACGGGATCTCGGTGGCGCCCGCGGCGTCGGCGGACAACTGCCTGTCGGAGTGTTTCGCGGCCTACGCGCCCTGGCTGTGGGACGAGGTCAAGGACGGTGTCGATCTGGACGGCCGTTATCGGGAGCAGGTGGCGGCGGGTGTGGATGACCCGAACTTCTGGGCCGCGTTGTATCGCCCCGGCCAGACGCCGGGGATCAACCTGTACAGCAAGGGTCCGGTGGCGCTGCACGCGTTGCGGCATCAGGTCGGTGACCAGGCGTTCGACGAACTGCTTGGGCAGTGGCCCGAGCGGCATCGCGGCGGCTACGTCGACTGGCCGGCGTTCGAGGAGTTCGCGGAGACGGTCACCGGGCAGGAGCTCACCGGGTTTCTCGAGGCGTGGTTCCGGGACGCGACGGTGCCGGCGGAGGAGTACCTGTGGTCGGGTGAGCTGACGCCGGCGCGCTGAGCACGTCCCGGTTGTGTCGCAGAAGATCACCGACGGCTCGGGTGTTGTCCATACTCGACGGGTGGCGGCGGTACTGCTCATCGAGGACGACCCGCTCGTGCGGCGCGGGCTTCAGCTCGCGCTGCGCGGGCACGGTCACGACATCCGCACGGCGGACACCGGCGAGGACGGGTTGGCGGCGTTCCGCTCGGCCAGACCGGACCTGGTGGTGCTGGATCTGATGCTGCCGGGCATCGACGGGTTCGAGGTGTGCCGGCGGATTCGGGCGGCCGGTGACGTGCCGGTGATCATGTTGACGGCCAGGGGCGAGGACGCCGATGTGGTCGGTGGGCTGGCGGCCGGTGCGGACGACTATGTGGTCAAGCCTGCCCAGCCCACGGTGCTCGACGCGCGGATCCGGGCGGTGCTGCGGCGTAGTGCCGGCACGTCCGACGGGGTGCGGGTCCATGGTGACCTGCGGATCGACACCGCCTCGTTGACGGTGTCGGTGCGCGGTGAGCCGGTGCCGTTGACCCCGACCGAGCTGCGGTTGCTGCTGACGTTGTCGCGGTCTCCCGGTCAGGTGTTCTCCCGTCAGCAGTTGTTGGAGGGTGTGTGGGAGCATGACTATCTCGGCGACTCCCGGTTGGTCGACAACTGTGTGCAGCGGTTGCGGGCGAAGGTCGAGTCCAGTCCGGCGGCGCCGAGGTACGTGCAGACGGTGCGGGGGTTCGGTTACCGGTTCGGGCCGGTATGACCCGACGGTGGTGGCCGAGGGGGTTGCGTCCCCGGCTGGTGGTCGCGTTCGTGGTGGTGACGGTGCTCGGGGCCGCGGCGGCGGCCTGGTCGAGTGCGGGGTCGGCGAGTACCGCGTTGGTCACCTCGACCCAGCGGCGGTTGACCGAGTCCACCACCGACCGGATCGCCGCGATCGCGCCGGAGTTGACCTATCCGCCTGATCAGGCGTCCCTGGATCGGCTGCGGGCGGCGGTGGGGCCGGACACGCTGGTGACCTACCGTGATCGGCGTTCGGTGGCGGGGACGAGGACGTCGTTGGTCACCGACGCGGTGCGGGCGGCGGTGCGGTCGGGGAACCGGCTGGTCGCCCAGCGGATCGTCGCCGATGACCGGCCGTGGTTGGTGATCGGCACGCCGGTCACGATCACCGGTCCGGACGGGTCGCGGGCGGCGTCGGGGATCGAGGTGTTCTCGGTGCACGACTTCACCGGGGTGGCGGAGCAGATCGACGGGCTCACCAGGTCGGCGGCGGTGACCGCGGCGTTGGCGTTGCCGTTCGCGGTGGTGGTGGCGTTGCTGGCCGCGGCAAGTGTGTTGCGGCCGGTGCGGGAGTTGCGGGACACCGCGCGCCGGTTGGCCGCGGGTGATCTGGGTGCCCGGTCGCCGGCGCAGGGTGCCGACGAGTTGGCCGAGCTGACCGCGACGGTCAACGAGATGGCCGAGTCGGTGCAGTCCTCGATGGCCGAGCAGCGCCGGATGCAGGCCGACGCGAAGCGGTTCGCCGCCGATGTCTCCCATGAGCTGCGGACGCCGTTGAGCACGTTGACCGCGGTGGTGGAGGTGCTCGCGCGCGCGGCCGACGGGATGGCGCCGGATGCCAGGGAGTCCGCGCAGTTGGCGGTGACCGAGATCCATCGGCTGGTGCGGCTGGTCGAGGATCTGATGGAGGTGTCCCGGTTCGACGCCGGCACGGCGCCGGTGCGGGTGGAGGAGGTCGAGGTGGTCGGCGCGGTGCGGGACTGTCTGCGGGCTCGGGGGTGGCTGGCGGAGGTGGAGTTGGTGGCGCCGGAGCCGATCGTGTTGTGGGTGGACCGGCGTCGGCTGGACGTGATCGTGGCGAATCTGGTCGGTAACGCCATCCGGCATGGTGCGCCGCCGTGGCGGGTGTCGGTGACGGCCGCGGGTGGGCAGGCGTGGATCGAGGTGACCGATCACGGGCCGGGGCTGCCGGCGGAGGTGGTGCCGCACGTGTTCGACCGGTTCTACAAGCGGGACGCGGCGCGTGCCCGTACTCCGGGCAGTGGGTTGGGGTTGGCGATCGCGCGGGAGAACGCCCGGCTGCACGGTGGTGAGCTGACTGCGGGCAATGTCGAGGGTGATGCCGAGGGTGGTGGTGCCCGGTTCGTGCTGCGGTTGCCGCGACACCGGGATGACGGGTGAGGCGCGGCTGGGTGGCGGTGGTGCTGGTGCTGGTGGCGGGGTGTGGGGTGCGGCCGTCGGGGGTGACCGATGCCGGTGAGGCGCCAACGGGGGTGGCGCCCGGGGTGACGTTGTACTTCGTCGACAGCCGCCACGAGTTGGTGGCGCAGGTGCGGCGGACCGACCGGTTGGGCACGATCTCCGAGGCGATGACGTTGCTGCTGTCCGGGCCGGGGGATTCGGCGGTGGGTACCGAGATCACGCCCACCGGCACGACCAGGGTGGTGGTGACCAGCGAGCCGGGCACGATTCACCTGATGGTGCCGTTGGCGGTCGAGGATGTGACCCCGACGGGTGTTGATCAGATCGTGTGCACCGCGTTGGCCGTGCATGTGCAGGGCGGTGGGTCGCCGGTCACGGCGGTGGTGGTGCGGTTCATCCAGCCGACGCCGGAGTCGGCGGTGCGGCGGACCTGTCCGGTGATCAGGTGACCAGGCCGTGGCGGTAGGCGTAGACGACGGCCTGGACGCGGTCGCGGAGGTCGAGTTTGGTGAGGATGCGGGACACGTAGGTCTTGACGGTCTCGTGGCTGAGTACCAGGGCCGCGGCGATCTCGCCGTTGGAGCGGCCGTCGGCGATCAGGCGTAGTACCTGCAGTTCCCGTGGGGCGAGGGGGATGTTCTCGCCGGGGTCGTCGGCGGGGCGGATCCTGGCGGCGTAGCGGCCGACGAGTTGGCGGGTGACCTCGGGGTCGAGCAGTGCCGCGCCGGTGGCCACGGTGCGGATGCCGTGGAGCAGTTGTGCTGGGGGCGCGTCCTTGAGCAGGAACCCGCTGGCGCCGGCGCGTA
Organism: Actinophytocola sediminis; assembly: GCF_054779715.1. Lineage (NCBI taxonomy): Bacteria > Bacillati > Actinomycetota > Actinomycetes > Pseudonocardiales > Pseudonocardiaceae > Actinophytocola > Actinophytocola sediminis. The sequence goes on along the minus strand of NZ_BAAGXS010000029.1, from coordinate 10,740 downwards.
GCGCGGCGTAGACGTATTCGTCGAGGTTGAACGTGGTCACCACGAGCACCTTGACCGGGTCGGCGACGCCGGCGCCGGCGAGCAGTCTGGTCGCCTCGATGCCGTCCAGTACCGGCATCCGCACGTCCATCACCACGACGTCGGGGTGGAGGCGGGCGGCGAGGTCGACCGCGGTGTGGCCGTCGGCGCATTCGCCGACGACCTCGAGGTCGGGTTGGGCGTCGATGATGGTGCCGAACCCGGTGCGGATCAGCGCCTGGTCGTCGCAGATGAGCACGCGTACCGGTGTGGTCACGGCTGGCTGCCGGCCGGGATGCGGGCGCGGACGACGAATCCGCCGTCGTCGCGGTGGCCGGAGCTGAACTCGCCGCCGAGCACGCCGACTCGTTCGTGCAGGCCGGCCAGGCCGCGGCCGCTGCCGCCGGGGAACCCGGCGCGGGTGCCGGTGCCGTGGGTGCCGATCTCCACGGTGATGTCCTGGTCGTCGTGGCGCACGTGCACGGTGGTGTGGCTGCCGTGGGCGTACTTGAGGGCGTTGGTGAGTGCTTCCTGCACGACCCGGTAGGCCGCGGCGCCCGCGTTGCCGGCGGCGTCGACAGGTCGGCCTTCCTCGGTGAACTGCACGGGTTGTCCGGCCTGTCTGATCTGGGCCACCAGGGCGTGCAGGTGGCCGCCCGCCGGTGCCGGCTCGTCGGTGGTGTGGTCGGGGTTGAGCAGGTCGAGCAGGTGGCGCAGGTCGGTGATGGCGCGGCGGCCGGTGGTGGTGACGGCCACCAGGGTCTGGTCGAGCCGGGCGGGGTAGGCGGCCAGATAGCGGGCGGCCTCGGTCTGGACGACCATGGCGGTCACGTGGTGGGTCACCACGTCGTGCAGTTCGCGGGCGATGCGGGTGCGTTCGGCCAGGCGGCTGGCCTCGGCGACCTGCTGGCGGCGTTGCGCCTCTGCTGTTCTGGACAGCCGCAGCCAGGAGCCGATGCCCCAGGCCAGGACCATGCCGAAGTAGAAGGTGACGTAGCCGGCGACGCTCTCGGTGCCGCCGACCCGGTCGATGGCGATCACCAGCGGCACGTAGGCGGCTGTGGCCAGTGCCGCGGTGAGGCGGCGGCGCTGGCGCAGGTGGGCGCCCGCGCTGAGCAGTGCGATGGCCATCGCGGTGCCCGAGACCGTGTGGTAGCCCAGTAGTTGGTCGACGGTGAAGCCGGCCGACACGGTGGCCAGGCAGGCCGCAGGCCATCGTCTGCGCATGATCAGCGGGAGGCATTCGGTGAGGATCACCGCGACGGCCAGCGCGTCGAGCGGGCGGTGGGGCAGCCCGCCGACCTGGGTGCCGTGGCTGTCCATGTTGGGCACCAGGGAGATGACCGCGAGCAGGAGCGCGCAGGGGACATCCCTGGTCGTGACGTCGAACCGCTGCCACTGTTCGGTGAATCGGCGGGGATCGATCACGGACCGAGCGTAGTGGCGAGGCGAACACGGCCAGCAACCGCTGTCCCCCGTGCGAGCTACACGCAGCTGTCCACCACGCGGGGATGATTCCGGGTCGGCGACTCCCTAACGTTCGGTTGGCCGGGCTCTCCGGTGTCGGAAGAACTCTGTCGAGTGACGTCAGTTGGGGAAAACTCTTGTTTCACAACGTCAAGGCACCTGCTGTGATCGCGCTGTGCGCCACCCTGGTCGGCGGGGTGCTGGCCGGCTGCGAGGAAGCCTCGGAGGCCGCGCCGAACCGCCCGAACCCACCGGCCACGTCCGCCGACGGCGCCTCGTCCCCGTCGGCCGATGGCGGCGAGGACGTGATCTCCGGGACCGTGAAGATCGCCATCGACGGCAAGACGGTGAACGTGTCCTGCGCCGGCGAGCCGGCGGCCGACCGGCCGGTCGTCATCCTGCTGCCCGGTCTGGGCGACAGCATCAAGGACATGGCCGGCATCCAGGAGACCCTGAGCGCGCGGAACCGGGTCTGCGCCTACGACCGGCTCGGCGAGGGCGAGAGCGACCAGCCCGACGGCCAGCAGACCTTCGAGAGCACCGGGGAGATCCTGACCAAGCTCGTCGAGCGGGTCGCCGGGGGCGCGCCGGTCGTGCTGGCCGGGCACTCCCTGGGTGGCATGATCGCCGCCCGGTACGCCCCCGGCCATCAGGACACCGTCGCCGGGCTGGTGCTGATCGACGCCACCACGCCGACCACGGTCGCGGACACCACCAACATCATTCCCGAGACCGCGACCGGGGAGGCGGGCACGCTGCGCGCGGGGACCATCGCCGCCTACGGCGGGGAGAACCAGGAACAACTGGTGATCACCGACGGCGAGGTCGAGTCGGCCGGCGACATCCCGGTGGAGGTCATCCAGCACGGGCAGCAGTACCTCGCGGCCCTGCCCGAGTTCGGCCCCGGCCTGGAGCGGGCGTGGGGCGAGGGACAGCGGAAGTGGCTCGCGGTGTCCACCAACAGCACGCTGAGCACCGCCGCCAACAGCGCCCACCACATCTACCGCGACGAGCCGCAGGTCGTCGTGGAAGCGATCGAGCGCGTCGTGTCCGAGGCCGCGAAGTAGCGACCACGTTGCCGAATAGGGCGCCGCGACTCGCGGCGCCCTATTCGGTGCGCCAGCGGTCGTCAGCGTTCCGGCAGCGTTCGGCGCGGGACCTGATGATCTTCGGATCGGGCTACGTTCAGGAGTGCCCGGAACCGCTTCCGGGTCGATTCCGAGAATCCCTGCGCTCGTGATGAAGGTGGAAGCACATGACAGGAAACAGGTTCGGTACCGCCGCCGCGGCGGCGGTACTCGTCCTCGCCGCGACGGTCACCTCGTTCGGTGCCCAGGCCAGCGCCGCGCCGCCGCCGGTGATCGCCGACCCGCCATCGGCGTTCTCCGACGAGCCGGTCACCCCGCCCGGCGCCGGTGTCGCGGCGACCGTCTGTGCGGGCGACGGTGTCAGCGGTCGGCGGGTGCAGCCGATCTACGTCCGCGGCGACGGGCAACCGGACCGCTATCCCCAACTCGTCGGCCAGTTCCAGTCCTTCGCCGACCAGATCGACGCGGCGTTCGTCGAGGCGGCCGCCAGAACCGGTGGCGTGCGGCACGTGCGGTTCGTGACCGACGCCGGCTGCCGCGCGGTCATCGACAACGTGGTCATCCCGCAGTCGGCGATGGCCACCGTCGACACGATCACCAATGCGCTCAAGGCGCGGGGCTACAACCGCACCGACCGCAAGTACCTGTACTGGTACGAGAACTCCGGCTGCGGCCTGGCCTTCGGCAGCGGCGGCGACGACCGCCCTGGCGCGGACAACCCGTACAACGCCGGCCCGCACTACGCCGCGCTGGGCACCAGCTGCTGGTCATGGGCCGCGAGCGCGCACGAGTTGCTGCACACCATCGGCGCGGTGCGCGCCAGCGCGCCCAACGCCACCGCGCACGGGCACTGCTGGGACGACGAGGACATCATGTGCTACAACGACGGCGGCATCCCGAACCCGCCGGGCGATCTGGTGAAAGTCTGCCCCGGCGCCCCGGAGAACCAGATCGACTGCAACAACGACGACTACTTCCATCTCACCCCGCCGGCCGGCAGCTATCTGGCCAGCCACTGGAATGTCGCGAACAGCCTGTATCTGACCGGATCCGGCGGCGGCGTCGGCCCGATCACCGGCATCGGCGGCAAATGCGTCGACGTGCAAACCAGCAACACCGCGGACGGCACCCCGATCCAACTCTGGACGTGCAACGGCACCGGCGCCCAACAGTGGACCCCGCGCGGCGCCACCATCGTCGCGTTCGGCAAATGCCTTGACGTGACCAGCAGCGGCACGGCCAACGGCACGCTGACCCAGTTGTGGACCTGCAACGGAACCGGCGCCCAGGTCTGGGAAGCGGGCGCCGACGGGACGTTGCGCAACCCACAGTCCGGCCGGTGTCTGGACGCGCCCAACGGGTCCTCCGCCGACGGCACCCGCCTGGTCATCTGGGACTGTACCGCCGCGACCAACCAGATCTGGCGACTGCCGGCTCGGTGACCACCGCCTTTCTCTGTCCACACAGGATTGATGCGCGTGGGCGTCAACTTCGTGGCGCGCCCGCGCGTCATTATCAGTGGAATGGGGCAAATCCCTGGACAGAGAAGGGGAGCAATGATCAAGAAAATACGGCCCGTACTTGTCCTGGCCGGGATCGTGGCCGCCGTGGCCGCCACGATCCCGGCGCAGGCGGTGGCGGCCGGCCAACCGCCGCTGCGGCTGGTCGCCGGCTCGCAGACGGTCACCCTCCACCGCTATCCCGGCGAGAGCGTGCTGCTCGACCTCGGGGTGCACCTGGTGACCGGGTCCTCGCCGTTCGAGATCCGCGTGACCCGCGAGTCCTACACCGAACCGATCGTGGCCACCCAGATCGTGCACGGCCGCGCCAGGAAACTCCCCGATGGCCTGCTGACCGACTTCGCCGGGCTGCCGGACTTCCTGCACGTCACGGTGACCGACGCGGCCGGGAACGTGGCGCTGGAGACCGACCAGACCTTCTGTCCCAACAATGACACCGCGAGAACCAGACCGGACGCCCCGGACACCTCGCCCTACCCGGCCTACTGTTCGCTCAACCCGTTCACCCTCGGCAGTGTCTGGGGTGTGCAGGCGGGCTGGGCCACCAGCGCCACCGACTGGTACAACGGCCGGGTCGACCTCGCCGAAGGCGCCTACACCGCCCAGATCAGCGTCGCCCAGCGGTACCGGGACCTGTTCGGCATCCCGGCCGACCAGGCGAGCGTCACCATCCAGGTGACCGTGCACGCCGTTGACGTGTCCGACCCGTTGTCTGACCCGTTGTCCGAGGCGGCGCGATCCGGTGCGCCGCAACCGAACGCCACCCGCCCGGCCGGCGCGCCCAGCGTGCCGAAGGGACCCAGGCCCGACCTGCGCGCGCTGCCGGCCTGGGAGATCGACATCGCGCCGGCGGAGGGCCGCGACTACCTGCGGTTCGCCGCGAACGTGTGGAACGCCGGCCCGTCACCGTTGGTGCTGGACGGTTTCCGGCGTACCGGCGAGGACATCATGGATGCCTACCAGTACTTCTACGACGCCGACGGGAACCAGGTCGGCTACGCGCCGACCGGCACCATGGAATGGGACGCCAGGGAAGGCCACCACCACTGGCACTTCACCGACTTCGCCAGCTACCGGCTGCTCAACGCCACCCAGTCCGAGGTCGTGCGCAGCCAGAAGGAGGCGTTCTGCCTGGCCGCGACCGACGCGATCGACTACACCGTGCCCAACGCCAACTGGAACCCCTACAACACCGACCTGCACACCGCCTGCGGTAGCGAGGGTTCGCTGGCGGTGCGGGAGGTGCTCGACGTCGGCTCCGGCGACACCTACCTGCAGTACCTGCCCGGGCAGTCCTTCGACATCACCGACCTGCCCAACGGGACCTACTACGTACAGGTGATCGCGAACCCGGACCACAACCTGTATGAGACCGACCTGACCAACAACATGTCCCTGCGCGAGGTCATCCTCGCGGGCTCGCCCGGCGAGCGCACCGTCACCGTCCCCCCACACGGCCTGATCGATACTGATCCGCCTCTCCGGGATTAAAAGTTTCCGTTTCGTTGGATTGATTTCTGCCGGTTTGTGCTTGTCGGTGGCTGGGTTGCGTTCCGTTCCCCTTGGGTGCGGTTGGCAGCCACCTGGCTCATAGCGTCGGCTTCCCGGTGTGCCTGCCTCGCGTTTGTGAGGGAGGCACACCGGGGCGTCACGACTCAGCAGTAGAGGTTGCCGCCGGGGGAGACCCCGAGGAGTTGGCTGAACTGCTGGTACTTGGTCACCCGGCTCTGTACCTGGCCGGGGTTCCCGCCGTCGCACTCGATGGCGCCGTTGATACTGCGGATCGACTGGCCGAAACCGTGCCCGCCGGTCATCGCGGTGTGGCCGGACATGGTGCCGGGGCCGCTCTGGGTCATCCAGTACCACAGGCCGGTCTTCCAGGCCACGGCCGCGTCGTTCTGCACCAGCCACGGATCGGTCAGCAACGGCAGGCCCAACGCGTTGCCGGCCGCGTTGTAGTTGAAGTTCCAACTCAGCTGGATCGGGCCGCGACCGTAGTAGGCCGACTGTCCCGCCGGGCAGCCGAACGGCTGGTTCCAGTCACAGTAGTGCGGGTAGTTGTTCTGGTCCTGCTCCACGATGTGCACCAGGCCGCCGGTCTCGTGGGACACGTTGGCCAGGAACGCCGCCGCCTCCTGCCGCCGGACGGTGTCGCTGCCGGTGTTGGCGAAGGCGGGGAAGGCGCCCATCGCGGTGCGCAGACCGCTGTAGGTGTAGAAGGAGTTCCTTCCGGGGAACATCTGGTTGAACTGGGCCTCGCTGACCACGAACCCGCCGGGATCCGGGTCGCTGCCGCCGTCACAGTCGTACGGGTCCCAGAACCAGTGGCTGATCACCGGGTCGTAGCCGGGGTTGGCGTGCACGGCGATGTAGTGGTTGCCGTCGGTGTAGCGCACGATGTCGCCGGGGTTGTAGTTCTGTCCCGCCTGCCAGGCCGGGTAGTCGCAGGCCGCCGCGGACGGCGCGACCGGTGCGGACGGTCTTGCTGGCGCGGCCGAGGCCGAGGTGGTGACGGTGGCCAGGCTCACCGCGGCCGCGAGCACGCCGACGAGAACCAGGGTACGGCGCAACGTCATGGGTTACTCCTTCGCGCAGGGGACGATCGGAGCATCACGGAGTGACCTCCCCAGCAAAGCACCATTGGTCTAAACCAGTCAATGGTACAGACCACCAGGGGTCAGCTGAAGGCGCGCCGGTAGGCGGAGGGACTGACGCCGGTGGTCTTCTTGAAGCGGTCACGGAAGGCGGTGGGTGAGCCGAAGCCGACCTGGGCCCCGATCCGTTCCACGGAGTGGCGGGTGGTCTCCAGCAGGTGCTGGGCCCGGCGGACGCGGGCGCGGTGGAGCCACTGGAGCGGGGTGGTTCCGGTCTGTTCGCGGAAGCGGCGGATCAGGGTCCGGGTGCTGGATCCGGCGTGCGCGGCGATGCCGGCGAGGGTGAGGTCGGCGCTCAGGTTGTCCTGCAACCAGGTGAGCAGCGGCTCCAGGGTCGAGCCGCGCGGGACGGGCACGTAGTCGTGGACGATGAACTGCGCCTGTCCGCCCTCACGTTCCAGGGGCATGACCGACAGCCGGGCGGCGTCGGCGGCCACGGCCGAGCCGTAGTCGCGGCGGATCAGGTGCAGGCAAAGATCCAGGCCGGCCGCCGCGCCGGCGGAGGTGAGGAACTGGCCGTTGTCGACGTACAGGACATCCGCGTCGACCGTGATGTCCGGGTGGGCGGCGGCCAGGCGGTCGGCCGCGATCCAGTGGGTGGTGGCCCGCAGGCCGTCCAGGAGCCCGGTGGCGGCCAGCGGGAAGGTGCCAGAACAGATGGCGGCGATGCGCGTACCGCGCGCGGCCGCCGCCCGCAGTGCGTCGCGGACCGCGGGGGACAGTGGGGTCGCCGGGTCGTCGGTACCGGGCACGATGATCGTGTCCGCGCCCCTGAGCCCGTCCAGCCCCCAGGGCGCGCGCAGAGTGAAGGCACCCGCGTCGATGTCCGGCTTCTCCGCGCACACGCGGACCTGGTAGCCGGGGCGGCCGTCCGGAAGACGGGAGCGGGCGAAGACCCCGATCGGGGTGGACAGGTCGAACGGGACCACCTGGTCCAGCGCGAGCACGGCGACGGTGTGCATGGCCGGAAAATACCGGCCAACCAGGGACTCGTCCCCCCGTGGCGATATCCCGTTGGAAGGTGTCACCAATGCCACTGGGAGCGGCGGCGGCAGCTGGTTAGCGTCGGCGCGGACCGGACTTGGCACACCCCAGAAGGAACCCCGCATGCACGCCCAGATCATCCTGTTCGACGGTTTCGACCCGCTCGATGTCATCGCCCCCTACGAGGTGCTGCACGCCGGCGGCATCGCCTCCGGTGGCGCCCTGAGCGTGGAGTTGGTCTCCGCCGAAGGGCCGCGCGAGGTGGTCAGCGGCACCGGCGGCCTCGCGCTGCGGGCCACCGGCACCCTCGACCCCGCACGCGCGGGCCTGATCGTGGTCCCGGGAGCCGCGGGCCGCTTCGACGAGCCCGACCACAACGGTCAGCGCGAGGACGTCATCTCGGTGCGCCTGGCCCGCACGCTGACCACCGAGCTGCCCACACTGCTGACGGCGGCGATGAAAAATCCGGCGGTGACGGTCGGCACGGTGTGCGGCGGCTCGCTCGTGCTGGCCATGGCCGGCCTGCTGGCGGGCCGTCATGCCACCACGCACCACCTGGGCCTGGACGCCCTCGGGGCCGCCGGTGCGCACGCGATCACAGCCCGCGTCGTCGACGACGGCGACCTCGTCACCGGCGCCGGCGTCACCTCCGGCCTCGACCTTGGCCTGTACCTGCTGGAACGCGAGCTGGGTCCGCGGATCGCGCACGCCGTCGAAGCGCTGTTCGCCCATGAGCGGCGCGGCACCGTCTGGCGCGACCAGGGCCCGGTGCCCGCCGGTGTCTGACCTGTCGGTGGTCAGACGCTGCGCAGGACCGAGACGACGACGCCGAGCACGACCGCCTCGTCGCCGTCGATGACCTCGTAGGCGGGGTTGCGCGGTTCGAGATAGACGTGGCCGCCCCGGCGGCGGTAGACCTTGACCGTGGCCTCACCGTCGAGCATCGCGGCCACGATCTGGCCGGAGTGCGCCTCGCTCTCCTGGCGGACCACCACGATGTCGCCGTCGCAGATCGCGGCCTCGGTCATGGAGTCACCGCGCACCCGCAGGCCGAACACCGTGCCGCGGCCGGTCAGCCCGCGCGGCAGCGACAGCACGTCGTCGACGTGTTCCTCGGCCATGATCGGGATCCCGGCGGCGATGTCGCCGACCACGGGCACCGGCACGACATCCTCGCCGGAGCGCTCCGCCGGCCGGCGCAGGAACAGCCGCACGTCGATCGGGCGGGACACCGCGGCGCTGCGCCGCAGGAAACCCTTGTCCTCCAGGCTCGCCAGGTGCTTGGACACCGACGACGATGACCGCAGGCCGACCGCGTCGCCGATCTGGCGGGTGCTGGGGGAGTACCCGTGCTGGACAACCCAGTCCCGGATCACGACCAGGATCCGCTGCTGGCGCGGCGGCAGGGCCGAGACGTCCAGGTGCTCGAACACGTCATCGTCGTAGGTCATCACCGGCGGAATGATAGAGGTCGGGCAGGTCCCTGAGCTGGCGGCGCGAGCTGATGTCGAGCTTGCGATAAATATTGCGCAGATGGGCCTCGACGGTCCTCGGGCTGAGGAACAGCCGGGCGGCGACCTCGGCGGAGGTCGCGCCGGTGGCCACCAGCCGGGCGATGTGCGTCTCGCGCATGGTCAGCAGGTGCAGGGTGGTCGTCGAGCGGCTGCGCGCGGTCTCCCCGGTGGCCAGCAGCTCGGTGGCCGCCCGCGCCGCGAACGCCGTCAGCCCGGCGGCCGACAGCAGGTCGTGCGCGGTGCGCAGCTGGGTGCGGCACTCCCGTCTGCGGCCTGCCCGGCGCAGCCATTCCCCGTACAGCAGGTGCGCCCGCGCGTGGTAGGGCCGCAGGGGGTTGCCCTCGAGCCGGTCGAGCGCCTCCACGTAGTGGTCCTCCACACCGGTCACCAGCGCGCGGGCGTAGGCGCCGACGCCCAGCGCGGTCGGGGTCGCGCTGGCCTCGGTCCGTTCGGTGAGCTCGGCGAGCGCGGTGGTGGCGGTGTCCCGGTCGCCGCAGCGCACGGCGGCCTCGACCAGCTCCGGCAGGGCCAGCCCGGCCAGCAGCAGGTCGCCGTGCGCGGTCGCGCGGCGGGCCGCGGCCAAAGCCGCGGGATAGTCGGCCAAGCCGTTGTGCAGCACCGACTCGGCCCAGTGCACGTTGGCGATCAGCTGTCCGGCGCCGCTTCTGGTCGCGGTGGCGGTCGCGGTCGCGAACTCGGCCGCCGCGTCCTCGCGGTGGCCGCGCATCGCGGCCAGGTACAGCCGGGGGTAGAACATCGGCGGGCCGTCGATCGCGTCGGCGAGCGCCTCCTCCTCCCCGATCGCGGCCATCGCCTGCCCGAGGTCGCCGGTGACCGCGGCGTAGGAGGCGACCTGGGCCAGCGCGAGCCGCAACACCAGCGGCGAGCCGGTCTCCCGGCCGGACTTCAGCAGCGACTCGATGACCGTGGCATGGGTGTGCGGGTCCAACAGCTCACCGGCGATCATGATCGCCAGCGCCGGCCGCTCGGTCCACAGCACCCGGTCGACCAACGCCGCGCGCAACATCGGGGCCGCCGCCCGGTGTCCGTGAGCGTCGAGCACGACCAGGGCGTCGAGCACGTCCCCGCTCGCGGTCGGCCGCGCCGAGCGCACGGCGGCCAACACCTTGTCCAGCACCCCGCTGGCCCGCCCGACCACCAGCGCCATCTCCAGCGCGTCCAGGTAGTACTCGCGGGCCGCGGCCGGATCGGTGGCCGACATCCGGTGCGCGGCGCGCAGCATGAACATCGGGCCGTCGCCGTCGTTGTGCCGCATGAAGGACAGCCGGCCGCGCAGCAGGTCGATGTCGACCTGCCGGCGCGGATCGGGGGTCGCGGCGATGGTGCCCAGCAGTGTCTCGGCCGCGTCGGTGGCGCCCGCGTCGAGCATGGCCCGGGTGGCGGTGAGGGTCCGCGCGAGCCGGGTGGCCGGGTCCAACGACAGGGCCGCGGCCCGTTCGGCGAACGCGGCGGCGGCCGCGATGCCGCCGCGGGC
>NZ_BAAGXS010000028.1:0-358832 GCF_054779715.1 Actinophytocola sediminis | reverse complement strand
CATTTATCGGTACACTGTTGAGTTCTCAAACAACACACGTACATCCGTCATGAACCGCGTTGAGGCGGATCAATCAAGAGACGCCAGTTGGTTTACTGCTTTGGTTGGATATCCGTCACTCCCTGCTTGGGAGGCTTTGACAGCCCCACTTGGGAGGAGAACCGGAACCCTGCGCCGCAACACTGTATCTGGTCCGCTTCGCGATGTCAACTCGCTTGGCCCAGTTCGCTGCTAGCCACTGAAGTGTATCACTGGCTTGCGGTGTGCGTCGTCCGGGTCTGGCTCGTTAGTTCCGGGCCCGTCCGCCGCTCTGTGCGACGAGGAGAAAGTTAGCGAGTCTGCGCATGCAATGTCAAATCGGCTGGTCAGAGGCGGTTTTTGCCGCGCGGGTCAGAGCAGCGGGAGCAGGGTGCGCAGTTCGTAGGGGGTCACCGAGCGTCGGTAGGCGTCCCACTCGTTGCGCTTGTTCCTGAGGAAGAAGTCGAAGACGTGTTCGCCGAGCGTCTCGGCGAGCAGTTCGGAGTTCTCCATCTCGGCGAGCGCCTCCCCGAGGTTCTGCGGCAACAGCTTGTAACCGGCCGCCCGGCGCTCGGCGTCGGTCAGCGACCACACGTCGTCCTCGGCCGCCGGCGGCAGCTCGTAGTTCTCCTGCACGCCCTTGAGCCCGGCCGCGAGGATCACGGCATAGGCCAGGTACGGGTTACAGGCCGAATCCAGGCTCCGGATCTCCACCCGGCGCGAGGACGCCTTGCCCGGCGAGTACATCGGCACCCGGACCAACGCGGACCTGTTGGCATGCCCCCAACACACCGCCGACGGCGCCTCACCCCCCGCGATCAGGCGTTTGTAGGAGTTGACCCACTGGTTGGTCACCGCGGAGATCTCCCCCGCGTGGCGCAGCAGGCCGGCGACGAACGCCTTGCCGGTCTTGGACAGCTCGTAGGGATCCTCGCTGTCGTAGAACGCGTTTCGATCGCCTTCGAACAGGCTCACGTGGGTGTGCATGCCCGACCCCGGTTGCAGGGAGAAGGGCTTTGGCATGAACGAGGCCCGCACGCCCTCGGTGATCGCGACTTCCTTTACCACATACCGGAAAGTCATCACGTTGTCGGCCATCGTGAGCGCGTCGGCGTAGCGCAGGTCGATCTCCTGCTGGCCGGGCGCGCCCTCGTGGTGGCTGAACTCGACCGAGATGCCCATCGCCTCGAGGGTCTCGATCGCGTGCCGGCGGAAGTGGGTCGCGATCGCGTGGCTGGCCTGGTCGAAGTACCCGCCGTTGTCCGCGGGCACCGGCTCTCTTCCGTCCTCGAAGACCTCGCTGAACAGGAAGAACTCGATCTCCGGATGCACATAGCAGGTGAACCCGGCCTCGCTGGCCCTGGCCAGGGCGCGGCGCAGCACGTGACGCGGATCGGCCCAGGACGCCGAGCCGTCGGGCATCGCGATGTCGCAGAACATCCTGGCCGCGTAGTGATGGCCCTCGGGGTTCTCCCACGGCAGCACCTGGAACGTCGCCGGATCGGGCCGGGCGACCATGTCCGACTCGGACACCCGCGCGAAGCCCTCGATCGCCGAGCCGTCGAAGCCGATGCCCTCGGCGAACGCGCCCTCCAGCTCGGCCGGCGCGACCGCGACCGACTTGAGGAAACCGAGCACGTCGGTGAACCAGAGCCGGACGAAGCGGATGTCCCGCTCCTCGAGGGTGCGGAGGACGAACTCCTGCTGACGGTCCATGACCGCAGCCTAGGTAGATCGTGTTAACGCCGTGTTTCGAGTCGACCAGGATCACGGTTCGGGCGAATCGCCAGCGACAACAGGGCGGCGATCACGCACAGTCCACCCGCGAACCACCAGGCCAGATCGTAGTTCCCGCGCAGGTCACGGACCATGCCGGCGCCGAACGCGGCGACCGCCGCGCCGATCTGGTGGGCGGCGAACACCCACCCGAACACGACCGGGCCACGTTCGCCGAACCGCTCACGACACAGCGCGACGGTCGGCGGCACGGTGGCGATCCAGTCCAGGCCGTAGAAGACGATGAACACCCACATGCTCGGCTCGGTCTCCGGCGCGAACAGCGCCGGCAGGATCATCAGCGACAGGCCGCGCAGCGTGTAGTACCCGGCGAGCAGCAGCCGGGGGTCGAACCGGTCGGTCAGCCAGCCGGACAGGATCGTGCCGGCGATGTCGAAGACCCCGATCAGCGCGAGCAGCGACGCGGCCGTGGTGTGCGGCATGCCGTGGTCGTGCGCGCCGGAGATGAAGTGGGTACCGATCAGGCCGCTCGTGGACGCGCCGCAGATCGCGAACCCGCCGGCGAGCAGCCAGAACGTCCTGGTGCGCGCCGCGTCGCGGAGTACCGAAAGCGCACGCAGCATGCTGTTGCCGGTGACCGTGACCGGTGCGGCGACCTGGTCGGACGCGGCGCCGTAGGCCGTGGTGCCGACGTCTGCCGGGTGATCGCGCAGCAGCAGGAGCACGACCGGCACGACGGCGAGCGCGGCGGCCGCGACGACCAGTGCCGGGGTGCGCCAGCCGTGGTCGGTCGCGAGCGTGGCGACCAGCGGGAGGAAGACCAGCTGGCCGGTGGCGCCCGCGGCCGTGAGCACGCCGCTGACCAGGCCGCGGTGGCGGACGAACCAGCGCCCGGTGACCGTGGCGACGAACGCCATCGACATCGAGCCGGTGCCGACGCCGACCAGTACGCCCCAGCACAGCAGCAGCTGCCAGCTGGCTGTCATGAAGACGGTGAGCCCGCTGCCGGCGGCCACCAGGACCAGCGCGCCGGCGACCACCCGGCGCATCCCGAGCCGGTCCATCAGCGCCGCGGCGAATGGGCTGATCAGGCCGAACAGCACCAGGTTGATCGACACCGCGGCCGAGATCGTCGCCCGCGACCAGCCGAACTCCGCGTGCAGCGGGTCGATCAGCACGCTGGGCACCGCGCGGAAGCCGGCCGCGCCGATCAGCGTGACGAAGGCCGCGCCGGCCACCCACCACGCCCAGTGAATCCCGCCGAGCCCCTGTCGCCGCGTCCGCGGCGCAACCTGTGTCACGGCGTCCAGCCTGCGGGAGCTGATCGGCACGCACGAGTGGCCTGATCGCCAATATATGAAAGAATCCGGCCATGCATGAGATCGCCGTGCTCGCCCTTGACCCGGTGATCGGCTACGACCTGGCCATCCCGCCGCAGATCTTCGGCGCGGCCGTGGCCGACGACGAGCCGCCGCGGTACCGCGTGCGGGTGTGCGGGCTCGACACCTCACCGGTTCGGGTGACTGCGGGCTACACGATCGTGCCTGATTTCGGTGCGGAGATCCTCGCCGAGGCGGACACGGTGATTGTTCCCGGCACCCGGCTCGCCGGGCCGCGCTACACCGGTGAACTGCCGGCCGAGGTGGCCGACGCGCTGGCCACGGTGCCCGGGCACGCGCGGATCATGTCGATCTGCACCGGCGCGTTCGTCCTCGGCGCGGCCGGTCTGCTCGACGGTCGCCCGGCGACCACTCACTGGGCGCAGGCCGAGGGCTTCCGTCGGTTGTACCCGAAGGTGTTGCTCGACGAGAACGTGTTGTTCGTCGACGACGGGCAGGTGCTCACCTCCGCCGGGCTCGGCGCGGGCGTCGACCTGTGCCTGCACGTGCTGCGCCGCGACCACGGCGCCGAGGTGGCGAACCGGGCGGCGCGCTACTGCGTGGTGCCGCCGTGGCGGGAGGGCGGTCAGTCGCAGTTCATCGACCGGCACGTGCCCGACGGCGGTACCGACGGCACCGCGCCGACCAGGGCATGGGCGCTGCACCACCTCGACCGCCCGCTCGAGCTCGCCGCGCTGGCCAGGCACGCGCGGATGAGCGTGCGCACGTTCTCCCGGCGGTTTCGCGCGGAGACCGGCCTGTCCCCCGGCTCCTGGCTCGCCCAGCAGCGGGTGCGGCTCGCGATGCACCTGCTCGAGTCGACCGACCTCGCCGTCGACGAGGTCGCCGCGCGGGCGGGTCTGGGCACCGGCGCGTCGCTGCGCCAGCACATGCGCGCGGCGCACGGCGTCTCGCCGCTGGCCTACCGCAAGACCTTCCGCGCCGGGTGAGGAGGATTTCCCGGACCGGGCATCGTTCTCAGCAAGGCGGTTCTACGATTCCCGCATGATGCGCCGGATCCTGCTCGCCGTGCTCGCGTGCGCGGCCGCGGCAGCCACCGCCTGTTCCTCCGACGAGCCGGCCGGCGATCTGCCGGCCGGGGCAGGACTGCTCGAAGACGCGTCGGCCACCACCGCGAAGATCGAGTCGGCGCACTTCACCCTGACGGTGAACGGCGAGGTGCCCGGGCTCGACGTACGCTCCGCCGAGGGCGATCTGACCCGTGAGGGCGATGGCGGCGCGGCGAAGGGCACGGTGTCGATGAACCTGCTCGGGCAGCTGTTCGAGGGCGAGTTCGTCCTGGTCGAGGACAAGGTGTGGATCAAGGGGCCGACCGGCGACCACCAGGAGCTGCCGGCCTCGATGGTGGCCAACCTCTACGACCCCGGCGCGATCCTCGACCCGGAGCGCGGGGTGGCCAAGGTGCTGGCCGAGGTGCAGGAACCGGTCACCGAGGGCGAAGAGGACATCGACGGGGACGCCACCTACCGGGTGAAGGGCAAGGTGGCCAAGGACGTCGTCGCCAGCCTGGTCCCCGGCATCGACTCGGACGTGGACATCACGTTCTGGGTGCTCAAGGACGGCGACCACCGGCCGGTGAAGGCCAGCGTCGCGGTCCCGGCCGACGGTGACCCGACCGTCGACGTGACCCTGACCGACGTCGGCAAGCAGGTCGACATCACGCCGCCGGTCTGATGACGACCGCCGAGACGACACCGGAGACGACCGAGCCCGCCGGTCGGGGGCGCTCGATCGCGATCGGCGCCGCCGGGCTCGCCGTGCTGCTCGGCGCGCTGGACACCTACGTCGTGGTCAGCGTGCTGCGGCAGATCATCGAAGACCTCCAGATCCCGCTGAACCGGCTCGAACGGGTGACCCCGATCGTGACCGGGTACCTGCTCGGCTACGTCGCCGCGATGCCGCTGCTCGGCCAGGCCTCCGACCGGTTCGGGCGCAAACCGCTGCTGCAGCTGTGCCTGGTGGGCTTCCTCGCCGGCTCGGTGGTCACCGCGATCGCCGACGACCTGTTCGTCCTGGTGGCCGGCCGGGTGATCCAGGGCGTGGCCAGCGGCGCGCTGCTGCCGGTGACCATGGCGCTGGTCGCCGACCTGTGGGCGGTCCACCGCCGGTCGGCCGTGCTGGGCGCGGTCGGCGCCGCCCAGGAGCTCGGCTCGGTGCTCGGCCCGCTCTACGGCATCGCGATCGCGGCGGTGGCCGGCTGGCGCGGGGTGTTCTGGGTGAACGTGCCGCTGGCGGTGCTGGCGATGGTCGCGGTGCACTTCACCGTGCCGTCGGTGCGCAGAGCGGCGAAGACCTCGGTCGACGTCGTCGGCGCCGCGCTGCTCACGGTGGTGCTCGGGCTCGCGGTGATCGGGCTGTACAACCCCGAGCCGCGCGAGCGGGTGCTGCCGCCGTGGGGTGTGCCGATGCTGATCGGCGCGGCCGTGGCGCTGGTGTGCTTCGTGGTGTGGGAGAACCGGTCGCGGACCAAGCTGATCGACACCAGCGGGGTGGCGCTGCGGCCGTTCTTCGCCGCGCTCGGCGCGAGCCTCGCCGCGGGCGCGGCGCTGATGGTGACACTGGTGAACGTCGACCTGTTCGCCCAGACGCTGCTCGGCAAGGACGACACCGGCAGCGTGCTGCTGCTGGTGCGGTTCCTGGTCGCGCTGCCGGTCGGCGCGCTGGCCGGTGGCTGGCTGGCCGCGCGGTTCGGGGACCGGTTGCCGGCGGTGGTCGGCATGCTGCTGGCGGCGGGTGGCTTCCTGCTGATCTCGGGGTGGCCGGTGGACGTGCTGGCCGCGCGTCACGACCTCGGGCTGTTCGCGTTGCCACGCCTGGATGTCGACCTGGCGGTGACCGGTCTCGGGCTCGGGCTGGTGATCGCCCCGCTGTCGGCGGCCGCGCTGCGGGTGGTGCCGACCGTGCAGCACGGGGTGGCCGCTGCGGGTGTGGTGGTCGCGCGGATGACCGGGATGCTGGTCGGGGTGGCCGCGCTGGCGGCGTGGGGCCTGCACCGGTTCCACTCGCTGACCGCCGACCTGAACACGCCGCTGCCGTTCGGCAAGTCACCGGAGCAGGCGGAGGAGGAGCTCGCGGCCTACCGGGCGGCGGTGAACGACGCGCTGCTCGCCCAGTACACCGAGATCTTCCTGATCACCTCGGTCGTCTGCCTGGCCGGCGCGGTCATGGCCTTCTTCGTCACCGCTCGCCGGCGCGGCTGACCGGTGGTCGTCTTACTGCTGATCGCCGGTGGGCTGGCCACCCCGGTGACCGGGCTGCTGATCCGCCCGGACACCTACGGCGCCCGGCACGGCCTGCAGATGTTCACCGACATCGGCCAGTTCGCCTGGTACGGCTACCTCGTCGTGTCCGTCGCGATGGTGGCCTTCGGGGCGGCCGGGGTCCGGGCCGCCACCACGACCGGCCGGCGGCGTGCCCGGGGCGCGGCCGGTGGTCTGCGCACGCTCACGGTCGTGTTCGGCGCGATCCACGTCGTGGTCGTCGCGCGCGGCATGAACTACGGCGAGGGCCGCCCGCTGCTCGCGGCGGTGGCCGCGGTCGTCTGTGCGGCGGCGGTGTTCGCGCTGGTCACCGCCCGCGCGCGGCTGCGGAGTCAACTGCCCCGAATGCCTCATTCAGGACGGTGAACGTCGCCAATGCCTCATTCAGGGCATTGTTCCGGCGCCGCTAGGCCTGGCAGCGGGTGCCCTCCTCGGGCAGGGTGCCGTCGACCAGGTAGGCGACGCCGGCGTCGTCAACGCAGGCGTTGCCCTGCAGGAAGACCGTGTGCTGGGTGGCCTCGAAGGTCAGCAGCGCGCCGCCGAGCGCCTCGGCCAGCGCCACCCCGGCCTGGTACGGGGTGGCCGGGTCGCCGGTGGTCGAGATGACCAGCACCGGCGGGATGCCGTCGACCTTGGGCAGGTGGGGCTGGCTGGTGTTGGGCACCGGCCAGAAGGCGCAGCTGTCCCTGGCCGCGCTCGGCGGGTTGCCGTCGTCCAGGAACGGGGCGGCCTCCTTGTAGCGCCTGCTGACCTCGCGGACCTTGGCCGGGTCGGTCACCCGGGGGTCGTCGACGCAGCGGATGGCGACGAACGCGTCCTGGGTGGTGGTGTAGGTGCCGTCCCGGTCGCGCTCCAGGTACAGGTCGGCCAGCGACATCAGCGTCGCGCCCTCGTGCTGGCGCAGCTCGTTGAGGCCGGTCTGCAGGTGCTCCCACAGCTGCTCGGAGTACAGCGCCTGGACCGTGCCGGTCGTGGCGTCCTCGTAGGACAGCGGGCGGCCGTCTGCCAGGTCGATCGGGTTGTCCGCGAGCGGGCGGACCAGCGCCTGGTAGTCGGCGTTCGCGGTGGCCGCCGAGTCGAACGGGCAGTCCTCGCGCTCCAGGCACCAGGCGACGAAGTCGTCGAACGCCTCCTGGAAGCCCTTGCCCTGGGCGACGACCTCCTCCACCGCGTCCTTGGTCGGGTCGACGGCACCGTCCAGGACCATGGCCCGCACGCTGCGCGGGAAGGTCTCCGCGTAGGTGCTGCCGATCCGGGTGCCGTAGGAGTAGCCGAGGTAGGTGAGCTGCTCGTCGCCCAGCGCGGAGCGCAGCACGTCCATGTCCTTGACCACGTCGCGAGAGCCGAGGTTGGCGAGCATGTCGGCGCCGAACTCCGTGCGCTGGACGCACTTGGCCGCGTAGTCCTGGTTCTCCCGCTCCGCCGCGGCCACCCCCGGCCCGGACGCGTCGAGCTCGGAGTCGTCCGCCCGGTCGTCGTCGCGCTCCTCGCCGGTGACGCAGCTGATCGTCGGCTCGCTCGAGCCGACCCCGCGCGGGTCGAAGCCGACGAAGTCGAACCTGGCGGCCAGGTCCTCGTTCTCCGCGGCGAGCGCGGCGGCCGTGGACAGCCCGGCCACCCCCGGCCCACCGGGGTTGATCACCAGGGAGCCGACGCGGTCGTCCTGCTCGGTGGCCGGCCTGCGCAGCACGCCGATGCGGATGGTCTCGCCATCGGGTTTCGCGTAGTCCAGCGGCACGGTCAGCCGGGTGCACTCGACCTCGGGGGCCGCGAGCGGCTGGGCGTCGAACTCGCCGGTGGCGTAGTCCCCACAGCCTTCCCAGGTCAGCGCCTGGCCGTAGAACTCGGCCAGGTCCGCCGGCACCTCGCCGGCCGGCCCGCCGCGCTCCTCGTAGGGCAGGTCGGGCGCGGAGGATCCGTCGACCGTCGACGTGCAGCCGGCCGCCACGAGGACGAGCATCGTGCTGAGCTTCGTGACGGTGGACAGGCGCGAACGGCGGTGCGAACGGGTGTGAGAACGGGTCACGGACCGATCCTGCCATCGACACGTGAATAGGCTGTGTTGGTTGACCAGGAACCACGCGCCGCTCCGCACCGTTACCGTGCAGGACGGTTGTGCGAACGAGCGAGGAGGTGAGCGTCGGTGGCGGCGTTCATGCGACGGGTCAAGGACCGGTTCAGCCGGCTCCTGGATCGTCCGGCCACCGTCGATCTCTCCCGATATCAGGAGCTGCTGAAAAGCATCGACTGGCGTGAGACGAAGCTCGAGAAGCTGTCCGACGAGGAGCTGACCGAGGCGGCCACGGAGCTGCGGGAGAAGGTGGCCGGCGAGGACTTCGACGAGAAGACGCTGGCCGAGCTGGGTGCGCTCGGCCGGGAGGCGGCCCGCCGCGCGCTGGACGAGCGGCCATACGACGTGCAGTTGCTCGGTGTGATGCAGCTGCTCGCCGGGCACGTGGTCGAGATGGCCACCGGTGAGGGCAAGACGCTCGCCGGGGCACTGGCCGCGGCCGGGTACGCGCTGCGCGGCCTGCCGGTGCACGTCATGTCGGTCAACGACTACCTGGCGCGGCGCGACGCGGAGTGGATGGGCCCGATCTACCGGCTGCTCGGCGTGTCGGTCGCCTGGGTGTCGCAGACCTCGACGCCCGAGGAGCGGCGCGCGGCCTACGCCGCGGACGTCACCTACGGCTCGGTCAGCGAGATCGGCTTCGACGTGCTGCGCGACCGGCTGGGCACCGACATCACCGAGATGGTCGGGCGCGAGCCGGGCGTGGTGCTGGTCGACGAGGCCGACTCGGTGCTGATCGACGAGGCGAAGGTGCCGCTGGTGCTCGCCGGCTCGTCGGCCGAGGCGGAGACCGACCCCGAGGTCGCCAAGATCGTCCGCGCGCTGCGGCCCGGCGCGCACTACCAGCGCGACGAGGACGGCCGCAACGCCTGGCTCACCTCCCGGGGCGCGAAGGCCGTGGAGAAGGCGCTGGGCGACATCGACCTGTACTCCGGCGAGCACAGCGACCGGCTGGCCGCGGTGAACGCCGCGCTGCACGCGCACGCGCTGCTCGAGCGGGACGTCGACTACATCGTCCGCGACGGCAAGGTGCACCTGATCAACAGCTCCCGCGGCCGGATCGCGCTGCGCCAGCGCTGGCCGGACGGGCTGCAGGCCGCGGTCGAGGCCAAGGAGCGGCTGCGCCCGACCGAGAGCGGTGAGGTGCTCGACTCGATCAGCGTGCAGGGGCTGATCGGCCGGTATCCGAGGGTGTGCGGGATGACCGGCACCGCGGTGGCCGTCGCCGAGCAGTTGCGCGAGTTCTACGAGCTGCGGGTGGCGGTGATCCCGCCGAACACCCCGTGTGTGCGCGAGGACCAGCCGGACCGGCTCTACGACACGGTGGAGTCGAAGGAGGAGGCGATCGTCGCCGAGATCGCCACCACCCACGAGACCGGCCGGCCGATCCTGATCGGCACCCGCGACGTCGCCGAGTCCGAGCGGCTGGCGAAGATGCTCGCCGAGGCCGAGGTCCCGTGCGTGGTGCTGAACGCGAAGAACGACGCCGAGGAGGCCGCGATCGTGGCCGAGGCCGGCGCGTACGGCGCGGTCACGGTGTCCACGCAGATGGCCGGCCGGGGTACCGACATCCGCCTTGGCGGCAAGGAGGGTGCCGACCAGGACGCCGACCACGACAAGGTCGCCGACCTCGGCGGGCTGCTGGTGATCGGCACCGGCCGCTACCAGTCCTCCCGGCTGGACGACCAGCTGCGCGGGCGGGCGGGCCGCCAAGGTGATCCCGGCGGCTCGGTGATGTTCGCCTCACTGGCCGACGACCAGGTCGTGCAGTACGCCCCGGACGCGACCGCGGGCGCCGAGCCCGACGACGACGGCAGGCTGACCGACCCGACGACCGAGCGGTTCATCGAGCACGCGCAGAAGGTGTCCGAGGGGGTGCAGCTGGAGATCCACCGCAACACCTGGCGGTACACCCGGCTGATCGAGCACCAGCGCAAGGTGCTGCTCGAACACCGCGACGAGCTGCTGACCACCGACCTGGCCGCGACCGAGCTGGCGTCGCTGTGCGCCGACCGGTGGACCGAGCTGTCCGACGAGTGGTCCGAGGACGTGCTGGAGCGGGCGGCGCGGCAGGTGATGCTCTACCACGTCGACGACCGGTGGACCGAGCACCTGGCCTTCCTGGCCGACGTCCGGGAGACCATCCACCTGCGGGCGCTGGCCAAGGAGACCCCGATCGACGAGTTCCACCGCACGGCGATCCCGGTGTTCCGCCGGATCCCCGACGAGATCGGTGAGCGGGCGGCGAAGACGTTCAAGACGGTGGAGATCACCGAGGACGGCGCCGGGCTGGCGGCCGCCGGGCTGCGGCGGCCGTCGTCGACGTGGACGTACATGATCCACGACAACCCGTTCGACACCGATGCCGAGCAGGCGCTGCAGCAGGTCCGGGCGATGATCAAGAAGGTCCGCGGCGGCGCTCGCCGATAGTCGCCCGGGGTTCGTCGCTGGTTTTTCGCCTATGAGGCGAAAACGTGCGAGGATGGCGGCATGGCTCAGCTACGCATCGCCTTGGCGCAGGTCAACGCGACCGTCGGGGATCTCGGTGGCAACGCCGACCTGGTCGCCTCCTGGACCAGGCAGGCACAGGACGCGGGCGCGCACGTGGTCGTCTTCCCGGAGATGGTGCTCACCGGCTACCCCGTCGAGGACCTCGCGCTGCGGGAGTCCTTCGCGACCGCGGCCACCCGGGCGCTGGCCGACCTGGCCCGGCGGTTGGCCGACGATGGATGCGGGGACGTCGCCGCCGTGGTCGGCTACCTCGACCGCGACGAGGTCGGCCCGCGCAACGCGGTCGCCGTGCTGCACGGCGGGCGGATCGTCGCCACGCAGTTCAAGCACCACCTGCCCAACTACGGGGTCTTCGACGAGCGGCGGTACTTCCGGCCGGGGCAGACGTTGGACATCGTGCGGGTGCACGGCGTGCACGTCGGCCTGGTGGTGTGCGAGGACATCTGGCAGGAGGGCGGGCCGATCGCCGCGTTGGGGGCCGCCGGCGTCGACCTCGTGGTCTCGCCCAACGCCTCCCCCTACGAGCGGGCCAAGGACGACACCCGGCTGCCGCTGGTCGCCCGGCGCGCGGCCGAGGCCGGGGCGCCGCTGGTCTATGTCAACCTGGTCGGCGGGCAGGACGACCTGGTCTTCGACGGGGACTCGATCGTCGTGGACGTGGACGGGAAACTGCTGGCCAGGGCGCCGCAGTTCGTGGAACACCTGACCGTGCTCGACCTGGACCTGCCCGGGGTGAAGTCGATCACCGATGGTCCGGTCGGCGAGTTCACCGTCACCAGGACCACGCTGGCTGACCAGCCGTTGCCGGCCTACGAGCCGACGCCCGCGCCGATCCTGGCCGAGCCGCTGGACGAGCTGGCCGAGATGTGGGCCGCGCTGGTGCTCGGGTTGCGGGACTACGCGCGGAAGAACGGCTTTCGCTCGGTCGTGCTCGGCCTGTCCGGTGGGATCGACTCGGCCGTGTGCGCGGCGCTGTCGGTGGACGCGTTGGGGGTGGAGAACGTCCACGGGGTCTCGATGCCGTCGGTGTACTCGTCGGAGCACTCGCGCTCGGACGCGCTAGATCTTGCCGAGCGGGTCGGGCTGCACTACCAGGTCCAGCCGATCGCCGACATGGTCTCGGTGTTCACCGCGCAGCTCGGGCTGACCGGGCTGGCCGAGGAGAACGTGCAGGCCCGCTGCCGGGGGGTGACGCTGATGGGGCTGTCCAACCAGCACGGCCATCTCGTGCTGGCGACCGGCAACAAGACCGAGCTCGCGGTCGGCTACTCCACCATCTACGGCGACGCGGTCGGCGGCTTCGCGCCGATCAAGGACGTGCCGAAGACGCTGGTCTGGGAGCTGGCCAGATGGCGCAACGCCCAGGGCGACGCGCCGATCCCGGAGAACTCGATCACCAAGCCGCCGTCGGCGGAGCTGGCGCCCGGGCAGCTGGACGCCGACTCGCTGCCCGACTACGAGGTGCTCGACCGGGTGCTGGACGACTACGTCGAGGGCGACCGGGGTTACGACGACCTGCTGGCCGCGGGCTTCCCGCCGGAGCTGATCGACCGGGTGCTGCGGATGGTCGACGCCGCGGAGTACAAGCGCCGCCAGTACCCGCCGGGCACGAAGATCACCTTCCGCGCGTTCGGCCGGGACCGCCGCCTCCCGATCACCAGCGCCTGGCGCGAGGGCCGCCCCTGACCACCTGCGATTGAAGGCGTCCTTCGCTGCGTTGGGCGCGGCGATGGGGCCCTTCACCGCGTTGGGGCGAAGGTGCGGCGGTAGGCCGACGGGGACGTGCGCATCGCTGACTGGAAGTGGTGGCGGAAGGTGACGGGTGCGTCGAAGCCGACCACCGCCGCGATCCGCTCGACGGGCATCGTCGTGGTCTCCAGCAGGGGCAGGCTCGCGCGCACCCGCTGGTCGATCAGCCAGCGGATCGGGCTGGTGCCGGCGCAGCGGGTGAAGTGGCGCAGGTAGGTCCTCGGCGACATGTGCGCGACCTTGGCCAGCCGGTCCACGGTGATCGGTTCGGCGAGGTGTTCGCGGGCCCACGCCATGCTGGCCGCGACCCGGTTGTCGTCCGGGTCGGCGGTCACCGGCGCCTCGATGTACTGGGCCTGCCCGCCCTCCCGGTGCGGCTGCACGACCAGCCGCCTGGCGACCGCGTTGACCACGGCCGCGCCGAAGTCCCGGCGCACGATGTGCAGCGACAGGTCCAGGCCCGCGGCGCACCCGGCGCTGGTCAGCACCGTGCCGTCGTCGACGTAGAGCGGCGCCGGGTCGACGTGCACCGCGGGGTAGCGGCGGCGCAGGCTCTCGGCGTAGCGCCAGTGGGTGGTGGCCCGCCGGCCGTCGAGCAGCCCGGCGGCGGCCAGTGCGAACGCGCCGGAGCAGATCGACACCAGTCGGGCGCCCCGCCGGTGGGCCAGGCGCAGCGCGGCCACCAGCTCCGGCGACGGCGGCTGGTCGATGTCGGCGACGCTGGGCACGATCACCGTGTCCGCGGCGGCCAGTGCGGCCAGGCCGTGCGGCGTGCTGAGCGTCGCGCCGCCGATCATCGCCACCGGCTCCGGGCGCTCGGTGCAGATCGTCAGCTCGTACCACTCGGCGTCCACGTCCGGCCAGACCAGGCCGAAGACCTCGGTGACGATGCCGGTCTCGAAGGCCGACATGCCGTCGTAGGCGAGGACGGACACGGTTTTCGGCATGGCGTAATCTTAGCGAAGAGTGTCTTTCACGCCACTCCCCTGGCCGGCCCGGCCGGCGCACGATGGCGCTATGAACTTCCTGCGCACGCTGAAGAACCTGGTCATCGACTTCGTCTACGGCATCGACGCCGGCAACGCCATCCGCCACGGGCGCACCCCCCGGTGCCAGCCGCCGCGCAAGGCCTGACAGCGGGGTTCGCGCGGCGTGTGAAGCTCGTCGCACCGACCCTCCCGACCGGCCCCGCGGTGCGACGCTGGATGGGTAAGCCATCCACGAACACCCGGGGACCCGCGTCGCGGGCCTCGAGGGAGGGACGGTCGACAATGACGTCAGCAGCAACCCCAGCCGGCTCCAGCGGCGAGGTAGCCGCCCCCTACGGCACCGGCCCTGGCGCCGCGCCGGCCAAGCCGGGCAAGCGGGTCCGCATCCATCACCTGCGGGAGCTCAAGGAGCGCGGCGAGCCGTGGCCCATGCTCACCGCGTACGACATGTACACCGCCCAGCTGTTCGACGAGGCCGGGATCCCGGTCCTGCTGGTCGGCGACTCCGCGTCGAACAACGTCTACGGCTACGAGTCCTCGCTGCCGGTCACGGTGGACGAGATGGTGCCGCTGGTGCGGGCGGTGACCAGGTCGGTGAAGCGCGCGCTCGTGGTCGCGGACCTGCCGTTCGGTTCCTACCAGCTCTCCCCGGAGCAGGCGTTGGCCACGTCGGTGCGGATGATGAAGGAAGGCCGGGCACACGCGGTCAAGCTCGAGGGCGGGCAGGCGTTCGCGCCCCACGTCCGGGCGATCACCCAGGCCGGAGTGCCCGTGATGGGCCACATCGGCTTCACCCCGCAGAGCGAGCACAACCTCGGCGGCTACCGGGTCCAGGGCCGGGGCGACGCGGCCGACGACCTGGTGGCCGACGCGGTCGCGCTGCAGGAGGCGGGCGCGTTCTCCGTGGTCATGGAGATGGTGCCGGCCGAGGCGGCCAAGCGGGTCACCCACGAGCTGGCGATCCCGACCATCGGCATCGGCGCCGGCCCGGACTGTGACGCCCAGGTGCTGGTCTGGCAGGACATGATGGGCCTGCGCCAGGGCCGGGCACCGCGGTTCGTGAAGCGCTACGCGGATCTGGCGAACGTGATGACCGGCGCGGTGGAGCAGTTCGCGGCCGAGGTACGCGGCCGGCAGTTCCCCGCTCCGGAGCACGTCTTCCACTGACCGCACCACATAAGTGGCCGCCCTGCCGGGGCGGCCACTTTTTTGTCTCCTGGTGTCGATCCACGCCGGTTTGGTCCGACGCATGGGCAGAAACCACACCACGGAGGCACACCATGAGCACGATCGTGATCGACACCTTCCTCACCCTCGACGGCGTCCTGGAGGCCCCCGGCGGGCCGGAGGAGAACGGCTCACCCGGCTTCAGCTACGGCGGCTGGCAGGTCCCGCTGTTCGACGACGCGATGGGCGAGTTCGTCGGCGAGGGGATGGCCAACACCGAAGGGCTGCTGCTTGGCCGGCGGACCTACGAGAGCTTCGCCGGGCACTGGCCCGCGCTCGCGGACGACCATCCGGACGCCGAGGCCGCCAAGGTCCTCAACGCCATTCCCAAGTACGTCGCCTCGCGCACGCTCACCTCGGTGGACTGGCAGAACTCCACCCTGCTCGGCGAGGACGTGCCGGCCGCGGTCGCCGAGCTGCGCGCCCGGCCGGGCGGCGAGCTGCACGTGATCGGCAGCGGCGACCTCGCCCAGACGCTGATCCGGCACGACCTGGTGGACGAGTACCGGCTGATGACCTTCCCGGTACTGCTCGGCGCCGGCAAGCGCCTGTTCGCCGACGGCACCGTGCCCACCGCGCTGACCCTCGTCGAGTCCCGCACCACCCCCGCCGGCGCCGTCATCTCCGTCTACCGGCCGGCCGGCGTGCCGACCTATGGCTCGTTCTAGCGGCTGCGGTCACGTCCGGCCAGGCGGGCCACCCTCGGCATGGGCCTTCAGCCGCCCGAGGGTGGTGGCGATGTTGGCGGTGTTGGTGCCGGCCCGGTCCGGGCGGCCGGTGATGAGGATGGCGAACGGGACGAACCAGCGAGGCATCCGCAGCCAGTTCGTCACGGTGACCCGGCAGCCGTCGCCGTCGGGGGTGATGTCGTACTCCCAGCTGGAGATGGGCACCAGGAACGGGGTGCGCACCCGGTAGGCGAACCGGCGGCCGGGGTCGGCGGCGGTGATCATCGCGTGGGTGATCCAGCGGCGCCAGCCGTTGCGGTTGGTGCCGGCGAACCAGGCGCCGACCTCGGCGCCGCGCGCGCCGCGCAGCCAGCGCACCCGGTAGCACTCCTCGGCGAACCCGACCATCGCCACCGGGTCGCTGACCAGGCGGTACACCTCGGCGGGCGGGGCGTCGACGGTCAGCTCGCCCTCGGCGAGCGGTCGGCCGATGGCCTGGGTGTAGGCCACCTTGGACGGTAGGTTCAGCACCGCGCACCTCCGGGCTACGCGCGATCGGGTGGCACGTCCCAGCCGGACAGGTCGGGCCCCTGCGGGACGATCCTGGTCGGATTGATCGCGTCGTGGGTGCCGTAATAGTGCCGCTTGATCTGGTCGAAGTCGACGGTGTCGCCGAAACCGGGCGTCTGGTACAGGTCGCGCGCGTAGGCCCAGAGCACCGGCAGCTCGGTCAGCTTGTGCCGGTTGCACTTGAAGTGTCCGTGGTAGACCGCGTCGAACCGGACCAGCGTGGTGAACAGCCGGACGTCGGCCTCGGTGATCGCGTCGCCGAGCAGGTAGCGCCGGCTCGCCAGCCGTTCGGACAGCCGGTCCAGTTCGGCGAACAGCGCCGCGAACGCCTCGTCGTAGGCCTGTTGGGAGGAGGCGAACCCACAGCGGTACACGCCGTTGTTGACGTTGCGGAAGATCGGCTCCAGCACCGCGTCGATCTCCGCGCGTCGCTCGACCGGATACAGGTCGGGCGCGCCGGGGCGGTGGAACGCCCGCCACTCGGTCGACAGGTCGAGGGAGATCCTCGGGTAGTCGTTGCTGACCACCTCGCCGGTCTTGATGTCCACAATGGACGGAACGGTGACCCGGCCGGTGAACTCGGGGTCGGTCCTGCGGTAGGCCTCGGACAGGTACTCGATGCCGAGCACCGGGTCACGCCCGCCGTCGTCCAGCGTGAACCGCCAGCCCCGCTCGTCGCGGATCGGGTCGACCACGGCCAGCGAGATCGCGTCCTCAAGGCCAAGCAGGCGGCGCACGATGATCGAGCGGTGCGCCCACGGACAGGCCAGGCTCACGACCAGCCGGTACCGGCCAGGCTCGGCTCGCCCGCCGGACGAGCCGTCCGCGGTGATCCGGTCGGTGAACCGGTTCGCCTGGCGCACGAACTCGCCCGCGGTGGAGGTTTCCCTGCCGAACTGCGCGGTCGCCATACCTCGAGGCTAGGCGCCGTGGAGACTGTGCGCATGCGTCTGCTGTACCCGCCGATCGAGCCGCACGAGCAGGGCATGCTCGATGTCGGCGATGGCCACCGGATCTACTGGGAGGTCTCCGGCAACCCCGACGGCAGGCCCGTGGTGTTCCTGCACGGCGGCCCTGGCAGCTCCACCACCCCGCTGCATCGCAGGATGTTCGACCCGGCCGCGTACCGGATCGTGCTGACCGACCAGCGCGGGTGCGGGCGGAGCACGCCGTCGGTGGTGACCACCCGCGCCGGCCTGGTCGCGAACACCACCTGGCACCTGGTGTCGGACCTGGAACAACTCCGCGCCCAGCTGCGGATCGACCGCTGGCAGGTGTTCGGCGGGTCGTGGGGCGCGACACTGGCGATGGCCTACGCCCAGACCCATCCCGACCGGGTGCTCGAGATCATCCTGCGCGGGGTGTTCCTGCTCCGGCGCGCGGAGTTGGACTGGATGTACCGGGGCGGGGCCGGGCACCTGTTCCCCGAGGCGTGGGCGGACTTCACCGCGCTGGTGCCCGCGGGCGAGGACCCGTTGGCGGCCTACCACCAACTGGTCAACCACGAGGACGAGGCGATCGCCACCGAGGCGGCGGCGGCGTGGAGCAACTGGGAGGGTGCCGCGGTGTCGCTGGTGCCCAACCCGTCGATGATCGCCTCCTACGCCGAGCCGAGGTTCGCCGTGGCCTTCGCCAGGGTCGCGCTGCACTACTTCACCCGCAACGGCTGGCTCGTGGAGAACCAGCTGGTGCGCGACGCCGGCAAGCTCGGCGACATTCCCGGCCGGATCGTGCAGGGCCGCTACGACGTGGTCTGCCCGCCGACCACCGCGTGGCAGCTGCACCAGGCCTGGCCAGGCTCGACGCTGAAGCTGCTGCCCGAGGCCGGGCACTCGGTGGCCGACCGCGGCGTCCTCGACGCCCTGCTGACCGCCACCGACGAGTTCCGGCCCTGAATGGGTCATTCGGGACGCTCAACGTCCTGAATGAGGCATTCAGGGCAGTGCCGCCGCCAGCTCGGCGTGCGCGGCGATGAGCGACGGGCCGCACCAGGTCAGATGCCGGCCGGAGACCAGGACGTGCCGGACGCCGGGAAACGCCTCCGGGCCGTCGGTCTCGGTGAACTCGTAGGGCTCGTCGGGCAGCACGACCAGGTCGGCCGCGCCGGCGGCGACCGTGGCGCGCAGGGCGTCCAGGCTCGGCCTCGGATAGCGCTCCCGGTCGGTGCCGTAGGCGTTGGCGACGCCGAGCCGGCGGAGCACGTCGCCGGCGAAGGTGTCCCGGCCGACCACCACCCACGGCCGGCGCCAGACCGGCACGATCGCCCGCGCCCGCACCGGCGGCACCTCCCGCCAGATGTCCTCGGCGGCCAGCAGCCACGCCGGCTCCGGCATCCCCAGGCCCTGGGTGAGCAGCCGGCGCACCGAGCCGAGACCCTCCGGCACGGTCGCCGCCGCCGCGGTCACCCACACCGGGACGCCGTCGGCCCGCAGCCGCTGCACGTCTTCCGGCCGGTTCTCCTCGGCGTTGGCCACCACCAGGTCCGGCGCCAGCGCGAGCACCGCGTCGACATCCGGGTACTTCGAGCCACCGACCCTCGGCACGGACAGCCCCGGCGGGTGGGTGCAGTAGTCGGTGGCGCCGGCCACCGTGCCCGGCCGGCTCTCCTCGATGGCGTCGGTGAACGAGGGCACCAGGCTGACCACCCGCGCCGGCGGTCCGGTCAGCGGCACCGGCTCCCCGAGGTCGTCGACGTGGACAGGGGCGGGGACCACGGCTCAGGCCAGCGCGCGCAGCTTGGGCACGACGTCCTCGGTCAGCTGGCTGAGGAACCGCTCCTGGTCATGGCCGGGGCCGTGGAAGACCAGGTGGTTCAACCCCGCCTCCAGGTACGGCCGGACCTGCTCGACCACCTCGTCGGGGTCCGAGGCCACGATCCACCGGCGCGCGACCTGGGCCAGCGGCAGCTCGTCGGCCAACCGTTCCATCTCCTCGGCCGAGCCGACCGAGTGCTTCTGCTCGGCGGTCAACGACAGCGGCGCCCAGAACCGGGTGTTGGCCAGCGCCGCGTCCCGGTCCCGGTCGTAGGACAGCTTGATCTCGATCATGCGGTCGACGTCGGCCGCGTTCCGTTCACCGGCCGCCGCGCCCTCGGCCATCGCCGGCAGCAGCTTGTCGGTGTACAGCTCCATGCCCTTGCCCGACGTGCAGATCATGCCGTCGCCCGCCCGGCCGGCGTACTTGGCGACCACCGGCCCGCCAGCGGCCACGTACACCGGCACCGGCCGCTCCGGGCGGTCGTAGATCCGCGCGCCGACCAGTTGGTAGTAGTCGCCGTCGACGGTCACCTCGTCCTCGGTCCACAGCGCCCGCATCAGGCGCACCGCCTCCCGCAGGCGGGCGAACCGCTCCTTGAACTCCGGCCACTCCCGGCCGGACACCGCGATCTCGTTGAGCGCCTCACCGGTGCCAACCCCCAGGATCACCCGGTTGTCGTACATCAGTGCCAGCGACGCGAACGTCTGCGCCATGACCGCCGGGTTGTACCGGAAGGTCGGGGTGGTCACGCTGGTGCCGATCAACACCCGCCTGGTCCGCTCGCCGACCGCGGCCATCCACGGGAACGCCGCCGGCGCGTGCCCGCCGGTGTGCCGCCATGGCAGGAAATGGTCGGACACCCACACGCTGTCCAGCCCCAGCTCCTCGGCCCGCACCGCGTACTCCACCAGGTCACGCGGCCCGAACTGCTCCGCGGATGCCTTGTAGCCGATCCTCACGTTCGCGTCTCCCGTCGTCGGCACCAGCCTAGGTCTCCCCCGCACCGGCCGCGTTCACGCCGGTTCGAACGCCACCACCCGAGCCAGCTCGTCGGCCCGCACCAGGCGCACCCGCACGGTGTCCCCTTCTGGCAGGTTATCGCCGCCTGCGCACTTGGCGATCACCGGCGGATCGGTCAGGAACACCTCCGCCGAGCCGCCGTCGGCCCGCAGCACGACCACGTCGAACACCTCGCCGACCCGGTCGGCCAGCACCCACGCCTCCACCTGGTCCAGACACGCGCGGTCGACCCTGCCGGCCAGCCCGTCGGAGATCTCCATCAGCTTCGGCAGCTCCGGCAGCGCCTCGCGGACCCACGCCGGCACCGGCTCGTCGGCACACAGCGCGAGACAGATCTCCGTGCCGAACCGGTCGACCAGCCGCCGCAGCGGCGCGGTCACGTGCGCGTAGGAGCTGGCCACCCCGGCGTGCGTGGCCAGCTCCGGCGGAGTGCCGTCGAAGACGGTGTACCCCGCCCCGCGCAGCAGCCTGGTCGCGTCCATGAACAGCGCCAGCGCCTCGGGCTGGGCCGGGTCCAGCCCGCTGAGCAGCTCGGCGACCTCGGTCGTGCGCGGCCAGTCGATGCCGAGTGAGCGCGCCGAGCGGCGCAGCCAGCGCACCGCGCCGCTGCCGGCCGGCGGCAGGGTGCGCAGCACGCCGACCCCGGCGTCGAGCATCATCGACGCCGCCGCCATGCCGGTGAGCAGGGAGATCTCCGCGTTCCACGCGTCGACGTCGGTGTGCGGGCGCAGCACCAGCCGCCAGCCGCCAGCCCCGTCGCGCTCCACCACCTGCTCGGGCAGTGCCAGCTCCACCGCGCCCCGCTCGACCGCGCGCTCGCGGCGCAGCCTGCCGAACGCGGGCAGCTCGGCCAGTGACGGGTGCGGGGTGCCGGCGGCGAGCGCGGCCTGCACCGAGGCGTAGTCGAACCGCGCCCGCGACCGGACCAGCGCGCGCCGCACGTGCGCGGCGGTCAGCTCGCCGTCGGCCGCGCAGGTCAGCGTCCACAGCGCGGCGGGCCGGACCTGGTCGGGCAGCAGGCTCGCGGCGCCTTCGGCGAGCACCGGCGGGTGCAGCGGGATGTTGCCGTCCGGCAGGTAGAGCGTCTGCCCCCGGCCGCGGACCTCGGCGTCCAGCCGACCGCCCGGCTCGACGAACGCGCCGAGGTCGGCGATCGCGTAGTGCACCACGAAGCCGTCGGGGGTACGGGTGATCGCGAGCGCCTGGTCGAGGTCGCGCGCCCCCGGCGGGTCGATGGTCACCAACGGCAGGTCGGTGGCGTCGAGCCGGTCGGGCGGTTGGGCACCGGGTACCTCGCCACCCACCGACCGCACGGCCTCGGCCAGCGCCGGCTCAGGGAAGCCGTCGACCAGCCCGAACTCGGTGCGGATCCGCTCGAAGCCCGGCCCGGTCGCCGCCATGGACATCACGCCAGAACCCTATCCGGGCCTCCGGCGGTACCCGATCAGTCGTCGTTCCACTCGCGGTCGGCCTTGTCCCACGCGGCGCTGCGCTCGCGGGCAGTCTCCAGCGCCCGCGCGGCGGACTCCCGGTCGGGGTAGGGCCCGAGCCGGTCCGCCGCGCGGCAGACGTCACCGTGCTCGACCGTGCCGTGCTTGGTGCAGTAGTACCAACCGGGATCCGGGTTGCTGTCGGCCATGAGGAAAGCCTAGGCGCTAACTCCACGCCTGCTGGGTCGGAAAGCCGCGCGGCGGGGTGTCCTGGTTGGCGTTGCGATGCTGGGAGGGGATCGGGTCCTGGCAGGACACCAGCACCTCGGTGTGCTCCGGGTCGGCGATCCGTCTGCCGGACCGCTCCCGGTAGACCACCTCGCCGTCCCCGTCGATCTCCACCAGGTAGCCGACCTCGGCGAGCTGGTCCTCGTCCAGGTTCACCAGCCGCTCCCGCCGCGACGGGATGACCCGGTACTCCGGCCAGTTCAGATGGGCGTAGGCCCGGTGGAACTCCGCCAGGATCTGGGACATCGCCTGCTGCCACGGCAACGGCATCGCCTCGACCAGCGACCTGGGCAACACCACGTACCCGTCCGGCACGCCAGGGCGCGGCGCCGCGAGGTAGTCGCGCACCGGAGTGCTGGACCCGGGAGGGCCGAGCTGGGACTGGATCGGATCGGGCGTGTACATCGTCACTATGGCCCCTCAGTTCTATACGCCCGGGCGCACGGCCTGGGCCACCAACTCGGGTTCGCCCCAGCGAACCGGCCGGATGTGCACCGGCACGCCGTCCTGCTGTGCTTCCACGATCTTGTTCTCCCCCAGATACATGGCGACGTGGTGGATGGTGGCCGGGTCGTCCTGGTCGTAGGCCCAGAACAACAGGTCACCTGGCTGGGCCTGTTCCACCGGCAGCATCGCGCCCGCCCGGAACTGCTGGCGGGACACCCTCGGCAGGGTGATCCCCGCGTCGCGGTAGGCCTGCAGCATCAGACTCGAGCAGTCGAAGGAGTTCTGGTGGGTGGTCAACGCGCCCCACTGGTAGGGCTTGCCCCGCTGGGACAGCGCGAACTGCATCGCCACCCCCGCCTGCTTGTTCGGCGGCAGCAGCTGACCGGTGCCCTGCCCGCAGCCGGTCGGGTCGGCGACCAGGCCGACGTTGCCGATCAGGTGGGCCGCCATCGGCTCCCACTCGTGGTACCGGTCGGGGAACGCGGAGCGCTCGACGTCCTGCGCGGACTCGCCGGGCCGCTGCTGCTCCCAGTTCGGCACCTCCAGCAGCACGTCGTAGAACTTGTTGATCGCGTACGTCGGGTCGATGACCTCCGCCGGCGTGCCCCAGCCCATCGACGGCCGCATCTGGAAGATGCCGAGCGAGTCCCGGTCGCCGTAGTTCAACGGCCGCAGGCCCGACTCGGTCATGCCGGCCTGGATGGCCACCTGCCAGGCCCTCGGCGGCAGCTGGCGCTCCTTGCCGATCTGGATGATCTGCGCGACCACGCTGCGCTGCTGCTCCTCGAGCTTCCCCGCGTCCGCCGAGCCGCTGCCCGCCGGGCCGCTGGTGATCGGGCCGAGCGCGGCGTTGCAGGACACGTTGGTCCGGCGGGCGTTGG
Source organism: Actinophytocola sediminis (assembly GCF_054779715.1). Taxonomy (NCBI): domain Bacteria; kingdom Bacillati; phylum Actinomycetota; class Actinomycetes; order Pseudonocardiales; family Pseudonocardiaceae; genus Actinophytocola; species Actinophytocola sediminis. The sequence goes on along the minus strand of NZ_BAAGXS010000028.1, from coordinate 335,809 downwards.
CCCGTTCCTGGTCCTCGCTGACCACCGTGGTCACCGCGGTGATCGTGATGGCGAGGATCGCCGCGAGCACCAGTGCCCCGGCCACCAGTGCCGACTTCACCTCACGTCACCTCCTCGTAGGAGGTCACGCGCCAGCCGTCCGGGGTGTCGATCAGCTTGATCGACAGCGTGACGCCGTCGGTCGGCAGGGTGACGGTGAGCGAGTTCTTGTACGACTCGGTCGCCTCGGCCGGACCGGTCACCTTCGTGGACGGCACGTTCTCCGGGTCGACGGTCGCCAGCTCGACCATGTACTCCTCGTCGGTGAACGGGGACAGGCCGTCGAGCCACTGCTCGGCGGTGGTGTCCTCGTCGTGGTCCACCCAGGCCTTGCCCCACTGCTCGGCGACCTCCAGCGCCTCGGGCTCCGCCGGCGCGGAGGACGGGGAGTTGGTCAGCGACGGGATCCTGGTCGGCAGCGACGACGTGCTCTGCTCGTCGCCGGTCGAGGACTCGGTGTCGGTGGTGCCCGGCGGCGCGGCGGCCCCGCTGGTGGTCTCGGTGGTGCCGCCGGTCGCACCCGAGCTCGCCTGGTCCGAACCGGTCAGCCGCGGGATCAGGACGCTGATCGCGATGACCAGCACGGCGAGCACGACGCACAGCACCACCAGGTGCCGCGGCGAGCGCATCGGCCAGCCCCAGAGCTTGCGGTACACCGCGGCACGGCCGCGGTTGGTGCGGATCGGCATGTCATCTCACCACCGCGTCGGTCTCGCGCGGCCCGTCCCGCAACGGCATCGGACGGGGAGCGCGGCGCGGCGCGGGTTCCCGGACCTCGAGTCCCCGCGACGGCCGGTACACCACGTGCACCGGCCGGCCGGCGACCATCTCCACGTCGGCGGGTCGCGGCTGCTGGCGCGGGGCCACCGGCGCGTTCTCGTAGCGCCCCATCGCCTCGCCTCGGCGGCCGGCGACCTGGGAGGGCACCACGACCGCGTCCTCCCCGTACTCCCAGCTCCGGTCCCAGCCCCGGTCGGCGACCGGCACGGTGTCGGTGACCCGGCTCGTCCGGCCGGCGATCGCCGCGGCCGGCCCGTTGCGGCCGACCGGTCCGGCAGATAACAGCACGGAGTCCTCGCCGCGGGCCGCCGGCAGCCCGTCCGTCCTGGCCGCGTCGGCCACCGTGCGGCGGGTGTCCAGCCGCTCGGCGGTCGCCACGACCGGACCGGTCGCCTCCGGCCGGGGGCGGCGCAGCCCGCCGCCGGTGGTGGCCACGGTGTCGCCCGCGGTCTCCTCGTCGCGCAGCTGGTCCCAGAACTCGTCCTGCGGACCGCGCTGGGCCTGCTGGCCCTTGCGCTTGCGGAAGCGGGAGAAGACCCCGCCGGGGGCCGGCATCGACGCGCCGGCCGCGCCGACCGACAGCTCGACCATCTGCCACATCCGCTTCATCGGCCGGCCGACGATCAGGAACACCAGCGTGACGATGCCGGCCAGCAGCATCTGGGTGAGCATCGTCAGGCCGACGTCCGGGTTGAAGATCATCTGCAGGAACTTGAAGTGGATGCCGGCCAGCACCGCCAGGATCAGCACGTTGAGCACCACCGCGCCGAGCGCGCGGCCGACCTTGCGCAGGATGTCGTGGTGTAGCAACGCGACCAGGCCGATCACCGGCGCGGCGAGGGTGAAGATCCGCAGCAGCAGTTGGGCCAGCAACACCGCGAGCTTGGCCATGAACTGGAAGAACGAGTAGACCAGCGACTGGAAGAAGGCCAGGAACCCCGAGCCGGTGCGGCTGCCCTCGGCGCCGGTGAGATAGCCCTGCCGGGCGCCGAGCTCGTTGTAGATGCGCTGGAACTCGGCGCGTTTGGCCTCCTCGGCCTGGTCGTTCGCGTCCGCGCCGTTGACCAGGTCGTCGCGGGTCCAGGACTGCGCGGCCAGCAGCGGGCGGCCGTACTCGATCGCCGCCGGGTCGTCCGGCTGGCCGAACTCGCCACGCAGCCAGTTCTCGTAGACCACCCTGGTGTGCAGCTCGTTGGGCAGCACGTGCTGCTGGACGTCGTCGCGCTCGGGGTCCTCGAACCCGCTCTGGATGCCGGTGGTGGTCTCCACGATCAGCCGGTCGACCGCGTCGTAGTTGTTGACCAGCACCAGGGTCGAGGCCGCGAGCCACATGCCGCCGAGCGCGAACAGCGCGCGCCGGCTGACCGTGGCGAAGTCGCCGCGCCAGATCTGGCGGAACATCAGCACCGCCAGAATGATCATGAAGAGGCTGAACAGCTGCGCGTAGACATTGTCGAACACCGAGTTCGCCGCGTCGCCGATCTGTTGGTTCAGCCCGCCGAGCACGCCACCCTCGTGCAGCGTGTAGTGCAGCGAGTTGGTGGCGGCCACGATGTTCTTGCCGATGTTGAACAGCTGGCTGCCGGCCCAGGTGTCGATCGTGCTGCTCGGGTTGGACAGCGTGAGCGGCTGCTGGCAGTTCGGGTCGAAGACGTGCCAGACCATGCCGGAGTAGCCGTAGTCCCGGTACGGGCTGTTGGGGAACTTCTCGTCGGTGTAGGGCACCGGGTTGTCCGGCTCGAAGCGCAGACCGTTGCCCTGCGGCGGATCGACCGCGCCCGCCATGCCGGCGCCGGGGCGCTCCGGGGACGGCGCGCAGCTGGTGTCGGTCTGCTGGGCCAGCGCGGGCGAGCCGATCAGCGTGTACCCGCAGACGATCCCGATCACCACGGCGAGCGAGGCGAGTCTTCCCGACCGGGCGGTGGACCGCCGGACCCGCCGCCGCGCGCTGACGATCAGCGCGACGGCCACCACCACCAGCAAAGTGATCATGTGGCGTCGACCTGCCCCTGTTTGACGAGTGACGCGAACTCTCCCGACCAAGCACCGGAACACTTCATCAGGAAAGTGATCATGCGACGTCGACCCGCCCCCGCTTGCCTGGCTGCGCGCTGCCGCCGTCCGGGCTGGTCCCGCCGCCGGCTCCGTTGCCCCGCCGGTCGACCGGCGGGCGTGGGGACGGACTGGGGTCGCCGTTGCGCACCGGATCGCCCGGTGGTCCGTCGGCGACGTCGTCGGTGGGGTTGACGTCGGTACGGCCGTCGTCGGTCAGGCCGAGCTCGAAGTCGGCGGCCAGGTCGAACTCGTCCTCGTCAGCCGGCCGGCCGACCCTGGACTCGTCGTCGACGCTGCCGTCCAGCGGCGGGCCGTCGGCCTCGTCCGGGTCGGGCATGGACGGGGCGTGCTGGTCGGGCGGGAGCACGGTGGCCGGCGTGCTGTCGCGCATCGCGTCCGGCGTGGTGTCCAGGGCCGCGCGCACGTGGTCGAGATGCCCGCCGGACAGGTCGATGCGGATCCGCTCCACCCCGCCCGCGCCGTCGGCGAAGACGAACTGCCGGGGTGAGGTGTCCCGCTGGGTCTCGCGGTGCGCGCCCGGCCGGCGGCCAAGGCTCGCGATGACCTGCTCGTAGCCCGCACCGACCGGAACCTTGAGCAGCCGCAACGCGTCCGCCTGCGCCTGCTCGTCGTCCAGCCGGCCGACGAACACCGAGTCCAGCAGGGTGACGAAGCCCTGGATGCGCAGGAAGTCCGCAGGGATCTGCGAGGACAGCAGCACCCGCACGTTCCACTTGCGGGAGTCGCGGGCGAAGCGGTTCATCAGCACCCGCCCGGTCGGCACCTCGGACAGGAAGAACGCCTCGTCGATCCAGACGCCCTTGCGCAGGTCCTTGGGCCGCTCGTAGATCGAGCGCTGGGTGAGCCAGGCGGCCAGGTTCAGCATCTCCACGCCGAGGGACTCCGCGTCGGTCCAGTGCTCCCGGCCGACCCCGTCCTTGGGCAGGGTCAGGCCGGCCATGGTGAGCACGGTGAGCCGGTCGTCGCGGGTCTCGCTGTAGGGGTCGGCGTCCTGTTCCGGGATGAGCAGCTGCATCCGCTCACGCAGCTCGTCGAGGAAGTCGGCGACCACCACCGCGTGCTCGTGGTGCTCGGAGGCGTCCCGGCGCAGCGCCTCGAACACCAGGCTCGGGTCGGCGTTCTGCCGGCCGCCCACCATCCGCACCGCGCGCAGCAGCACGATCCTGGTCTGCGGCATGCGGGCGATGTCGTAGGGCAGCAGGCCGGTCAGCACGTCGAGCACCAGCCGGCGGCGGGTGGCGGCCGCGAGGGCCTTCTCCCGGCGCCACGACCGCTCGGGGTCGTCCTCGTCGACGAAGTGCTCGAACAGCGGCTCGGCCACCACCCGGTAGGGGTTGAGGATGCCCGGCTCGGCGTTGAGCAGGTTGATCGGCCGGGCGTATGGCCGCAGTTCCGGCAGGTCACACAGTCGCGAGAGCGGCCCGGACGGGTCGAGCAGCGTCCAGTGCGCCCCGGCCCGCAGCGTCTTGTAGACGATGCCGCCACCGAGAAAAGATTTGCCCCCGCCCAAACCGGCGACCATCGCGGTCAGTCCGGAGCCGTCCCGGATCTCCTGGGCCATCCACGGGTCCCAGGCCACCGGGCGCCGGGTCGCGGTGCAGGTCTCGCCGAGCAGGATGCCGCGCCGGTCGCCGACCTCGGCGGTCGCGGTCGGCACCGCGGCCGCCGCCCACACCACCGAGCCCCGGCGCAGGTAGGCGCTGGAGGCCAGCGGCTCGCCCGGGATGAACTCCCGCGCCAGCGCGTACTGCGCCTCCGGGTGCTCGATGGCGACCTTCGGCTTGTACAGCTCGAGCAGCTGCTGGGCCATCCGCAGCGCGTCGCGCTCGGTCGGCCCGGACACCGCGAGGCGCCACCACGAGCGGACCCTGGTGGCCAGCGCGGTGAACCCCGAGGTCATCTCGTCGTCGATCTCCAGCACCCGGGAGGCCTGGCGGGCAAGGGACTGCGGCGGTTCGAGCTCGTGCTCGTCGGTGTAGTGCCGGACCTGGGAGCGCACCTTGTTCATCTGCCGGGACAGCTCGCCCTGCACGTCCTCCGGTCGGCGGACGTAGATCCGCGCGGACCACTCGACCGACGCCGCGAGCCGGTCGGAGTGCTGCACCCACGGGTCGTCGATCTCCGGGATCTGCAGGCCGTGCATCTGGCCGACGGTGAGCACCGCGACGTGCCGGGTCATGCCGGCGTTGGAGCCGGTGCGGCCGCGCACGGTGACCGTCGGCGAGTACGGGTCCTGGTGGAAGTCGGCCGCGTCGGTGAACGAGGCCAGGTCCTCGGGCTCCCACGCCGCGCCCGGCACGGCCGGCAGGTTCCTCGGCGCCGGCAGGCCGAGCGAGCAGGACCGGTGCATCAGCCAGGACATCTCCTCGGCCGACACCGGCCTGCCCTCCAGCCCGGCCGAGCCGATGACCTGGTCGAGGTGCTCGACCTCGGAGTCGATGGCGAGCAGCTCGGCGTCCACGGCCGTCGGGAAGATCCGGCGCAGCAACGGCGCGGCCCGCTCGACGGCGCGGTCGACCATGTTGCGGGTCTGCACCTGGACGCCGAGGTAGACCTCCTTCTCGGCCATGGACCGGCCGAGAAGTTGTTGCTGCTCACCGATGAGGTAGTCGTCGAAGGACATCGCGCCCGGGGCGTCGGGCAGCCGGTTGACCGCGTTGTGCACGTGCGCCTCGGCCCACATCCGGATCGGGTACGGCCGGGTGGTCACCCGCAGGTGCAGCCAGCGGCCGGCCAACTCGGCGTACTGGCCGGCGATGGCCGCGATCAGGTCCTGGCGCTGGGAGTCGGAGCGAAACGACCAGCGCTGCGGCGAGAGCCGGTACCAGGCGAACAGGTCGTGCCCGTTGCGCAGCAGGTGGCCGTCGATGCTGCGCGCGGCGATGGCCGGGGTGTAGGTGGGAATCGACTGTTCCCCCGGCAGCCGCCGGTTGCGCTTGCCGTTGCCGGTGGCGGCCGGGCGGTACTGCGCCGGGTCCCTGGCCGGGGGCAGCGGCTCCCTGGCGGCGGCGGTCTGCGGGGCCGCGTGCCGGCCGTGCGGGCGCGGGCGGGCCTGCGGTACCGGGCCGGACTGGGGGTATGGCGCGGCTCGCTGGTCAGGCGCGGGCTTGCGTCGACGTCCGAACACCGCCACCCCTCCTGTTCCGGGCCGGGCGCGGCGTCGGTGTGCCGCGCGAGTTGTCCTTGCTTACTGGATGACGGCTGTCCCGCCTGGTCGGTTGTCGACCTTGGTCGGGCCGACGTTGTCGGGAGCGTTGTCGGGCGCGCGGGCGGGGGCGCTCGGTGCGGACGCGGACGCGGGTCGCGCTGGCCGCGCCGCCGGCGCCGGTGGTCGCCTCGCGGGGGGCGGTCAACTCACGCACCCACATCGCGGTCACCGAGCCGAGCGGTCGCTCATGGCTGATGCGCGAACAGATAACCCTGGTGAGGGCGACCGTGATGACCATGCCCCAGGCGATTGACCAGAACAGGGAGATGCCGATCCGTCGTTCGACGGTGAGCACGACGAGGAAGACGACGACGCCGACGCCCCACGCCACGTATCTGGCCCGCCACGGCATGGTCGCCTTCGGCGGACCGAGCCAGACCGCATCGACGCGGTACACCTCGTCGTCAGTACGAATGCGCACGCGATGTCCCTTGGGGTGCTCAACCGGTGAACAGGGCGGCTATCCACTTTCCGATGGACTCGCCCGCGCCTGCCGTGACCGCCAGACCGATGATCGCCAGGGCCACGATGACCCCGCCGAGCCGACGCATCACACCGGCGTTGTCGCCCTTTCCGCCGCCGAGCCAGAGCAGCAGCACGGCGACCACGAGCAGGAGTAGCGGGATCAGGTTCGCGACGATCCAGCCCTGAAGCCCACTGGTACCAAGCTCGCCCTCCTGGGCGAGTTCAAGGGTGGTCATGGCGATCATGTCTTACTCCCAAAGTGCACGGGACGGAATGTCCGCGGGTCGTCTCGTGCGGCCGAGGTCTGCGGTTCGTTCATCAATCGTCAGTGTGGATACGTCTGTCTACTGTTCGACAACGAGTAGAGCACGATTGGTATCACGATGTGTAGTAGTGGTCTGGCGCTCCGTAGATCGACATTCGTGGCGTCTCCTCCGCGGCTGGATCGTGCCATCTGACCACACACATCATCAGGGGAACAGAGCCTCCTCCGCGGCATCTCCGCTCGACTTCTGCATGCCACACGACAGGTTCACCCGGTTGCGGGCCGTTCCTCACGGTAGGTACAGACGGGTCCCGGTCGGCCAGCCTTCGAACTCATGTCCGATAACCCGTTCGGTCGAAGCCGTGACGGTGGCCACTGGTTGACCCGGCTGCTCCAGCCGGCGCACGCGGCTGCTCCGTTGGCTGCACGGCCCTCCAGACACGAGTGGCGAACGAGTCGGCATGTAAGCCGGATTCTGTCCCCGGCACCGCTGCGCCGGGGGGCGGTCATCCATCTTGGCCTGCCGTCGCCGGCAGGCTCCAGCGGCCTACCCGCAGGCTCGGGCGGGCAGCCCTCGAACGCCTGCGCAGGCGCCTTTCGGCGCCCTTCTTGGCCTTGCTCCGGGTGGGGTTTACCGAGCCACCCCGGTCACCCGGGGTGCTGGTGGTCTCTTACACCACCGTTTCACCCTTACCTGGTGGGATTGCCACCAGGCGGTCTGTTCTCTGTGGCACTGTCCCGCGGGTCGCCCCGGGTTGCCGTTAGCAACCACCCTGCCCTACGGAGTCCGGACTTTCCTCGACGGGTTTCCCCGCCGCGGCCGCCCCGCCGACTCGTTCGCCCCATCAGGGTAGTCGCCTGGAGATCACGGGCTGGACAGGTGGCAGGTGTCGTTCACCAGGCGGACGGACGCGTGCCCGTCCGGGTAGAACTCGACCACGCACAGTGACGCCAGGTCCAGGTGCAGGCGGTAGAGCAGTGCCGGACTGGCGTCCAGCCCCATCCGTAACACCGACTTGATCGGCGTGACATGGGAGACCACGACCACCGACGCGGCGCCGTGCCCGGCGATCAGGTCGTCGCGGACCCGGCGGACGCGGCGGTGTACCTGGTCGAACGACTCGCCGCCGGGGGCCGGCACCGACGGGTCGGCCAGCCAGCGGGCGTGCAGGTCGGCGTCGCGGGCGGCCGCCTCGGCGAAGGTCAGCCCTTCCCAGGTGCCGAAGTCGGTCTCGGTCAGGCCGTCGTGCACCTCGACCGTGCCGCCGGTGGCCTCGGCGACGGCGGCGGCGGTCTGCCGGGCGCGGCCGAGCGGGGAGGACACGATGGGCGTGCTGGCGTCGATGCCCTCGATCGCCGCGAGCCGCAGGCCGGCGGATTTCGCCTGCCGCTCGCCGAGCTCGGTGAGCGGGACGTCGCCCCGGCCGGAGTAGCGGCGTTCGACGGACAGTTCGGTCTGGCCGTGGCGCAGCAGGAAAAGCCGGGTCGGGGTGCCGGTCGCACCGGACCATTTCGCCGGCGATGGCTCGGCCAGCGCCGAACGGCTCCCCGCGTCCTGGTGTGCGGGCTGGTGCGCCCGCTCAGCTTTTCCCCGCTTGTCGCCGGCCTGGGCGTCCATCGCCTCGTTGGCGAGGCGGTCGGCGTGGGTGTTCTTCGCCCTCGGGATCCACTCGTAGGTGACTCGGTCGAAGGTGCGCGCGAGCTGCTGTGCCTCCCGCGCGAGCGGTTGCAGCGCGGGGTGCTTGATCTTCCACCGCCCGCACATCTGCTCCACGACGAGCTTGGAGTCCATCCGCACCGCGACCACCGCCGCGCCGAGCTGGCTCGCCGCGCGCAGGCCGGCGACCAGCCCCTGGTACTCGGCGACGTTGTTGGTGGTGACGCCGATGCCCTCGGCCCGCTCGGCGAGCACCTCGTGGCTGCCGGCGTCGAACACCACCGCGCCGTACCCGGCGGGGCCCGGATTGCCGCGCGACCCGCCGTCGGCCTCGACGATCACCTTCACAGGCCGGACTCCCCGGTACGCACCAGGATCGCGCCGCACTCGTCGCAGGTGAGCACCTCGTCGGCGGGCGAGGCGGAGATCCGGGAGATCGAGCTGCGGTCCATCTCCAGCCGGCAGGCCCCGCACCGGCGCGCCCGCAGCAGCGCGGCGCCGATGCCCTTGTTGGCGCGCACCCGCTCGTACAACCCGAGCAGCGGCTCGGGGAACACCGGCAGCAGCGTCGCCCGCTCGGCGTCCCGCCGCGCCTGGGTGGTGTCCAGGTCGGCGAGGGCCGCGTCCCCTCGGCGGGTGGCGTCGGCGAGCTGTTCCTCGGCCTTGGCCAGCTCGACGCCGGCGTGCTGGCCGTCGAACTCGATGGCCTCCCGGCGTTCCATGATCTCGAGCAGCTCGTCCTCCAGCGTCGTCTGCCGGCGCTGGAGCGTGGCCAGCTCGTGCTCGAGGTCGGTGAGCTGCTTGGCGGAGACCCCGCCACCGGCCAGCAGCGCCCGGTCGCGGTCCTCGCGGGCGCGCACGCCGTCGATCTCCTTCTCCTGCCGTTTCACCTCGCGGTCGAGGTCGGCCAGCGCGGTCGCGTTCGCCACCTGGGCATCCCGCTTGGCGCGCACCGCCCGCTCGGCCGCGACGATCTCCTCGGCCTCCGGCAACGTGCGGCGCCGATGCTCGGTTCGCGCGAGCTCCGCGTCCACGTCGGCGAGTTCGAGCAGTCGCCGCTGTACGGCGGGATCGGATTTCACCCTGGCATCCTCCCGGTAAGGCCTGGCACCGACGAGACGGTCCAGGGATCGGTGCGGCGAATGGAGACGGTGATGTCGACGTTACCGCCGTACTCCGCACGCAGGATCGCCGCCGCCTGTTCGCACCACGGCCACTCGCTGGCCCAGTGGGCGACGTCCACGAGCGCGGGCCGTCCGGGATGGGCCAGGTGCTCGCCCGCGGGATGGTGGCGCAGGTCGGCGGTGAGGTAGACGTCGACCCCGGCGCCGGCCGCGGCGTCGAGGTAGCCGTCGCCCGCCCCGCCGGACACCGCGACCCTGCGCACCGGGCGTTCCGGGTCGCCCGCGGCCCGCACCCCGCCCGCGGTCGCCGCCAGCGCGGCGGCGACCCGGTCGACGAACGCCGCGAACGGCTCGGCGGCCGGCAGCTCGGCGATCCGGCCGATCCCGGTGCGGCCGTCCGGGTTGGCGGCCAGCGGTCTGACGACGGTCAGCCCGAGCGCGGCGGCCAACGCGTCGGACACGCCGGGATCGGCGGCGTCGGCGTTGGTGTGCGCGCAGAACAGCGCGGCGCCGGCCCGGACGAGCCGGTGCACCAGGCCGCCCTTGGGGGTGTTGGCCGGCACGCCGTGCACCCCACGCAGCAGCAACGGATGGTGCGCGACGATGAGCTGCGCGCCGAGCTCGAGCGCTTCGTCCACAGTGGACTCAACAGGGTCGACGCAGATCAGTACTCTGTGGACCTGCTCGGCCGGGTCCCCGCACACCAGGCCGACCGCGTCCCACGACTCGGCCAACTCCGGCGGATAGGCCCGTTCGAGCACACCGACGATGTCCGCGACGGTAGTCATCGCACCCCCACCACTCCCAGTTCCGCGCGCAACGCGTCGAGCAATGGCGCGCACTGCCGAGGATCCCGTACCGCGACCCGCAGGTGATCACCGGTAAGGCCGGGGAACGTGTCGCCGCGGCGGACCGCGATTCCCCTACGCCGCAAGCCTTTCCGCACCCGCTCGCCGCCGCGCACGGTCAGCAGCAGGAACGGCCCGGCGGCCGGACCGTGCACCTCGACACCGGGCAGCCGCCCGAGTTCGGCGGCCAACAGCTCCCGGTGCCCGGCGATCTCCTCGGCCGCCCGCTCCGCCTCCAGCACGGCGACCGGATGCGCACAGGCGGCCACCGCGGCGAGCTGGAGCGTGCCGACCGGCCAATGTGGACGGTAGGCAGCCAGCCTGGCCAACAGTTCCGGCGACCCGAGCGCGTAGCCGGCACGCAGTCCGGGCAGCGCCCAGGTCTTGGTCAGGCTGCGCAACACCAGCACGCCAGGCAGCTCCTCGCCGGCAAGCGACGCCGGCTCGCCGGGCACCGCGTCCATGAACGCCTCGTCCACCACCAACACCCGCCCCGGCCTGACCAACGCGCGCACGGCCTCGCGCGGATGCAGCACCGAGGTCGGGTTGGTCGGGTTGCCGAGCACCACGAGGTCCGCGTCCTCGGGCACCAGCGCCGGATCCAGCCGATAACCGTCCTGTGCGGACAGCGGCACCTGCCGCACCGGCACCCCGGCCTGCCGCAACGCCACCTCCGGCTCGGTGAACGACGGATGCACCACCGCCGCCGACCGCGACCCCAGCGCCGGCAACAACGCGAACCCCTCCGCCGACCCGGCGAGCACCAGCACGTCCTCGGCCCGCCGCCCATGCCGGACGGCGACCGCCGCCCTGGCGTCCAGGTCGTCCTCCGCCGACGGATACCGCCCGACCGCGCCGAGCGCGTCGACCAGCCGCGCCAGCAACCACGCCGGCGGCCCGTCCCCGCGCACGTTCACCGCGAAGTCGGCCAGCCCCGGCCGAACGTCCACATCACCGTGATGCCGCAGGTCAGTCATCCGCCCGATCCTAGAGCGTCCCCACCCCCACCAACCCCCGCGAGGTTCGGGAGGCCTGGACGGGGTCGAGTGCGGTGCTCGCGTCGGGCAGACTGCGATGGTGCACCTCTGCTTCGTCTGCTCCGGCAACATCTGTCGTTCCCCGATGGCCGCGATGGTCCTCACCGAGCACCTGCGGCGCGCGGGCCTGATCGACCAGGTGCGGGTGACCAGCGCCGGCATCGGCCCGTGGCACATCGGCGAGCCGGCCGACCCGAGAGCGCTGCGCACGCTGGCCGACCACGACTACCCGACCAGGCACGTCGCCGCGCAGGTGACCGCCGAACACCTCACCGCCGACCTGCTGCTGGCCATGGACGCCGGGCACGAGGCCGCGCTGCGTGACCTGCTCGCCCACCAGGGCGACGCCGAGGACCGGATCCGGATGTTCCGCTCCTTCGACCCGGCCGCCAACGGTGACATCGACGGCGACCTCGACGGCGACCTCGACGTCCCCGACCCGTACTACGGCCAGGGCAACGGCTTCGACGAGGTGCTCGCCATGATCGAGGCCGCGATGCCCGGCCTGCTGGCCTGGGTCCAGGAGCACCTCGACCGATGACCGGGCCGGTGGCCAGGCTCACCGGCCTCGACGCGGTGGCCGAGACCGCGCTCGGCGGCGCGGCCAGGCGGGTCGACCTGGCGGACGGCTCGGTCGTGGTCGCCAAGCGGCACACCGAGGTCGGCGCCGTGCTCGCCGAGGTGGCCGGGCTGCGCTGGCTGGGCGCGGCCGGGGCGGTGCCGGTGCCCACCGTCCGCGCCAACGACGACCAGTGGCTGGTCACCGACTTCGTCGACCCGGCGCCGGCCTCCCCCGCCGCGGCCGAGGCTCTCGGCCGCGGCCTGGCCGGGCTGCACGCCAGTGGCGCGGCCGCGTTCGGCGCGCCCCCGCCCGGCGGCCCGGTCGACGCGTGGATCGGACTCGCGCCGATGCGCAACGAGACCGGCATGGACTGGCCGTCCTGGTACGTGCGGCACCGGGTGCTGCCCTACCTGCGGCTGGCGACCGACCAGGGCATCGACCTGCCCGACGTCGAGCGGGTGTGCGCGCGGGTCGACGAGTTGGCCGGGCCGGCCGAGCCGCCGGCGCGCCTGCACGGCGACCTGTGGAGCGGCAACGTTCAGTGGTCGGCCGGTGGCGCGTGGCTGATCGACCCGGCCGCGCACGGCGGGCACCGGGAGACCGACCTGGCGATGCTGTACCTGTTCGGCTGCGCGCACCTCGATCGGATCGTCGCCGCCTATGCCGAGACCGCGCCGCTGGCGCCCGGCTGGCGGGCGCGGATCCCGCTGCACCAACTGTTCCCGCTGCTGGTGCACACCGTGCTGTTCGGCGGTGGGTACGCGCGGCAGGCGGGCGATGCCGCCCGGGCCGCGCTGCGCGGATGACCCTGCCCTACCGTTGGGGGGTGCGTCTGCGGTTCCTGCTCCAGCCAGGGTGGTTGGCGTTGACGGCGGTGGTCATGCTGTTCGCCGTCGCGTGCTTCGCCGTGCTCGCGCCATGGCAGTTCGACCGGCACACCGAGCGGCAGGCGACCAACGAGGCGATCACCAGGTCGACGTCGGCGGACCCGGTGTCCATCGCGGACCTGCGGGAGCCGCCGACGCAGTGGCGGACGGTGACCGCGACCGGCACGTACCTGGTCGACGACGAGGTGGTCGCCCGGCTGCGCACGGTGCTCGGCGAGCCGGCCTTCGAGGTGCTGACCCCGTTCCGGCTGACCGACGGTGCCGTGGTGCTGGTCGACCGCGGGTATGTCCGGCCGGCGCAGGGCGTGGTGCCGGACTACGCGCCCGCGCCCTCGGGTGAGGTCACGGTCACGGCGCGGTTCCGGTCCGACGAGCGCGATCCTCGGGCCCGCGAGACGCTGCCGGGCCGGGACGGGCACGAGCAGGTGTACGCGGTGGACTCCCGGGCGGTGGCCGCGGCGACCGGGTTGACGATCCGGCCGGGGTATCTGGCGGCGACCGCGGACAGTCCCGGGGTGCTGGCGGCGTTGCCGTTGCCCGAGCTGGAGGCGGGGCCGTTCCTGTCCTACGCGCTGCAGTGGATCACCTTCGGGGTGATGACCCTGCTGGCGTGGCTGTACTTCACCTGGCGGGAGGTGCGGCCGGGTGGCGCGCTGGCGACGCCGAGAGGTTCGCCGCAGCGGCAGTCGGTTGCCCAGCAGATCGCCGAGGAGGAGGCCAGGGAGCGGGCCGCCAGCGGTCAGGTGTGACTCCCGGTAGCCCGTAACCAACTATAGTGGTTACATGACTGGCGGCACTCGGGTCCTCACCCATCACGACGGCCAGCGGTTCACCTTCGACCCTGGCAGCTTCGCGATGGAGCTGCTGCTCACCGGCGGCCCAGGACCGTACGCGATCTGGGAGATCCTGCACGAGCCCGCCGATCTGGCAAGCTGGCTGACCGAATCACGTCTGACCGCCACCGCGCCGCTCGCGGCCGCCGACTTCCACATCACCCCGGCCGACCTGGCCAGGATCCGGGAGTTCCGCGACTGCCTGTGGGGCGTGACCGAGGCCGTGATCCGCGGCGACCGGCCCGCCGACGCCGACCTGCTGGTGATCAACGACGGCGCCGCCCGCCGGCCCGTCCCCCTCCTCGACCCGGCGACGATGACCAGCACCTGGCGCACCCCGGTGCACGGCGACCAGGTCCTCGGCGCCGCCGCGGCGGACGCGATCGAGGTGCTGGCCGACGCGCCGCGCGGCCGGCTCCGGCAGTGCGCCGCGACGAACTGCCGCCTGGTGTTCGTGGACACGTCCCGGCCGGGCAACCGCCGCTGGTGCTCCATGCAACGGTGCGGCAACCGCGCCAAGGTCGCCGCCCACCGCACCCGCTCCTGAGCGACGAGGCGCCCGGCGAAGCCCTGAATGCCCCATTCGGGACGGTGAACGTCGCCAATGCCCCATTCAGGGCATCGCGGCCGGGGGCCGGGGCCCGGTTAGCGGCGGGAACGGAACAGGGCTGCCAGTGCGGCGAGCACCGTGGTCAGCCCGCCGACCACCCGGGACAGTTCCACCGCGCGGGTCACGTGCCCGGAGTCGGGCGTGCGGCCCTCGCCGAGTACCGGCCGTTCCTCGATCCCGTGCGCGTACGCCGTCCGCCCGCCGAGGCGAACCTCGAGCGCGCCCGCGAACGCCGCCTCCACCCGGCCGGCGTTCGGGCTCGGGTGCGCGGCCGCGTCGCTGTGCCAGGCCTGCCAGGCACCCCGCCACGAGCCGCCGACCACCGGCGCGCCGGCGACGGTCAGCGCCGCGGCCAACCGTGCGGGCAGCAGGTTCACCACGTCGTCCAGTCGCGCCGCCGCCCAACCGAACCGCCGGTAGCGCTGGTTGCGGTAGCCGACCATCGCGTCGAGGGTGTTCACCGCGCGGTAGCCGAGCAGCCCGGGCACCCCGGCCAGCGCACCCCACACCAGCGGCGCGACCACCGCGTCCGAGGTGTTCTCCGCAACCGACTCGACCGCCGCCCGCGCCAGCCCGTCGGCGTCCAGGGACGACGGGTCGCGCCCGCACAGGCTCGGCAGCCGCTCCCTGGCCGAGGCGATCTCGCCGCTGTCGAGCTCCCGGCCGATCGCCGCGCCCTCCACCGCGAGCGACCGGCCGCCGAGGACCAGCCAGGTGGCCACCGCGGTGGTCGCCGTTCGCACCACCGGCCGGCCGCGGCCGGCGCGTTCGGCCAGGATCCCGAGCGCGGTCACCCCGCCGCCGAGTACCGCGACGTGCACCACGCCGGCGAGCTTGTTGTCCCGGTAGAGCGTCTGTTCCACCCGCTGGGCCACCTTGCCGAAGCCGGCCACCGGATGCCCGCGCCGCGGGTCGCCGAACGCCCCGTCGGCGGCCACCCCGAGCAGCAGGCCGAACGCACGCGCCACGCCCACCACGTCACCACCCCCACCCAGCCCCGAACCGATTCCGGGTCACGCGAGCGACACGGTAGCGCCAAGCGTTGTGCGGCCGCGCACGGGCGCTGGTTGGATGCCAGGCATGTTGTTGGCGAGTAAGTATGGCGTGTTCAAACACCGGTACGAGCTGTCCGAGGACGACCAGCCAGTCACCGAGCTGGCCAATTTCCGGCGGGAGAGCTGCGAGTTCACGATCGACGGCGAGGCGCTGCGGGTGTCGCGGGAACGCAGCAAACGGTTCGTGTTCGAGGGGCCTCGTGGCCGGATCGCGAGCGCGGACCGGGAGTCCAGCAACCGGTGGGCGATCACGACCTCGACCGGAAAGTACGAGTTGGTGCGGCCGTCGTATTGGCGGTCGGCGTGGGAGTTGCGCCATGGCGACCGGTCGGTCGGGCGCATCGAGCCGGGGAAGGGGCTGTTCAACCGCACCTCGCAGGCCGACCTGTCGGCGGACCTGCCGATCGCGGTGCGGGTGTTCGCGTTCTACGTCGTGCTCATCCAGTGGCAGCGGGCCGCGGCGGCGGCCGCATCGCAGTCCGGGTCCTAGCCAGTCGTCGGCCCGCGTTGCCGCCGGCTCCTGGCCGCCGGACGAGCCACGAACACCCAGGCCCGCACCCGATGCGATCGCAAATCCACCCGCCACACGCCCACGCACCCGGCAAGGGGGACCCCTTGCTTCAAGACTAGTCGCGTGCACCGACAGTTCTGGACGGTCGACGTTGGACGGTCGACCCGACCACTGTCGACCGCACCGTCAGTGGTCGGCGAAGCGGCGGACCCAGCGGCGCTGCCACGGCGTCTCCACCGCGCGCCGGTGGTAGTTCCGCCTGGTCCATCCGACCGCGTCCGCCGGCGCCACTCCGGCGAGCACGGCCAGACACGCGACGACCGTCCCGGTCCGGCCGATGCCACCGCCGCAGGCCACCTCGACCCGCTCCCCCGCACCCGCCCGGCCATGCAACGCGCGGATCGCCGCGACCGCCTTCTCCGCGTCCGTCGGCACCCAGAAGTCCGGCCAGTCCAACCACTCGTGCGGCCACCCCGGCCGGTACTCCCGATGCTTGTTCCCCAGATACAGCGCCCGCTGCGGCGCCACCCCGGCCGGCTCCGGATTCCGCAACCCGCGCCCCCGCACCAGACACCCGTCCGGCAACCGGATCGCGCCGGGGAGCTGCTCAGCCATCGGCCCGCGCCCAGCCCTCGAGCATGATCCTGGCGATGGACGTCGGGCCGGGCAACCGCAGTCCCGGCACCTCGCCGCCGGCGTCAATGGCCGCCCGCACCCGCTGCCGGGACACCCAGTGCGCCTCCTCGATCTCGCCGTCCGCGGGCGACAACCGGGCCCCGCGCGGCGCGACCGCGGCGAACCCGATCATCACCGAGCGCGGAAACGGCCACGGTTGGCTTCCCAGGTAACGGATCCCGGCCACCTCGACGCCGACCTCCTCGGCGATCTCCCTGGCCACACACGCCTCCAGCGACTCACCGGCCTCCACGAAACCCGCCAGCACCGAGAACCGCTCCGGCGGCCACACCGGTTGGCGCGCGAGCAACACGTGCTCGCCGTTCACCTCGACGTCGTCGTGCACCAGGCAGATCACCGCGGGATCAGAACGCGGGTACTCCTCGCGCCCGCAGCCGGTACACCTGCTCGCCCAGCCGGCGTTGATCGGCTCGACCGCACTGCCGCACCTGGCGCAGTACCCGGCCCTGGCATGCCAGCTCGCGAGCGCCACCGCCGTGGTGAACAGCCCCGCCGACGTGTCGTCCAGCAGCGCGCCGACCGTGCGCAGGTCGTGCCACTGCTCGCCGTCGGCCGACGCCGCGCCGGTCCACCTGCCCCACGCGCTGTCCGGCGAGAGCACACCCTCGCGCAGTTCGGTCGCCCGCCGCAGCGCCCAGTGGCCGACGCCGTCGTACTCGCCGAGGAACCACGCGTCGACCGGCGCGTCGTCGGCCATCTCGACCGCCGGGCGGGTGGCCAGCCTCGTGGCGCCGTCGGCGACCGGGGTGCGGCCCTTCTCGTCGAGCAGCAGCACCCTGCCGGTCGTCCACAGCTTCGCCAGCCGTGCCTGGTCGGCCCGCACCTGCTCGCCTCGGTCCACTGTGGACCGAGAGAGCGTCGGCAAGCCGGGCAGTCCGAACGGCGCGCTCATGCCGATCGCATGCCGCCAAGGGCGGTCAGATACGGCAGTTGCGCCACGTCGCCGACGATCACGCCGGTGTAGCGCGGCGGGGAGTAGAACCGCAGCGCGGCCTCGGCGATCTGGTCGGCCGTCACCTCGGCGAGCCGGCCGGGGTGGGCCACCAGCCAGTCCATGCCGAGCCCGTAGGCGGCCAGCGCCGCCAGCTGGGAGGCGAGGCCCGTCTGCGAGCCGGTGGAGATCAGCAGCGAGCCGATCGCGTACCGGCGCACGGTGTCCACTTCGGACTCGGTGGGTGGTACGACACCCATCCGGCCCAGCTCGTAGCGCATCTCCAGCAGCGCCGGGGCGGTGACGCCGCTGGCCGTGTCGGACTCCACCAGCAGGGTCGCGCCGCTGCGCGTGAACTCCATCGAGGACCGGGCGTGGTAGGTGTATCCCTTGTCCTCGCGGATGTTCTCCACCAACCGCGAGGAGAAGAACCCGCCGAACACCAGGTTCGCCAGCTGCAGCGCGGGATACGCCGGATCGGTACGCGGGATCGCCTGCGCGGACAGCCGAAGCTGCGACTGCACGGCACCCGGCCTCGGCACGAACAGCAGCTCACCACCGGTCAGCGCCGGCAGGTCGGGCAGTTCGACGGCACTGCGGTCCGACACCCAGCCGGTGAACGCGGCCGCGATCCTGGACACCGCGTCGGCCGGCTCGATGTCGCCGACCAGCACCAGCAGCGAACCGCGCGGCAGCACCGCGGCCGCGTGCAGCGCCCGCACCTGCTCGGCGGTGACCACCGCGACGTCCTCGGCGTCCGGCATCTCCCTGGTGAACGGGTGGTCGCCGTACCGGTGGCGCTGCAACGCCTCGCGCGCGATCACGCTCGGCTGCGACCGGGCGACCGCGATCCGCTCGACCAGCCGGTCGCGCTCCCGGCCGACCTCGTCCGCGTCGTGCAGCGCACCGGTCAGGGTGTCGGCCAGCACGTCGAGCAGCGTGTCGAACCCGCTGGCCAGCGCGTTGCCGCTGATCGCGAGCCGCTCCGGGTCGACGCCGGCGTCCAGCTCACCGCCGACCAGTGCGAGGTCGGTGTCGATGGCCACCCGGTCGCGGCGCTCGGTGCCGGTGAGCAGCGTCGCGGTGAGCACCTCGGCGACGGCGGCATGGCTGGACTCGGTGCCGGCGAACGGGATCCGCAGCCGCAGCTCGACCATCGGCACCGTCGGCTGGTGCACCGCGATGACCCGCAGACCGTTGTCCAGCACGGTGTCCACAGCGGACAGTCCGGTCGCGGAGCGTTGCTCGCCGAGCGGTGGCAACGGACGCGGGCCGAGATCGGTGCGGCCGATCTCGGTCGCGGTACGGAAGCTGGTCACTTGTCTCCTCCTGCCGGGGTCACCGTGAGCACCGCGCGCGCGTCCGGCCGCAACGCCTTGGCCGCGGCGGCGACCGCGTCCGGCGTCACCGCCGAGATCCGGTCGGGCAGCTGGTGGACCAGGCCCGGGTCGCCGTAGAGCAGTTCGAGCGAGCCGAACGCGAGCGTGCGCGCGATCAGCCGGTCGTGCTCGCGGTGCAGGCCGGCCACCCAGCGAGCGGTCACCTTCGCGAGCTCCTGCTCACTTGGCGAGGTCGCGGCGAGCTTGTCCAGCTCCTCGTCGATCGCGGCGAGCACCCGCTGCTGGTCGACCTCCGGCGAGTGCACCGCGGTGACGATGAACGTGTCCGGGTCGCGCGCCTCGAACGGGCCGAACAGCCCGCAGGCGGCGTTGATGTCGGTGACCAGCGGCTCGCGGTGCAGCAGCCGCTGCCGCAGCCGGGAGCCGTCGCCCTCGGCGAGCACCGCGGCCAGCACCAGGTTGGCCAGGTAGCCGTCGAGCTCGTTGATCGGGTCGGGCATCCGGTAGCCGATGGCGAACGCCGGCAGCGGCGCGTGCGGGTCGAGGTGCTCCCCGCGCAGCTCGCTGGTGGGCGCCACCTCGGCGAACGACGGCCGTACCGGCGCCGGCCGGTGCGGCACGTCGCCGAAGTGCTTGTCGATCAGCTCGGTGGCCTGCTCGACGGTGACGTCGCCGGCGACCGTGAGCACCGCGTTGGCCGGCGCGTAGTAGGTGTCGAAGAACTGCGCGCAGTCGTTCAGGTCGGCCTGCTCCAGCTCGGTGAAGTCGCCGTAGCCGTTGTGCGCGTTGGGGAAGGTCTGGTAGAGCACCGGCGGCAGCAGGATCCACGGGAACCCGCCGTACGGCCGGTTCAGCACGTTGAGCCGGATCTCCTCCTTGACCACGTCGACCTGGTTGCGCAGGTTCTCCTCAGTCAGCTTGGGCGCGCGCATCCGGTCGGCCTCGAGGAACAGCGCGCGCTCCAGCGCGGCCGATGGCAGCACCTCGAAGTAGTCGGTGTAGTCCGGGTGGGTGGACCCGTTGAACGTGCCGCCGGAGGACTGCACATGCCGGAAGTGGGCGAGCTTCTCCAGGCTCTCACTGCCCTGGAACATCAGGTGCTCGAAAAGGTGCGCGAAGCCGGTCCGTCCCTGCGGTTCGGAGCGGAAGCCGACGTCGTAGTGCACGCTCACGCCGACCACCGGAGCGGTCGGGTCCGGCGCGACCACCACCCGGAGCCCGTTGGGGAGCGTGAACCTGTTCAGCTCGGTTACTGGCATGCCCGCATGCTACGTGGAGACGTCACCGAAGCTGGCCGGAGGCGGCGAAGACCGCGTCCAGCTCACGGAGGAAGCCGGGGAAGGCCGCGACGTCGCCCTCGTACCAGTAAAGCCGGTCCAGGTCGGCGAAGTGGGCCAGCCAGCCGGCCGACTCACCGAGCACCACGGCGTAGGGCAGCGAGCGGGACAGCACCATCTCCCGGTCGGCCGCCGGCACGGCCGACACGTCCCCCCGCAGGAAGCCGAGCAGCCCGCGCACCTGCGCCACCAGCGTGCTGCCGCGCCGGGTCCGCGCCGGCATCAGCCGGGCGCCGACGGTCAGCCCGAGCCCGCCGGCGACCACCGCGAGCCCGAGCAGCGCGTGCCCGACGGTGAGCGCGAGCACGACCGTCACCGCGGCGCCGGCCACCGCGAGCAGCACGCCGGCCAGCACCCAGCGGGTGCGCTCGTGGTCGGGCCTGCGGGTGAACCAGTCGTGGCGGACCATGCCGGCGTAGAGGTCCTCGCGCACCGGGGTGAGGTCGACCGCGCGCTGCCGCAGCGCCGAGAGCGCCACCTCGTCCCGGTCGGCGAGCAGTGCGGTGTAGACGGCGCGTTCGTAGCCGGTGAGCGCGTCGTCGGCGGGGTTGCGGCGGCGCAGCAGCCAGCCAGCGCCCGCCTGGTGGATGGACAGGTAGTTGCGGACCGCGAGGTCGACCACGGTCGCGGTCACGTCGGCGACGTCGACGTGCTCGTCGATCACGGTGCCGACCTCGCCGGGCAGGACCCCGTCCGGGGAGGCGAACGCGACCCGGCCGCCCTCGTCGACCAGCAGGTCGACCGGGCCGACGTCGGCGGCCATGGCCCTGGTGTCGCGGCCGCGGGCGAGCCAGAGCAGGGCGAAGCCGCCGATCAGGACCAGGGCGAGGATGCCGAGGCCCAGACCGGAGACGGTGGTCAGCGCGAACGCGCTCGGGGTGGCCGCGGCGTCGAACCGGGCGTTGGCCGCGACCGTGGCCGGCGGGATGGTCACCTGCAGGTCGACCCGCTCGCCCGCCGGCAGGTCGGGCTGGACGACCCGCAGGACCTGGCCGTGGTCGGTGATGGCGGACGCGCAGGGGGTGTCCGAGCCCTGGCTGCCGGCGCGGCAGACGACCTCGCTCGGCGGGGCGGGCGCGGCGAACGACGCGCGCACCTGGCGTAGGGCGGCGTCCCAGCCGCTGGCCAGCTGCCAGCGGACTTCCTGGTGGCCGGCGGTGTCCACCACCGCACCGTCCACTGTGTACTTGACGGTGGTGATCCCGGCCGGCATGCGCAGGATCAGCTCGTCCCGGGTGATCTCGGCGGAGCCCTCGCCGTTGACGGTGACGTCGTGGACGGTGAAGACGCGCTCGCGGTCGCCTGCCTGGATGCGTAACGGGGCGCGGCGGGTCAGCTGCTCACGGCCGTGCACGAAGACCTGTTCGGAGACCGAGAGGCGGCCGTCGCGCTCGAGCTTGATGGCGAGGTTGACGCTCTGCGGGACGACCCGGTTCGGGGCCGGGCTCGAGCTGGGTGGGGGCTCGGTGCTGGCGTCCGGGACGGGGAAGTCGAGAGTCGGCTCGTCCGGTGGTGGTGGCGGAGTCGGTTGCGCGACAGCGAGTACGACCGCTGCCGCGGCCGCGGCCCCCCACTTCGCCAACACGCCTGCGGAGGATAGTCCAGTGGCCATATGCTCACCGCCAGTCTGGCGGGCGACGGTGTTGGGGGGACGCGGGAATGAGTCAGCCACCACCCGAACCGTGGCGGCCGACCGGGCCGCTGCCGCCGCCTCGGGTGCGTCCGCTGCCACCTGGTCCGGTGGCCGGTCCCCGGCCGGGGGCGCATGCCGGTCCGCCGCCTGGTCGGCCTGGCGGGGCCGGTTGGGATGGGCCGCGGCAGGGATCCGGCGGTTGGCCAGGCCAGCCACCCACGGCAGGCCAGGGTCAACCCGGCGCCGCGTGGCAGAACCAGCCGCCAGCAACCGGCCAGAGCCAGCAACCTGGCGGATGGCCGAACCAGCCACCCGCACCTGGGCACGCCGCCGGCCACAGTCAACAACCCGGCCAACAACCGGGCCACCAACCCGGCCAGCCCTGGCCACCCGGCCCGCCGCCGGCAACCGGTCGACGTCCACCGCCAGGCCAGCACCAGCCACCCTGGCACGGGCCCCCGCCCAGCCAACTCCCGCCCAGCGCCGGACAGTGGCCGCCAGGCCGGTCGCTCCCCGGCCAGCCGCCCCCGCAAACGTTTGCTCCCCACTCCCCGCCCTGGCTGGAGCGCTACCCCGGCCATCCCGGCGTCCTACACCCCCGCCCGAAGTCCAACTCCGGCCCGCTCCTGGCCACCGTGCTCGTCGCCGTCCTCCTGGTGACCGTCGGCATGATCGGGTTCCTCTCCCTCAACGACCGCGAGACCCCGGTCGCCGACGTCGGCTACGACGAGCCCGCCACGACCACCGCCGACCAGACCAGCAGCAGCACCACCACGACGACCACGACCACCACCGAGGAACAACCCAACCGCGACGAGCCGGCCCCCACGCAGGACACCTCCCCGCAGAACGCCCCGCAGGGCCCCCGCCCCGTCCAGACCCTCGGCGACAACCCGCTGTTCGCCGGCGACAACGGCACCCCGGAGATCACCTGCGAACTCGCCCCCTGGGACACCTCCCCGCAGGGCGCGGCCGCCTTCTTCACCAGCGCCCTCCCGTGCCTGGACGCCGCCTGGGCCCCGGTGATGCAACGCGCCAACCTGCCGTTCTTCCCACCCGGCATCCAGTTCCCGGAAGGCACCGACTGGTCGAGCCCGTGCGGCGCGGTGTCCGGCGGCTCCGGCGCGGTCGCCGCCTTCTACTGCGGCGAGAACAACACCCTCTACATGCCCTTCGCCGGTCTGCAGACCGAGATGTACGGCCCGCACCCCGGCGTCTACCTCGCAGTCCTGGCACACGAGTACGGCCACCACGTCCAGGCCATGAGCGGCGTGCTCGACGCCTACGCCCAGGCCCGCTACGACGCGGGCGTCGACTCCGAAGCCGGCCTCGAGCTCTCCCGCAGGCTCGAGTTACAGGCCCAGTGCCTGTCGGGCATGTTCTTCGCCGCGACCTACTCCCGTGGCTCGGTGGACGACGTCATCCTCGACGAGGCCCGCACCAGCCAGGACCGGGGCGACCACAACCCGAACGCTCCCCGCGACCACGGCACCGACGCGCACGCCTCCGCGTGGTGGGAGCAGGGCGCGCAGAAGAACCGCACCTATCAGTGCAACACCTGGCTGTCGCCGGCGGCCGACGTCGGCTGACCTGGCGCGCGGCGGAGCAGACAGACATAGCCAGCGCCCGCCCCGCACGCGGTCAGCAACAGCAGCGTGCTCACCCCGGCGGTCGGCGCGCCGTCGCCGACGGCGGCCTGCGCGGCCCGGACCTCGGTGTTCGCACCGGCTTCCCCTGGCGGCACGGTGATCTCCACCAGCTCGCCCTCCGCGTGCCCGCAGCCGTCGAAGCGGGCCTCCCGATCCTTGCCGGCCTGGCGGAACTGGACCCGCTCGCCGGCCCCCGAGTCGTCGCACGGCGCGTTGGCCATCACGGTCGCCGTCACCCGCGTGCCCTGCTCGATCGGCGCCGAGAAACCGGTCAGCCCCACCAGGTTCGCCACCGCGGTGACCACCACGGCGAACAGGAGCACCCCGGCTCCGACCGCCGCCAACCGAAGGTGTCCGGGTGGTACCCGCACACCGGAGATCCGCACCGGATGATGGTCGCAGATCCCCGCAACGGGTCACACCTCAGTCAGGGTCGCTCGCCGGGGTGATCTTCTTGACGTACAACAGCCGGTCGCCGGGCTCCATCGCGTCCACGTCCGGGTGATCCACCCGGTGCAGCTTCCCCTCGCGGACGACGCCGAGCACGATGTCGGACAGGTGCCGGGGCGACCCGCCGACCTCGGCCCGTTCGACGTCGCGCTCGGCGATCGCCAGGCCGGACTCCGGCGTGATCAGGTCCTCGACCATGTCGACGACCGTCGGCGTGTGCGTGGCCATGCCCAGCAGCCGCCCGGCGGTCTCGCTGGACACCACCACCGAGTTCGCCCCCGACTGGCGCAGCAGGTGCACGTTCTCGGCCTCGCGCACGGCCGCCACGATCCGCGCCTTGGGCGCCAGCTCGCGCGCGGTCAGCGTGACCAGCACGGCCGAGTCGTCCCGGTTCGCGGCCACGACCACCGCCCGCGCCCTGGGCACTCCGGCCACCCGCAGCACGTCCGAGCGCGTGCCCGACCCGTGCACGGTCACCAACCCGAGCACCGACGCCGCCTCGAGCATCGCCTGATCGGTGTCCACCACGACGATCCGTTCCGGCTCGACACCGTCGGACAGCACCGAGCTGACAGCCGACCGCCCCTTGGTGCCGTACCCGACGACCACCACGTGATCGCGCACCTTCGACCTCCATCGTTGCAGCTTGAACGCCTGGCGGGAGCGCTCGGTGAGCACCGCCAGGGTGGTCCCGACCAGCACGATCAGGAACAGCACCCGCAGCGGCGTGATCACCAGGATGTTGACCAGTCGCGCCGTCTCGCTGACCGGGGTGATGTCGCCGTAGCCCGTGGTCGACAGGGACACCGTCGCGTAGTAGAAGCAGTCGAGCAGCGACAGCCCGTCGCCGTTGCCGTCGCGGTAGCCGTCGCGGTCGAAGTAGACCAGCAACACGGCCGCGATCAGGGCGACGAACGCCCAGACCACCCGGCGCACGATCGAGGTGATCGGGCCGACCGAACTCTCCGGCATGCGGATCACGCCGACCAGCGAATGGTCGGGCCTGCCGGTCAGCGAGTCAGGCCCCATCCGGCCGCGCAGCTTGCGCGCCAACCTGCGTCCCCGCTCGTCTTGGCTGGTCACGGGCGGAGCGTAACCAGGGGGCCGACCGCCGCTCGCACGAGGGGCTCAGTTGACCGGGACCGTCTGGAGCAGCGCGCGGATCCCTTCGGCGGTAAGCAGATCCGCCGGCCGCAGGGTGTGGTCCTGGCGCACGTAGTGGAAGGCGGCGCGCACGTCGGCCACCTCGATGCCGCAGATGCTCGCCCACGCCAGCCGGTAGGCGGCCAGCTGCACGGTCAGCGCGCGCAGCTCGTCGTCGTGCGGCAGCACGCCGGTCTTCCAGTCGACGACCGTCCAGCCGCCGTCCGCGTCGGCGAACACCGCGTCCATCCGGCCGCGCAGGGAGATCCCGGCCACGTCACAGGTGAACGGCACCTCCACCTCGTGGGGCACCCGGTTGGCCCACGCGCAGGCGAGGAAGGCGTCCTTGAGCCCGTCGAGGTCGTCGTCCGGCGCGGCACCGGCGTCGGCCGAGCCGGGCAGCTCGTCGAGGTCGAGCAGCGCGCGCGAGCCGAAGCGCTTCTCCAGCCAGGCGTGGAATGCCGTGCCCCGTCTGGCGGTCGGGTTCGGCGGGAATGGCAGCGGCCGGCGCAGCCGCCTGGCCAACGCGTCGGGATCCCTGGCCAGCTCGACCAACTGCACGACCGACATCGACGCCGGCAGCGTCACCTGCTCGTGCCCGGCGGCGGCCTGCGCGCGTTCGGCCAGCAGCACGTCGGTGTCGGCCTCCCAGCCGTCCTCGTCCTCGTCCAACATGGACAGTTGGGTCACCCCGTCGTGCAGCGCGGCCAGCTCGGCGCGCACCAGTTCCGCGCCCACGCGGACGTCGTCCCGGCCGAGCGCCAGCGGATCGGTCGGCCAGGTCGCCGTGCGGTCGGCGTTGGCCAGCGGGTTCTCCTCGTCCTCCTTCGGCGGTGGGGCGAGCTGCTCGACCACGGCCACCTCATCGTCCATTGTGGACACCTGGTCGGCGATCTCGGTGAAGAAGTCCGACGGGCCCTTGGGTTTCGCGCCGGTGCGGCCCCACCAGTGCGCGGACACCAGCAGCGTGCGCTCGGCCCTGGTCAGCGCGACGTAGCACAGCCGGCGCTCCTCGACGAGATCCCGCTCGGCGAACTCCTCCGCGTGCCGGGTCAGCTCCTGCTCGACCTCCTTGCGGTTGGCCGCGCCGTCGAGGTTGAGCACCGGCAGATCGGCGGCGTCGCCGCGCAGCGCCGCCGGCAGCTGGGTGACCGCGCGCAGCCAGGACGAGGTGCGCTTGCGGCTGGGGAACACGTCGGTCACCAGGTGGGGCACCGCGACCACCTGCCACTCCAACCCCTTGGCGGAGTGCACGGTCAGGATCTGCACCCGGTCCTCGGCGACCTCGACCTCACCCGGCTCCAGGCCGTCCTCGGCGGCCTCGGCGGCGGCCAGGTAGTCCAGCAGCGCCGCCAGGCTCGCCGACGGGCTGGTCTGCGCGTAGTCCGACACCACGTCGGCGAACTTGTTCAGGTGCGCCCGGCCCGCGCCGCCCGGCCGGGCCTTGGCCTCGACGTCGAGCAGCATCACCCGCTCCACCTCGGCCACCAGCTCGGGCAGCGGCTGGTCGAGCCGGCGGCGCAGCCCGCGCAGCTCGGCGCCAAGGGCGCGGATGCGCCGGTAGCCCTCCGGCGAGTAGCTCGCCGCGTCGCCGGGGTCGTCGACCGCGTCCACCAGCCCGGCCTGCTCGGCGCCCTCGCCCGGCACGGTGTCGATCAACGCGCCCGCGCTCTCGGTGGTCTGGAACGCCTGGCCGAGCTCGGCGGCCCGCCGCCACAGCGCGGCCAGGTCGGCGGCGCCGAGCCGCCAGCGCGCGCCGGTGATCACCCGCGCGGCCGCGGTGCCGGCGAGCGGGTCGATCAGCACCCGCAGCGCCGACACCAGGTCGCGGACCTCCGGCTCGTCGAGCAGCCCGCCGATGCCGACCACCTCGACCGGCAGCCCGCGCTCGCGCAGCGCGGCGGCCAGGTCGGTCATGTCCGCGCGCCGGCGCACCAGCACCGCGGCCGTCGGCGGGGTGCCGGTGTCGGCGACCGAGGTCTGCCAGCGTTCGGCGATCCGGTCGGCCACCCAGCTGATCTCGGCCTCGGCGTCGGGCAGCAGCGCGCAGCGCACGTCGGCCTGCCCGGCGTGGTCGGGCGCACGCAGCTCGTCGACCTCGATGCCGGCCGCGCGCAGCGGCGCGGAGATCGCGTTGGCCAGCGCGAGCACCGCCGGCGGGTTGCGGAAGCTGGTGAGCAGGCCGTAGCGGGTCGCCGGGCGGTAGGTTCCGTTGTCCCGCTTAGGGAAGTCGGTGGCGAAGCGGGGCAGGTTGGCCGCGCTCGCGCCGCGCCAGCCGTAGATCGCCTGTACCGGGTCACCGACCGAGGTGACCGGCACCGGGTCGCCGTCGGCACCGCCGAACAGCGAGCGCAGCAGGATCCGTTGTGCGTGCCCGGTGTCCTGGTACTCGTCGAGCAGCGCCGCGCCCCAGCGGTCCCGCTCGCCGCGCACGACCTCGGGGTAGCCGGCCGCGAGCCGGGCGGCCAGCGCCATCTGCTCGGCGAAGTCCAGCGCGCCCGCGCGCCGTTTCTGTTCGGCGTAGGCGGCGACCAGTGGCCGCAGCGCGATCCGGAACCGTTGGGTGGCAACGACTTCGCGGAGGTCCTGGGACAGCTCGGCGCGTTGGCGGGGGGCGCGGGGGGCGTTCTCGATGGCCGCGCAGACGTGTTCGGCGTAGGCGACCAGGGCGTCCTCGTCGACGAGGTGTTCGGCCAGCTCGCCAGCCAGGTCGAGCAGGTAGCGGGTCACGGTCACCGGGACGCGGTCGGTTTCCAGGTCCTTGGTCCAGGTGGACACCACGCGGTGGGCGAGCTGCCAGCAGGCGGTCACGGTGAGCAGGCGCGCGCCCGGCTCGACCGGCAGCCGCAGGCCGTGTTCGGCGACCAGGCGGCCGGCGTAGGCGTGGTAGGTGAGCACGGTCGGCTCGCCGGCGTACAGCGCGGCGAGTCGTTCGCCGCTGGGGTCGATCCTGGCGAGCAGGCCGGAGCCGGCCAGCCGGCGCAGCCGGGCGCGGACGCGGTCGGCGAGTTGGCGGGCGGCCTTGCGGGTGAAGGTCAGCCCGAGCACCCGGTCCGGGGTGACCAGTCCGTTGGCCACCAGCCAGACCACGCGCGCGGCCATGGTCTCCGTCTTGCCCGCGCCCGCACCCGCGACCACCAGCGCGGGCTCCACCGGCGCCGCGATCACCGCCACCTGCTCATCGGTAGGCGCCGGCAACCCCAACTCCGCCGCCAACAACCGCGGACTGACCACCTCAGTCACCGGCCCCCCTCCCCCGCCCGCTGTCCCGTGCAGCGAAGGGTCCCTTCGCTGCGCTGGGTGCAGCGAAGGGACCCTTCGCTGCGGTTCACCGGGGTCACTCGGTCACCTGGCGGCCGCTGGGGTTGACCGGGCAGGTGAAGCGGACCGGGCAGCGGGCGCAGTCGGGGTTCTGGCTGGCGGTGTAGTCGGGGCCGACGCTGGCGGCGGCGGCTTCGGCGACCACGCCGGTCCAGTGTTTGACACCGGCGTCGTCGACCGGGTCCTGGCGGCGTTCGGTGGCGTGGGTCTTGCGGTTGGCCTTGGACACGTACAACAACCGTGCGCCGCCGGGCTCCCGGTCCAGCCCCAGCTCGGTGAACGCGCCGTAGGCGGCGGCGAGCTGGTAGACGGCCAGCTGCGGGTGTTCCCGCGCGTCGTCGGCGCTGACCGGCGTCCGGCCGGTCTTCACGTCCACGATCACCGCCCGGCCGTCGGCGTCGACCTCCAGCCGGTCGATCCGGCCCTTGATCCGCACCGGCGGCTCGGTCTCCGGCAGGTCGACGCCGAAGCCCTGCTCCACCGCGACCTGCTTCAGCTCGTCACGCGAGGCCCGCAGCCAACCCATGAACGTGTCCATCATCGCGTGCAGGCGCGCCCGCTCCCGGCGGGAGAACCACGGCGCACCGGCGTCCACCGCGTCCCACGCGCGGTCCAGCTCCGCGCGCAGCCGCACCTCGTCCGCGCCGTCGGCGGCCGCCTGCGCCAGCGCGTGCACCAACACCCCGGTGATCGACGCCAGCTCGGCCGGATCGGAGCCGCCGTGCCGCTCCACCATCCAGCGCAACGGACACTTGGCCAGAACCTCCACAGTGGACGGTGAGACCGCCACCCGCTCGCCGACCGGCAACACCGGGTCCATACTGGACAGTTCGGGAAGTCCGTACCAGACATCGGGTGCCGCGCCCGGCACGCCGACATCGGCCAGTCTGGCGAGCTGGCGGGCCGCGCGCCGGCGACGCTCCGGCGACGAGGTGCCGTCACACACCGCGCGCCGCAGCTCACCCACCAGGTCGGCGAGCACCAGCGCCCGCTGCGACCGGTCGAGGCCGCCCGCCCTGGCGGTGTCCTCGATGTCCCCGCCGGCCAGCTCGGCCAGGAACCGCGACGGCTGCTCGTCCTCGCCCCGGATGGCCGACAGCAACAACGTCTGCCGCGCCCGGCTCGCGGCCACCAGCAACAGCCTGCGCTCCTCGGCGAGCAACGGCGCCTTCTGCGACACCTCGGCCTCGTCCACCCCGGCCAGATGGTCGGTCAGCCGTTCGACCCCGAGCAGCGACCCGCGCAGCCGCAGATCCGGCCAGGTGCCCTCCTGCACGCCGAGCACCGCCACGACCGTCCACTCACGACCGACCGCCGCGTGCGCGGTGAGCACCGCGACCGCCTCGCCGCGCTGCGCGGACGGGGCCAGCGTGTCCCCCACGATCCGTTGCGCGGCAAGGAACTCCGCGAACCCGGTGACGCCGGCGCCCGGCAGCCGGTCGGCGTAGCGGGCGGCAGCGTGGAACAGCCCGACGATCGCGTCCAGATCCCGGTCCGCCTGCGCGCCAAGGGTGCCCCCGCGCTGCGACTGGGCGACCCAGCGGCCCTCCAGGCCACTCTGCTGCCACACCAGCCACAAAATCTGCTCGACGCCGGCGTTCTCGGCGATGGCCGCCCGCGCGGTCGCCAGCAGCCCGGCGATCCGCCGCACGCTCGCCGCCTCGGCGTCGGCCAGCGCGGCCAGCGTGTCGTTGTCGTTGAGCACCTCGACGAGCAGCTCGTCGCTCGGCCGGTCCCGCCCGGCGGCCAGCTCGAGCCGGCGCAGACCACGGCGCAACCGGCGCAGGGCCAACGGATCCGCGCCACCGAACTGACAGGACAACAGCAGCTCGGCCCGTGCGGGGTCGAGCAGGTGCGGATTCGCCGCCACCCGCAGCAGTTCGAGCAGCGGCCGCACGGCGGGCTGTCTGGCCAGCGGCACCTCGTCGGCGTCGGTGACCACCGGCACGCCGGCGATCGACAACGCGCGCGCCAGCACCGGGATCGCCAACGCGGCCGAGCGGACCAGGATGGCCATCTCCGACCACGGCACCCCGTCGATCAGGTGCGCCCGCCGGAGCTGGTCGGCGACCCAGGCGGCCTCGGCGGCGTCGGTGGCGTGCAGCCGGATGTCGACGCGGCCGTCGTCGGCCGGCGGCTCGTCCTGGTCGAGCGTGAGCCGCTGGGGTGCCAGGCCGGGCAGCCGGGCGGCGAGGCGGGCGACGGCCTGGCGGATCGCGGGCGCGAGCCGATGGCTGGTGCGCAGCACGATCGTGCCGCCGTCGGGCTGGGTGTCGGCCAGCAGGCGCGGATCGGCGCCGCGGAAGGAGAACACCGCCTGGTCCGGGTCCCCGGCGAGGACGAACTCCTTGGCCGCGAAGCCGAGCTGGGCCAGCAGCCGGTACTGCAGCGGGTCGAGGTGCTGGGCGTCGTCGACGAGCAGGTAGCGGACCCGGTCGCGTTCACTGGCCAGCAGCTCCGCGTCGGTCTCGAAGGCGAGCAGCGCGCTCGCGACGAGCTCGGCGGCGTCCAGCGCGGGGGCCGACTCCTGGGCCAGCGCGCTGTCCGCGGCCCCGGCCAGCAGCGTGACCTGTTCGTACTGCTGGGCGAAGCGGCCGGCGGCGACCCACTCGTCGCGCCGGTTGGCCCGCCCGACGCGGACCAGGTCCTCCGGGCCGAGCCCGCGTTCGGCCGCGCGCAGCATCAGGTCGCGCAGCTCCTCGGCGAACCCGGGGACGGCGAGCGCGGGCACCAGCCGCTCCGGCCAGTAGCCGGGCTCGTCCTCGATGTCGCCCGCGAGCAGCTCCCGCACGACCGCGTCCTGCTCGGGCCCGGACAGCAGGCGCGGGCCGGGCACGTCGCGCATGGCGGCGTGCAGGCGCAGCACGGCGAAGGCGTAGGAGTGCACGGTGCGCACCAGCGGTTCGCGGGCCGTGCGCAGCTCGTCACCCTCGGTGAGCCGGGTGGTGATGGCGGCCCGGATGTCGGTCGCCGCCCGGCGGTTGGCGGTGATCACCAGAAGTTGCTCGGGGTCGACGCCGCCGCGCAGGATCCGGTCGGCGGCGACCTCGGTGAGCAGGGTCGTCTTGCCGGTGCCCGGACCGCCGAGTACCCGGACGAACCCCTCGGCGCCGTCCAGCACGCGCTGGGCGGCGGCGTCCCACCGGGCGGGGGGCCGAGGTGGCACCGGCCGGCGAACCAGCCGGGGAGCCTTGGTCACCACGCGGACGATGAAAACACGGCGGGCGGGGATGGCCGGCACCGGCACGCCGTCGGGGTGGGGACAATGCGGTGTGGACGAAGAGATGCACGAGCGGATGCGGGATGTCATTTCGTCGATTCCCGCTGGCCGGGTGGCCTCCTACGGCGACATCGCGGCCATGGCGGGCGCCCCGAGCCCCCGGTTGGTCGGCCGCGTCCTCGGCGAGGACGGCCACGACCTGCCCTGGCACCGGGTCCTCCGCTCGAACGGCACCCCCGCCCCGCATCTGGCCCACCGCCAACTGGAACTACTCCGCGCAGAAGGCGTCCTCGCCGACGGCCAACGCGTCAACATGCGCACCTACCGCTGGCGCCCCTGACCCGCGAGTCCAACCGTCCCGACACGCGAGTTCAACATTCCCGACAAGCGGTCGCGCGCGTCGATGTGTCGGGAGCGTTGGACTCGCGTGTTCGGAGCGTTGGGCTCGCGGGGCGGGAGCGTTGGGCTCGCGAGGTAGCGGGCGATGGTGGTGGCGATGACCTGGGGGTGGGGGCCGAGGGGTGCGGCGACGGTGGTGGCGGGGGTGGCGCGGGCCAGGCGGTGGAACAGGCCGGGGGCGAGCAGCCAGGAGGCCACGGCCCAGCCGGGGCGGACCATCTCGGCGATGGTGGGGGTGCCGGTGGCGTAGCCGACGCGGACCTCGACGCCGGTGCGGTTGGCCAGCAGGGTGGCGGCCGTGGCGATGTCGGCACGGGCGCGGGGGTCGGTGGAGCCGGCGGCGGCCAGCACGATCGGCTCGCCGTGCCAGCCTGCCTCGCGGAGGCGGTCGGCGGCGGCGGCGACCAGGGCGGGGTCCGGGCCAAGGGCGGGGGTGAGGGTGGCCCGGCCGGCGATCTGGGCCGGCAGGTCGACGCGGACGTGGTAGCCGTTGGCCAGGAAGGCGGGCACGACGACCGTCGGGCCGTCGAGGGTGTCCAGGGCCGCGGCCACGGACGGCTCGCGGACATCGGCGTAGGCGACCTCGACCCGCACGCCGGGCAGCCGGGCCAGCACACCGGCCGCGATGTCGGCCACCACCAGCGCGCCCACCGGGTCGCGGGTGCCGTGCGCGGCGAGCAGCAACGTGGTCACGGGTTCGGCACCGCCAACCGGTAGCCGCGCTTCACGACCGTCTGCACCAGCGCGGTCGAGCCAAGCGCCGAGCGCAGCCGGCCGACGGTGGTCTCCACCGCGTGCTCGTCGACCGCGTCCGCCCGCCCGGAATGCCGGCGCAGCACGGCACCGAGCACCGGCCGGGGCAGCGTCGTGCCCGGACTCTCCGCCAGCGCCCGCAGTACCGCCATCGGCGCCGGCGGGACCGGGCGCAGCTCGCCGTCGACCAGCGCCGCCTGCCCGCGCAGCTCCAGCGTGCTCGCGCCGGCCATCACCCGGACCGCCCGCGCCGGCAGCGCCACCGCCAACTCCCGCACCAGCGCACCGATCCGCGCCCGTTCCGGCTGCACCACTGGGATCCCGGCCCGGGTGAGCGGACCGGCGGTGATCGGCCCGACGCACACGGCCAACACCTTGCAGCGCAACGACTCCACCAGCGGGTCGAACCGCCCGCCGCGCTGGGCGGCACGCAGCAGGCTGGCCGCGGCGGGCGCGCTGGTGAAGGTGAGCGCGTCCACCCCACCGGCGAGCACCGCGTCCAGCAACCGCTCCAACGGCACCGGGTCGACCGGCGTCGTCCACCGGTACACCGGGATCTCCAGCACGTCCGCACCGGCGGCCCGCAGGGTGTCCACGAAGTCGCGCACCGGTTCCCCGTGCAGCTGCACCGCGATCCGCCGACCCTCCACTCCGGACTCGAGCAGGTACTCCAACACCTCGGCGTTGGACTCCGATCCGGGCGCCCACCGCTCGACCAGACCGGCCGCGCGCACCGCACCCTTGGCCTTCGGGCCCCTGGTCAACAGGATCGCCGCGCCGAGCGTGGCCCGCAGGTCCTCACCGAGCCCCCAGCCCTCGGCCGCCTCCACCCAGCCGCGGAACCCGATCCCGGTGGTGGCCACCACGACGTCGGCCGGCTCGTCGAGCAGGCTTCTGGTGACCCGCAACAGATCCACGTCGTCGGCCAGCGGCACGATGCGGATCGCCGGGCCGTACACCACGCTCGCGCCTCTGCGCCCCAGGAGCGCGCCGAGCTCGTCGGCCCGCCGGGCGGCGGTCACGCCGACCGTGTACCCGGCCAGCGGGGCGACGGCGGGGACCGGCGAGTCGGTCACGGAGACTCCACCACGACCCGACCGGCCTCCACGCGCACCTGGTACACCCGCACGGTCACCGCGCGGTCCTCGACACACTCCCCGGTCCGTAACTCGAAGTGCTGCTTGTGCATGGGCGAGGCCACCACCGGCACCCCGCGCAGGTCGCCGACGATGCCCCGGGAGAGCACCGCCGCCCTGCTGTAGGGGTCGATGTTCGACAGCGCGAACACCTCCCCCACCGCCGTCCGGAACACCGCGACCTGTTCCCCGTCCGGCAACAGCGCCGCCGCGCCCCGGTCGGGCAACAGCTCCGTCAGCTCGCACACCACGGTCGCACTGGTCATCGGCCGATCACCTCCGGTACTCCGAGCAGGACCGGCACCCGCTGCCCCCGCTCCTCGCGGAAGGTCACCGTCGGGTCGGGGGTGCCGGGCGCGTTGACGAACGAGGTGAACCTGGCCAGCTTCTCCTGGTCCTCGAGCACCCCGCGCCATTCGTCCGAATAGGACTCGACGTGACTTGCCATGGCGGCCTCCAGGTCCGCGCAGATGCCGAGGCTGTCGTCCACGATCACCGCGCGCAGGTGGTCCAGCCCGCCGTCCATCGCCGCCAGCCAGGCGGACGTGCGCTGCAGCCGGTCGGCGGTGCGCACGTAGAACATCAGGAACCGGTCGATCAGCCGGACCAGCCGCTCGGAGTCCACATCGGACACGAGCAGCTCGGCGTGCCGGGGGCTGAACCCGCCGTTGCCGCCGACATAGAGGTTCCAGCCGTGCTCGGTGGCGATCACGCCGAAGTCCTTGCTCCTGGCCTCCGCGCATTCCCTGGCACAGCCGGAGACACCGGCCTTGAGCTTGTGCGGCGAGCGCAGCCCTCGGTAGCGCAGCTCCAGCTCGATCGCCATCCGCACCGAGTCCTGCACGCCGTAGCGGCACCAGGTACTGCCCACACAGGACTTGACCGTGCGCAACGCCTTGCCGTACGCGTGCCCGGACTCGAAGCCGGCGTCGACCAGTCGCCGCCAGATCACCGGCAGGTCCTCCACCGTGGCGCCGAACAGGTCGATCCGCTGCCCGCCGGTGATCTTGGTGTACAGCCCGAAGTCCCGTGCCACCTCGGCGATCACCATCAGCTTGTGCGGGGTGATCTCGCCACCGGGGATCCGGGGCACCACCGAGTAGGTGCCGTTGCGCTGGATGTTGGCCAGGAAGTGGTCGTTGGTGTCCTGCAACGCCGCCTGCTCGCCGTCGAGCACGTGCCCGCCGCCAAGCGAGGCCAGCATCGAGGCCACCGCCGGCTTGCAGATGTCGCAGCCGCGGCCGGTGCCGTGCCTGGCGATCAGCTCGCTGAAGGTGCGCACCCCGGTGGAGCGCACCACCTCGAACAGCTCGACCCGGCTGTGGGTGAAGTGCTCGCACAGTGCCGTCGACTGCGCCACCCCGGCGTCGGCCAGCAGCTGTTTGAGCATCGGCACACACGAGCCGCAGCCGGTGCCGGCCCTGGTGCACGTCTTGAGCGCCGGCACATCCACACAGCCGTCGGCGATCGCGTCGTCGATGGCCGCCCTGGTCACCGCCTGGCATGAGCAGACCTGCGCGTCGGCGGGCAGCGAGCCGGCGCCCAGCGTCATCCCGGCGGGCGCGAGCAGCGCGGCCGGGTCGCCGGGCAGCGGGCGGCCGACCATCGGGCGCAGCGCGGCGTAGGCGGACGCGTCGCCGACCAGCACGCCGCCGAGCAGCGTGCGCGCGTCGTCGGAGAGCACGAGTTTCTTGTACGAGCCGGAGACCGCGTCGTTGAGCACCACCTCGAGCGCGCCCTCCGCCGTGGCGTGCGCGTCGCCGAAGCTCGCCACGTCGACCCCGAGCAGCTTGAGTTTGGTCGAGGTGTCGGCCTCGGCGAAGGTGGCCGAGCCGCCGAGCAGCCGGTCGGCGACCACCTCGGCCATCGCGTAGCCGGGCGCCACCAGGCCGTAGACCCGCCCGTCGACGCAGGCGCACTCGCCGATCGCCAGCACGTGCGGATCGCTGGTGCGGCAGGCGGTGTCCACGGCCACCCCGCCGCGCGCGCCGAGGTTGAGCCCGGCCGAGGCGGCGAGCGCGTCCCGGGGCCGGATGCCGGCGGCGAACACCACGAGGTCCACGTCCAGCTCGGTGCCGTTGCCCAGCTTGGCCAGCAGCCGCGCACCGTCCTGTTCGACGGCGGCGGTGCCGGTGCCGGCGTGCACGGTCACGTCCAGGTCGGTGATCAGCCGTCGCAGCAGCGCGCCGCCGCCCTCGTCGACCTGCACCGGCATCAGCCAGCTGGCCAGCTCGACGACGTGCGGGGACATGCCCATGTCCCGCAACGCCTTCGCCGCCTCCAGCCCGAGCAGCCCGCCGCCGACCACCAGCGCCGCCCGCCGCCCGCGCGCCGTCCTGGCCGCGAACGCCCGGATCCCGTCCAGGTCGTCGATGGTCCGGTACACGTGGCAGCCCGGCAGGTCGTGGCCGGGAACCGGTGGCACGAACGGATAGGAGCCGGTGGCCAGCACCAGCGCGTCGTAGCCACGCACCAGCCCGCTCGCGGCGGTCACCGTGCGCGCGGCCCGGTCGACCGCGACCACCGGGTCGCCAAGGTGTACCTCGACGTCCTG
This sequence comes from Actinophytocola sediminis, assembly GCF_054779715.1. NCBI lineage: Bacteria > Bacillati > Actinomycetota > Actinomycetes > Pseudonocardiales > Pseudonocardiaceae > Actinophytocola > Actinophytocola sediminis. The sequence continues at coordinate 299,290 of NZ_BAAGXS010000028.1, read as the reverse complement.
GTCGTGGTCGGCCAGCCGCAGCGTCGCGTCGTCCCAGGTGTCCACATAGGACGTCAGGGCCACCCGGTCGTAGGCTGGCCTGCGTTCCTCGCCGAACACCACGACCCGCCACTGCCCGGCACGGTCCCGTTCCCGCAGCGAGCTGACCAGGCGGTGCCCGACCATCCCGTTGCCGACCACGACGAGTGTCCGTGCCATGTGTCCCTACCCCTCTCCTCGTCTCATGCTCGGTGGCGGCTGTTTCGTCGCCGCGTCACCGTGGTTTCGGCGTGGTTACCCGGTCATACCCCGGCTCCGGCGAGGCTGGGCACCTGCTCGACGGCGAACGTGCGGCGCAGGTAGTAGAACCAGGTGAGGAACGCGAACACGACGTAGCCGGCGAGGAACACCCACAGCGCGCTGGTCGACCAGTCCGCGTTGGCCTGGGCCACCGCGACCTTCTCCGCCGCGGTCTCGGCCGCGCCGACCGCCGCGGTCACCCCGAGGCTCGCCTCGCGGAACATCACCTGGATGAGGAACCCGCCGAACGCGCCGATCGCGCCCGCGATGCCGATCACCGCAGCCGCCTCGCGCTTGAACCGCAACGTGGTCGCCGCCTGGTCGAGGTCCTTCTCCGCAGCCTCCCGCCGGCCCAGCTCACCGAAGATCACCGGGATCATCCGGTAGGTGGACCCGTTGCCGGCGCCGGAAAGCAGGAAGATCACCATGTAGGAACCGAAGAACAGCCCGAAACTGTGCTCGTTGACCCCCACGATCGCCAGCGCCGTGCACGCGATCATGCCGACGAAGCAGAACATGGTCACCCGGGCGCCGCCGATCCGGTCGGACAGCCACCCGCCGAACGGCCGGGACACCGACCCGATCAGCGCGCCGAGGAAACCAAGGCCCGCCAGGTAGGTCGCGATGAACGGGTTGGCCGCGAGGAACTCCGGGAAGGTGTTCTTGATGACCAGCGGCAACGCGAACGAATACCCGATGAACGAGCCGAAGGTGCCGATGTAGAGGACCGACATGATCCAGGTCTGCCCGTGGCGCAGCGCCGCGACATAGGACCGCGCGTCCGACCGCGCCTGGGTCAGGCTGTCCATGAACAGCCACGCGCACACCGCGGCCGCGATCACGAACGGGATCCAGATCAGCCCGGCATAGGCCAGGTGCACCTCGTGCTGGGGCAGCCGCGCGGCCGCCGCCGGCACGCCGATGATCACCACCAGCGGCACCACCAACTGCACGACCGCCACCCCGAGGTTCCCGCCGGCGGCGTTGAGCCCGAGCGCGAAACCCTTGCGGCGCTCGGGATAGAAGAACGAGATGTTCGCCATCGACGAGGAGAAGTTGCCCCCGCCGACACCCGCGGTCGCCGCACACACCAGCAGCACCAGGAACTGCGTGTCATGGGTCTGCGAAGCCAGCCAGCCACTCGGCACGACCACCGCGAGCAGCGTCGAGGGCAACAGCAGCAGCCCGGCGCTGACCACCGTCCACATGCGACCGCCGAACCGGGGAACGGCGAAGGTGTAGGGGATGCGCAGCGCCGATCCGACCAGGTTGGGCACCGCGGTCAGCCAGAACGTCTCCGACAGCGACATCGGCAGGCCGGCGTTGGCGAGGTTGATCACCACTACCGACCAGAGCACCCAGATGGCGAACCCGAGGTGCTCGGCGAAGATCGAGAAGACCAGGTTGCGACGGGCGATCCGGCGGCCGGTACTGGCCCAGAACCGCTCGTCGTCCGGGTTCCAGTCGTCGATCCACCGCCCGCGCCGACGTGCCCCGAAACGTTCAATGATCATGTGTCCTCCGGATCAGTGGTACTCAGCCAGTCGGCGATGACCCGTACGGCGTCGCGGCAGCCGCCACAGCCGGTGGTGGCCCTGGTCGCGGTCGCGAGCGCGGCCGGCGATCTGGCGCCACCGCGCCACGCGGCGACCAGCGCCCGTTTGCTCACGGTGTTGCAACGGCAGACCGTAGCCGAGGCCGGCAGGTCGACCGGACTGGCCGGTTGACCGGTCGCGGCCCGGCCGAGCAACAGCGCCAACCGGTCGGCGGGCGCGGGCCCTCCTCGGTCGTAGAGCTGGGTGATGGCCGCGGCCGCGTCCGGCGCGCCGAGCACGATCGCGCCGGCCACCCGGTCCTCGCGCAGCACCAGCTTGGTGTACCGGCCGCGGGTGATGTCCTGCAGGCACAGGACTTCCGCGTCCGGACTGTGCACATCGGCGTGCACGTCGCCGAGCGCGGCCAGGTCGACGTCCCTGGCCTTGAGCCTGGTCACCACCGGTGTGCCCCGGTAGCGGGCGGCGGGATCGGTGCCGGTCAACAGGTCGGCGAGCACGGCGGCCTGCTCCCAGGCCGGCGCCACCAGACCGGACACCGTGCCGGGGTGGCGCGCGCAGTCACCAAGCGCGTGCACGCGCGGGTCGCTGGTGCGCAGCGCGTCGTCCACCAGCACGCCGCCGTCGACGGCCAGCCCGGCGGCCTGCGCCAGCGCGGTCTGCTGGCGCACCCCGGCCGAGACGATCACCTGATCGGCCGGCACATGGCTGCCGTCGGCCAGTTTGAGCCCGTCACCAGGCAGGTAACGCGCGGCGGTCACCCCGAGACGGGTCTCGATGCCCAGCCTGGCCAGCGTCGCGGCCAACACCCGCCCGGCGGCCGAGTCGAGCTGGCGTTCCATCAGATGCCCGACCGGGTGCACGACGGTGACCAGGTTTCCCCGGTGCGCCAGGCCACGGGCGGCCTCCAGCCCGAGCAGCCCTCCGCCGAGCACGGCGACCGGCGCGCCCGGCCGGGACGCGGCGAGGATCCGCTCGCAGTCGTCCAGCGTGCGGAACGCGACCGCGCCAGCCGCCAGCCCGTCCTCGGTGACCAGGCCCTCCACCGGCGGCAGCCACGGCCGGCTCCCGGTGGCCAGCACAAGCACCTCGTAGTCCACTGTGGACCCGTCGGAGAGCGTCACGACGCGCGCCGCGCGGTCCAGGCCGGTCGCCGACACCCCGGCACGCAGGTCGACCCGGTGGCGCCGCGGCCAGTCCCGGTCCTGCAGGTGCACCGACTCCGGGGACAGCGAGCCGCCGAGCACGGCCGAGAGCAGCACCCGGTTGTAGGCCGGATGCACCTCCTCGCCGATCACGGTGATCGCGACCCGCTCGGCATCCGGGTCGCGCCGGCGCAGCTCCTCGACCAGCCGTGCGCCGGCCATTCCGTACCCGACAACGACTATCCGGCGACTCATTCAGCCTCCACAGTGGACAGGCGACCGGCGCAGACCTTGAACTCCGGCATCCGGCTGACCGGGTCGAGCGCGGGGTTGGTCAACAGGTTCGCCCGCCCGGCACCGGGAAAGTGGAACGGCAGGAACAACAGGTCAAGCCGCATCGACGGCACCGCGCGCACCCTGGCGAGCACCGCGCCGCGCCGGGACTCCACCCGCGCGAGGTCGCCGTCGGCCAGCCCGGCGCGCGCGGCGGTGTCCGGATGCACCTCGACGAACGCCGCCGGCACCGCGTCCACCAGCTCGGTCACCAACCGGGTCTGCGCACCGGACTGGTAGTGCTGCAACACCCGGCCCGTGGTGACCTGCAGGGGAAACTCCGCGTCCTGCCTCTCGGCCGGTCCACTGTGGTCGACCGGCACGAACCGGGCCAACCCGTCCGGGTGGGCGAACGAGTCCAGGAACGCCCGTGGCGTGCCGGCGTCCGCAGTGGACACCACCGGCCAGTGCAGCGCCTCGCCAGCCCGCAGCCGCTCGTAGGTCACCCCGGAATAGTCCGCCGGCCCGCCGGCCGACGCACGCCGCAACTCGTCGAAGACCACCACCGGGTCGGCCGGGAACCGATCGGCCGGCTGCCCGAGCAACGCGGCCAGCCCGGCCAGCACCGCCAGGTCGGTCCGCACCTCCGGCGGCGGGTCGAGCGCCTTGCGGCGCAACAGGATCCGGCCCTCCAGATTGGTCAGCGTGCCGTCCTCCTCGGCCCACTGGGCCACCGGCAGCACCACGTCGGCGCACCGCGCGGTCTCCGAGAGCACCACGTCCGCGACCACCAGCAGGTCGAGGGCGGCCAACCGGTCCACCACGTGCGCCGAGCGCGGCGCGGAGACCGCCGGGTTCGAGCCGAACACCAGCAACGCCCGCGCCCTGGTGCCCAGCGCGTCCAGCAGCTCCACCGCCGAGGGCCCCGGCCCCGGCAGTGACGCCGGGTCCACCCCCCACACGCCGGCGACGTGCGCCCGCGCGGCCGGGTCGTCGATCCGCCGATAGCCGGGCAGTTGGTCGGCCTTCTGCCCGTGCTCCCGACCGCCCTGGCCGTTGCCCTGCCCGGTCAGGCAGCCGAACCCGGAGCCCGGCCGGCCCGGCAGCCCGAGCGCCAGCGCCAGGTTGATCCACCCGCTGACCATGTCCGTGCCGCCGGCGTGCTGCTCGGTGCCGCGCGCGGTCAGCACGTAGGCCCCGGCCGCCTCGGCGAGCAGGGCCGCCGCCCGGCGCTGGTCGGCCGCGGCCACCCCGGTGACCCGCTCGGCGCGCTCCGGCCACCACGCCGCCGCCACCCGCCAGGCCTCGTCGAACCCGGTGGTGCGCGCGGCGAGGTACTCCTTGTCCAGGTGGCCGTCGGCGACCACGGCGTGCAGGATGCCCAGCGCGAGCGCGAGGTCGGTGCCCGGCGCGGGCGCCAGGTGCAGGGTGGCCGCCTCGGCGGTCGGTGTGCGCCGGGGGTCGACCACGATCAGCTCGGCGTCGGCGAGGTGCTGCATGAACGGCGGCATCGTCTCGGCCGGGTTCGCCCCGGCCAGCAGCACCACGCCCGCGCCGGCCAGATCGGTCACCGGGAACGGCAGCCCACGGTCCACCCCGAACGCCCGGCTGCCAGCGGCGGCGGCCGAGGACATACAGAACCGGCCGTTGTAGTCGATCATCGAGGTGCCCAGCGCGACCCTGGCGAACTTGCCGAGCAGGTAGGCCTTCTCGTTGGTCAGCCCGCCGCCGCCGAACACCGCGACCGCGTCGGCCCCGTGTTCGTCCTGGACGGCGATGATCCTGGCGGCCACCTCGGCCAGCGCGACGTCCCACGTGGACGGCCGAAGCGCGCCACCCGATCGGACGAGCGGCCTGGTCAGCCGTCCGGGTGAGTCCAGGACCGCGGCGGCGGTCCAGCCCTTCTGGCACAGCCCGCCCCGGTTGGTCGGAAAATCGCGCGGCCCGACCGCGCCGTCGGTCAGCCGCATGCCGCACTGAAGGGCGCAGTAGGGGCAGTGGGTGTCGACCGGCATGGCGCTGACGCTAGGGAGCGCGTGTTACCTCATGATGCGGCTATGTTTCCGCCACGCGACATTGCCTGCCGACCCGGCCGGAGTCGACGGTGAGCCTCACAGCTCGGTGACCTGGTGGGCGGCCCGCTCCAGGCCGCTCATCGACTGCTCGCTGGAGTGCGGGTGCAGGGCGTGCACGGCGAGCCGGAACAACAGCGCGTGCAGCAGCGCCTGTGGCCATTCCGGCAGGTGTCCCCAGCGGCGCAGGATCCCCGGGTCGGCCCCGCCCCAGGCCAGCGCGTCGACCACGACCACCGCGGCCGCCCATTCCGCCGGCCGGTGGAAGGCGGTGAAGTCGACGATGCCCGGCGAGGCGGCACCGGTGAACAGCACGTTGCCGAACAGGTCGCCGTGCACGACCTGCGGACGCAGGCTCAGCGGCTTGCGCGAGCCGGTGAGCACGTCGAACAGCCGGCCGCCGCGTCCAGGGGCGAGGGTGGCCTCGTCGGTGCCCGCGGCCACCCGGTCGGCCAGGGCGAACACGTCGTTGCGGGCGCTCAGGAACCGCGGCACGGCCAGGTCGGCGGTGGCGTGGTGCAGGCGGAGTGAGGCGGAGACGATCTCGTCGTAGCGCGGCTCGGGCCGGCCGTCGACGAACCGGTAGGCCGCCCAGCCGCCGACCACCCAGCGCCCGTCGGAGGCCCGCGCCGGTCTGGCGATCCGCATGTCCGGGACGTGCAGCTCCCCCAGGGTCTGCGCGACCCAGGACGCCTCGGCGGGGTTGGCCACCGGGCGCAGGGCGAGATCGGCGCACCGCCACTGCGGCCCGACCTCGACGAGCTCCGGCTCGATCTCCTTGACACCGAACGCCGCACGTACGTGCAGGGGCGGTGGGGTCGGACTCACGACCCAGCACGCTACCCGCGAGTCCGGCGAACTCGTCGTCGGACTCGCGGGGGCGGGTCAGTACGTCGGCAGGCTGGGATCCACGTCACGGGCCCAGCCGAGCACTCCGCCACCGACGTGCACGGCGTCGGCGAAGCCCGCCTTGTGCAGCGCGGCCAGCGCCTCGGCCGACCGGCCGCCGGACTTGCAGTGCAGCACGATCGGCCTGTCCTGCGGGAGCTCGGCCAGCGCGTCGCCGCTGAGGATGCGGTCCTTGGGGATCAGCACCGCGCCCGGGATCGACACGATCTCGTACTCGTGCGGCTCGCGGACGTCGATCAGCGCGAAGTTCTCACCCCGCGCGAACTTGTCCTGCAGCTCACGCGGGGTGATGGTGTGCCCGGCGGCGGCGCTCTGCGCGTCGTCGGACACCACGCCGCAGAACGCGTCGTAGTCGATGAGGCCCTCGATCGGCTTGGTCTCCGGGTCCTTGCGGATCCGGATGGTCCGGTAGGACATCTCCAGCGCGTCGTAGACCATCAGCCGGCCGAGCAACGGCTCGCCGATGCCGGTCAGCAGCTTGATCGCCTCGGTGACCATGACCGAGCCGATGGACGCGCACAGCACGCCCAGCACGCCGCCCTCGGCGCACGACGGGACCATGCCCGGCGGCGGCGGCTCGGGGTAGAGGTCGCGGTAGTTGAGTCCCTGGCCGTTGGGCGCGTCCTCCCAGAACACGCTGACCTGGCCCTCGAACCGGAAGATGGAGCCCCAGACGTAGGGCTTGCCGAGCAGCACGGCGGCGTCGTTGACCAGGTACCTGGTGGCGAAGTTGTCCGTGCCGTCCAGGATCAGGTCGTAGTCGCGGAAGACGTCCAGCGCGTTGTCCGAGGTGAGCTGCTGGGTGTGCAGGTTCACGGTGACGAACGGGTTGATCTCGGCGACCGACTCCTTGGCCGACTGCGCCTTGAGCTTGCCGACGTCGGACTGGCCGTGGATCACCTGCCGCTGCAGGTTGGACTCGTCGACGACGTCGAAGTCGACCACGCCGAGCGTGCCGACGCCCGCGGCGGCCAGGTACAGCAGGGCCGGGCTGCCGAGCCCGCCGGCGCCGACCACCAGCACCTTGGCGTTCTTCAGGCGTTTCTGCCCGTCCACCCCGACATCGGGGATGATCAGATGCCGGCTGTAGCGAGCGACCTCATCCTTGGTCAGCTCCTCTGCCGGCTCCACCAGCGGCGGCAAACTGCCTGCCATGGGTCCTCCTCGACGCGATCCACCTGTGCTCCCAGTCTGCTCAGGTCAACGCGATCGTCCCAGCAGACCTTCCCCCGTTCCCACATGCCGGGACGACGGGCGGCACGGGTCAGGCGGGGGGTTGGGCCTGGGGGTTGGGCCACGGGTTGTAGCGGCAGGTCTTGCCGTCTGGTTGGACGGGGTCGGCGTTGCCCACCTGGTCGTTGAGCTGGGCGACGTAGTTGTTGGCCACGCCGAAGCTCTGCTGCATCATCACCGGGGCCAGGTCGCCGGTCTTGCCACAGCCGACGTGGCCGTTGCCGAAGGCGTGGCCAATCTCGTGGTTGATGGCGTAGATCCGGTAGTTGCCGGAGTCGCCGGCGAACACGACCGCGCCGCGCACCCAGCGTGCCAGGTTGATCATCACCCGGCTCTCGCTGCGCCGCCAGCACGACGACTCGTACCTGATCGAGTAGCCGCAGTACTCGTTCTTGTGCACGGTGTCCGGCGTGGCCAGCGTGATCCGGATGTCCGGGTCGTCGTCGCCGTCCACCCGCTGCACCGACACCTGCCCGGTGGCCGCCCAGCCGCGCGGGTCGGCGAGCGTGGAGTCGATCAACGAACCGAACGTGTCGTTGCCGCCCTGGGAGCTCAGGTCGATGCCGCGCTCGATTTCCACCGAGTAGGTGAACAGCTCGCCACCGTTGCCCAGCCGCTCGCCCCGTCCCGGCTGGACGTCGAACTCGCCCTGACCGGTCTGCGCGTACGGCGCGCCGTTGGGCAGCTCGGCGGTCGGGATGTTCAGGTCCGGCGGCACGGCGGCCTTCTCGGTGGCCTGCGGGTCGACCGGCTGGTCGGCGTTCTGGGTCTCCTGCTCGCCGCGGACCCCGGAGATCGGGCCGGCGTCCACGCTGCCGCCGTCCTGGCCGCGGATGTCCATGAACACCAGCACGGTGATCGCCACCAGCACGGGCACCAGGTAGATCCGCCAGGTGTAGGTCGACAGGAAACCACGCAGCCCGCGCTTGGCGGGCTTGCGCTTTCGCCGCTGTCCGCGTGGGGTCTCACCATCCGGCCGCCATGAGGCGGCAAGTGGTTGCGCCGAGGTGCGGCGCGCTCCCGCGCGGTACCGATCCTGGACGCGCTTCGTCACGCGCCCACCATGCCACAACTTGGTAACGACGTGTCGATGTACCACCCGTGCTGGGTGACGCCGTTCACCACTCGCCGGCGGCCACCCGCTCCCACATGCCAAGAGTCGCCCGCGCCACCGTCGCCGGGCGCTCCATCTGCGCGACATGACCGGTCCTCGGCAACACCAGCAGCCGCCCCCTTGGCAGCAGTTGCGCCGTGCGCGGCGCCTTGCGCACCGTGACCAGCTTGTCCTCGGTGCCCCAGACGACCAGCGTGGGGATGTCGATCCTCGGCGCGAGCGTCCACAGCGACCGCGACCGGGGCACCAGCCAGCTGCGGATCAGGCCGATCGTGCTGCGCGCGAGCGCCGGGTTGGCCCACGCCAGCTGTTCACGCTCCAGCAGCTCCACGGCGGCCTCTGCCCGGCGCGACTCCGGGATCTGGTCGGGCACGGCGAAACAGAGCCGCAGCAGCCGCATGACCCGGATCGCGGCGTCCTCGCCGGCCAGCTGCCGGCGCACGAGCGGCCCGACCAGCGGCAGGAACGCCAGCGGCAACCGGGGATCGGACATCCGCGACAGCCACGGCCGCAGGTCGGGCATCGCGGGCGAGATCAGCACCAGCGTGCGCACCAGCTCGGGGTACCGCTCGGCGAGCAGGACCGAGATCGCGCCGCCCATCGAGTTGCCGAACAGGTGCACCGGGCCGACGTCGAGACCTCGGATGAATCGAGCGACGATGTCCGCGTGCGCGGACATCGAGAAGTCGAAGTCGGCCGGCGGCTCGGAGCGCCCGAACCCGGGCAGGTCCGGCGCGACGCCGGGGACGAAGCCGGCGAGCTGGCTGGCCAGATCGGTCCAGTTGGTGGCCGAGCCGCCGAGGCCGTGCACGTAGACCGCGGTCGCCTCGGCGTCGGTCGGGCCCGGTGTTCGCCGCACGTGCAGCGACACGCCGCCGGCGGTCTCGTCGGCGCCCGGCCACGGTGGGATGGACATGTCCACCGGCGGTAACACGGCGTCGGACAGCGGGACTCGAGTGACCGAAGGCCTGGTCGCGGCGCTGGTGCCCATACTTCCAGTGTCCATGATTGTCCCTAACACCGGCGGACGATCGCGGTCGACCGTTACCGGCGAGTAAGGTCGAATCACCCGCACGGGTTGGTGTCCCCGGCCCAGCGAACGGAGCGAACGCGTGGGAGACGGCATGTCGGAGACGATGCAACAGGGTGGCCCCGCCAACCGGGCGGCCAGACTGCCCAGGACCGCACGGCGGGCCCAGTTGCTCGCCGCGGCGCAGGACGTGTTCGCCAAGAACGGCTACCACGCGGCCGCGATGGACGAGATCGCCGAGCGCGCCGGGGTCAGCAAGCCGGTGCTCTACCAGCACTTCCCCGGCAAGCTCGAGCTGTACATGGCCCTGCTGGAGATGCACGTCGACGAGCTGATCATGCGGGTCACCGACGCCATGGAGTCCACGTCGGACAACAAGGCCAGGGTGCGCAACGCGGTCAGCGCCTACTTCGACTTCGTGGACGGCGAGAGCCAGGCCTACCGGCTGGTCTTCGAGTCCGACCTGCGGGGCGAGCCGGCCGTGCAGGCCGCGATCGACCGGGGCACCGACGCGTGCACCGCGGCCATCACCGCCACCATCACCGCCGACGCCGGCCTGGACGAGGAACGCGCCCGGCTGCTCGCGGTCGGCCTGGTCGGCGTCAGCCAGGTGGCCGCCCGCTCGTGGCTGGCCAACAACCGCTCCATGGCCAAGGAGGAGGCGGTGGCGCTGATCTCGACGCTGGCCTGGAAGGGCATCGGCGGCGGATACCCACTGCAGAGCACGTGAGCGGTCATCGGTTCCCCGGTCGCCGGGGGTAATCTCGCGTAATGCCCGACGACCGCACCGGCGACGCCAGACGAGACCGCTGGCGGTCACACCGGGCCGCGCGCCGGGCGGAGTTCGTCGAGGCGGCGATGCGGGCGCTCACCGAGCACGGGCCCGATGTCGGCATGGACCACATCGCCGCGGAGGCCGGGGTCACCAAACCGGTCCTGTACCGGCATTTCGCGGACAAGGCGGACCTGTTCGTCGCCCTGGGCCAACGCGGAACGGAGATCCTGTTCGCCCGGCTCATCCCGGCGCTGAACAACGAGGAAGCGCCGGTGCCGCGCATCCGCAAGAGCCTGGACGCGTTCTTCACCACGGTCGAGGAGCACCCGCACCTGTACCGGGTGCTGATCCGCCGCAGCTTCGCCAAGACCCAGCTGGAACAGGACATCGTCGGCGAGGACAAGGAGCTGATCGCGAACGCGATCGCCGCGATGCTCGGCGACTACCTGCGCGCGCTGGACATCGACTCCGGCGGCGCCGAGCCGTGGGGCCACGGCATCGTCGGCATGGTCCAGAACGTGAGCGAGTGGTGGCTGGAGCGCCGGACGATGAGCCGGGACGCGGTGGTCGAGTACCTGACCCAGATCATCTGGTCGGCGATCGACGGCTTCACCCGCGCCAACGGCATCGTCCTCGATCCGAACAAGCCGCTGGACGTCAACAAAGTGGTGAAGCTCACCACGGTGACCCGCGCCAGCGACGTGCGCTGAGGCCTCGCCGGTCCGCGCCTACGTGGCGAAGCCGACCCGCTTGCTGTCCGCCGTGCCGATCTCCACGTACGCGACCCGCCCGGACGGCACCAGGTAACGCCTGCCCTTGTCGTCCACCAGGCTCAGCGTCGCCTCGGAGTTCTGCAACGCCGTCGCGACGAGCGACTCGATCTCGTCCGGTGTCTGGTCGCTGTTGAGCACCAGTTCCCGTGCGGTGTCCGCGACTCCGACCTTGACCTCCACGCTGACCTCCGCCTCGATGCCCAAGTACTGACCAGACAAGGCTAGCCGAGACCCAACGCGGTCATCCGCTTGCCATGTGCCTGCTGCAACCGCCGGAACAACGCCGCGATTCCCGCGAGGTCCCCGGTGCCGGTGACGATCAGCTCCGCGAGCCCGTCGCGCTCGGCCACCACGTACTGCGCCTGGGTCAGCGCCTCACCGAGCAGCCGCCGGCCCCACAGGGTCAGCCGGTCGCGCACGGTCCGGTCGCGCTCGATGGCCGCGAGCACCTCCCGCTCGGCGAAGGCCGAGTGCCCGGTGTCGGCCAGCACCTCGATGACCAGGTCCCTGGTCGCCGGGTCGAGCCAGTTGCCGATCTCGCGGTACAGGTCGGCCGCGAGCCCGTCGCCGACGTAGGCCTTGACGAGTGACTCCAGCCACGATCGCGGCGCGGTGGAGGCGTGCCAGGTGTCGAAGTGCCCGATGAACGGGCGCATCGCCTCCTGCACGTCGACGCCGTGGTCGGCCAGGAAGCCCTCGATCAGCGTGTAGTGCGCGATCTCGGCCGCGGCCATCGCCGACAGCGCGGCCCGCCCGGACAGCGTCACCGCCTGCCGCGCGTCCTCGGCGAGCCGGTCGAACGCCGAGAGCTCGCCGTAGGCCAACACGCCGAGCAGGTCCACGGTCCCGGTGCCAAGTGACGACTCGCTCATGGGGCATGAGGGTATCGGGACCCCGACGCAGGTAGACTGACCAGGACGCGAGCTGTCAACAGCCGCGCGAAGAGGGTGTGCGCGCCTCGCCGGCCCTCCCGCACCGACGCAAGTGTGCGGTCGAGCGGCCCGTCCAGGGCGGAGCGCGCTGGACCAAAGAGGAGAAACTCATCACCGTCACAACCGACAACCACGAAAATCACGAAACTACCGGGGTCGATCCCGTCACGCTGGAACACAGCGAGGCCGGGGTCCCCGAGACCGACCCGTCCCATCCGCTCCAGGCAGGTGCGCCGGTACGCGACGATTCTCCCACCTTCGCCGAGTTCGGCGTGCACGAGGAGATCGTCCGGGCGCTCACCGAGGCCGGCATCGAGCGGACGTTCGCGATCCAGGAACTGACCCTCCCGCTGGCGCTGGCCGGCGAGGACGTCATCGGCCAGGCCCGTACCGGCACCGGCAAGACCCTCGGCTTCGGCGTGCCGCTGCTGCAGCGGCTCGTGCTGCCCGGCGACGGCACGCCGCAGGTCCTGGTCGTGGTGCCGACCCGCGAGCTGTGCCTGCAGGTCACCCACGACCTCACCGACGCCGGCAAGTACCTCGGCGTCCGGGTGCTGTCCATCTACGGCGGCCGGCCCTACGAGCCGCAGATCGAGGCCCTGCGCAAGGGCGTCGACATCGTCGTCGGCACGCCCGGCCGGCTGCTCGATCTCGCCGAACAGCGCCACCTGGTGCTGGGCAAGGTCGGCGCGCTGGTGCTCGACGAGGCCGACCGGATGCTCGACCTCGGCTTCCTGCCCGACATCGAGCGGATCCTGCGGATGGTCCCCGACGAGCGGCACACGATGCTGTTCTCGGCCACCATGCCGGGCCCGATCATCACCCTGGCCCGCACGTTCCTGCACCGCCCGACCCACATCCGGGCCGAGGAGACCGACGCGGGCGCCATCCACGAGCGCACCCGCCAGTTCGTCTACCGGGCCCACTCGCTGGACAAGATCGAGGTCGTTGCCCGCGCGCTGCAGGCCAAGGGCCGTGGGCTCGCGATGATCTTCAGCCGCACCAAGCGCACCGCGCAGAAGGTGGCCGACGACCTGACCGACCGCGGCTTCGCGGTCGCCGCGGTGCACGGCGACCTCGGCCAGGGCGCCCGCGAGCAGGCACTGCGCGCGTTCCGCTCCGGCAAGGTCGACGTGCTCATCGCCACCGACGTCGCCGGTCGCGGCATCGACATCGAGGGCGTCACGCACGTGATCAACTTCCAGTGCCCTGAGGACGACGGCTCGTACGTGCACCGGATCGGCCGCACCGGCCGCGCCGGCCGCGAGGGCGTCGCGATCACCCTGGTCGACTGGGACGAGGAGCCGCGCTGGAAGCTGATCAGCGACACCCTCGGCCTTGGCATCCCGGAGCCGGTGGAGACCTACTCCACCTCCGAGCACCTGTTCTCCGACCTCGGCATCCCGGAGGGGTCGACCGGTCGGCTCCCGCTGGCCAAGCGCACCCGCGCCGGCCTGGACGCCGAGCCGGAGGAGGACCTCGGCGGCAAGGCCCCCGGTCGCGGCCGGGGCCGGACGCGGAGTACCCGGCGTCGCGGCGAGACCAAGCCTGCCGGTGGCGAGCGCCAGCACACGACCGACCCCGATGGCGGTGAGCCCCGCCAGCGGCGGCGCAAGCGCCGCCGGGGCGGCGCCGAGACCGGCCAGCAGGCCGAGCCGGTGGCCGAGCCGTCGAGCGGCACCTCGCCAAGCGGCCGGTCCGACCGGCCGGCCCGCCAGCGGCGGCGTCGCCGGGCCGGGGTCGAGGTCAGCGGCGAGGCACCGAACACGAGCGAAACAGCGTCTTCGGCAGACTGACCCCCCGTGAGCAACCTCATCGGGGACGAGGACGCGCTGGACGGCCCGGCCGAGCAGGACGAGCAGGACGACGTCCAGCAGGGCGCGCGGACCCGATTCCGGCGCAAGCGCGACGTGACGGCGGCGGCACTGATCGCCGCCGTCGCGGTGGCCGCCGGCCTGCTGGTCTGGCAGACCAGCGACATCCGGGCCACCACGTCGGACACCTACACCGGCACGGCGACCTCGCCCGCGCCCCCGACGTCGTTCCCGCCCTCGCTCGGTGAGACCTGGCGGGCGCCCAGCCCGGCCACGCCGACACCGGTCGCCATCGGCCCGGTGGTGATCACCGGCGACGGCGGCGACGTCATCGGCCGCGACCCGGTGTCCGGCGAGGAGCGCTGGCGCTATCACCGTGACCTGCCGTTGTGCACGCTGACCTCGGCGTGGTCGGTCTCCGTCGCGGTGTACGAGCGGACGGCCAACCTGCTGCCGGCCGGCGACGCGCGCCGGTCGGGAGGCTGCAGCGAGGTCACCGCGCTCGACCCGGCCAGCGGCCAGCGCGGCCGCCCGCGCCAGCCAGACGACGGGCGCACCAAGCCCGACCTCGGCCAACGCAACTCCGACGCCGAGCTCGGCACCCAGCTGCTCTACGACGGCAACTACCTGACCACCACCGGTCGCCGGCTGCTGACCACCTGGCGCTCGGACCTGGTGCAGACCATGGAGTACGGCCAGGTCCCCGCGCTGCAGAACCCGGAGAAGCAGCCGCGCACCGGCTGCACCTACGGCTCGGTCGCCGTCGACGAGGGCCGGGTCGGGGTGATCGAACGCTGCCCGGACGACCAGGGCGACCGGCTGACGGTCTACCGCGCCACCGGCAACGACGGCTCGGACAAGCCGGAGGTGTCGGCCAGCGTCGCCCTCAACTCCCATGGCTCCCGGGTGATCGCGCTGAGCGACGAGTGCAAGATCGACGCCGAGGACGAGCACGACACCCAGCAGTGCACGGTGGTCGTCGTGCCCCGACCCGCCCGGCTGCTGGTGTTCGACGAGCAGGGCCGGCAGGCCGCCTCCCACTCGCTCTCACTGGCCCCCGGCGACCTGCCGGACGAGGACCCGCCAGGGCACGCGGTGGCGACCAACGAGGCGCCCGGCGCGGTCTACTGGTTCACCGGGTCGCGGACGATCGCGCTGTCCAAGGCGGATCTGCGGCCGCTGTGGACCGTGGAGAACGCGCTCGGCCCCGGCACGATGTTCGCCAACCGGATCCTGGTGCCCGTGGTCGACGGCATCGTGGTGCTCAACCCGGTCGACGGCACGGAGCGCGGCCGGATCCCGGTGGACCGAGGTGACTACCGGGGCCTGGTGACCATGTCCTCGAGCGGGCCGATGGTGCTCGAACAACGCGGTGACGTGTTGGTCGCACTTCGTTGAATTTCATCTCGCCTCTACGGCGGTTCGAGGCGTTGTGCGGGACACTCGACGGGTGAGCCAACTTCCGCCGTCACAGATCAGCCCGCACCAGGGGCGGCACGTTGAGCTACCTGGCCGGTACGGGCCCATCGCCGCGTTGCACGCCACCGCGAGGGAGGTGGACGGACATCCGGCGCCGATCGCGCTGCTGGTGCCCGGCTACACGGGCTCCAAGGAGGACTTCGCTCCCCTGCTCGACCCGATCACCGAGGCCGGGCTGCACGCGATCGCGATCGACCTGCCAGGTCAGCACGAGTCCGGCGGCCCGGACGACGAGGACGCCTACCTGCCGGCCCCGCTCGGCTCGGTGCTGGCCGAGCTGATCGGCAAGCTGTCCGCGGAGGGCAACCGGGTGGTGCTGCTCGGCCACTCCTACGGCGGGCTCGTGGCCAGGGGCGCGGTGCTGGCCGGCGCGCCGATCGTGGGGCTCACGCTGATGGGCAGCGGCCCGTCGGAACTGCCGGACGGCGCCCGGCTGCGGGCGCTCGAGGTCGGCGACCCGATGTTGCGCACCCACGGCATCGCCGCCGCCCAGAAGCTGCGCGAGGAGCTGGACCTGCTGTCGCCGGCCCGCGCGGCCAAGGCGCCCGAGCTGGCGACGTTCCTGCGGGAGCGGTTCCTCGGCTCCCAACTGGCCGCGCTGCTCGGCATGGCCCACGGCCTGCGCACCGAGCCGGACCAGATCGCGATGCTGGCCAGGGTGCTGCACACCGAGGGCATCCCGTGCCTGGTGACCTGCGGGGAGCACGACGACGCGTGGTCGGTGCCCAGTCAGCGGGACATGGCCGACCGGCTCGACGCCGACTTCGCGGTGATCCCGAACGCGGTGCATTCCCCGAACGTGGAGAACCCGGCGGTCCTGCTGGCCACGCTGTTGCCGACCTGGCACTCGTGGCTCAACGCCTGACCGTCAGGCCCACCACAGCATCCACATGGTGGCGCCGGTGATCACCACGACGCCCAGTGCCGCGACCGTGGCCACCAGCCCGGTCGCCCGGTCGGCCACGCGCTGCACCAGCACAGCCAGCACGGCCGCGCAGAGATGGCCGAGCACCATGGCCGTTCCCGGGCCGGGCATGTCGCGCGCCCAGGCGAGCACCTGGAACACGACGATCACCACGGCCAGTACGGACAACCCGACCGCCAGCGCGCCGGCGAGCTCGCGGCCGAACCCGCCGCCGACGGGACGGGTGGCTGGCGGCTGCTCGGTGTTGACGGCGACCGTGGCGGCGCCAGCGCTCGCCAGCGGGACTGTCGGTGAGTTGTCCTGAACCACGCCGGGTTACCCCTTCACCTCGTCAGTGCGGGCGAGCAACGCCCACGGCTCCGCCTGCGGGCCCGCGGTCTGTCCCTCGGGACAGCTGCGCCGGAAGTCGCACCACGAACACTGTCTGCCCACTCGCGGCGGGAACAACACGTCCTGGTCGCCGCCGGCACGCAGGGTATCCGTCGCGAGGCTGAACTCCTCGGCCGACTCCTCCGCCCTGGTGCGGTGCCTGGCCAACGACTCCTCTGAGTGTTCCCAGACCGCCACGGTTCCGCTCGGTAGGTGGTGCAGCTCAACACGCCGGCACGGCCGACGCAAGGTCCGGCGGGCGGCCAGTACGTAGAGTGCCAGCGCCGATGACGCTCTGGCGTCGTCGGTGGTGAGTACCGAGCGGCCGGTCTTGTAGTCGACGATGACCAGTTCGCCGTCGCGTTCGTCGATCCGGTCGACCCGTCCCTCGGCCACGATCGTGCCGACCGGCGCGGACACCCAGCGCTCCAGCCCGATCGGGTCCTGGGTCACGTCGGTCTCCGCGACGTAGGCGGCGACCCATTCCGCGGCCAGTTCCCGGTAGGTGGCCGCCTGGGTCGGGCCGGCGAATCCCTCGTCGTTCCAGTGCTTTCCGACCATCGCGGCGCCGGCCGCCGGCGTGCGCCCGCGCACCGGGAGCTCGAAGAACGCGCGCAACGCGTTGTGTACCACCGCGCCGAGGGTGCTGTGGGCGAAGGCGCCGCCGCGCGGCGGCGACGGCCGGTCGACGTAGGCCATCCGATACCGGCGGGGGCAGTCCATCCAGGTCGCGATCCGCGACGGGGTGACCTTGATCAGCTTGCGCGGCATGGCATCGAACCCGAGTTGCACCCCACAACGGTAGAACAACCCCCCGACACTCCCACTCCCGCCCGGCCGCCCGCCAGCCCTCGCTCAACCGCAGCGAAGGGTCCCTTCACTGCGTCCAGTGCAGCGAAGGAGCCCTTCGCTGCACGTGGGGACCGGTCAGGAGCCGGTCACCACGGGTACGCCGGTCGCCTTGGCGACGATGGCGTCCAGTTGGGTGGGGGCGGTGGTTTCGTCGCCGAGGCGGATGACCTTGTTGGTGCCGTGGTAGTCGCTCGAGCCGGTCATCACCAGGCCCAGATCGGTGGCCAGCGCCCGCAGCTGTGTCCGGGCGTCGTCGTCGTGGTCGGGGTGGTCGACCTCGACGCCGGCCATGCCGAGCCCGGCCAGCTCCTTGATCACCTCGGCGGTGACCGTCGGGCCCCGGCGCCTGGCGAACGCGTGCGCGAGCACGGTCACCCCGCCCGCCTTGTTGATCATCTCGATCTGGCTCTCCACCGGGGTCCGCGAGCTCGGCACGTAGTACCGGCCCCGGTCGTTGAGGTAGTGCGCGAACGCTTCGTCCACAGTGGACACAACGCCGGCCTTCACCAGCGCCATCGCGATGTGCGGGCGGCCGGCGGTGGTCTCGTCCGGCACGTTGGCCAGCAGCGTCTCGGCGTCGATGGGCAGCCCGTCGGCGGCCATCTTCTCCGCGATCCTGGTCAGCCGCACCCGCCGGTCGGCCCTGGTCCTGGCGTGCTCGGCCACCACGGCCTCGGCCAACGGGTCGAACAGATAGGCCAGCAGGTGCACCGTGCAGTACCCGCCGCGGCCGTCCTCGCTGACGCAGGACAGCTCGGCGCCCCGCACCAGCGCCAGGCCGGGCGGCAGCGCGGCGACCGCCTCCGCCCAACCGGCCGTGGTGTCGTGGTCGGTGATGGCCACGGCCGACAGCCCGGCCGCCGCCGCGTTGGCGACCAGCTCGGCCGGACTGTCGGTGCCGTCGGACGCGGTCGTATGGGTATGCAGATCGATCCTCACACCGCCATTGAACGTGACCGGTGCGCGGTCGTCGCGTGCAGGCCGGTTCCGGCCCTGTCCTCCCCTGTCCTATGCCTGTCTCATGCCTTGGCGCGACGCTTCGCCAGCCGCTGCGCGCGGATCATCGAGAAACGCGCCGCCTGCGCGTCCTTGTCGCCGAAGACCAACTCGGAGATCGCGTCATAGACCTGTTCGGCCTTGGGCAGGTAGTCCAGACGGTTCAGCGCCTGGATCTGACCGGCGGACTCGACGATCATCGTGCCGTAGCCGAGGACGCGACCGATCAACGGCCGTTCGTAGGTGAGGTCGGTCACTTTGCCGATCGGCATCATCAACACCTTGGTGGTGATGATGCCGGTCGTCATCATCATGCGTTTGTCCGTGACCACGATCCGCTCGACCCACCACATCAGCACGACGTAGGCGAGCCTGAGCACCACGAACAACGCCGCGTACCACAGCACGTTCTGCAGGATCCACAGCGAGGGTGGCAACAGATACGAGACCATCACCGCGACGGCGAGCAACGCCACCGCCTCGAAGAGGTCCCAGGCAAGGCACGCCCAGTGCAGGCGCACCCGGATCACCCGGCGTTCGGTGTCCAGCAGGTACTCGTCTGAATCCCGTGGGGCGAACATGTTGGAACGGTACCGGCTCAGGTCTGGAAGACCGAGCGAACGAATGTGATGACTGCTTCGGCAGCATCCTTGAGGGTGTTCAGGATCGAGGTAACCAAACTGGCCGACTGGACCGGTTGGGTCACCAGGAAGAACACCACCAACGCAGCGCCGGAAATTATCAGAACCTTCTTGACATTCACCGTGCTACTCCGTGTCCTACGCGATCCGTCCTACGCGATCCGCGATCGTCGGTTGGCTGACATACCTTGAAACACTTGTACCGCACCGCGCAGCGGAACGGGAGAGTAGTCCCGCTCTTGGGGCAGTCCCCCCGTGTGGTAGCCCATTTCGGCTACGCTCAGTGCCCAAGAGGGGGGTGATCTTCCGATGATCAGGTGTGTCGGCGCGATCGTGCATGACGCAACGGGACGTTTGTTGCTGATTCGGCGCGGGACACCCCCCGGTCGGGGTCTGTGGTCGCTGCCCGGGGGCCGCGTGGAACCGGGTGAATCGGACTCAACGGCCGTGATTCGCGAGTTGCTCGAGGAAACCGGACTGCGCGTGGTACCAGGAAACCTGGTCGGCAGCGTCCAGCGGAGCGCGCCGGCCGGGGTGTACGAGATCTTCGACTACGCCGCGACCGTCGTCGACGGCACCTTGCGCGCGGGCGACGACGCCACAGCCGCCGAATGGGTTGACCTGACCGAGTTCCACTCGATGGAGCAAGCCGGTCACCTCGTCGACCAACTCGCGATCACCCTGCGTGGCTGGCAGGCGCTACCGCGCGCGTAAGCCGACCCGAACGGGATCAGCTGAGCCACTCCATCCGTTCGCCGTGCCACGCGGTGCGCGCCAGGGCGGTGGCCTGCGGGGCGCCGTCGGCCCAGCGGACCAGGCCGAGCACGCCGAAGGTCCGCTCCCCCCTCGGCGCCACCAGGTCGTCGCGGTCGGGCAGCAGGTAGGTCATGGCCGCGCGGTAGCCCTCCAGGCTGACCCACCACACCGGCCGGCGCTCCGCGAGCGTGCCCAGCTCCGCGATGAACGCCTCCCGGCGCTCGTCGGACAGCAGCCACAGCACGTTCGAGGTCAACACCACGATCGGCTCGTCGGCCGGGATGCGGTCGGCGACCCCGGCGATGCCGTCGACGGCGTCCCCGGCCACCAACTCCGGCCGGGACTTGCGCTGGGCGCTGGCCGCCGCGCCGAACAGCCGCAGACGCTCCGGCTGGTCCGGCCAGATGCAGGCCTCCAGCCAGGCGTACTGGTCCTCGTCGGTCAGGTCGACCGGATTGGGGTCCAGGCCGATCCTGGTGGCCACCGCGAGCTTCTTGGGGATCGACGGCAGGTTCGCGCCCGGCGCGACGGCCAGCGCGCAGTGCAGCCCGACCGTCGAGCGCGCCGGTCCGGCGACCACCTGGCCGGCCTGCTCGGTCTGGTACCGGTAGGAGTAGTTCGCCATGCCGAGCAGCAGCCCCGCGCTCGTGCCGACCTCCAGCAGCGCGACCGGCGTCCTGGCCTGCCTCGCGGCCATCGCCACGGCGGGGTAGAGCGTCGCGCAGCGGCGGACCTCGTTGGTCTGGGTCACGTGGGTGGCGATCAGCGCGCGCACCCGGTCGGCGCGCTCCAGCACGAACGAGCGAAACAGCGGCCAGGTCTCGCTGTCTGGCCCGTAGCTGCCACCGAGGGACGGGTAGTAGTTCGCCAGCGCGTGGAACGGCTCGGTCTGCAGCACCCGCTGCACGGCGGCGAACAACAGGGTCGGATGCGCCGAGTCGGCCGAGGTCGCGGTGAGCAACCCGACCAGGTCCTCGTCGTCGGCTGCCTGACCCGCCAGATGGCTGTACAGCGGGGAGATCGACACCGCGTGGTCCTCGGCGAACCACCGCAGCCTGCTGCTGATCTCCGCCGGCGTGGCCGCTGTCATGGCGCTCAGTCTGCCCGAGGTACCGGCCGGCCAGGCTGCTCCCCGCCGCGCGCCACGCCGTAGGACTGCTTGGGAATCATCACCTTGCGGCGGAAGATGCACACGATCGTGCCGTCCTGTTTGTACCCGCGGGTCTCCACATGGACCACGCCCCGGTCGTCCTTCGACTTCGACGGGGTCTTCGCCAGCACCTCGGTCTCGCCGTAGATGGTGTCCCCGTGGAAGGTCGGTTTCACGTGCCGCAGCGACTCGACCTCGAGGTTCGCGATCGCCTTGCCGGACACGTCGGCCACCGACATGCCGAGCAGCAGGGAGTAGACGTAGTTGCCGACCACCACGTTGCGCCCGAAGTCGGTGGTGTTCTCCGCGTAGTTGGCGTCCAGGTGCAGCGGATGATGGTTCATGGTCAGCAGGCAGAACAGGTGGTCGTCGTACTCGGTGACCGTCTTGCCAGGCCAGTGCTTGTAGACCTCGCCGACCTCGAACTCCTCGTAGTACCGGCCGAACTGCACAGTTTGCCCTCCGTGTCCCTCCCGGCAACCGTCCGAACCCAACGCAGTCTGCCAGGTGGAGTACTCTTGACAACTGGTGTGTGAGACAGCTACCACCACCACCGACCCAAGGAGGTGAGGACGCGTGAGCGACCCGCATAGCCATGACGGCGTGACTGGTTGCAGTACGACCCGCGTCCTCGCTGGATGGGTCCGCCGCTAGCGGGCAGGCCCCTCGGGATTCCGGCCGGGCGCTCCGGCGCCGGAGAACTCTGGCGCGTCGTGAACCGACGTTCATCGCTGGAGGAGACATGCCTGCCATCCCCTCACTCGGTGGCCTGAGAGGCCGCTCCAGCCGCCGTGCGGCGGCGGTGACCTACACCGAGTCGACGACCACCGCGCACGTCATCGACTGTGCCGTCTACGTGGACGGAAAGCGTTTGCCCGGCCGGTTCTCGCACGCGGCCGCGATCGCCGAGGTCCGCCGCCGGCGCGACGGCTTCGTGTGGATCGGCCTGTACGAGCCGGACGAGGAGCAGATCCAGGGCGTCGCCGAGACGTTCGGCCTGCACGAGCTGGCGGTGGAGGACGCGGTCACCGCCCATCAGCGGCCCAAGCTGGACCGCTACGAGGAAAACCTGTTCATGGTGCTCAAGACGGTCCGCTACATCGAGCACGAGTCCCCCACCAGCGCCAACGAGATCGTCGACACCGGCGAGATCATGGCCTTTCTCGGCCGGGACTACATCGTCACCGTCCGGCACGGCAAGCATTCCGGTCTCGGCAAGCTGCGCGAGGAGTTGGAGGCCGAGCCGGAGCGGCTGCGGATCGGCCCGGCCGCAGTGCTGCACGGCATCGCCGACCGCGTGGTGGACAGCTACCTCGCGGTGAGCGCGGACTTCGAGACCGACATCGACGTGATCGAGACCAGTGTGTTCGCGCCACGCAGCCCGGTCAGCGCCGAGCAGATGTACCTGATGAAGCGGGAGATCCTGGAACTGCGCCGCGCGGTGGTGCCGCTGGCGGTGCCGCTGCGCCGGCTCGCCGAGGGCTACACCCCGCTGATCCCCGAGCAGGTCCGCTCCTACTTCCGCGACGTCGACGACCACCTCACCACGGTCTCCGAGCAGGTCGCGAGCTTCGACGAGCTGCTGACCACGCTGGTCGACGCCACCCTCGCGAAGATCAACCTCCAGCAGGCGGCCGACATGCGCAAGATCACCTCGTGGGCGGCGATCATCGCGGTGCCCACGATGGCGGCCGGCATCTACGGCATGAACTTCGACTACATGCCGGAGACCCACTGGCGGTTCGGCTACCCGCTGGTGATGCTCGTGATCCTGGGCGCCTGCCTGATCCTGTACCGGATCTTCCGCCGGAATCGATGGCTGTAGCTGGGCCGGCCGCGACGCCGCGGCCCGCTCAGCCCACCCGCGCACCGCATCCGCCCCATTGCCGATGGGAGGTCCCCGATGAACCGGCTGCTCACCAACTCACGCTTCTGGGTGCTCGCCTTTGTCCTGACCTGGCTCACCGTGATCACCGTGCTGATCGCACTCGGCCCGACCGTCGACCCGGCCAGCGCCCCACCCCGCTAAGCCCTGAATGCCCCATTCGGGACGTTGACCGTCGCCAATGCCTCATTCAGGGCATCAGTCGTCGTCGCCGATGATCGGGGCGGAGGCCTTCTGCGGTTCGCCGAAGACCTCGGTCGGGTCGGCGATCACCCGTACCCGGCTCTTGTGGTCACCGCCGGTGCCCTGACCGCCCATGCCCATGCCGCCCATCATCGGCATCATGCCGCCGCCCATGCCGCCCCGGCCGCCACCGCCACCGGAGGACGCCGCGGCGGCGCCGGTTTCCGGCTTGGGCGCGGGGGGCGGCTGCTCGGTGGCGTAGGTGAAGCCGCCGGGGCCGCTCGGGGCGGGCACGCCGGCCGCGGCGGCCCCGCCACCGCCGAAACCACCGCCACCGGCACCGACACCGCCGCCACCGCCGAGGCCGCCGATCTCGGCCTTGGACGTCTCCGCCGGCTCGGCCGGCTTTGGCACCTCGGGCGGCGCAGGCGACTCGAAGCTCCAGTTGTTCTCCGGGAACGTGTGCGCCATGGTGATCTGCTCGAAGGCCTGCGCGCCGTCGATGCCCTCACACAGGCGCACGAACGCCTCCAGGATCTGGCGCACCGCCTCGAACAGCTCCTTGGTCGGCCGGCGCATCATGTCCAGGTACTGGCGGGTGCGCTCGTCCCCCTGCACCGGCATGACCATCGCCTCGGAGGCGGACTCCGCGGTCTCCCCGAGCACCGTGGCCAGCTGCATGACCACCTCGCGGATGCCCTCCGCGGTGATGTCCAGCACGTCGGCGATGCCGAGCATCGCGTCGGACAGGTCCTGGCCGGCGAGGCCGAACTTCTGCATGTACTCGATGAACGAGTCCGCGGCCGCGCCGTCCCAGGCCGCGTCCAGCCCGCCGAGCGGCTTGTTCAGCGACTCGGTGACGTCCTGGGCGGCGTCGCCGACCAGCCGCCAGCGGTCGGCCTCGGCGTGCAGGTCGCTCCAGCGGCCGACGACCGGCGAGAAGTACTCCTCGACCGGGTCGGACACCCCGAGGTCGCGGGCGAGGCGGGACAGGTAGTCGAGGTGCCCGGCGAACCCGTCGGCGACCTCACCGCCGTCCGGACCACCGCGCTGCGCGGGCAGCGTGCGCACGTCCGCCTGGCTGGTCACGTCGTTCATCACGCCCCCTGCTGGCCGCGGGTGACGGTGGCCGCGCCCTCGTCATCGGTGTCCTGGTAGACCTTCGAGACCTCGCCGAGGCCGGTGGACGCCGACCGCAGCGCCTCGACCGCCCTGGCCAGCTGGTCACGCAGCTGCTGCGCGGCCTGGCCGTAGGCCTGGGTGGAGTGCACGGTCCGCCCAAGCTGGCCGAACGACTCGTCGGTCAGTGGCTCGGTGGCCATGGTCCGCACACCCTCGTCGAGCGCGGCGGCGCTGGCCTCGGTGAGCTTCGCGTACCCGCCGACCCAGTCGGCGTCGAACTTGATCCCGGACACGGGCAAACCCTCTCGGCCGGCGGTCGCACACACGTCAAGTGGTCCGACGATAGGCCAGCCAAGAGGGTTCCCGTACCTGCGAAAGTTGGGCCGGAGGGACTAACCGCCACCGGACTGGCCGCTGCCGCCGCCCTCGGCCGCCTGCTCCTCGTCCGCCTCCGGGAACTCGCCCTGCTCGTAGTCCAGCGCGTCGAAGCTCTGCAGGACCGCGCCGGTCGACAGCGTCGACCCGTCCGGCAGCAGTTGCAGGATGCTGCGGGGCGCCGGCAGCTGGTTGTCCAGGCCGAGCACCGCCGCGGTCTGCGCGTCGGGGATGCCGTACTTGATGCCCCGGTCGGAGATCAGCGTGATCTGCCCGGTGTCGAAGTCCTCCTTCGACGTGGCCTGGCGGGTGACCGCGGCCCGGCCGGGTGGCATGTAGAAGTAGTCGATCCGGACGCCGTCCGCGCTCGGCGTGGAGATCTTCACCGGCTTCGGCTTGCCCGGGATCTCCTTGCCCACGTACACCGCCGTGCGCTCCTCGCGGTTGGCGCCCTCGCCGATGGTCTTCCAGCTCAGGCAGGCCACCGGGAAGTTCCTCGGCGCGAGCACCTCGGGCTCGATCTCGGGGAAGGTCCGGTCGTCGATCTCGTCGACCGGGTCGGCGGCCGGGATCACGTCCGGGCTGACCACCTCGAGCTCGGCGTTCAGGCTCTGCCGGAAGCGCAGCATGTCGGCGGTGGTCTGCTTGACCCGCTCGAGGCCATCGCGGTGCACGACGTAGAACTCCGACGGGCTACCGGCCCGCTGGACCTCGAACACCGAGCCGACCCGCCGCAGGTCGGCGTCGTCGATCTCGACATCGGAGGTCGAGCCGACCCCGGGGATGTCGTCCACCGTCAACGCCGCCTTCTCCGGGATGGCGTTGAGCAGGCCGATGCTGATCTCACGCGGCTCGATGCCGTTGAGGCCAAGTGCCTGCTTCGCCGCCTCGTCGGACAGGTCGACCTCGGCACGCACCGCGCTGGTGTTGGGCAGGTTGGCCGTGCCGGGGGTGCGGTAGACCAGGTAGGCCGGCTGGTCCTCCGGCTCCTGGTCCGGTGACTCGACGTCCAGGCGCACCAGCAGCGACTCGTTCTGCTTGAGCTCCGCGCCGAGCTGGTCGACCCCGGCCATCACGGTGGTCTCGGAGTTCTTCTCGTTCGCGACGTTCTTGTCGACGTCCTCGTCGGCCGCGTTCTCGTTCAGCGTCGCCTTGTCGCACACGGTCCACGGCGGCGTGACGCGCTGGTCGGCGCTCGGCAGGACCTCGGGGCCCTCCGGGATGCCGGCCTTGCGATCCTTGGGGATGTCGCGCAGCTCGTTGTCGTCGATCACCTTCGGCGCGACGACCTCGGTGCTGCCGGCGGAGGCCGCCGCGGCGGCCGCGTTGTCGCCGCCCTGCGCGTCCTTCTCCTTCTGCGCCTGCAGCAGCAGCCGGGCCGACGCCAGGTTGAACACCGGGATCAGCTTCTTCTCCGGCTTCGCGATCAGCACGTAGACCTGGCCGGACGGCTTGGCGATGACGATGCCGTCGTCGTTGGGCGCCTTGGCCTTTGGCGAGAGGATTCCCCAGATCAGGAACCCGATCAGGCCGATCGCGGCGATGCACACGCCGACGACGGTCGCACGGCTGTGCGTGCGCATCGGATCGTGCAGCATCACCGCGTCCTTACGGACCAGCGCTGACTGCATCCGGCGCAGCACGAAGCGATACGCCTGTACTTGGGACTTGGTAGTCGGTGTCGATGGCATTCCGGCCTCTACAGCTCCCCACTCGCGGTACCGTCTCGCAGGATAGACCTACCGGCGTCGGTTGCAGGCGGGTTCGCATGGATCGGCACAATCGTCCACCGGGAGCACATCAACGAGGGGAAGATTCGAGCGGATGTCGGTGAGCACTCCTCCACGTCAGGGCAGGACGCCTCCACCGGGCCAGCCGCCGAGACCGCCGGGCCCAGGTGGTCCTGGCGGCAACGGGCCGAACGGACCGCGTGGCCCCCAGGGCCCCGGCGGCCCACCCGGCGCCGGACCGGCGCAGCCGCCTGCCCAACCACCGCGTCAGCCGATGACCGCCCGCCGCCGCACCAGCGGCGCGAGCCTGGGCACGCTGCCGGTGGCCAACCTCGTCGTGGTGGAGATCGCGGTCGCGATCGGCCTGGTGCTGCTGGCCATCGACAACACCAACGTGATGGCCTATGTGGCCATTTTCATAGCGCTCGTCGGCCTGGTGATCGCCGCGATCCGCTGGCGCGGCCGCTGGTTCACCCAGTGGATCAAGCTGACCCTCAAGTACGCGTTCCGCCAGCACGCCAGGGTCTCCCGGCCGACCAACCCGATCAGCATCGAGCAGATCGCCGCCGACGAGGGCACCCAGGTCACCGGCCCGGACGACCCTCGGGTGAGCCTGCTGCGGCTGGCCGTGCCCGACCTGGTCGTCGCGCACGGCACCGACCACGAACGCCGCCCGCTCGGCCTGGCCTGGCACGAGGGCACCTGGACCGCGGTGCTGCTGGTCGACCCGGCGCCCGGACTGGTCACCCAGGTCGGCGGCTCGCCCAACCTGCCGCTCGGCGCGCTCACCCCGTGCCTGGAGGACCGCGGCGTGGTGCTCGACGCCATCCAGGTCATCTGGCACTGCTACCCGGGTAGCGCCGCGCTGCCGCCGAACTCCCCCGCGCTCGCCTCCTACATGGAGGTGCTCGGCCCGCTGCCGGCCGCCGCGCGGCGCACCACCTGGGTCGCCGTGCGACTGGACCCCCGGCGCTGCCCGGCGGCCGTCCGCGAACGGGGCGGCGGCGTGCTCGGCGCGCACCGGGCGTTGATCGGCGCGCTGTCCCGGGTGCGCAACGCGCTCGAGTCCCGCGGCGTGCCGACCCGGCCGCTGGATCCCGACGAGCTGCTCAAGGCCGGCATCTCGGCCGCCGAGCTCACCGCAGTCGCCGGCTCCAACCAGCGGGTGGCGCTGCGCGAGCGCTGGACCGGGGTCACCGCGGCCGGCGTCGGCCACGCCAGCTACGCGATCACCGGCTGGTCACGCGGCCGGGTGGCACAGAACCTGAACGCGCTGACCGGGGTGCGCGCGCTGTCCTCGACGGTGGCTGTGACCATCTCGCCGGGCGCGGAGGAGAACAAGGTCGGCCTGCGCGGCCTGGTACGGGTCAGCGCCCGGACGCCAGCGGAGCTGGAGTACGCCGACGGCCGCCTGTCCTCGATCTCCGACCGCCTGGGCGTCACCCTCACCCCCCTACGCGGCCTCCAGATCAGCGGCCTGGCAGCAACGCTGCCGTTGGGAGGCCGAGCATGAGTTCAAAGCAGCCCAAGTGCTACCCAGCCGCACCTCAGGGGAACGTGAAGCACCCCAGCCACCAGTACGTCCCCAACCAGCGCCTGCCACTTCCCAGCGCGACCAACACCTTTAATCCCGGGGAGGCGGAACAGTGAGTAAAGGTGGCGGATCCTCAAGGCTGCTTGACACACATAGCGGGACGGGGCTGAGCCAGGAGTACCTGGTGGACGCGGCCATGCTGGACGCGATCAGCCCCAGTGGCGACCGCGGCGGCATGATGCTCGGCTCCGGTCTGCAGGGTGAGCCGCTGACGATCTCCGCGCTGCGGCCGGCGCCGACCAGGATCGTGCTGGTCGGCGGGCTGTACATGGCGCGGCAGGTGGCGTTGCGGGCGATGGCGGTCGGCGCGTGGGTGGTCGTGGCCACCGGCAGGCCGGCGGCCTGGCAGGTGCTGCAGAAGGCGGCCGGCAACGGGCCGGACGGGCGGCCGGCGCCGCTGGTGCAGATCCGCAGGCTGAGCCCGGTCGAGCTGCCCCGGCCGTCGGAGGACGGGCCGCTGCTGGTCGTGCACGACGGCGGGCCGACTCCCCAGGAGCTGTTCCCGCCGCGCTCGCCGTGGCAGACCACGGTGTACGTGCTGCCCTACATGCACCCGCAGGCCGGGGCCACCGCCAACGCCGCGGATTTGGTGCTGCTGCAACGACTCCCGGTCGGCCAGGCCCAACTCGCCGCGCGGATCTGGCGGCTGCCGCCGCCGATGGTCCACCAGCTGACCACGCTGGCCGACGACCAGGTGGTCGCCCTCGGCAAGAACCTGTGGAAGCCGCTGCGGCTGGTCACCACCCAGAAGGAGCAGGCGATCCTGGGCCCGGTCCGCCGAGGCGACTGAGCGCGGGCCCCGTCCCGGGGTCTGTCCCTTTTGTCCACCCGGGACGCGGCAGACAGCCGAATTCGCAGGACCGGTTGGGCGAACTTCTTCCCACGACCACTGGATAGTGTTCATAAATCGCAGAGCGAACACGCTTGGTTCCCTTGCGTCACCGGGGCCGGCGGACAAGTGTTGAGCTTGTTCGCTCGGAACTTCCCCCCTCCATCCCACGGCCGGGCCCGCGAGGGCTTTGGGCTCGGCTGTGCCCTGAAAAGGAGACCAGGTGATGAGCAAGTCCCGCGTCATCACGACTAGACGCATTGTCGGGGCATCACTCGCCGCGGCCACGGCCGCACTGCTGAGTGTCAGTCTCGGGACCACGGCGCAGGCCGCCGAGGGCCAGGTCCTGTACGCCGGCTCGGCGGACTCGATCAAGGACAGTTACATCGTCGTGTTCAAGGACACCGCGATGTCCGCACAGAGTGTCGAGGACCAGGTCGCGGCCACCGCGACGAAGTACGCCAGCGAGGTGGACTACACCTACACCGCCGCCCTGCGCGGCTTCGCCGGCACGATGAGCGCGCAGGACGCCCGGCGGCTGGCCGCCGACCCGGCCGTCGACTACGTGCAGCAGAACCGCACCGTGCGGATCACGGCCGACCAGCCCAACCCACCGTCGTGGGGCCTGGACCGGGTCGACCAGCGTGACCTGCCGCTGAACAACAACTACTCGTACTCGACGACGGCGAGCAACGTCACCTCGTACGTGATCGACACGGGTATCCGCACCTCGCACAGCGACTTCGGCGGCCGCGCCTCGTGGGGCACCAACACCACCGGTGATGGCAACAACACCGACTGCAACGGGCACGGCACGCACGTCGCCGGCACCATCGGCGGCACGGCACACGGCCTGGCCAAGGAAGTCCGGCTGGTGGCGGTCAAGGTGCTCAACTGCGCCGGCTCCGGCTCGTTCGCCGGCGTCGCCGCGGGCATCGACTGGGTGACCCAGAACCACACCTCCGGCCCGGCGACGGCGAACATGAGCCTCGGCGCCTCCGGCTCGGACACCGCGACCGAGAACGCCGTGCGCAACTCGATCGCCGACGGCGTCACCTACGCCCTGGCGTCGGGCAACTCCAACTCCAACGCGTGCAACTTCACCCCGGCCCGCGTGGCCGAGGCGATCACGGTGAACGCGTCGACCAACGGCGATGCCCGTGCCTCGTTCTCGAACTACGGCACCTGCAGCGACATCTTCGCGCCGGGACAGAACATCACCTCGGCGTGGAACAGCAGCGACTCGGCGACCAACACCATCAGCGGCACGTCGATGGCCTCGCCGCACGTGGCCGGCGCGGCGTCGCTGTACCTGGCCGCCAACCCGACCGCGACCCCGGCCCAGGTCCAGGACGCGCTCAAGTCGAGCGGCACGCCCAACAAGATCAGCAGCCCGGGCTCCGGCTCGCCGAACACCCTGCTCTACACCGGCGCGGGCGGCACCGACCCGGACCCGGACCCGCCGACCGGCTGCACCGCGGCCTCCAACGGGACCGACTACCCGATCTCCGACAACTCCACCGTGAGCAGCCCGATCACCATCTCCGGCTGTGACAGCAACGGCGGCACCTCGGCGACCGTGGCGGTGGGCATCGTGCACACCTACATCGGTGACCTGGTCGTCGACCTGGTCGCGCCGGACGGCTCGGTGTACAACCTGCACAACCGGTCTGGCGGCAGCGCCAACAACATCAACCAGACCTACACCGTGAACCTGGCCAGCGAGGCGGCCAACGGCACCTGGAACCTCCGGGTGCGGGACGCGGCCTCCCAGGACACCGGCAACATCGACACCTGGACACTGGACCTGTAACCCAGTCGACCAGCTGACCCGAGCGGCGCGTTCCCCCGGAACGCGCCGCTCGGTGTCTGACCCCGAGAATGGGACACTTTCCGATGTGACCGGAGGTGTCCCGATTACCCGTGCCGGCGTCGCCAGGACGATCCCCTGGGCCGACCTCGACGACGTCGTCCTCAACCCGGTCAAGGACACCGCGCTTGCCCGCCGGGCCGGCGGGACCCTGAGCTGCACACTGAAGGTCGCCAAGGGCGGCAATGTGACCATCACCGGGCTCACCCAGAACGGCGAACACCTCGTCGAACAGGTCCAGCACGCCTACCGGCGCACTCAGGGACGCTGAGCCACCCGGACGTTCCTGGTGCGTTCCGCGCGGGCCGCCAGTTGCTCGTCGGGCGGGTAGTCCACGCCGACCAACGTCAGGCCGTGGGCCGGGGCCACCGTCACGTCGTTCGCGCGGGCATCGGCTCTCAGCAGCGTCGCCGGCCAGTCGACCGGGCGCCGGCCCTCCCCCACCGCCAGCAGCGCGCCGACCAGGCTGCGGACCATCGAATGGCAGAACGCGTCGGCCGACACCTCGGCCGACAGCACGTCGTCCTCGCCTCGGGTCCAGGCCAGCCGCTGTAGTTCGCGGATCGTGGTCGCGCCGTCGCGGCGCTTGCAGAACGCCACGAAGTCGTGCTCGCCGACCAGGCGGCCGGCGGCCGCGTTCAGCGCGGTCTCGTCCAGCCGGCGCGGCCAGCTGACGGTGTCGTTGCGGCGCAACGGGTTCGCCGCCCACAGCTGGTCGCAGACGCGGTAGACGTAGTGCCGGCGCAGCGCCGAGAACCGGGCGTCGAACGCCGAGGGGACCGGCTGCGCGGCGAACACCCGGACGTCGGCCGGCAGCGCGCGGGCGAGCCGGCCGACGAACGCGCCGCCGGCGAGGTCGGCCGGCAGATCACAGTGCGCCACCTGACCGCTCGCGTGCACGCCGGCGTCGGTGCGGCCGGCGACGGTCAGCCGGACGTCCTGGCGCAGCACCAGCGACATGGTGTCCTCGATGACCCCGCACACCGTGCGCCGGTCGGGCTGGCGGGCCCAGCCGGAGAACTCGGTGCCGTCGTAGGCGATGCCCAGCCGGAACCGGACGAGCCCGCTGCCCCTGGTCGGGGCAACGGGCTCGGCGGATTCCGCTGGGGTGGCGGAGGTCAGGACTCGTCCTCCTGTGACGGCGGCCTGCTGAAGCCCGCCTCCTCCGCGTCCTGCTCGGTCCGGAACCACACCTCGGCGACCGTGCGGTCGTAGTGTGAGGTGCCCGGCGCGTGGAACAGCATGGAGTCGGCGTTGCCCTTGATCGGGAAACCCTCCGGCTCCGAGCCGTCCTCCAGCGCCACGTGGCTGCCGGCACCGTAGGGGTGCTCGTCGTCGGACTCGCTCTCCTCGACCACCACGTCGGCGGCGGTCGCGGCGGCGGTGTCCTCGGCGGGCGCCTCGGTCGCGGCCTCGTCGGCCGTGTCCGTGGCGGCTGCCTGCTCGTCCTTGGCGAACCGGGTCTTGCGCGCGGCCTCGGCCTCGGCGGTGACCGTCTTCTCCTGGATGAGCTCGATGATCGCCATCGGCGCGTTGTCACCCTTGCGGGGCAACGTCTTCAGGATGCGCGTGTAGCCACCCTTGCGATCGGCGAAGAACGGGCCGATCTCGGTGCAGAGGCGGTGCACGATCTCCTGGTCGCGGATCACCTTCATGATCATCCGGCGATTGTGGAGGTCACCCACCTTCGCCTTGGTGATCAGGCGCTCGGCGTATGGCCGCAGCTTCTTCGCCTTGGCCTGGGTGGTGGTGATCCGGCCGTGCTCGAACAGCGCGGTGGCGAGGTTCGCCAGCAACAACCGTTCGTGGGCCGGCGAGCCGCCCAGGCGGGCGCCCTTGGTTGGCGTGGGCATTACAGCTGCTCCGTCTCCGCGTAGTCCTGGCCATCGTCGTTGCCGGCATCGCTCACCGTGTCCGACCAGCCCTCACTCGCGTAGTCCGTGGCTGCGGTGGTGGGGTCGAACCCGGGCGGGCTGTCCTTCAGCGCGAGACCGAGGCCGACGAGCTTCATCTTGACCTCGTCGATCGACTTGGCACCGAAGTTCCGGATGTCCAGCAGGTCGGCCTCGCTGCGCGAGACGAGCTCACCCACGGTGTGGATGCCCTCGCGCTTGAGGCAGTTGTACGAACGCACGGTGAGGTCGAGGTCCTCGATCGGCATCGCGTAGGCGGCGATGGTGTCCGCCTCCTGCGGCGACGGACCGATCTCGATCCCCTCGGCGTCCACGTTGAGCTCACGGGCCAGGCCGAACAGCTCGACCAGCGTCTTGCCGGCCGACGCGACCGCGTCCCGCGGGGTGATCGACGGCTTGGTCTCGACGTCGAGGATCAGCCGGTCGAAGTCGGTGCGCTGCTCGACACGCGTCGCCTCGACCTTGTAGGTGACCCGCAGCACCGGCGAGTAGATCGAGTCGACCGGGATGCGGCCGATCTCGGCGCCTGCCTGCTTGTTCTGCACGGCCGGCACGTAGCCGCGGCCGCGCTCGACGACCAGTTCGATCTCGAGCTTGCCCTTGCCGTTGAGGCTGGCGATGTGCAGGTCGGGGTTGTGCACGGTGACCCCGGCCGGCGGCACGATGTCGCCGGCGGTGACCTCGCCCGGCCCCTGCTTGCGCAGGTACATGGTCACCGGCTCGTCCTCCTCGGAGCTCACCACGAGCTCCTTGAGGTTCAGGATGATGTCGGTGACGTCCTCCTTGACCCCGGGCACGGTGGTGAACTCGTGCAGCACACCGTCGATGCGGATGCTGGTCACCGAGGCGCCGGGGATGGAGGACAGCAACGTGCGACGCAGCGAGTTGCCGAGCGTGTAGCCGAAACCGGGCTCCAGTGGCTCGATCATGAACCGGGAGCGAGTTTCGTTGACCGGCTCCTCGCTGAGCGAGGGCCGCTGAGAAATCAGCACTGTTTTCTTCCTTCTTTCCTTGGGCGCCCGCTATTTGACGCCACTGGGAACTGACCTGAGGGGCGGCCCGGGAGGACCGCCCCTCAGGCGAACTCACTTCGAGTAGAACTCGACGATCAGCTGTTCCTGCACTGGCACGTCGATCTGCGCGCGCTCCGGCAGCTGGTGCACCAGGATGCGCAGGTTGCTCTGCACGACCTGGAGCCAGCCGGGGATCGGCCGGTCGCCGAAGGACTCCTTGGCGACCACGAACGGCAGCGTGTTGACCGACTTCGGCTTCACGTCGATGATGTCGAACTTCGACACCTGGAAGCTCGGCACGTTGACCTTCTTGCCGTTCACGATGAAGTGACCGTGGCTGACCAGCTGGCGTGCCTGCCGGCGAGTACGGGCCAGGCCAGCGCGGTACACCACGTTGTCCAGCCGGGACTCGAGCAGCTGCAGCAGCGCCTCACCGGTCTTGCCCTTGGTGCGCGCGGCCTGCGCGTAGTAGCGCCGGAACTGCTTTTCCAGCACGCCGTAGGTGAAGCGCGCCTTCTGCTTCTCCTGCAGCTGCAACAGGTACTCGGTGTCCTTGATCCGCGCGCGGCCGTGCTGGCCTGGCGGGTAGGGACGGCGCTCGAACGCGCGGTCGCCGCCGACGAGGTCAACCCTCAGGCGACGCGACTTACGGGTCGCGGGGCCGGTATAACGAGCCATTTCTGCCTACTCCTTCCCTGCCCCTAGACCCGACGCCGCTTAGGCGGCCGGCAGCCGTTGTGCGGCTGCGGGGTGACGTCCTGGATGGTGCCGACCTCGAGCCCGGCCGCCTGCAGCGACCGGATCGCGGTCTCCCGGCCGGAGCCGGGGCCCTTGACGAACACGTCGACCTTGCGCATGCCGTGCTCGGCCGCCTTGCGGGCGGCGTTCTCGGCGGCCATCTGCGCGGCGAACGGCGTGGACTTGCGGGAGCCCTTGAAGCCGACGTGGCCGCTGGACGCCCAGCTGATCACGTTCCCGGCCGGGTCGGTGATCGAGACGATGGTGTTGTTGAACGTGCTCTTGATGTGCGCGTGGCCGTGAGAGACGTTCTTCTTTTCCTTGCGCCGGACTTTCTTTACCCCGGCGCCCTGACGGGCCTTGGGTGGCATTTCTTCGAGACGCTCCTGTTACCGAGAAGTCTGGGTGGTCTGCGTGGACGGTTGCGCCGACTCGTCGGCGCGCGAGTCCAGGCGGCGGATCGTGCCGGCATCGCGGTAGAGGTCGCGAAGAGCCTGCGGCCGAGCGTTGCGCGGCGCCACGTGCAGGGCCACGAACTGGCGGTTGCGTCGTCGCTGTGCGACGACCGATCCGACCGTGCTCACTTCTTCCCAGCCTTCTTCTTGCCGGCGACGGTCTTCTTGGGACCCTTGCGAGTACGGGCGTTGGTCTTGGTGCGCTGACCGCGCACTGGCAGACCACGACGCCAGCGCAGCCCCTCGTAGCAACCGATCTCGATCTTCCGCCGAATGTCGGCGTTGACCTCGCGGCGCAGGTCACCCTCGACGCGGTAGTTGCGCTCGATGTGCTCGCGGAGCTTGGACACGTCCTCGTCGGACAGGTCCTTGGCCCGCAGGTCCGGGCTGATCCCGGTGGCCGCCAGCAACTCCCTGGAGCGAGTACGGCCAATGCCGTAGATGTACGTCAGCGCGATCTCCATCCGCTTTTCGCGGGGGAGGTCGACGCCAGAAACGCGTGCCATATCTCCTCGTTAATGTCTTCCAGGTCTGCTCCCCAACCGTCCCGCCAGTGGCGGGCCCCGGCCTGGTCCGGGGGTGAACCGAGCCCGTGTGGCTCGGCAGGTGTGGGGAGGGCATCTTCTGTTGTGCGTCCGTCCGGCGAGGTGCCCGGTGCGGCGATCAGCCCTGGCGCTGCTTGTGGCGCAGGTTCTCGCAGATCACCATGACCCGACCGTGACGGCGGATCACCTTGCACTTGTCGCAGATCTTCTTGACGCTCGGTTGGACCTTCACGTCCCTGTTTCTCCTGGCCCTACTTGTAGCGGTAGACGATTCGGCCGCGGGACAGGTCGTAGGGCGAGAGCTCCACGACCACTCGGTCCTCTGGCAGGATGCGGATGTAGTGCTGACGCATCTTGCCGCTGATGTGTGCGAGGACCTTGTGTCCGTTCTCCAACTCGACCCGGAACATCGCGTTGGGGAGCGGCTCCACCACACGGCCTTCGACCTCGATGGCCCCGTCCTTCTTGCCCATGTCCTCCGCGTTTCGCTTGCTGGTCATACGCATACCGTCCTGCATGTCCCTGACGGGCAATACGCATGACGGAAACGGCGCAAACGACTGCGCCACCGATCTAGTGTACGCGCCTGCTCAGCGCCGGCGAATCGGGGCCAACCCTGCGCCGACCAGCCCCTGCCAAGCCCCGAACCCGAACGCGAGCGTCGGACCCTCCGTGTTCTTCGAGTCACGCACAGCAACACAGCCAGTAGTCAGGGGCGCCCGGGTCTCGACAGAGGTCGAGCATGCCCTCGATCATCTCGGTCGTCCCGCCGCAGTTCGCCGTGTGGCGCACCACGTCGATCTCGCTGACCGGCTCCAGCCCGTGCTCGACCCGCGTCAGTTTGCTCACCGACCAGCCCAACAGGCCGGCCAACACGTGCTCGGAAACCTCCATCGCCTCACGGTTGTTCCGCATTTCCGCTGCCAGTTCACGGGCCTGCGCCGGCCCGATTCGCGCGTCCATGCGGAGACGTCAATCCCGCAGAGTTCCGCAGCTCCAGCCCGCCGGAAAGTATCCCCCGATCGGATTAAGACCAGCCGACATCAGCCACCGCGGCCCACTCGACCCCGCGGGGTGGCAGCACCTCACCCGTGACGAACTCGACCACCGCCGCCCGCAGCTCCGCCACGGTGATGAACGCCTCGGGCGGTAGGGCGGTGTCGCCGGGGTTCCAGGCGTCGTGCACGAGAAGCACGTCATCGCGGCCGGCGTTGCCCAGGGTCCGCCACGAGTAGAGCCGTCGCTGCCTGTCCAGAACGACCAGCACGGCACCAGCCACCTGATGTTCCCGGTTGAACTGAAACCGCAGGTTGGCCGACGGCGCCGACTCACCCTGAGGCGTGAGGTACAGGCTGTGCACCATCGTGTCGTCGCCCGCCGACCCCATCAGCTCCAGCAACGTGACCACCGCGTCCGCATCATCGAACGTGACATTGTGGACCGCGCCACGGAGATAGAACACGCCGGTTGCCTGCAGGTACCGGTCATCCGGGCCGGCGAGGTCGACCCTGGCCAGGTCACGACTGGTGGTCATCGCGCGTTCCCGATCAACTTGACCGAGGGTCGCCCAGCAGTCAGCTCACGGGGCGACCAGACCGCCAGCGTGGCCCCTGCCGGCAGGATGGCCGGAACCATGGCCGCACAGGAGTACGGCTGTTGGCTCTCGGTGCCGCACACTCCGCGAGGAAAATTGATCACCAACACTCCAGCCGAGAGGTTCTGTTCGCGCATCAGCGCAGCCACTTTGGTCTCGACATGATCGACCACGTTGGGGCCGAACCGGTGATTGGACTACACCCACGTCGTACATGGTCGCAAGAACGCGTTCGGAGTTGTCGTCTCGACCGCTTTCGATCCGGTGTGCGGCGCCATCCGCGTCGAAGAACAGACCAGTCGTGATCTTGGCATCAGCGTTCTGAAGCGACGCCAGCTGGGCTGCTGCCCACTCGGCATCGTTCGCAGCGGCATCGATGCCGTCCGGGCAGCTGTCCGCACTGGCACTGTCAGCTTCGGCCTTCGGCCACCAAGACGGCTCGTAACTACATGCGAACCGACCACAGCTCGGTGCGTAAACGAAATTCAGCAGAAGCCAGAGCACAGCGGCCATGACCACGATGCCGGTCAGCGACGAGAGCGCCTTACCGGCGGGTTTCAGCGCCATTCCAGCCCCAACTCGTCGGCACGAGAAGCCTGTTCAGCCGCACCAGCGCATCGGCGCCGAGCTCGGCGAGTCCGCGACGAGCGTAGAGCTTTTCGGGCGCTATCAAGGTCGCTCGGACGGAAGGTGCACCTGTCCGGCTGTCACCCGTTCGGTGAGGTGCCACTGAGAGGCGACCAGTACGGCGCCAGCCTGGACCTCTCAACGCAGCGAAGGGTCCCTTCACTGCACTGGGCGCAGTGAAGGGACCCTTCGCTGCGGTCCAACAGGAGTTAGGGGGCGGTTAGGACCCAGGGGCCGTCTTCGGTTACGGCCACGGTGTGTTCCCAGTGGGCGGCTCGGGAGCCGTCGACGGTGACCACTGTCCAGCCGTCGTCCAGTTCCTGGGTTTCCTCGCCGCCGAGGGTGAGCATCGGCTCGATGGCGATGGCCATGCCGACGCGCAGGCGTGGGCCCTTGCCGGGCTTGCCGAAGTTGGGCAGGAAGGGCTCCATGTGCATGGCTCGGCCGATGCCGTGGCCGCCGTACTCGCGGATGATGCCGTACTGCCGGCCGGCGGCCCGCTCGGCGGCGTGTACCTCGGTCTCCACCGCGTGCGAGATGTCCGTCAGGCGGCCGTCGGGGCGCACGGCGCGGATGCCGGCCTCCATCGCGGCCTTCGTTGCCGCGGACAGGGCCTCGTCGTCGGCACTCTGCTCGCCTACCGGGAGGGTGACCGCCGAGTCGCCGTGCCAGCCGTCCAGGATGGCGCCGCAGTCGACGGAGATCAGGTCGCCGTCGGCGAGGATCTGGGTCGTGCTCGGGATGCCGTGCACGATCTGCTCGTTGACCGAGGCGCAGATGCTGGCCGGGAAACCCCGGTAGCCCTTGAAGCTGGGCACCGCGCCGGCCTCGCGGATCACCTGTTCGGCGATCTGGTCGAGCTCCTCGGTGCTCACGCCGGCCCGTACGGCCTTGGCGACCTCACCGAGGGCGGTCGCGACCACCAGGCCGGCGGCCCGCATCGCCTCGATCTCGGCCGGTGCTTTCAGCTCGATCATCCGGCCGCGCCACGACTGGATGGACAGCCGTAACCCGTCGAGCAGACCACCACGGGTCACGTCCGATCGCGCAGCGCGTTCAGCACCCGGGTGGTGATCTCCTCGACCTCGCCGACGCCGTCCACGGTGAGCAGGATGTCGCGGTAGTAGTCGAGCAGCGGCGCGGTCTCCGAGCGGTAGACGCCCTGGCGGTGGCGGATGACGTCCTCGTTGTCATCCGCCCGGCCGCGGGAGAGCAGCCTGCCGACGACGACCTCCTCGTCGACCTCCAGCTGGACCACCGCGTCGAGCTTCTTGTCGACCTCGGCCAGGTACTTGCCGAGCACGTCGGCCTGGCCGATGTTGCGCGGGAAACCGTCGAGCAGGAAACCGCCGCCGTTGATGTCCGGCTCACCGAGACGCTCGACGACCAGCTGGTTGGTCACCTCGTCCGGCACGAGCTGGCCGGAGTCGAGGTACTGCTTGACACTGCGGCCCAGCTCGGTCTGATCGTTGATGTGTGCCCGGAACAGCTCCCCGGTCGAGATGTGCGGGATCGAGAGCTTCTCGCTCAGTACGGCCGCCTGGGTGCCCTTGCCCGCACCCGGCGGACCAACGAGGAGAAGTCGTGTCACTTGAGGAACCCTTCGTAGTTGCGCTGCATCAGCTGGCTCTCGATCTGCTTGACCGTGTCAAGACCGACGCCAACCATGATCAGTACGGCGGTTCCACCGAACGGGAAGTTCTGGTTCTGGCCGTCTCCGGTGATGTCGAGGAAGAAGTTCGGCAGCACGGCGATGATGCCGAGGTAGATCGACCCGGGCAGGGTGATCCGGCTCAGCACGAAGCTGAGGTACTCGGCGGTCGGCCGGCCTGGG
Source organism: Actinophytocola sediminis (assembly GCF_054779715.1). Lineage (NCBI taxonomy): Bacteria > Bacillati > Actinomycetota > Actinomycetes > Pseudonocardiales > Pseudonocardiaceae > Actinophytocola > Actinophytocola sediminis. The sequence continues at coordinate 259,913 of NZ_BAAGXS010000028.1, read as the reverse complement.
CGGATGCCCGGGATGAAGCCGCCGTACTTCTTCATGTCGTCAGCACGCTCAGTCGGGTTGAACTGGATGCTGATGTAGAAGTACGTGAAGAAGATGATCAGCGCGAAGTAGGTCAGGATGTGCACCCAGTCGCTCTGACTCGTCAGGTGGTCGGCCACGAAGCGCGCCCACCAGCTGTTCGAGTCACCTGCCAGCTTGGTGATCAGGTCCGGCAGGTAGAGCAGCGAGGACGCGAAGATGATCGGGATGACGCCGGCCTGGTTGACCTTCATCGGCAGGTAGGTCGAGGTGCCGCCGTACATCCGGCGGCCGACCATGCGCTTGGCGTACTGCACCGGGATGCGGCGCTGGCCCTGCTCGAGGAACACGACACCGACGATGATCAGCAGCCCGAAGATGCAGACGATGGTGAACACGAGGCCACCGGAGTTCTGCAGGATGTTGCCACCCTCGGCCGGGATGCGGGCCGCGATGTTGACGAACATCAGCAGCGACATGCCGTTGCCGATACCGCGCTCGGTGACCAGCTCGCCGAACCACATGATGAGCGCGGTGCCCGCGGTCATCGTGATGACGATCATGATCAGGTCGAACGTGGTGCCGCCGGGGATGATCGGGTCCGGGCACTCACCGAAGAGCTGGCCGCGGTCGGCCATCGCCACGATGCCGGTCGCCTGCAGTACCGCGAGACCGATGGTCAGGTAGCGGGTGTACTGCGTGAGCTTGCCCTGGCCGGACTGGCCCTCCTTGTGCAGCTGCTCGAAACGCGGGATGACCACGCGCAGCAGCTGAATGATGATGCTCGCGGTGATGTAGGGCATGATCCCCAGCGCGAACACCGAGAGCTGCAGCAACGCACCGCCGCTGAACAGGTTCAGCAGCTGGTAGATGCTCTGGTCGTCGACCCCGTCGATGCACTTCTGGATATTGGGGTACGAGACCCCGGGCGAGGGCAGCATCGCCCCGACGCGGTAGACCGCGATGATTCCGAGGGTGAAAAGGATCTTGCGGCGCAGGTCCGGCGTCGCGAGAGCCGAGCGGAAGGCGCTGAGCACGCAGGAACCTCCTCGGCGTCACCGGCGCTCCTGCCGGTGATCGACTTTGCCGGTTGTTACCCCGGCCGGAACATAAAGACTGACCGCCAGAGTCCTGGCAAGCCAGTACCGCTACGGAGGGCATTCCACCCGAAGCGTGTCAACGACTCTAACAGCACAGCAAGCAGTGCTTGCACCCCCTTGGCGTTGCCGGACTTCCCACACCGCGGGTAGTCCGTTCGGTCCAGCGACCGAACCCGCCGCCTCCGGGGCGACACCGGCACCGTGCGCTCGTGAACACCGATCGAGACTGTGCACCACGAGCGCCGCTACCAGCGCGAACACTTCTAGCCAACCAACCGAAGACGGCCAGCAGGGCACACCCTGCCGGCCGTCCGGTTGGCTGTCGTCGCTCGTTACAGCGTGGTGGCCGAGCCGCCGGCCGCGCCGAGCTTCTCCGCCGCGCTCTTGGAGAACGCGTGCGCCGTGACGTCCAGCTTCACGTCGGCCAGGTCGCCGTCGCCGAGCACCTTCACGAGCTGGTTCTTGCGCACCAGACCGTTCTCGACCAGCTCAGCGACCCCGATCGAGCCACCCTCCGGGAAGACCCGGACGATGTCGGCGAGGTTGACCGGCTGGTACTCGGTGCGGAAACGGTTCTTGAAGCCGCGAAGCTTCGGCAGCCGCATGTGGATGGGCATCTGGCCGCCCTCGAAGCGCGCCGGCACGTTCTTGCGTGCCTTGGTGCCCTTCGTACCGCGACCGGCGGTCTTGCCGCCCTTGCCACCCTCACCGCGGCCGACGCGGTGCTTGTCCGTCTTCGCGCCAGGCGCGGGACGAAGGTGATGGATCTTGATGGCCATCAGTCGTTGACCTCCTCGACGGTCACCAGGTGGCGAACCGTGTGGATCAGGCCGCGGACCTCCGGGGTGTCGTCCCGGACGGTGGACTGGCGGATCTTCCGCAGGCCCAGCGTCCGCAGCGACTCACGGTGGTTGCGCTTGGTCCCGATCGTGGAGCGGATCTGAGTCACCTTGAGCTGTGCCATGGCTGACTCACACCCCCTGACCAGCGACCCGCGCCCGCAGCATGCCAGCGGGGGCAACGTCCTCCAGCGGCAGGCCACGGCGAGCCGCGACCTCCTCCGGACGCTGCAGACCCTTCAGCGCCGCCACGGTGGCGTGCACGATGTTGATCGCGTTGTCGCTACCGAGCGACTTGGACAGCACGTCGTGCACCCCGGCGCACTCCAGCACGGCACGCACCGGGCCACCGGCGATGACGCCGGTACCGGCACTGGCCGGACGAAGAAGCACGACGCCGGCGGCCCGCTCGCCCTGAATCGGGTGCGGGATGGTGCCGGCGATCCTCGGGACCTTGAAGAAGTTCTTCTTCGCTTCCTCAACACCCTTGGCGATCGCGGCCGGCACCTCCTTGGCCTTGCCATAGCCGACCCCGACCATGCCGTCGCCGTCGCCGACCACGACCAGCGCGGTGAAGCTGAACCGGCGACCACCCTTCACGACCTTGGCGACCCGGTTGATGGCCACCACGCGCTCGAGGTGCGGGGTCTTGTCCTGGGCCGCCCCGCCACGGCCACCGTCGCGACGGTCCCTGCGGTCGCGGCGATCCCCACGGTTGTCGCCGCGGTTGTCACCGCCCTGACCGCCCTGGTGGCCGCCGCCGAATTGCCGCGTACGTCCCGGCATCAGGCGATCCTTCCCGTGATGATGTACATGTTCAGAACTCCAACCCGGCTTCCCGGGCGGCGTCGGCGAGCGCCGCGATCCGGCCGTGGTAGTCGCTGCCACCCCGGTCGAACACGACCTTCGTCACGCCTGCGCTCTTGGCCCGGTCGGCCACCAGCGCGCCGACCTTGGCCGCACGGGCCTTCTTGTCGCCGTCCATCGCCCGCACGTCCGCCTCCAGGCTGGAGGCCGACGCGAGCGTGTGCCCGGCGAGGTCGTCGACCAGCTGGACGACGATGTGCCGCGAGGACCTGGTCACCACCAGACGGGGGCGCTCCACGGTGCCGCTGACCTTCTTGCGGACCCGGAAGTGCCGGCGCTTCTTGGCGATCCGACGCCTGGTGGAGATGTCCCTGCCAACAGGCTTGCGCTTGGTCGCAGTCGCTTCGCTCATGTCACTTACCCGTCTTTCCGACCTTGCGGCGGATCTTCTCGCCCGCGTAGCGCACGCCCTTGCCCTTGTACGGGTCGGGCTTGCGCAGCTTGCGGATGTTGGCGGCGACCTCACCGACGCGCTGCTTGTCGATCCCCTTGACGGAGAACTTGGTCGGCCCGTCGACGGTGAAGGTGATGCCCTCCGGCGGCGTGACCTTGACCGGGTGGCTGAAGCCGAGCGAGAACTCCAAGTCCGAGCCCTTGAGCAGCACGCGGTAACCGACGCCGTGGATCTCGAGCTTCTTCTCGTAGCCGTCGGTCACCCCGACCACCAGGTTGTTCACCAGCGAACGAGTGAGGCCGTGCAGCGCGCGGCTGCGACGCTCGTCGTCCGGGCGCTTGACGGCCAACGTGCCGTCGTCCTCGCGCTCGACGGTGATCGGCTCGGCGACCGTGTGTGCGAGGTTCCCCTTGGGGCCCTTGACGCTGATCAGCTGACCGTCGATCGTCACATCCACTCCGGATGGGACCGTGATCGGCAGCTTTCCGATGCGAGACATGTGTGAATACCCCCCGTCACCAGACGAAGGCGAGGACTTCCCCGCCCATCCGCTGCTTGCCGGCCTGGCGATCGGTGAGCAGGCCGGCGGACGTGGAGATGATCGCCACGCCCAGCCCGCCAAGCACCTTCGGCAGGTTGGTCGACTTCGCGTACACCCGCAGACCCGGCTTGGACACCCGGCGAAGGCCCGCGATGCTGCGCTCGCGGTTCGGGCCGTACTTCAACTCGACGACGAGGTTCTGGCCCTTCTCACCGTCCACGGCGCGGTAGCCGGAGATGTAACCCTCGCGCTGGAGGATCTCCGCGATGTTCGCCTTGAGCTTGGAGTGCGGCAGCACGACCTCGTCGTGGTACGCCGAGTTGGCGTTGCGCAGACGAGTCAAGAAGTCTGCGATCGGGTCGGTCATCGTCATGGTGACCTGTCAACCTTTCTCGCCATGGTTCCCCACCAGTGACTGGCAGTGGGCCTGTGGCGATTTTTCTTGTGCTTTACCAGCTGGACTTGTTCACGCCGGGCAGCTCGCCGCGGTGGGCCATCTCGCGCAGGCACACCCGGCAGAGGCCGAACTTGCGGAACACCGCACGCGGACGACCGCACCGCTGGCACCGGGTGTAGCCCCGGACCTTGAACTTGGGCTTCTGCGCGGCCTTGTGGACCAGAGCTTTCTTGGCCATGGGCTCAGTTCTCCCTGAACGGGAAGCCCAGACGCCGCAGCAGCGCCTGACCCTCCTCGTTGTTGATCGCGGTGGTGACGATGGTGATGTCCATACCGCGCGGACGATCGATCGAGTCCGGGTTGATCTCGTGGAACATCGACTGCTCGTTGAGACCGAAGGTGTAGTTGCCGTTGCCGTCGAACTGCTTGGGCGACAGGCCCCGGAAGTCACGGATACGCGGCAGCGCAATCGTCAGCAGCCGGTCGAGGAACTCCCACATCCGGTCGTTGCGCAGCGTCACCTTGGCGCCGATCGGCATGCCCTCACGCAGCTTGAACTGCGCGATGGACTGGCGCGCCCGGCGGATCTGCGGCCGCTGGCCGGTGATCAGCGACAGGTCGCGAACCGCGCCCTCGATGAGCTTGCCGTCGCGGGCGGCGTCGCCGACACCCATGTTGACCACGGTCTTGACCACGCGGGGGACCTGCATCGCGTTGTCGAAGGAGAAGTCCTCCCGCAACCCGGGCACGATCTCCTCGCGGTACCTGGTCTTGAGCCGAGGCACCAGCTTTTCAGTGGTGGTCATCAGATCTCCTTGCCGGTCCGGCGCGAAACCCGCACCTTCCGGCCCTCGTCGTCGAACGTGTAGCCGACGCGGGTCGGCTTGCCGTCCGAGTCGACCAGCATCACGTTGCTGACGTGGATCGACGCCTCCTGGGTGACGATCCCACCGGTCTGCGCACCGCGCTGGGTCTGGCTGATCCGGGTGTGCTTCTTGATCCGGTTCACGCCCTCGACCAGGATGCGCTGGGTGCTCGGGTAGGCCTGGATGACCTTGCCCTTCGCGCCCTTGTCCTTGCCGGCGATCACCTGAACGGTGTCACCCTTCTTAATCTTCATGCTCAGAGCACCTCCGGGGCCAGCGAGATGATCTTCATGAACTTCTTGTCGCGCAGCTCGCGACCGACCGGTCCGAAGATGCGGGTCCCGCGCGGCTCGTTGTCCGGCTTGATGAGCACGGCGGCGTTCTCGTCGAACCGGATGTAGGACCCGTCCGGGCGCCTGCGCTCCTTGGAGGTGCGAACGATGACCGCCTTGACGACGTCACCCTTCTTCACCCCGGCGCCGGGCATCGCGTCCTTGACGGTGGCGACGATGATGTCGCCGATTCCCGCGTAGCGACGCGCGGAACCGCCGAGCACCCGGATGCAGAGAATCTCCTTCGCACCCGTGTTGTCGGCGACGCGCAGTCGCGACTCCTGCTGAATCACTTTGCCCTCTCCAAGATCTCCACCAGCCGCCAGCGCTTGGTGGCCGACAGCGGACGGGTCTCCATCAGCAGCACGCGGTCGCCGACGCCGGCGGTGTTCTCCTCGTCGTGCGCCTTGACCTTGACCGTGGACCGCAGCACCTTGCTGTAGCGCGGGTGCTTCTTGCGGTCCTCGAGCGAGACCACGATCGTCTTGTTCATCTTGTCGGACACGACCAGGCCCTCGCGGACCTTGCGCCGGCCGCGCGTCTTCTCAGTCTCAGTTGTCTCGCTCATGCGGCACCCTCATCACTGGAAACCTCGTCCGGCGACACCGAAAGTCCCAGCTCACGCTCACGCATGACCGTGTAGATCCTGGCGATGTCGTGCCGGACCGTGCGGAGCCGGCGGTTGTTGTCCATCTGCCCGGTGGCCATCTGGAACCGAAGGTTGAACAGCTCCTCCTTCGACTCCCGCAGACGCAGCACCAGCTCTTCGTCGTTGAGCTCGCGCATCTCCGACGCCTGAGTCCCGGCGGCCATCAGAAGTCACCACCCTCACGCGTGACGATGCGGCACTTCATCGGAAGTTTGTGGATCGCACGGGTCAGTGCCTCGCGAGCCACGGTCTCGTTCGGGAAGCTCAGCTCGAACATCACCCGACCTGGCTTCACGTTCGCGATCCAGTGCTCAGGCGAGCCCTTGCCGGAACCCATGCGGGTCTCAGCCGGCTTCTTCGTCAGCGGACGGTCGGGGAAGATGTTGATCCACACCTTGCCGCCACGACGGATGTGCCGGTTGATGGCGATACGAGCGGACTCGATCTGCCTGTTCGTCACGTAGGCCGGCGTGAGCGCCTGGATCCCGAACTCACCGAAGGTGACCCGGGTACCGCCCTTTGCCGCACCACCACGCTTGGGGTGGTGCTGCTTGCGGTGCCTGACCTTGCGTGGGATGAGCACTGCTCAGCCCTCCCCGTTAGCGTTGGACGCGTTGCTGGCGTCGGCCCCGTTCACCGAAGGGGCCTGCGACGCCGTCTCAGCGGGCTCCACCGCACTGGCCTCTGCCGCCGCGCGGCCGGCCTCGGTGCTGGTTGCCGTGGTGCCGGACGAACCGGAACGACGGGCCCTGGTCGGCCGCTCCCGCCGCGGCGCGCGGTCCTGCGGCGCCTGCGAACGGGACTCGACCTCACGCCGGCCACCGACCACGTCGCCCTTGTAGATCCACACCTTCACGCCGATCCGGCCGAACGTGGTGCGGGCCTCGAAGAAGCCGTAGTCGATGTCGGCACGCAGCGTGTGCAGCGGCACCCGACCCTCGCGGTAGTGCTCGGAGCGGGACATCTCGGCGCCGCCGAGACGACCGCCGCACTGCACGCGGATGCCCTTGACCTGCGGGCTGCGCATGGCCGACTGGATGGCCTTGCGCATCGCGCGCCGGAAGGACACCCGGTTGGACAGCTGCTCGGCGGTCACCTGGGCGACCAGCTGAGCGTCGGCCTCCGGGTTCTTCACCTCGAGGATGTTCAGCTGCACCTGCTTGCCGGACAGCTTCTCCAGCTCGCCCCGGATGCGGTCGGCCTCCGCGCCGCGCCGGCCGATGACGATGCCCGGCCGGGCGGTGTGGATGTCGACCCGGACCCGGTCGCGGGTGCGCTCGATCTCCACCTTCGAGATCCCGGCGCGCTCCATGCCCTTCGAGAGCAGGCGACGGATCTTGACGTCCTCTGCCACGTATTCCGCGTACTGCTTGTCGGCATACCAGCGGGACTTCCAGTCAGTGGTGATCCCGAGCCGGAAGCCGTGCGGGTTGATCTTCTGACCCACTAGCTGGCACTCCTCTTCGCACTGGACTTACGGCTCTTGGCAGCCGCCTTCTTCGGCTCCGGCCGCGGCCGTGACTCCACCTCGACGGTGATGTGGCTGGTCCGCTTCCGGATCCGGTACGCCCGGCCCTGTGCCCGCGGCCGGAACCGCTTGAGCGTCGGGCCCTCGTCCACGTACGCCGCGGTGACCCAGAGGGTCTCCGGGTCGAGGTCGAGGTTGTTCTCGGCGTTGGCCACGGCGCTCGCGAGCACCTTGGCCACCGGCTCGCTGGCCGCCTGCGGCGAGTACCGCAGCACGTTGAGCGCCTCATCAGCACTACGGCCCTTGATGAGCTCAACCACCCGGCGCACCTTCATTGGCGTGGCGCGGACGTAGCGAGCTCGAGCAATCGCGCGCGGAAGCTCCTCCTGCGCGGTCGCGTCACTCATCGCTTACTCCCTTGTCCCTAGCGCCTGCGCGCCTTGCGGTCGTCCTTCACGTGGCCCTTGAAGGTGCGGGTTGGGGCGAACTCGCCCAGCTTGTGCCCGACCATCGACTCCGAGATGAACACGGGGACATGCTTACGGCCGTCGTGCACCGCGATGGTGTGGCCAAGCATGTCCGGGATGATCGTCGACCTGCGAGACCAGGTCTTGATCACGGTCTTCTTGCCGGACTCGTTGAGCGCGTCCACCTTCTTGAGCAGGTGGTCGTCGACGAACGGGCCCTTCTTCAAACTCCTAGGCATCTGTCACTCCCTCCTGCTCTTAGCGCTTCTTACCGGTCCGGCGACGACGAACGATCAGCTGATCGCTCGGCTTGCCCTTGCGGCGGGTACGGCCCTCCGGCTTGCCGGCCGGGTTCACCGGGTGGCGACCGCCGGAGGTCTTGCCCTCACCACCACCGTGCGGGTGGTCCACCGGGTTCATGGCGACACCACGGACGGTCGGGCGCTTGCCCTTCCACCGCATCCGGCCTGCCTTGCCCCAGTTGATGTTCGCGTGGTCGGAGTTGCCGACCTCGCCGACCGTGGCCCGGCAGCGGACGTCCACGTTGCGGATCTCGCCCGATGGCATCCGCAGCTGGGCGAACCGGCCTTCCTTGGCGACCAGCTGGACGCGGGTGCCGGCGGAGCGGGCGATCTTGGCCCCGCCGCCCGGCCGCAGCTCGATCGCGTGGATCACGGTGCCGACCGGGATGTTGCGCATCGGCAACGCGTTGCCCGGCTTGATGTCCGCGCCCGGCCCGTTCTCCACCCGGTCGCCCTGGCGAAGCTTCTCCGGCGCGATGATGTACCGCTTCTCGCCGTCCGCGTAGTGCAGCAGCGCGATGCGGGCGGTCCGGTTCGGGTCGTACTCGATGTGCGCGACCTTGGCCGGCACACCGTCCTTGTCGTGCCGCCGGAAGTCGATCAACCGGTACGCGCGCTTGTGGCCGCCACCCTTGTGCCGGGTGGTGATCTTGCCGTGCACGTTCCGGCCGCCCCGCCCGTGCAACGGGCGGACCAGCGACTTCTCCGGCTCCGAGCGGGTGATCTCGGCGAAGTCGGAGACGCTCGAGCCACGACGCCCAGGCGTCGTCGGCTTGTACTTGCGAATGCCCATCTCTACGCAGTCCCTCTAGGTCTCTACTCGCCGGCTCAGGCCGGGCCGCCGAAGATCTCGATCGGCTTGCTCTCGGCCGAGAGCGTCACGATCGCTCGCTTGGTGTCCTTGCGCTTGCCGTAACCGGTGCGGGTGCGCTTGCGCTTGCCCTGCCGGTTCAGCGTGTTCACGCTCACCACCTGGACGCCGAACACCTTCTCGACCGCGATCTTGATCTGGGTCTTGTTGGCGCCAGGAGCCACGACGAACGTGTACTTGTTCTCCTCGAGCAGCCCGTAGGACTTCTCGGAGATCACCGGCGCGAGCAGTACGTCGCGGTGGTCGGGGATCACTGGTCGTCCTCCTTACGCTGCGAGGGCGGCAACTGGAAGCCGGCCTGCTCGGCGTCCTCGGCACTGGCGAACCAGACCTCGGCCTCGGTGCGGTTGTAGAACGAGGTGCCCGGCAGGTGGTACAGCTTCGAGCTCTCGTTGCCCTTGACCGGGAACCCGTCCGGCTCCGAACCGTCGCCGAGCGCGGCGTGGCTGCCGGCGCCGTAGGGCGCCTGCTCGACCTCGCCCGAGCGGGCGGAGGCCTTGGCGCGGCCCCTGGCCGGGCCCTCGAGGAAGGCCGTGAGCGCGCTCTTGGTGAACACCACGTCGTCGTTGACCAGCACGTCGTAGGTGTTGAGCTGGTCTGGCCAGATCGTGTGCACGGTCTGCAGGTTGCGCACCGACTTCCAGCCGGTCTGCTCACCGCGGGTGAGCACGACCAACAGGTTGCGCGCCTCGCTGACCGTGCCCAGGAACGTGCGGGCGGACTTGGTGGACGGCGTGTCGCCGTCGACCAGGTCGGTCACCACGTGCACCTGGCCGGCGCGGGCCCGGTCGGAGAGGGCACCGCGCAGCGCGGCGGCCTTCATCTTCTTGGGCGTGCGCTGCGTGTAGTCGCGCGGCGTCGGGCCGTGCACGATGCCACCACCGGCGAACTGGGGCGCGCGGGTCGAGCCCTGACGGGCGCGGCCGGTGCCCTTCTGCCGGTAGGGCTTCTTGCCACCGCCGCGGACGTCGCCGCGGGTCTTGGTGGAATGCGTGCCCTGCCTGGCCGCGGCCTGCTGGGCCACGACCACCTGGTGCATCAGCGCGATGTTGGCCTGTACGTCGAAGATCTCGGCGGGCAGTTCGACGGTGCCGTCGATGGTGCCTGCCGGAGTCTTGATCTCCACCGTCATGGTCACTTCGCATCACCCTTCACGGCGGTCTTGAGGAACACCACGCCGCCCTTGGGCCCCGGGATCGCGCCCTTGACCAGGATCAGGCTCTCCTCGGCGTCCACCTGGTGGACCGTGAGGTTCTGCGTGGTGACCCGGACGTGGCCCATGCGGCCAGCCATGCGCAGGCCCTTGAACACCCGGCCGGGGGTGGCGCAGCCACCGATCGAGCCGGGCGAGCGGTGCTTGCGCTGGGTGCCGTGCGAGGCGCCGAGGCCCTTGAACCCGTGGCGCTTCATCACCCCCGCGGTGCCCTTGCCCTTGCTGGTGCCGGTCGCGTCGACCACGGCGCCGGGCTCGAACACCTCGACGGTGATCTCCTGCCCGAGCTCGTAGGTGTCGGCGTCGGTCGTGCGCAGCTCGGCGAGGAAGCGGCGCGGAGTCACGCCCGCCTTCTCGAAGTGGCCGGTGCGCGGCTTGTTCACCTTGCGCGGGTCAATGGCGCCGAACGCCAACTGAACCGCCCCGTACCCGTCGTTGTCCTGGGAGCGGACTTGGGTGACCACGTTGGGGCCGGCCTTGACGACGGTCACCGGGACGATCCGGTTGTTCTCGTCGAAGACCTGGGTCATCCCGAGTTTGGTACCCAGGATCCCTTTTATCTGCCGGTCAGACATTGGTGCTCAGGCCTCACTGAATGTTGACGTCGACGCTGGCCGGAAGGTCGATGCGCATGAGCGCGTCGACGGTCTTCGGCGTGGGGTCGAGGATGTCGATCAGACGCTTGTGCGTGCGCATCTCGAAGTGCTCGCGCGAGTCCTTGTACTTGTGCGGCGAGCGGATGACGCAGTACACGTTCTTCTCGGTGGGCAGCGGCACCGGCCCGACGACCCGAGCGCCCGTGCGGGTAACCGTCTCCACGATCTTGCGCGCGGACGCGTCGATCGCCTCGTGGTCGTAGGCCTTGAGCCGGATGCGGATCTTCTGTCCCGCCATGGTGGCTTGCCGTCCTTGTCTTTATGACTCGTGCCGCTCCGGTCCACGCGGTCGGGTGTGTCGCGCCCTAGGCACAGACCGGCCCCTTGGACTTGAGTCCCTCGGGAGTGGTCATGATGGCCCGTCAGCGGCATACCACCGCCCTCGGACCGTGCTCGAACGCGGCTGGCCGCGACGAGCAACCTGTCAAGGATGACACACGCTGATGTGCCACCCGAAACCGGGGGCCCCCAGGTCCATGACCCAGGGGCCCCCGGCGGGAAAACTACTTGAGGATGTTGGTGACGCGACCCGCGCCGACCGTCCGGCCACCCTCGCGGATGGCGAACCGCAGACCCTCGTCCATGGCGATCGGCTGGATCAGGTTGACCGTCATGGAGGTGGAGTCACCCGGCATGACCATCTCGGTGCCCTCGGGGAGGGTCACCACGCCGGTCACGTCGGTGGTGCGGAAGTAGAACTGCGGGCGGTAGTTGTTGAAGAACGGCGTGTGCCGGCCACCCTCGTCCTTGCTCAGAATGACGACCTGAGCCTCGAACTGGGTGTGCGGCGTGGTGGTGCCGGGCTTCACGACGACCTGACCGCGCTCGACGTCCTCACGCTTGATGCCGCGCAGGAGCAGACCCACGTTCTCACCGGCGCGCGCGTCGTCGAGGATCTTGCGGAACATCTCGACGCTGGTGACGGTGGTCTTCTGAGCCTTCTCCTTGATGCCGACGATCTCGACCTCTTCCATCGGCTTGAGGACACCGCGCTCGACGCGACCGGTGACCACGGTGCCGCGGCCGGAGATCGTGAACACGTCCTCCACCGGCATCAGGAAGGGCTTGTCGATGTCGCGCGGGGGCTCGGGGATGTTGTCATCCACCGCGTCCAGCAGCTCGATGACCTTCTCGCCCCACTCGGCGTCGCCCTCGAGCGCCTTGAGCGCCGAGACCCGGACCACGGGCAGGTCGTCACCGGGGAACTCGTACTCGGTCAGCAGCTCGCGGACCTCGAGCTCGACCAGCTCCAGGATCTCCTCGTCGTCCACCATGTCGGCCTTGTTCAGGGCCACCACGATGTAGGGCACACCGACCTGGCGGGCCAGCAGCACGTGCTCCTTGGTCTGCGGCATCGGACCATCGGTCGCGGCGACCACGAGGATCGCGCCGTCCATCTGGGCGGCACCGGTGATCATGTTCTTGATGTAGTCCGCGTGACCAGGGCAGTCGACGTGCGCGTAGTGCCGCTTCTCGGTCTCGTACTCGATGTGCGCGATCGAGATCGTGATACCGCGCTGCTTCTCCTCCGGCGCCTTGTCGATCTCGTCGAACGGCGTGAAGGGGTTCAGGGTGGGGTACTTGTCGTGCAGAACCTTGGAGATTGCCGCGGTCAGCGTGGTCTTCCCATGGTCAATGTGACCAATGGTCCCGATGTTGACGTGCGGCTTGGTCCGCTCGAACTTCGCCTTCGCCACTTCTCTCGTCCTCCTGGACTTGTATCTCTCCGCCGTCTTGTTTTACGACGACAGCTAAATGGGGTCAGTTGTGCGGAACCATAGAGGGCGCTACCCACGCAGCCCGCACCGGATTAGTTATTCGCCGGTTGCCTTGGCGATGATCTCCTTCGCGACGTTCGTTGGAACCTCCGCGTAGGAGTCGAACTGCATGGAGTAGTTCGCCCGCCCCTGGGTCCGAGAACGCAGGTCGCCGACATATCCGAACATCTCCGACAGCGGTACCAGTGCCTTGACGATCCGGGCACCACTGCGCTCGTCCATGGCCTGGATGTGGCCACGGCGAGAGTTCAGGTCGCCGATGACATCGCCCATGTAGGTCTCGGGCGTGGTCACCTCGACCGCCATCATCGGCTCGAGCAGCACCGGGCTCGCCTGCCGGGCGGCCTCCTTGAGCGCCATGGAACCGGCGATCTTGAAGGCCATCTCGGAGGAGTCCACCTCGTGGTAGGCACCGTCGAGCAGGGTGAGCTTGATCCCGACCAGCGGGTAGCCGGCCAGCACGCCGTACTGCATGGCGTCCTGGGCGCCGGCGTCCACCGACGGGATGTACTCGCGCGGCACGCGGCCACCGGTGACCTTGTTCTCGAACTCGTAGAGCGCGCCGTCCGTCGTGGCCAGCGGCTCGAGCTTGATGATCACCTTCGCGAACTGGCCGGAGCCACCCGTCTGCTTCTTGTGGGTGTAGTCGTGCTTGGCGACCGTCTTGCGGATCGTCTCGCGGTAGGCCACCTGCGGCTTGCCGATGTTGGCCTCGACCTTGAACTCCCGGCGCATCCGGTCGACCAGGATGTCCAGGTGCAGCTCGCCCATGCCGGCGATGATCGTCTGACCCGTCTCATCGTCCTGGTTGACCCGGAAGGTCGGGTCCTCCTCGGCGAGCTTCTGGATCGCGGTCGACAGCTTGTCCTGGTCAGCCTTGGTCTTCGGCTCGATGGCCACCTGGATGACCGGCTCCGGGAAGGTCATCGACTCGAGGACGATCTTCTCGTTCGGGTCGCACAGGGTGTCGCCGGTGGTGGTGTCCTTCAGTCCGATCACCGCGTAGATGTGACCGGCGAGGGCCTCCGTGACCGGGTTCTCCTTGTTGGCGTGCATCTGGAAGATCTTCCCGATGCGCTCCTTGCGGTCCTTGGTCGAGTTGATGACCTGGGCGCCGGCGGCGACCTTGCCCGAGTAGACCCGGACGTAGGTGAGCTTGCCGAAGAACGGGTGCACGGCGATCTTGAAGGCCAGCGCCGAGAACGGCTCCGAGGTCTCCGGCTTGCGGTAGGCCTTGGTCTCGCCATCCATCAGCAGGCCCTCGACCGGCGGCAGGTCCGTCGGCGCGGGCAGGTAGTCGATCACCGCGTCGAGCATGGGCTGGACGCCCTTGTTCTTGAACGCCGAGCCACAGAGCACCGGGTAGGCGGTGCCCTCGTTGACGATCTTGCGGAGGCCCTGCTGGATCTGCTCGACGGTGAGTTCCTCACCCTCGAGGTAGGCCGCCATCAGCTCGTCGTCGGTCTCGGCGACGGCCTCGATCAGCTGCTCGCGGTATTCGTTGGCCTTCTCGACGAGGTCGGCCGGGATCTCCTCGACCGCGTAGTCCTCACCCTTCTGGACCTCACCACGCCAGGTCAGCGCTCGCATGTTCACCAGGTCGACGACCCCGATGAACTCGCTCTCGGCACCGATCGGCAGCTGGACAGGCAGGGGCTTCGCGCCAAGACGCTCGGAGATGGTGCGGATGGTGTAGTAGAAGTCCGCGCCGAGCTTGTCCATCTTGTTGACGAAGCAGATGCGCGGGACGTCGTACTTGGTGGCCTGCCGCCAGACCTGCTCGGACTGCGGCTCGACCCCCTCCTTGCCATCGAAGACCGCGACCGCGCCGTCGAGCACCCGGAGGTTGCGCTCCACCTCGACGGTGAAGTCGACGTGTCCCGGGGTGTCGATGAGGTTGATCTGGTGGTCCTTCCAGAAACAGGTCGTCGCGGCGGACGTGATCGTGATGCCGCGCTCCTGCTCCTGCTCCATCCAGTCCATGACGGCCGCGCCGTCGTGCACCTCGCCGATCTTGTAGCTGATCCCGGTGTAGAACAGGATCCGCTCGGTCGTCGTGGTCTTGCCCGCGTCGATGTGGGCCATGATCCCGATGTTGCGGACCTTGGCCAAGTCGGTAAGCACGTCCTGTGCCACGGGTGTCTTCCCCTGTCTCAATAGCGTTTTGGTGCGGCCGAGCTTGGTGGGCCGGCTCAAACCACCTGGCGCGTCACCAGCGGTAGTGAGCGAAGGCCTTGTTGGACTCCGCCATCTTGTGCGTGTCCTCGCGGCGCTTCACGCTCGCCCCGAGGCCGTTGCTCGCGTCGAGCAGCTCGTTCATCAGCCGCTCGGTCATGGTCTTCTCCCGGCGCTGCCGCGAGAAGTTGACCAACCAGCGCAGCGCCAGCGTGGTCGAGCGCCCTGGCTTGACCTCGATCGGCACCTGGTAGGTGGCGCCACCGACGCGGCGGCTCTTCACCTCGATGGTCGGCTTCACGTTGTCCAGCGCACGCTTGAGCGTGACCACCGGATCGGTGCCGCTCTTGTCGCGCGCGCCTTCCAGTGCCTGGTAGACGATCTTCTCGGCGACAGAGCGCTTTCCGTCCCGCAGCACCTTGTTGACCAGCTGGGTGACCAGCGGGGAGCTGTAGACCGGGTCGGAGATCAGCGGCCGCTTGGCGGCAGGACCCTTGCGGGGCATCTCAGCTCTTCTCCTTCTTCGCGCCGTACCGGCTGCGAGCCTGCTTGCGGTTCTTCACGCCCTGCGTGTCCAGCGAGCCACGGATGATCTTGTAGCGGACGCCGGGCAGGTCCTTCACCCGGCCACCGCGGACCAGGACCATCGAGTGCTCCTGCAGGTTGTGGCCCTCACCCGGGATGTAGGCCGTGACCTCGATGCCACTGGTCAGCTTGACGCGCGCGACCTTGCGCAGCGCGGAGTTCGGCTTCTTGGGGGTGGTGGTGTACACGCGGGTGCACACGCCACGCCGCTGCGGGCTTCCCTTGAGGGCCGCAGTCTTCTGCTTGGCGACCTTGTCCTGGCGGCCCTTACGGACCAGCTGCTGGATCGTGGGCATGGACCGGCTTTCTTCTATCGGGTGTCGCTACTGCGTTGGGCGGTGCTGCTGGTCGTTCTGTCCGGCCCCGCCGTATCACGAGGTCGGGCGTGTCGCCCTTCCTCATAACGCTCGCGCAGGATTGAATCATCCCTACGAGGCTCGGAAGGAACTCCGCGGTTACTGCCGGGTGTCCACTAGCTGGAGTGGACCTCCGCGCATAGGCACGCGGATTGACCCGACCTAGGCCGGGCGCGAGTACCCAAGATACCCTTCGCCCAGGAGGCGGTCAAAACCGGGGTGACCTCGACGTCGGTCGAGGATCCAGCGACCTGCTACCCAGGCTATACGCAGCGACGCGACGCCCGCCCGCCGAGTGCTCCGACGGAGACCTGGCCATCATCTCGTGCCAGCCGATCGGCTGGCACAACGCGGTCTCACCGATGATGGCCAGCAGTCGCACCGGCTTCTGGCGTTGCACGAGAATGTCGTGCCGGGCAGTGGCAGAAACGTGACGTTCACCACCAAACACGTCATCGACGGTAGCGGCCTGCATGTCAGCGCTCCGGGCGGACGCTGGGCGCTGCGGTTCGTCAACCGCCATGTCACGGCCGACTGGAATCCGCACACCCTCGGCGTGTTCGACCCGCGCGCACTGACCGACCTCGCCGCCGCCCTGCTCACCGGCCAGGCCAGCCACACCGACGGGCGACCACCGTCAATCCCAACCCAATGCCCAGCCGACGCCAAGTGGCTGACATCGGCCATGGGCGAGGTCGCTCAGCACCTCTCCTCGTCCCGAAGCCGGCTGATCAACTCGCCGGCGTCGGAACCCGCCGGCGCACTGACCGTCGGCATGAGGAACGGCCTCGGGGGTGTCACCCAACCCTCCGCCACCAGATCACTCAGGTCCGCCGACACCACGGCCGGGACGATTCGAGCGATGGGCTTGCCGCGTTTGGTGATCACCAGGGATTCGCCTGCTTGGACGCGCGCGAGGATGCCGGCAGTGTGCTGGCGGAGTTCACGGATGGAGACCTGTTCCACACCGGCCATTTTACTACCGCATGTAGTACTTACATTCGGTGTCACTCGACCTGGTGAGACGCTGGGCCGGCGGGTCAACTCGTTGACCGATTGTCGCCAGCGGGGCACCGCCCGGGTGGACAACGTGGCGGGCATGTCCGCGTTTGTTCAACCACTGGCCACGGCGCGACCATCACCCACGACGGCGTCCGGCGTCGACGGTGTCGCCGACGCCGGACCTCGAACCTCACATTCCGCAGGTGGGTGCCGACCAGAACTGGCCGGAGCGGTGCGCGACGTGGGTGTGGTCGTCGTGGCCCGGGTAGCCAGGGCCGAGGATCTCGGCGAACCCGTGGTTGCGGGCCTGCAGGGCGAGGCCACAGAAGCCCTGCGCGCCGGCGCCGAGGTCGACGGCGTCGCCGTAGAGGTGGCGGCTGTTCGCGGCGCCGCCGACGGCGCTGTTGCATGCCTCGCTGCGGAAGGCGCCGTTCACGACGATCGGCCGGTCGCCCATGGCGTGGCGCATGGCCTGGAGCTTCCACATCGACACGAGGGCGTTGGCCCGCGCGTCCGCCGCGGACACCCGGCCGCCGGACCAGTCGGCGTTGCAGTTGTTCAGCTCGTCGAAGGTGAAGTTGACCGGCGAGCAGTCGTCGTCCTGGAGCTCGTAGATCTTCCCGAAGGTGGCCGGGCCGGCGACGCCGTCCGCGCCGAGGCCGTAGGCCTCCTGGAAACGCGTCACCGCGGCCTTGGTGGCCGGGCCGTACGCGCCGTCGAGACCGAGCACACCGCCGTGGCCGGGGTAGCCGGCGACCCGGATCTGCAACTGGCGCACGTCGTCGCCGGACGCGCCCTCGGACAGGGAGCGGTTCCAGGTGTAGCAGCCGTCTGCGGCCTCGACCGCTGTCGACGCGTCGGCCGGCGCGGCCGGAGCCGGGTCGGCCGCGGCCGGCGCGGTAAGGACGAACGCCGCGGCGGCGAGAGCCGGTAGAAGGAGAAGTTTCTTCATGGGCCACCTCTCGTGCAGGAGGAGAAGGGTGAACGCACGGAGCGTGGCGAAGGCCGACCGGAATGGTCAATGAATCACGACATATTACCCATATTTGGGGGAAGGTAACCGTCCGGGTGGATCACGCCGATCGGCGCTTGACAACCACCCGCGAAACGAAGGAGCCCCCGACGAAACGTCGAGGGCTCCTTCGTTGTCGCGCTGACTAGCGGTAGTCCCGGCCGAAGTCGTAGTCGTCCAGGGGGACGGCTGCGCCCGTGCCGGTACCGAACACGTCCGGGGTGTAGTAACCGTCGTCGTAGCTCGGGATCGCGTACGCGGCGACCCTGGCCTCCTCGGTCGGCTGCACCTGGATGTTGCGGTACTTGTTGATGCCGGTCCCCGCGGGGATCAGCTTGCCGATGATCACGTTCTCCTTGAGGCCGACGAGCTTGTCGGAACGGCCGTTGATGGCCGCGTCCGTCAGCACCCGCGTGGTCTCCTGGAACGACGCCGCCGACAGCCACGAGTCCGTGGCCAGCGACGCCTTCGTGATGCCCATCAGCACCGGACGGCCAGAGGCCGGCTCGCCACCGGCCGCGACCACGCGCCGGTTCTCCGACTCGAACTCCGCCCGCTCGACCAGCGCGCCGGGCAGGAACTCCGCGGCACCCGAGTCGAGGATCGTCACCCGACGCAGCATCTGCCGGACGATGACCTCGATGTGCTTGTCGTGGATCGACACACCCTGGGCCCGGTACACCTTCTGGACCTCGTCCACCAGGTGCAGCTGGGCCTCGCGCGGCCCCATGACCCGCAGGACCTCGTGCGGGTCCGGCGTGCCCTCGAGCAGCTGCTGGCCGACCGACACGTGGTCGCCGTCGGCGAGCGGGCCGCTCAGGGTGACCGCGAGGCGCTGACGCTTCGACAGCTTGTCGAAGACGATCTCCTCGCTGCCGTCGTCCGGGATCAGCGTGATCTTCCAGAACCGGTCGCCGTCCTCGATCCGCACGCGGCCGTCGACGTCGGCGATCGGCGCCTTGCCCTTCGGCTGACGGGCCTCGAACAGCTCCTGGACACGCGGCAGACCGGTGGTGATGTCGTCACCGGCGACGCCACCCTGGTGGAACGTGCGCATCGTGAGCTGGGTACCCGGCTCACCGATGGACTGCGCCGCCACGATGCCGACCGCCTCGCCGACGTCCACCAGCTGGCCGGTCGCCATGGACCGGCCGTAGCAGGTGGCGCACACACCGACCGCGGACTCGCAGGTCAGCACGCTGCGGACCTTGGCCTTCGTGACACCGGAGGCGACCAGCTTCTCGATCGCCGGGTCGCCGAGGTCGTCACCGCGGTTGAGCAGGACGTTGCCGTCCGCATCGGTGATCTCCTCGGCCAGCGAGCGCGCGTAGACACTGGTCTCCACGTGCTGGTCACGCATGATCGTGTTGTCCGGACCGGGCTCGCCGATGGTCATGTTGATGCCACGGGTCGTGCCACAGTCGATCTCGCGCACGATGACGTCCTGCGAGACGTCCACCAGACGCCGGGTCAGGTAACCCGAGTCGGCGGTGCGCAGCGCGGTGTCGGCCAGGCCCTTGCGGGCACCGTGCGTGGCGATGAAGTACTCCACCACCGACAGGCCCTCACGGAAGTTGGCCTTGATCGGCCGCGGGATGTACTCACCCTTCGGGTTGGACACCAGACCACGCATGCCGGCCAGCGACCGGACCTGGGTCATGTTGCCCGCCGCGCCCGACTTCACGATCAACGGGATCGGGTTGTCGTCGGGGAAGTTGGCCTCCATGGCCTCGGCGACCTCTTCTGTCGCCTGGCCCCAGACCTTGACCAGCTCGTTGTTGCGCTCCGTGTGGGAGAGCTGACCGCGCTGGTACCGCTTCTCGACGGCGTCGGCCTTCTGCTCGTAGGAGTCCAGGATCTGCTGCTTGTTCGGCGGCACCACCACGTCGGAGATCGCGATGGTGACCCCGGAACGGGTCGCCCAGTGGAAGCCGGCGTCCTTCAGCTTGTCCAGCGTCCGCGCCACGGTGACCATCGGGTACCGCTCGGCGAGGTCGTTCACGATCGCCGCCTGCCGCTTCTTGGGCATCGGCTCGTTCATGAACGGGTAGTCCTCGGGCAGGAGGTCGTTGAACAGCACCCGGCCAAGCGTCGTGGACGCCAGCCACTGCTGCCCCGGCTCCCAGCCTTCCGGCTTGTCCGCGGGCGACGGCGCCCGGTCGGAGACCCGGACCTTGATCGGCGACTGCAGGTCGATCACCTTGCGGTCGTAGGCCATGATGGCCTCGGCCGGCGAGGAGTACGCGTGACCGGCGCCGAGGCCGTCCTCCTTGAGCCGGGTCAGGTGGTAGAGCCCGGTCACCATGTCCAGTC
Organism: Actinophytocola sediminis; assembly: GCF_054779715.1. Lineage (NCBI taxonomy): Bacteria > Bacillati > Actinomycetota > Actinomycetes > Pseudonocardiales > Pseudonocardiaceae > Actinophytocola > Actinophytocola sediminis. Next base: position 239,712 of record NZ_BAAGXS010000028.1, on the reverse strand, counting down.
GCGGCATGGCCAGCGGACGGCCGGACGCCGGCGACAGGATGTTGTTCGAGGACAGCATCAGGATCCGCGCCTCGGCCTGGGCCTCGGCCGACAGCGGCAGGTGCACCGCCATCTGGTCACCGTCGAAGTCGGCGTTGAACGCCTCACAGACCAGCGGGTGCAGCTGGATGGCCTTGCCTTCCACCAGCTGCGGCTCGAAGGCCTGGATGCCGAGGCGGTGCAGCGTCGGCGCGCGGTTGAGCATCACCGGGTGCTCGGTGATGACCTCTTCCAGCACGTCCCACACGGCCGGCCGGGCGCGCTCCACCATCCGCTTGGCGGACTTGATGTTCTGCGCGTGGTTCAGGTCGACCAGCCGCTTCATCACGAACGGCTTGAACAGCTCCAGCGCCATCGCCTTGGGCAGACCGCACTGGTGCAGCTTCAGCTGCGGGCCGACCACGATGACCGAACGGCCCGAGTAGTCGACGCGCTTGCCGAGCAGGTTCTGCCGGAACCGGCCCTGCTTGCCCTTGAGCAGGTCCGACAGCGACTTCAGCGGCCGGTTGCCGGGGCCGGTGACCGGACGGCCGCGGCGGCCGTTGTCGAACAGCGCGTCGACGGCCTCCTGCAGCATCCGCTTCTCGTTGTTCACGATGATCTCGGGCGCGCCGAGGTCGATCAGCCGCTTGAGCCGGTTGTTCCGGTTGATCACGCGGCGGTACAGGTCGTTCAGGTCGGACGTGGCGAACCGGCCACCGTCGAGCTGGACCATCGGCCGCAGGTCCGGCGGGATCACCGGGATGCAGTCCAGGACCATGCCCATCGGCGAGTTGCTGGTGTGCGCGAACGCCGCGACGACCTTGAGCCGCTTGAGCGCGCGGAGCTTCTTCTGCCCCTTGCCGTTGCGGATCGTGTCGCGCAGGTTGTCGGCCTCGGCGTCGACGTCGAAGTCGGCGGCCAGCCGCTGGATCGCCTCGGCGCCCATCGAGCCGGTGAAGTAGTCGCCGTAGCGGTCGATCAGCTCGCGGTAGAGCACCTCGTCGGCGATCAGCTGCTTGATGTCCAGCTTGGTGAAGGTGGTCCAGATCTCGTCGAGCCGGTCCAGCTCACGCTGGGCGCGGTCGCGGAGCTGGCGCATCTCCCGCTCGCCGCCCTCCTTGACCTTGCGGCGGACGTCGCTCTTGGCGCCCTCCTCCTCGAGCGCGGCGAGGTCGGCCTCGAGCTTCTGCGCCCGGCCCTCGATGTCCGCGTCGCGGCGGTTCTCGACCTGCTTGCGCTCGACCCCGATCTCGCTCTCCAGGGTCGACAGGTCGTTGTGGCGCAGCTCGGTGTTCACCGAGGTGATCACGTAGGCGGCGAAGTAGATGATCTTCTCGAGATCCTTCGGCGCCAGGTCGAGCAGGTAGCCGAGGCGCGACGGCACGCCCTTGAAGTACCAGATGTGGGTGACCGGCGCGGCCAGCTCGATGTGGCCCATCCGCTCCCGGCGCACCTTGGCGCGGGTGACCTCGACGCCACAGCGCTCACAGATGATGCCCTTGAACCGGACGCGCTTGTACTTGCCGCAGTAGCACTCCCAGTCCCTGGTCGGACCGAAGATCTTCTCGCAGAAGAGTCCGTCCTTCTCGGGCTTGAGGGTGCGGTAGTTGATGGTCTCGGGCTTCTTCACCTCACCGAAGGACCACTGACGGATGTCGTCCGCCGTGGCCAGGCCGATGCGAAGCTCGTCAAAGAAGTTGACGTCCAACACGTCGGGACTTCCCCTTTGTTCGTTGAAGCCGGAGCGGAGCTCAGTTCACGACGTCGTCGACCGACGGCGACTCGTTGCGGGACAAGTTGATGCCGAGGTTGGCCGCGGCGCGTTCGAGGTCCTCGTCGTCCCCGTCGCGCATCTCGATCGCGGCGCCGTCGCTGGAGAGGACCTCCACGTTCAGGCACAACGACTGCAGTTCCTTGAGCAACACCTTGAACGACTCCGGGATACCCGGCTCCGGGATGTTCTCGCCCTTGACGATGGCCTCGTAGACCTTCACGCGGCCGAGCACGTCGTCGGACTTGATCGTGAGCAGTTCCTGCAGCGTGTACGCGGCGCCGTAGGCCTGCATCGCCCAGCACTCCATCTCACCGAAGCGCTGGCCACCGAACTGGGCCTTACCGCCGAGCGGCTGCTGGGTGATCATCGAGTACGGACCGGTCGACCTGGCGTGGATCTTGTCGTCCACCAGGTGGTGCAGCTTCAGGATGTACATGTAGCCGACCGCGACCGGGAACGGGAACGGCTCGCCGGAGCGCCCGTCGAACAGCCTGGCCTTGCCGGTCTCGCCGACCATCCGCTCGCCGTCCCGGTTGGGGCGGGTCGAGCCGAGCAGGCCGGTGAGCTCGTGCTCCTTGGCGCCGTCGAACACCGGCGTCGCGGTGTGCGTGCCGGGCTCGACGTCGAACAGCTCCGCCGGCAGGTTCTTGGCCCAGTCCGGGGTGCCCTCGATCTGCCAACCCTGCGAGGCCAGCCAGCCGAGGTGCAGCTCGAGCACCTGGCCGATGTTCATCCGTCGCGGCACACCGTGGGTGTTCAGCACGACGTCGACCGGGGTGCCGTCCGGCATGAACGGCATGTCCTCGGCCGGCAGCACCTTGCCGATGACGCCCTTGTTGCCGTGGCGGCCGGCGAGCTTGTCGCCGTCCTGGATCTTGCGCTTCTGCGCCACGTAGACCCGGACCAGCTCGTTGACGCCCGGGGGCAGCTCGTCCTCGTCCTCGCGGGAGAACACCCGGATGCCGATGACCTTGCCGGTCTCGCCGTGGGGCACCTTCAGCGAGGTGTCGCGCACCTCGCGCGCCTTCTCGCCGAAGATCGCGCGCAGCAGGCGCTCCTCGGGCGTCAGCTCGGTCTCGCCCTTGGGCGTGACCTTGCCGACCAGGATGTCGCCGTCGCCGACCTCGGCACCGATGCGGATGATGCCTCGTTCGTCCAGGTCCGCCAGCACTTCTTCGGAGACGTTCGGGATGTCCCGGGTGATCTCCTCGGCACCGAGCTTGGTGTCGCGGGCGTCGATCTCGTGCTCCTCGATGTGGATCGAGGTGAGCACGTCGTCCTGGATGAGCCGCTGCGAGATGACGATGGCGTCCTCGTAGTTGTGGCCCTCCCACGGCATGATCGCCACGAGCAGGTTCTTGCCGAGCGCCATCTCACCGTTCTCGGTGCACGGCCCGTCGGCGATCACCTGGCCGGACAGCACGCGGTCGCCTTCGGAGACGATCGGCCGCTGGTTGACGCAGGTGCCCTGGTTGGAGCGGCGGAACTTGTGCAGCCCGTAGGTGCGGCGGCTGCCGTCGTCGGCCATCACTGTGATGAAGTCGGCGGACAGCTCCTCGACCACGCCGTCCTTCTCCGCGACCACGACGTCACCGGCGTCGACCGCGGCGCGCAGCTCGGTGCCGGTGCCCACCAGCGGGGACTCGCTGCGCAGCAGCGGCACCGCCTGGCGCTGCATGTTGGCGCCCATGAGCGCGCGGTTGGCGTCGTCGTGCTCGAGGAACGGGATCATCGCGGTCGCGACGGAGACCATCTGGCGCGGCGAGACGTCCATGTAGTCCACGTCGAACGGCTCGATGAACTCGACCTCGCCGCCCTTCTTGCGGACCAGCACGCGGTCCTCGGCGAAGTGGCCGAGCTCGTCCAGCGGCGCGTTCGCCTGCGCGATGACGTGCCGATCCTCCTCGTCGGCGGTGAGGTAGTCGATCTGGTCGGTGACCTGACCCTCGACGACCCGCCGGTAGGGGGACTCGATGAAGCCGAACGGGTTGACCCGGCCGTAGCTGGACAGCGAGCCGATCAGGCCGATGTTCGGGCCTTCCGGCGTCTCGATCGGGCACATCCGGCCGTAGTGGCTCGGGTGCACGTCCCGGACCTCCATGCCGGCGCGCTCCCTGGACAGACCACCGGGGCCGAGCGCGTTCAGCCGACGCTTGTGCGTCAGGCCGGCGATCGGGTTGGTCTGGTCCATGAACTGCGACAGCTGCGAGGTGCCGAAGAACTCCTTGATCGCGGCCACCACGGGCCGGATGTTGATCAGGGTCTGCGGGGTGATCGCCTCGACGTCCTGGGTGGTCATCCGCTCACGGACGACGCGCTCCATGCGGGACAGGCCGACCCGGATCTGGTTCTGGATCAGCTCGCCGACCGTACGGATGCGCCGGTTGCCGAAGTGGTCGATGTCGTCGACCTCGACCGGGACCTCGTTGCCGTCGGCGTTCATCGTGGTCTCGCCGGCGTGCAGCCGGACCAGGTACTCGATCGTGGTGACGATGTCGTCCTCGGCGAGCACGCCGATGTCGCCCGCGATCGTGAGACCGAGCTTCTTGTTGACCTTGTAGCGCCCGACCTTGGCCAGGTCGTACCGCTTGTCCTTGAAGAACAGGTTCTCCAGCAGCGTCTGCGCGGACTCCTTGGTCGGCGGCTCACCGGGGCGCAGCTTGCGGTAGATGTCGAGCAGCGCCTCGTCGGTGCCGGCCGTGTGGTCCTTCTCCAGGGTCGCGAGCAGCGTCTCGGAGAAGTGGAACCGCTCGCGGATCTGCTCGGTGCTCCAGCCGAGGGCCTTGAGCAGCACGGTCACCGGCTGGCGGCGTTTGCGGTCGATGCGGACACCGACGGTGTCGCGCTTGTCGACGTCGAACTCCAGCCACGCGCCGCGGCTGGGGATGACCTTGACGCTGAAGACGTCCTTGTCGGTGGTCTTGTCCACGTTGGTGTCGAAGTACACGCCGGGCGAGCGGACCAACTGGGAGACCACGACACGCTCGGTGCCGTTGATGATGAACGTGCCCTTGTCCGTCATGACCGGGAAGTCACCCATGAACACCGTCTGGCTCTTGATCTCGCCAGTGGAGTGGTTGGTGAACTCTGCGGTCACGAACAACGGGGCCGCGTAGGTCATGTCCTTGTCCTTGCACTCCTCGACGGAGGCCTTGACCTCGTCGAAGCGTGGGTCGGAGAAGGAGAGGGACATCGAGCCGGAGAAATCCTCGATAGGCGAGATCTCGTTCAGGACCTCTTCGAGGCCACCGACCGGGTTCTCGTCACCGGCGTCGACACGGCGCTGGAACCACGCCTCGTCGCCGGTGAACCACTGGAACGATTGGATCTGCAGGTCGAGCAAGTTGGGTGTGCCCAGGGGCTCCCGGATCTTCGCGAACGAGACCCGGAGAGGCGCTCCAGGGATACCCGAGTTCGACATGGTGGAGTTGGTCGCAGCAGTGGCCTTGGTCGCGCGGGAGACTGCCAAGATGCGTCCTTCCAGGACTATGTGCGGTCGAGCAGCCTTGTTAGCAACTGTAACTAAGCTGGTCAGGGGTGCGGTCGTGCCCAACAGTCTAGGGCATGCGAAAGTGGGCAGCGCAAAGGGGCAGTCTAGCCATTAAAGCGGCGACTGTCTAGGCCCGCACTCAACCGTCCTCCATGCCGAAGGCGCGCTTGGTGAATAGCGTGACCCGGGGGCGTCAGCGAGTCAAGATGCCGCGCCAGGATCTCACCGCGTTTCAGTCGTGACGTCAGCGGATGTTCAGCTGGTCTGGGTCAACATTCTGCCCCAAGGCCGCTGCCGGCCAGCGACTGGCCGAAGAAGTCGAAGCTGGTCAGGCGCCAGGTGCCATCGTCGAGCCTGGCCCGGACGGCGAACTGGGCGCCCGCGCCGGTCGGCGTCGGCCGGCCGGCACTGGCCATGCTCTGGTCGACGAACACCAGCGCCTCGGCCCGGCCGTCGTCACCCAGCTGGACCAACGCGATCTCCCGCACGGCGGTGCGCAGCACGAGCCGCTGGGCACCCGCCCGCTGTTGGACCTCGGCGAACAGGGCGTCGTACTGACAGCGGGCCTCGCCATCCAGGTACCGGTCGGCGGCCCGCGCGGTGACCGTGAGGTTGGCGTGGTCGTAGCTGAAGGTCTGCTCGACCGCGGTCCGGAACAGGTCGGTCACCTCGGCGGTGGCCTCGGGGTCGACGAGCGCGCGGTTGGTCTCGACGACCGGCCGCGCACGCTGGGCGGCCCGCTCGGTCAGCTCCCGCGCGTCGTCCTCGGCGTAGCCGGCGGAGACGAACAGCCAGGTGGCCGCGCCCGCCAGCAGGACGGCCACCGCGACCAGCACGAACACCGGCGTCCGGCTGGCCGGGCGGGGTGGTGGGGCCGGCATCATCCGGCGGGCTCCTGGTACGGGACCTGGTCGAGGGCCGAGAGCAGCCACCCGTCGTCGGTGCGGGTGAGCTCGGCCTGGACCCGCCGGTCGGCGACCGTGGCTTCCGCTCCCCCGGTGCGGCTGGTGATCTTGGACGCGGCCAGCACGGTCGCCGTGCCGGCGTCGGTGTCCAGCGTGCGCACGGCCAGGGACACCACCTGGCCCTCGGTGACCGACCGTGCGTCGCGGATCTGCTGGCGCTGGCTGTCGCCCAGCGCGGTGATCTCCTCCCGGAGCGCGCCGGTGGTCACCTCGGCCCAGGCCGCGAGGCCATCGTCCAGCGTGCGGTGGTCCAGGGTGTTCAGCACGGCGATCCCGTTCGCCGCGGCCGAGGACACCTCGTCGCGGACGCGGGCGATGGTCGCGGTGTCGTCGTCGGCCCGCTTGTCCTGTGCGGCCTGCGCGCGGGCGAGGGCGCGCTCGGCGTCGTCGCGGTCGCCGGTGGCCGAGACCATGGCCACCAGCGCCCAGACCGCGACCCCGGCGGCGACGACCACGACCGCCACGGCGGTCAGCAGCGGGCCGCGCCGGGGCCGGGCCTGGGGGTTCAGCACTTCGGGACCGGCTCCCCGGTCACCAGCGTCTGGTCGAACATGTCGAACTCGGTGATCTTCCAGGTGTCCCCGTCCCGGCGGGTGCGCACGCCGAACACGGCGTCGCCGGGCACGGACTTGTTGGTGTCCACCCTGGTGGAGATCAGGTCGATGAAGACGAGCGCCTCGGCCCGGTCGCCGTCCAGCCGGACGAGGGCGATGTCCCGGACGGTGGTGGCGAAGATCAGCTTCTGCTTCGGCGCCTGCTCCACGAGCTGGCCGAACAGCTGGTCGTACTCGCACCGCGCGGTGTCGGCGAGCACGCTCTCCACGGCCTTCCTGGTGGACTCCAGGTCGGTGTAGTTGTAGCTCAGGGTGGTCTCGACGGCCGTGGTGAGCTGGCCGAGCACCTCGCTGGTGGTCGCGGTGTCGGTGAGCGCGCTGTTGGGGTCCTGGCTCTCCAGCGCGCTGACCTCGCCGCGGAACCAGAACGCGAGGCCGGCGAGGATCACCGCCACGATGGCCAGGACACCGGCCACGGCATACGGGTTGGTCGCCCGGCGCGGCCGGGGGGCGCGGTGTGCCGAGGGGACGGTCTTGGTGCTGGCCTCCGCGACGACGAGGTCGGCGGGGCGGGTGATGCCGGTGGCCCGCCGCTTGCCGGCCGGCCGCTGGGCGCGGTGACGCACCGGCGGCCTCTCGGCCTTGTCGTCGGCATCGGGCTTGTCGGTCTCGTCGGCCGGCTCGTCGGCCAGCTCGTCGCCATCGGGTTCGGCGGTCTCGGACTCGGCCGTGCCCGGCTCGGCTGCGGACTCAGCTGGGGACTCGGCTGCGGACTCCGTGGCGTCCGGCTCGGGCGCGGCGTCGGTGCCGAGGTCGATCTCGGGTAAGGAGTCGGATAACGCGTCGGCCCGTTCCACCTCGGCTGGCGTCGCCACCTCGTCCGCGACAGCGGCCTCCGCCGCGCTGGTGACGGGCTCGGTCGGCGTGGTTGGCTGCTCGGCCGGGCGGTTGGGGCGCCCGGCCACCCGAGGGCGGCGCACCGGCGGTGCCTGGCCTGGGTTCGGGGGCGGGCGGCGGCGTGACGGTGGCACAGCTGCGCACGTCCTTTCGGTGAGGTCGCCGACTATCGCGACGGCGGGACGGGCTGTTGTGGTTGCGCGGACTGCACCGGTGTGAGCACGTCCAGCTTCCAGCCGGTGTCGGTGCGCAGCAGCGTGCCCTCGACGCGCTTGAAGTCGCTCTTCGGCTCGCCGCCGCCGATGGACACGGTGGTCTGCACCGCGGCGATCACCACCGCCTTGCCGCTGCGCTCGTCCAGCTCACGGACGGCCAGCGAACGGACCTCCGAGTCGGCCACCCACTTCGCGTCCTGCAGGCTCTTCTTGTCCTCGGCGGTCAGCGCGGTGATCTCCTGGTTCAGCGTGCCGGTCGTGACGTTGGACCAGTCGGCCAACCCGTCGTCCAGCTTGCGGTAGTCCAGCGTGTTCATCGTGTCGATCGCGGCCCTGGCCACCCGGTCGACATCGTCGCGGGCGCCGGAGTACTTCATGCTGTCGTCGTTGGCCGCGTTGATCCAGCTCACGCCGAACCAGCCGGCCACGCCGAGCGCCGCGACCAGCAGCACGACCGCCGAGGACAGCACGATCGTCGGCAGCTTCGGCCGGGACGCCGGCTTCTCGTCGGCGGCCGGCGGGTCCAGGGCTTCGACGTCCTCGTTGACGTCGCTGTCGGCCGGGGAAGTCATAACCCTCCAGGGTAGAGGCGGGTCACCCGGACAATCCCAGCAGGGCGGCCAGGTTGGGCCGCCGCTCGGTACCGGGAGCGGTCAGGGTGCCGGGCAGGCTGCTGGGGCCACGGTCGGTGCGCGGGGTCCCGTCCACCGGTGCCGACGCCGGTGGCGGCGTCGGCGCGGACTGCCCGGCGTTGGGCACGTTGGCCGAGCCGCGCACGTTGATCGGGCTGCCGGACGGCTCGGCGCAGTAGGTGTCGGCCGGCACCGGCGTGCCGGTGCTCGACTCGTCGGTGCCGTCGTGCCGGTCGGTGCGCTCGTAGCCCCTGGTGCACGGCGGCGGGTTGAACAGGTTGAGCGCGAGCCCGAGGTGGGCCTGGCCGGGGTCGGCGGCCAGCAGGCCCTGCCCGGCCGCGCTGAGCAGCGGGTAGGCGACCAGGGTGTACTCCACTCCGTCCTTGCGCAGCGCCAGCATGTCCGTCGTGGTCAGCAGGTTCGCGAACAGCACCGACAGGCCGGGGCCGGACTCGCGGAGCAGGTCGCTGACCGCGTTGGCCGCCAGCGGCGCGGTCGTGATCAGCCGGCGCAGGTCCGGGTCGGAGTTCTTCAGCTGCTCGGACAGCGTCGCGAGGTCGCCGGCGAAGGCGGTGATGTTGCCCGACTGGACGTTCTGGGTGTCCAGCACGGTGCCGCCGTCGTTGATCAGCGCGATCGTCTCCGGCAGGTGCTCGGTGGCCGTCTCGGTGAAGTCCGTCGTGGCGTCGAGCAGGATCCGCAGGTCGTCGCCGGTGCCGGCGAAGGCCCGGTCCAGCTCGTCCACCACGGTGGCCAGCGAGTCGGTCGGCACCGAGCTGGCCAGGCTGTCCAGGTCGCGGATCAGCACGTCGGTGCCGATCGGCGTGCTGGTCCGGTCCGCGGGGATCAGCGAGTCGGCGGCCAGGAACGGCCCGGAGTCCTGCCGGGGCCGCAGGTCGACGTACTGCTCACCGACGGCCGACCGGTTGGCCACCACGGCGTCCAGGTCGGCCGGGATCTCCGGGGCCTCCGGGTCGATGTTCAGGTCGACCTGCAGGCCGTCCTCGGTGAGCCGGAGCTCGCCGACCCGGCCGACGTTGAACCCGCGGTAGGTGACCTCGGCGTTGGTGAAGATGCCGCCGGACTCGTCGAGGTTGAGCCGCACGGTGTAGCCCTCGGCGCCGAACGCCTTGCCGATGTCGGTGAACCGGAACAGCGCGTAGACCACGGCGACCACCGCGATCACGAAGAACGCCACCACCTGCAGCCGAACCCGCCTGGTCAGCATCAGTTACCCCCGCCAAGGAGTCCGCCGAGCAGCCCGCCGAGTCCCCCGCCACCGCCGGACCCACCGCCGCCTGCCTGGTCGTCGCCGAGGATCGGGATCGGCAGCACCGGGCTGCCCTCCCCCTCCTTGCCGCCGACCAGGTCACCGACGATCGGCACGTCCTGCAACGGACTGCGCCTGCTGCGGGACAGGTTGTCGACGATGGTCTGCAGGTTCAGGTCGACGTCGAGATAGAGGTTGAAGTAGTCGCCGTGCACCGCGTGGATCGCCTCGTCGGAGAACGGCATGGTGAACAGCAGCTCCAGCGCCTTGGGCAGGTCGGCGCCGGCCTCGCCGAGCTTGCGCAGGGTCGGCGTGAGCGCCTTGAGGTCGGCCACCAGGTCCTCCTGGCTCGCGTTCACCGTCTCCACCGCGACATCCGACAGCGACTGCAACGACTGCAACATGGTGACCAGCTGGGTGCGCTGGTCGGTGAGCACCTGCAGGCCGGGGCCGAGGCTGTCGATCGCGCCCGCCAGCCGGTCCTTGTCCTGGTTGAGCGCGCCGGCCAGCCGGTTCACCCCGTCGATGGCCCTGGTGATGTCCGACTTGCTCTCGTCCAGGGTGGCCACCAGGTCGTCGACGCTGTTCAGCGTGGCCCGGATGTCGGCCTCGTTGCCCGCCAGCGCGGCGTTGAGCTCCTGGGCGATGTTCTGCAGCTGCTCGATGCCGCCGCCGTTGAGCAGCATCGACAGCGCGCCGAGCACCTCTTCGATGTCGGTGTTGCGGTTGGTGCGGGTCAGCGGGATCAGCGCGCCGTCGGTGAGCGTGCCGGTCACCTGGTCCGGTGGCGGCGGGGACAGCTCGACGTACTTCTCGCCGAGCAGGCTCGACTGGCGCAGCATGGCCAGCGCGTTGGCCGGCAGCGCGACGTCGCCGTTGACCCGCATGGTCACCTCGGCGGTCCAGCCGTCGGGGGCGAGCTGGATGTCCTCGACCCGGCCGACCGCCACCTCGTTGACCTTCACCCCGGACTGCGGCACCAGGTCGAGCACGTCGGCGAACCGGGCCTTGACCGTGTACGGGTGGTCGCCGAGGTCGGGGCCGCCGGGCATCGGGATGTCGTAGATGCCGGTGAACTCCGAGCACCCGGACAGCCCGAGACCGGCCGCGAGGGTGGTCGCCAGGGCGACCGCGAGCCTGCGCATCAGTTCCCGCCCCCGTCCAGGCCGTAGACCTCGGCCAGCGGCAACGGGATCGGCGGCATGTCCCCGGCCTGCAACGCGGTCAGGATGTCGGCCACCGGCGGGATCGGCGCCACCCCGTCGACCACCTCGGCCAGGCCAGAGCAGGTTTCGGCGAGCACCGGCGGCAGCTCCGGCGGCGCGCCGGTGCCCAGCAGCTCACAGATCATCACGATCGGCGGCTGGGACAGCTCGTTGAGGTCGGCGCGGGCGTCGAGCGTGCCACTGGAGCCGTTGTAGCTGTTGATGATGTTGGACAGCGCCACCGGCGCGATGTCGAGCACCTCGGCCAGCGCGGCCCGCTGGTCGACCAGCACCTTGGTCACCGACGCCAGTTTGTCCACATTGGACTTGATGCGGCCCCGGTTGTCGTCGATGAACTGCTGTACCGCGCCGAGCGCGACCCCGAGCTGCTGCACGGCGGCGGCCAGGTCGCCGCGCTCGTCGGCGAGGAAGCTGGTGACCTCGGCGGCCTGCTCGCTGAACTCGTTGACCTGGTCGTCGGACCTGGCCAGCGCGGCGGTGAACCTGGCCAGGTTGTCGACCGTGGCGAACAGGTCCTGGTCGCTGCCCGAGAGGGTGTCGGCCATCTTGGACAGCTGGACGATCGTCTGGTTCAGCGACTCGCCGTTGCCGTCGAGGTTGGCCGCGGCGGTGTCCAGCAGGTCCGACAGCGCGCCGTCGGCGTTGGCGCCGTTGGGCCCGAGGGTGCGGCTGACCCGGTTGAGGCTCGCGTACAGCTCGTCGACCTCCAGCGGGGTGGCGGTGCGCTCCCGGGGCAGCACGGTGCCCTCGGCCATCGCCTGCCCGCCGGTGTACGCCGGGGCGAACTGCACGTAGCGGTCGCTGACCAGCGACGGCGACACGATCACCGCGTCCGCGCCCGCCGGGATCGACACGTCCCGGTCGACCAGCATCTCCACCGCCACCAGGTCGCCCTTCGGCTCGACGGAGTCCACCCGGCCGACCTTCACCCCGAGCACCCGCACGTCGTTGTCCTCGTAGAGGCCGACGACGCCGCTGAACATGGCCGTGTACCGGCGCTGGTTGGCATCCAGCAGCACCCACCACAGCGCGGCGGCCACCACCAGCGCCAACACGATGGCGATGGTGACGCCCCGGGCGAGGTCGCGGCCGAGCCGGGAGGCCGAGCTGGTGGTCATGCCAGGCATCCGTTCTGGTTGAGCGCGCCGCTGGTCGGCGGCAGCAGGCCGCAGATGTAGTTGTCGAACCAGCGCCCGTTGCCGACCGCGTTGTTGAACAGCCGCAGGAACGGCGCCAGGTTCGCCACGCCGGCGGCCAGCTCCTCCTGGTTGCGGGCGAGCATCGCGGTCAGCTGGTCGAGGCTGTCCAACACCGGGCCGAGCTGCTCGTTGTTGTCCTCGACCAGGCCGGTGAGCTGGGTGGCCAGTGCCTGGGTGCCGTCGAGCAGCGTGCTGATCGCCTCCCGGCGCTTGGCCACCTCGGCCAGCAGCAGGTTGCCGTCCTCGAGCAGCTTGACCACCTCGGCGTCGCGCTCGGCCAGGGTCTGGCTGATCTTCTTGGTGTTGTTCAGCAGGTCGGCGAGCTGGCCGTCACGCGAGGAGATCGTCTTCGACAACGACTGCAGCCCGCTCAGCGCGTTGCGCACGTCCTGCGGGGTGTCGGCGAAGGTCTGCGAGATGACCTCGAAGCTCTGCGCGAGCTGCACGGTGTCGATCTGGTTGGTGGTCTCCGCCAGACCCCGGAAGGCCTCCAGCACGTCGTAGGGCGCGGTGGTGCGCTCGCGCGGGATGCGGTCGCCAGGGTCGAGCACGTCCCGGCCGGCAGGTTCGAGGGCGAGGTACTTCTGGCCGAGCACGGTCTTGATCTTGATGGCGGCCGAGGTCTGGTTGCCCACCCAGGCGTCCTTGACCTTGAACGTGACCACCACCCGGTCGCCGTCCAGCTCGATGTCGGAGACCTCGCCGACCTTGACCCCGGCGACCCGCACCTCGTCGTCCGGCCCGAGGCCGGCGGTCTCGGAGAACTCCGCGCTGTAGCTGGTGCCGCCGCCGATGATCGGCAGGTCGTCGGTGAACATGGCCACGGTGAAGGCCAGGGCGATCACCAGGATGCCGGTGACGCCGATGGGGATCGGGTTGCGGGAGCCGAAGGACCTCATCGCGTGCACCTCCCGGCCGACGCGTCCGCGAGCGGGACGTTGATCGGCTGGTTGAGCACGCCCGGGATGCGGACCGCGCCCTGCATGGAGCAGAGGTAGAAGTTGAACCAGGACCCGTAGCTCACCGTGCGGGTCAGCTTCGCGGTCTTCTCCGGCAGGAACTGGATGAAGTGCTCCACCAACTGCTCACTGTCGTTGAGGTTCTCGGTCAGCGTGCCGAGCGCGGCGATGTCCTGCTTGAGCGGCTCGCGGGCCTCGTCGAGCAGCCCGGAGGTCGTCTGCGCCAGCCCGCCGAGCGCGTCGATCGCGTCGCCGATCGGCTCCCGGTCCTGCGCCAGCCCCGAGACCAGCTGCTGGAGCTGCACGACCAGCGTGGACAGCTGGTCGCCGCGGGAGTTGATCGTCTCCAGCGCGCTGTTCAGGTTGGTGATCACCTCGCCGATCACCTGGTCCTTGTCGGCGATCGTGGCGGTCAGCGACGCGGTGTGTGCCAGCAGCGACTCGACCGTGCCGCCCTCCCCCTGCAACACCTGGATGACCTCGTAGGACAGCTGGTTCATGTCGTCGGGCGACAGCGCCTGGAACAGCGGCCGGAACCCGTTGAACAGCTCGGTCAGGTCCAGGGCGGGGCGGGTGCGCTCCAGCGGGATGTTCCCCCCTGGTTCGAGCAGGTCGTTGGGGTTGCCGCCGGTTCCCTGGCTCAGCGACAGGTACCGCTGGCCGACCAGGTTGCGGAACTTGAGCTGCGCGACCACCGACTTCGGCAGCTTGCGGTTGGCGCTGACCGAGAAGGTCACCTCGGCCTGGGTGCGGTCGACGATCGCGACGTCCTCGACCTGGCCGACCCGCACACCGGCGATGCGCACCTCGTCGCCGGGCAGCACCATGGCCGCGTCGGAGAACCGGGCGGTGTAGCTGTTGGTGGTGCTCAGGTCGATGTTGGCGATGCTGATCGCGAGCACCGCGGTCGCGGTCACCGTGACCACGGTGAACACGATCAGCTTGATCAGCGGCGCGAGCAGGCCCCTCATTCGAACCGCACCTCCGCCCCCCGGTACAGCGGCCCGACCAGCAGACTCGCCCACGACGGCACCTCGGCCGGCTCGACGCCAAGGCTCGGCGCCAGCAGCTGGGCGAGGAACTCCCGCTCGGCGCGCGAGTTCGCCAGGCCGCCGGACTCGGCGGGCGCGCTGCTCGGGCTGGTGTTGGCCGGCGGCAGGATGCCGTCCTGCACCGTGCGGTTCCCCGGCCCCTGCGAGGTGCCGTCGCGCAACGGGCCCTCCGGCGGCTGGTCGGGGAACGGGTCGCCCATCTGGTCGGGGTCGTAGCAGCGCGGGCCGCGGTGCTCGTCGAACTCGACCTCGTCCTCGCCCGCCTCGTAGGGGCCCTTGTTGACCACGACCTCCAGGGTCGCGTGCAGGCCCGGCTTGTCCGTGCCGCCGCCGAACACCGGTTTGGCGGCGTCGACCAGCGAGGACATCTGTTCCAGGAAGCACGGGTAGGCCGGCGAGTACTTCGCCAGGATGTCCAGGGTGACCCGAGAGCTGTCGGCCAGCCGGATCAGGTTGTCGGAGTTGGCCGCGAGGAAGGACTCCAGGTCCCGGCTGGCGGTGGTCACCGCGCCGAACAGCGTGCGCAGGTTGGTCCGCTGCTCGGCGATGGTCCGCGAGGTGACCGTGAGGTCCTCCAGCGCGTCCACGAAGTCCGGGATCGCCTCGGTGTAGGTGTCGCTGACCTCGACCAGCGCGGTGAGGTCGTGGGTCAGCTGCGGCACGTGCGGGTTGATCTCCTCGACCAGTTCACCCAGGTCGACCAGGGTCTCGCCGAGCTGCTCGCCCCGGCCGTCGAGCGCGGTGGAGATCGCGGTCAGCGTGGTCGACAGCTTCTGCGGCTGGACCGCCTGCAGCACCGGCAGCAGGTGGTCGAGTGCCTGGGACAGCTCGACCGCGGGCGCGGACCGGTCCTGCTCGATCCGGTCGCCCTCGCCGAGGGACCGGGTGTCGGCCTGCTCGGGGATCTGCAGGGCGACATAGCGGTCGCCGAAGAGGGTCTTGGGGATGAACCTGGCCGAGACGTTGCGCGGGATCACGTCGACCTTGTCCGGGTCGAGCGCGAGCTCCAGCTCCGAGCCCCGCGCGGTCGGGGTGATCCGACGGATCTCACCGACGATCAGCCCTCGGACCTTCACGTCCCCGCGCACCTGGAGCTGGTTGCCGAGCTTGTCGGTGACCAGCTGCACCCGGACCACCGGGGTGAACGCCTTGTTGTAGATGGCGATCGACAGGCTCACCAGTGCCCCGATCACCACGATGAAACCGACACCGAGCAGCCGGCGCCGGACGGTGGCCATGCGCGTTGACCTCATCGGCTCACCCCCCGATCCGCACGGTGACGGTGGTGCCCCAGACCGCGAACCCGATGAAGAAGTTCATCAGCGCCACGGTGACGATCGTGGTGCGCACCGAGCGGCCGACGGCCACGCCGACCCCGGCCGGCCCGCCGGCGGCCCGGTAGCCGTAGTAGCAGTGCACCAGGATGATCACCACCGCGAAGATCAGCACCTTGCCGAAGGACCAGAACACGTCCTCGGGAGGTAAGAACAGGTTGAAGTAGTGGTCGTAGGTGCCGGCCGACTGCCCGTAGACGTAGACGATGATCGACCGCGACGCGAGGTAGGAGCTGAGCAGGCCGATGATGTAGAGCGGGATGACCGCGACGAACCCGGCGATGATCCGGGTGGTCACCAGGAACGGCAGGCTCGGCACACCCATCACCTCGAGCGCGTCGATCTCCTCGGAGATCCGCATCGCGCCCAGCTGCGCGGTGAACCCGGCGCCGACCGTGGCCGACAGCGCGAGCCCGGCCACCAGCGGCGCCACCTCGCGGGTGTTGATGTAGGCCGAGGCGAACCCGGAGAACGCGGCCGTGCCGATCTGGTCGAGCGCGGCATAGCCCTGCAGGCCGACGACCGTGCCGGTGAACACGGTCATGCCGACCATCACGCCGATCGTGCCGCCGATCACCGCCAGCGCGCCGGAGCCGAAGCTGACCTCGGCCAGGATCCGCATGGTCTCGCGCAGGTACCTGCGCAGCGTCCTGGGGATCCAGCCGAGCGCGCGCAGGTAGAACGACAGCTGGTCGCCGAGGGTGTCCAGCCAGGTCAGTGGCGTTCGCGCCACCCGCTTCGCGGTGTCCGCGATGGAGGCCATGATCAGCTCCCCTTCTGCGGGACGATGCTCAGGTAGACGGCGGTGAGCACGAAGTTCACGAAGAACAGCAGCAGGAACGTGATCACCACGGACTGGTTGACCGCGTCCCCGACACCCTTCGGCCCGCCCTTGGGGTTGAGCCCGCGGTAGGCGGCGACCACCCCGGCGATGAAGCCGAAGATCAGCGCCTTGAGCTCGCTGATCCACAGGTCCGGCAGCTGGGCGAGCGCGGAGAAGCTCGCCAGGTAGGCCCCCGGGGTGCCGCCCTGCAGGATCACGTTGAAGAAGTAGCTGCCGAGCATGCCCACGACCGAGACCAGGCCGTTGAGCAGCACCGCGATCACCATCGCGGCCAGCACCCGTGGCACCACCAGCCGCTGGATCGGGTTGACGCCGAGCACTTGCATGGCGTCGATCTCCTCGCGGATGGTGCGCGCGCCAAGGTCGGCGCAGATCGCCGAGCCGGCCGCGCCGGCGACCATCAGCGCGGTCACCAGCGGCGCGGCCTGCTGGATGATCGCGAGCACCGCGGCGGCGCCGGTGAACGACTGCGCGCCGAGCTGGACGATCAGGTTGCCCAGCTGCAGCGCGACCACCGCGCCGAACGGGATCGCGACCAGTGCCGTCGGCAGGATCGTGACGCTGGCGACGAACCAGCACTGCTGGATGAACTCCCGGAACTGGAACGGCCGCCGGAAGGTCTGCACGATGACGTCCAGCGCCAACGCGAACAGCCGTCCGGTCTCGCGCAACGCACCGGCACCGGGGAAGGAGGCGGTCGGCCTCCGCGCGGTCGGTGCGGTCATGCACCACCACCCGGTCCCGGTGGCTGGTCGGAACGCCAGGCCGACTTCGGCAGCCGGGCGATCTCCTCGTCCAGATCGCCGTACCGCGCCGCTCTCGGCCGAGGGCTTGGCCGGGGCGCGGTGGTGGCCGGACCGGCGCCGAAACCGGTGTGCACGCCGTAGCGGGCGCGCTCCTCGGGCGTGAGGGAGTCGACGATGCCCTGCTGGGCCTGGGCGGGCAGGGTGTGGATGATCCGCATGACCCGGTCCTTGCGCCGGCGCACCGCCTGGCGGGCCGGCAGGCCGGGGGTCGGCTCGCTCTGCGGGACGACGCCGCGCACGTCCTCGGTGCCGCCGTCGTGGTGGCCGGCGTCGACGTCGGCCTGCTCGGCGGCCATGGTGGCCTCGTCCTTCTCCTCGCTCATGCCGATCGGCCCGATCCGGCTGCCGTTGAGGAACTGCTTGACCGCCGGCTCCTCGCTGGTCAGCAGCACCTCGCGGGGACCGAACATGACCAGTTCCCGGCGGAACAGCATGCCGATGTTGTCCGGCACCGTGCGCGCCACGTGGATGTTGTGCGTGACGATCAGGATCGTGGCGTCGATCTGCGCGTTCAGGTCCAGCAGCAGCTGGGAGATGTAGGAGGTGCGCACGGGGTCGAGGCCGGAGTCCGGCTCGTCGCACAGAATGATCTCGGGGTCGAGCATGAGCGCGCGGGCCAGGCCGGCGCGTTTGCGCATGCCGCCGGAGATCTCGCCGGGGAGCTTGCGCTCCGCGCCGGCGAGGCCGGTCAGGTCGAGCCGCTCGAGCACCAGCCGGCGGATCTCGGACTCGGACTTCCTGGTGTGCTCGCGCAGCGGGAAGGCGACGTTGTCGAAGAGGCTCATCGAGCCGAACAGGGCGCCGTCCTGGAACAGCACGCCGAACTGCTTGCGGATCTCGTAGAGCTTGCGCTCCGAGCAGGTGACGATGTCGACGCCGTTGACCTCGCAGCGGCCACTGTCCGGCTTGAGCAGGCCGATCATCGACTTGAGGAACACCGACTTGCCGGTGCCCGACGGGCCGAGCAGCACGCTGACCTCGCCCGGCGGCAGCGTGAGGGTGACATCACGCCAGATCGTCTGGCGGCCGAAAGACTTGGTCAGGCCCTCGACGACGACCTCGGCGCCCATCGAACCTCCCCGCGACTTGGCCGGTTTTCACCAAGGTGCAACGAGCGGGCAGGCCGTAGGTTACTGCCGAGTCGGTATCGGTATGCCACGGCATACCGAACAAGCGATCAGGGCCGGCACCCAAGGGGTACCGGCCCTGAACTGCACAAACGGTCGCGTCTGCGCGGCAAACCTCAGAGTGCCCTGAATGACTCATTCAGGACGCTCAACGTCTCGAATGGGTCATTCAGGGCATTGCTCACTTGAGGTTGACGGTCGCGCCGGCGCCTTCCAGCTTCTCCTTGGCGGCCTCGGCGGCCTCCTTGGTGACCTTCTCCAGGACGGCCTTGGGAGCGGACTCGACCAGCTCCTTGGCCTCCTTCAGGCCAAGGCCGGAGACGACCTCACGCACGACCTTGATGACCTGGATCTTCTTGTCGCCAGCAGCCTCGAGGACGACATCGAACTCGTCCTGCTCCTCGGCCACCGGGGCACCGCCGTCGCCCTGGGCCGGGCCGACGGCCACGGCCACCGGCGCCGCCGCGGTGACGTCGAAGGTGGTCTCGAACTCCTTCAGGAAGTCCGACAGCTCGAGCAGCGTCATCTCCTTGAACGCGTCGAGCAGGTCGCTGTTGCTCAGCTTCGCCATAGCGGCTTGTCCTTTCTAGAAAGTGGGGGTGTTCAGCTCTCGGCGGGGGCCGCTTGGTCGGCTGACGCCTTCTTGGCCTCCAGGGCCGCGACCAGGCGCGCGGCCTTGGACGCGGGTGCGGCGAACAGCGTGGCCGCCTTGGAGAGGTTGCCCTTCATCGCGCCCGCCAGCTTGGCGAGCAGCACCTCACGGGAGTCGAGGTCGGCGATCTTGTCGACCTCGGCGACGGTGAGCGGGCGGCCATCCATGTAGCCGCCCTTGATGACCAGGCCCTTGTGCTCCTTGGCGAACTCGCGCAGCGCCTTCGCGGCGTCCACCGGCTCGCCCTCGACGAACGCGATCGCGGTCGGGCCGATGAACAGGTCGTCAAGACCCTGCACCTCGGCCGTCTCCGCGGCACGCTTGACCAGGGTGTTCTTCGCGACCCGGTAGGTCGTGCCCGAACCGAGAGCGCGACGCAGGGTGGTCAGCTGGGACACAGTGAGGCCGCTGTACTCGGTGACAACGGCAGCCGAGCTGTTGCGGAACCGGTCCGCGATCTCCGCGACGGCCTCAACCTTGTCTGCCTTCGCCATGGTCGCCTCCTCTCTTGGCTTTGTACCGCCGGCATCGAGAGGCCAGAGAAACGACGAACGCCCCGGCGCAGGGCACGGGGCGTGAATCGAGCGCATGCGCGCTCGTACCTCGTTCTCCTGCGCGGGCCGCCCTGCGAAACCAGGACCTTCGTCCGCTTCCGGTTGCCCGGGCGCGGAGACCAGCGGTCTTCGGTAGAACCAGCGACGAGAATACGCGGTGGCCAGGAACGATTGCACATCGCCTCCCCCTTGTACCGTCCGTGGCCGGCACGGCACGGCATGATGGAGGCCGTGGCAGACAACGAGCATCAGGTACCGGGGCCCCAGCCCGGCCCGCCGCCGGCTGCCCCACCCCCGGCCCAGCCGGCCGACCCGACCGAGGCGCCGACCCCGCCGCGCGGGGAGCTGGTCATCCCGCCGCCCACCGCGCCGGCGCCGATCGACGAGCGGCAGGTCCGTGAGTTCCAGCAGTTCCAACAGTTCCAGGAGCTGATGCGGCGGGAGAAGGAGCGCGGCTTCCCCCAGGGCGAGCCACCGCCGCCTGGCTTCCTGCAGCCGTGGGGTCCGCAGCCGGCCAAGCAGAACCCGGTCAAGCGGGCGCTGAACGCGATCGTCGGCAAGATCGTCACCGCGGTCATCGTGGCGCTGCTGCTGATCGGCGCGGGCTACTTCGCCATCGACTACTTCTTCGGCGGCCCGCCCTCCCAGCCGCCGGCCTCCCAGATCGGCGGCCAGAAGACCAAGGACCGGTTGCTGTTCGAGAAGAACCCGCGCAGCGCCGTGCGCCGGGTCTACGAGAACATCGCGATGGGCGACCAGCCAGGAACCTGCGACCGGTTCACCGAGGACGCGCGCGCACAGTTCACCGCCGCGTTCCCCGCGCTCGGCGACTCGTGCGAAAGCGTCGTCGACGGGCTGAAGGCGCAGGTCACCGAGGGCATGAAGGACGAGTACGCCAACCCGTGGATCCCCGCCGCCGCGGCGGCGCCGACCGGCGACACGGCCACCGTCAGCTCCTGTGAGTTCGACGTCACCGGCGGCCCGCGACTCGGCCGGTTCACCCTCGGCGTGATCGAGGGATCGCTCGACGGGCAGTGGATCGTGACCGGGTACGAGCAGGAGAACTGCCAGACCGATCCGAGCACGCCACCGACCTCCTGACCGGACCGACTGAACCAACGCGCCGCCCTCCTCGTATTGGGAACTGGACACAGTTCGCCCGATTCCAATACCGAGGAGGTCGCGAATTGGGAGCCAAACACCGGCCGGCGTCACGAAAAGCGCTGATCGCAGGGGCCGGCGCGATAGCGGCCGGAACCCTGGTCGCCGTCCTGCTGCCACAGGCCCAGGCCGAGAGATCACCCGACCGGTCGCCGGTCACCGCCATGTCCCAGCTCACCGAGCTGCGCCAGGCGCACATCCCCGGCACCGCGTGGGCGGTGGACCCGCGCACCGACACGATGATCGTCAGCGCCGACCCGACCGTCACCGGCAGAACCTGGGACCGTCTCGAGTCCACCGTGGAGAAGCTCGGCGACGACGTCGCCACCCTCCAGCGGATCCCCGGTGAGATCAGCCTGTTCGCCGAGGGCGGGGACGCCATCTTCGCCGGCGGCGGGCGCTGTTCGCTTGGCTTCAACGTGGTCACCGAGGACGGCAGTCCCGGGTTCCTGACCGCGGGACACTGCGGCGTCATCGCCGAGCAGTGGTCCGAGGAGCAGAACGGCCAGCCGATCGCCACCGTCCAGGACGCGGTGTTCCCCGGCGAGGGTGACTTCGCCCTGCTCACCTACGACGACCCGAACGCCGAGGCGCCGAGCGCGGTCGACGTCGGCGACGGTCAGCTGTTCGGCATCAACGAGGCCGCCGAGGCCGACATCGGGCTGCCGGTGTTCCGCATGGGCAGCACGACCGGCCTGTTCGACGGTGAGGTCACCGGCCTCGAGGCCACGGTGAACTATCCGGAGGGCACGGTCACCGGCCTGATCCAGACCACGGTCTGCGCCGAGCCGGGTGACAGCGGTGGCCCGCTGTTCACCGAGAACGGCACGGCTGTCGGCCTGACCTCAGGTGGCAGCGGCGACTGCACCAACGGCGGCGTGACCTTCTTCCAGCCGGTGACCACCGCGCTGGCGGCGGTGAACGCCGAGATCGGTGGTGTCGAGTAGGCCGATTATCTGAACAACGTTGAGTAGCCAGGGGAAACAGAACGACGCCCCCGAGACTGGAACCTCGGGGGCGTCGTTTCGTTGGAAAGCTGGCTCAGGAAACCGGCTCGTCGGTCAGCAGGTTGCGGGTGCGGCCCGGGTCGACCTGGATGCCGGGGCCCATGGTCGTGGAGAAGGTGACCTTCTTCAGGTACCGGCCCTTGGCCGCCGACGGCTTGGCCCGCAGCACCTCGTCCAGCGCGGCGGCGTAGTTCTCCACCAGCTGGGCCTCGGCGAAGGACGCCTTGCCGATCACCAGGTGCAGGTTGGACTGCTTGTCCACCCGGAAGTTGATCTTGCCGCCCTTGATGTCGGCGACGGCCTTGGTGACGTCCGGGGTCACGGTGCCGGTCTTCGGGTTGGGCATCAGGCCGCGGGGGCCGAGGATGCGGGCGATGCGGCCGACCTTCGCCATCTGGTCGGGAGTCGCGATCGCCGCGTCGAAGTCGAGCCAGCCACCCTGGATGCGCTCGATCAGGTCCTCGGCGCCGACCTCGTCCGCACCGGCGGCGATGGCCTCGTTGGCCTTGTCACCGGTGGCGAACACGATCACACGCGCGGTCTTGCCGGTGCCGTGCGGCAGGTTGACCGTGCCGCGGACCATCTGGTCCGCCTTACGGGGGTCGACACCCAGCCGGATCGCCACCTCGACGGTCGCGTCCAGCTTCACCTTGGTGGTCTCCTTGGCGAGCTTGGCCGCCTCGAGCGGCGTGTACAGCCGCTCCCGGTCGATCAGCTCGGCGGCCTGGCGATAGGCCTTACTGCGCTTGGTCATAAATCTTCCTCACGAAAGTCAGTGGTCACGAGCCAGCGCCTGGCTCTCCCACGGTGTCGAATTGATCGGTCTTGCTCCCGGGTTTGATGGTCGCGGCTAGTCGCGGTCTGCGCCCGTCCTGTGTTTATTGGTCGCTCCCGCGACTGCGCTAAGCCGCCGTCTTCCCTCGTCACGTGCTCGGCGCTGGCGCGCCTGCGCTCGCTCCTCAGTCCAGACGGCGTCCGCTCCGTCGCTCCCGCTCTTATTCGACCGTGATGCCCATCGACCGGGCGGTGCCGGCGATGATCTTGGCGGCCTGGTCGACGTCGTTGGCGTTGAGGTCGGACTTCTTCGTCTCCGCGATCTCGCGCACCTGGTCCCAGGTCACCTTGGCGACCTTGAGGCGGTGCGGCTCGCCGCTGCCCTTGTCCACGCCCGCGGCCTTGAGCAACAGCTTCGCCGCCGGCGGGGTCTTGAGCTTGAAGTCGAACGAACGGTCCTCATACACGGAGATCTCGACCGGCACCACAGTGCCCCGCTGCGACTCGGTCGCGGCGTTGTAGGCCTTGCAGAACTCCATGATGTTCACGCCGTGCTGACCGAGCGCGGGGCCCACCGGGGGCGCCGGGTTGGCCTGGCCCGCGGTGATCTGCAACTTGATGACCGCAGACAGCTTCTTCTTCTTGGGTGGCATTTCTTCCCTGCTTGTTTCTTGTTCTCGGCAACCGCGGTCAGATCTTGGAGACCTGGCTGAACGACAGCTCGACCGGCGTCTCCCGGCCGAAGATCGACACCAGGACCTTCAACTTCTGCCCGTCCGCGTTGACCTCGCTGATCGTCGCGGGCAGCGTGGCGAACGGGCCGTCCATGACGGTGACCGACTCGCCGACCTCGAAGTCGACCTCCACCGACGGGCCCTTGGCCGGCGCGGCCGTTCCCTTGCCCGCGGCCGCCGGCTTGGCCTCCTCCACCTGTGGGAGGAGGAACTTCAACACCTCGTCGATGGACAGCGGCGACGGCTTGGACGTCGCGCCGACGAAGCCGGTGACCCCGGGGGTGTTGCGCACCGCCGACCAGGAGGGGTCGTTGAGCTCCATCCGGACGAGGATGTAGCCGGGCAGCACCTTGCGCTGGACCTGCTTGCGCTGCCCGTTCTTGATCTCGGTGACCTCTTCGGTCGGCACCTCGACCTGGAAGATGTAGTCCTCCATGTCCAGGGTCTGGATCCGGGTCTCGAGGTTGGTCTTGACCTTGTTCTCGTAACCGGCATAGGAGTGCACGACGTACCACTCGCCGGGCGCGCGGCGCAGCGCGTCACGCATCTCGGCGGCCGGGTCGGCGATCTCATCCTCGACGTCCTCGGCCGAGTCCTCGGACTCGTCGGATTCGTCGGCGGAGTCCACCGAGTCCTCCGCAGAGTCCTCGGAGTCATCGGTGGTGTCCTGGATGTCCTCGTCGGTCGCGACACTGTCCTCGGCTGGCTCCTCGGCCCGCCCCACTGTGTCCTCGACCGACAACGCCGCCTCGGCCTCGTCGAAGCTGGTCGGCTCCTGGCTGCCGGTCGCGCCGTTCTCGGAGCTCACTGTTGGGTCTCGCTTCCTTTCATAGATCACGTGTCCTGATCGGCTCAGCCGAACAGTGCGGACACGCCCTGGCCGAGCGCGAGGTCCAGCCCCGCGATCAGGGCAACCATGAAGGCCACGAAAACCAACACGACAGCCGTGTACGTGATCATCTGCTTGCGGGTCGGCCAGATGACCTTGCGGAGCTCGGCGACGACCTCGCGCAGGAACCGGAAGATCCGCGAGAAGAACCCGGGGCTCTCCTTGCGGTCCCTGGTCGGCGTCGGCCGTCCCTTGTGCTCGCCGGTCTTGCTCAGCGCGGCCTTGCTCTTCGCCCGCGGCCGCGCCTTGTCGCCGGCCTTGTCATCCGCCTTGGCCGACTTCGCCTCGTCCGCGGATGAGTCCTTCCGCGCAGCAGGGCGAGCGGAAGCCCGGCGCTCACGCCGCGCCGCGGCGGTGACCGGACGAGAAGGGCGCTCCTGCCCCTTGTCCCGCTCCTTGTCCCGGTCGTCAACCACGCCAGTTCCTCCGCTCGATGGATCCACACCTTGCGTCTGACGCAGGGGTGACAGGACTTGAACCTGCAACCTGCGGTTTTGGAGACCGCTGCTCTGCCAGTTGAGCTACACCCCTTCGCGATCTCGATCGCTCGATCTCGCGGTCTTCGGACGCATCGAACCTACCCCACTGTGCAACGTGGGGTTGGATCGTCAACTTCCAAGTTCCAGAGTGTACGACAACGCCTGACGAGCTCCGCAACCGCGCCCGTCAACCAGACCCCGAGACGACCATCCCGACCGGTCTGGGACCATCTGGTCATGGCCGTAGACAGCACCGTGAGCAGGATTTCCGCCCGGATCGGCGGCATCGCCGAGTCCGCGACCTTGGCCGTGGACGCCAAGGCCAAGGCACTGAAGGCGGCCGGCCGGCCGGTCATCGGCTTCGGTGCCGGCGAGCCGGACTTCCCCACCCCGCCCGCCATCGTCGAGGCCGCCGTGGCCGCCGCGCAGGACCCGCGCAACCACCGCTACACCCCGGCCGGGGGTCTGCCGGAGCTGCGCGAGGCCATCGCCGCGAAGACGGCCCGCGACAGCGGCTACCAGGTGGCGGCCAACCAGGTGCTGGTGACCAACGGCGGCAAGCAGGCCGTGTACCAGGCCTTCGCGACCCTGCTCGACCCCGGCGACGAGGTGCTGCTGCCGGCCCCGTACTGGACGACCTACCCCGAGTCGATCGCGCTGGCCGGCGGCGTCGCGGTCCCCGTGGTGACCGACGAGACCAGCGGCTACCTGGCCACGGTCGAGCAGCTGGAGGCGGCCCGCACGCCGAGGACCAAGGCGCTGCTGTACTGCAGCCCGTCCAACCCGACCGGCGCGGTCTACCCCCGCGAGCAGGTGGCCGCCATCGGCGCCTGGGCCGCCGAGCACGGCATCTGGGTCGTCGCGGACGAGATCTACGAGCACCTGACCTACGACGGCGTCACCGCCGAGTCGATGCCGGTGGTGGTCCCGGAGCTGGCCGACACCTGCGTCGTGGTCAACGGCGTGGCCAAGACCTACGCCATGACCGGCTGGCGGGTCGGCTGGATGATCAGCCCGGCCGACGTGACCAAGGCGGCCGCGAACCTGCAGTCCCACCTGTCCTCGAACGTGGCGAACGTGTCCCAGCGGGCGGCGCTGGCCGCGGTGTCCGGGCCGCTGGACGCGGTGCACGAGATGCGCGCGGCCTTCGACCGCCGCCGGCAGACGATGGTCCGGCTGCTCGGCGAGATCCCCGGCGTCGAGGTGCCGACCCCGCAGGGCGCCTTCTACGCCTACCCGTCGGTGAAGGCCCTGCTCGGCAAGGAGCTGCGCGGCACGAAGGTCGAGACCAGCGTCGACCTGGCCGCGCTGGTCCTCGAGCACGCCGAGGTGGCCGTGGTCCCGGGTGAGGCGTTCGGCACCCCGGGCTACTTCCGGCTCTCCTACGCCCTCGGTGACGACGATCTGGTCACCGGCGTGACGCGGATGGGTGAGCTGCTCCGCGAGGTGCGGTAACCCGCCCACCCTGGACGGTGCCGCGTTGGCAGCACCGTCCAGGACGGTCACCGGCGGGGTCTCGACCGGGAATCGGAAAACCGCAGTTTCCAGGCTGACAGCGACTCCCCGTCCGATGGAAGCCGCAAGTTTTCAGATGGCGACAACGGGTGAATTGGCGGGCTCCGGCTGAGTGACGCACAATCGTTTTTTCGGTGCTGACCTCGGGGGAACCATTAACATGCGCGGCCAGGCGCCGGAGCCGTCCGATCTCGTCCGTTCGGTGTCCCGGGGTTTCCGGATCCTGGAGGAGGTCGGCGCGAGCAAGGCCCCGCTGACCGTCAAGGCGATCTCCCGGCGCTGTGGGCTCAACCTCTCCACCACCTACCACCTCGTGCGCACCCTCACCTACGAGAACTACCTGGTCCGTGACCCCACCGGCCGCTACACGCTCGGCTCGTCGGTCGCCCGCCTGTTCCACGACCTGCAGGGCTCGTTCGAGCAGTCACCCGAGGTGCACGCGGTCCTGGGGCACCTGTCCGCGACCACTCGGCACTCGGTCTACCTCGGCCGGTTCGTGTCCGGCCGGGTCGTGGTCACCGACCTGGTCGAGGGCCCGGAGTCACCACACCTCGAGGACCTCGAGGTCGGCCTGGACGTGGCCGCGCACGCCACCGTGCTGGGCAAGGTGCTGCTGGCCTCGCTCCCCCGTGCCCGCCGCGCGGCCTACCTGTCCGCACAGGGAATGCGCCGGTTCACCGCCCGCACCCTCATCGACACCGCCGACCTGGAAGTCGAGCTGGCCGGCGCCAGCGCCGACCGTCCCTTCCTGGAACACGGCCAGTTCCGCGAGGGCGTCTCCTGCGTGGGCGCACTGGTCAACCGCCCAGACGACCCATGGGCAGTGGTGGCGTCAACCCGAGCCGAGGAGATCCCGCCAGAGGTCATCTGGCACACGATGCGCGCCGCCGAGGACCTGGCCGCCATGGACCAGCCCTGAATGCCTCATTCGGGACGTTGAACGTCGTCAATGCCTCATTCAGGGCGTCGCGGCCGGGAGCCGGACGATGGCGACGGCCTTGCCCAGCACGGCCCGCCCGTCGAACTTCGCCGTGAGATCCACCCGCGCCGTGCCGTCCTCCCGGACCTCACGGACCTTGCCGCTCAACTCGACCAGCGCCCCGGCCTCGTCATTGGGCACAACCACCGGCCGAACGAACCGCGCACCGTACTCAAGCAGCGCCCCAGGGTCACCAAGCCACTCGGTGACCACCCGCGCGGCGATCCCCATGGTGAACATGCCGTGCGCGATCACGCCGGGCAGCCCAACCTCGGCCGCGACCCGCTCGTTCCAGTGAATCGGATTGAAGTCCAACGAAGCACCGGCATAACGCACCAGATCAGCACGCGTAACCCGAACCGACAGGCCCGGCAGCTCAGTGCCGACGACGATCTCCCCAGCCGTCACACCGCACCCCGCACAACCAGCTGCGCCCGAGCCACCACAACCCGCTCGCCATCCTCGGTGTCGACATCAACCCGAAGATCAAGAAAGTCGTTACCAGCCCGGTTCATGACCCGCTCGATATGAGTGACCACAGTCACCCGATCCCCAGCTCGCACCGGCCGCGTATAGGCGAACGACATGTCCCCATGCACCATGCGGTCGTAGTCGAGCCCCAGCCGCTCATCCCCAACCAGCGACTCCAACGAGTACCGACCAAACAGGATGGTGGGAAAAGTAGGCGGCGCGATCACATCGGGATAGCCAGCAGCCGCAGCCGCCCCAACCTCCCGATACACCGGGTTGGGGTCGCCAACAGCATCCGCGAACTCCCGGATCTTGGCCCGCCCAACCTCGTAAACCTCCGAACGCGGGTAAGCATGCCCAGCGAAGGAGGGATCCAACGGCACCTAGCGAGTTTCCTTGTGCAGCCGATGCCCACCACAGTTCGGGCAGAACTTCTTCACCTCAAGACGATCCGGATCGTTACGCCGGTTCTTCCGAGTGATGTAGTTCCGGTGCTTACACTCCTCGCACGCCATCGTGATCTTCGGTCGCACGTCGCTGCCAGCCACAGCCTAGCCTCTCTCTCACACTCAACGCGTAGCGGTGGCCGGACTTGAACCGGCGACACAGCGATTATGAGCCGCTTGCTCTACCGACTGAGCTACACCGCCCCAACACCCACCAACCCTACCGACCCAACCCCAGACAACCGAGACAACCCACCCACCACCTGAAAGAAGCTCAAGCAGAGAAGCAGGCAAGCAAACGATCATCCAAAGCTGACACCGCCTGGGGGTCCAGGGGGCTTGCCCCCTGGCAGGGGTCTGGGGGCTCGGCCCCCAGTGTAATAAGCGAGCAGGCATGTCCATGTTCTCCATGGACATGCCTGACCCACCTGCGAGCCCCAATACGGAATCGAACCGTAGACCTTCTCCTTACCATGGAGACGCTCTACCGACTGAGCTATTGGGGCGTGCTCGGCCTTCTTGCTTGAGCCGAGATGACTGTACACGGCGGCTCATGGTCAACGAAATGGGGCTCCCACCTCAGGACAGCAGGGTCAGCACGGTCTCGTCGCGCAGCCCGCGCGCCTTCGCGGTGCGCGCCTGCAACCAGGCCTCCAGCCGCTCCTCGGACAGCGGACGGGAGATCAGATAGCCCTGCGCGACGTCGCAGCCCATGTTGGCCAGCTGGTCACGGGCGGCGTCCTCCTCGACGCCCTCGGCGACCACGATCAGCCCGAGCGAATGACCGAGCTCGACGATCGAGCGGACCACGGCCAGGTCGCCGAGATCGCTGCCCATGCCGAACACGAAGCTCTTGTCGATCTTCACCTCGTCGACCGGCAGCTGCCGCAGGTAGGCCAGCGAGGAGTAACCGGTGCCGAAGTCGTCCACGGCCAGCACGACGCCCAGCGCGTGCAGCGAGCGCAGCACCGGCAGCGCCCTGGCCGGGTCGGCCATCACGCCGGACTCGGTCAGCTCCAGGGTCAGCAGCTCGGCCGGCACCCCGTTGCGCTTGAGCGCCGCGTCGACCTGCTGGGGGAAGTCCAGGTTGGCCAGGCTGCGCACGGACAGGTTCACCGCGACGCCGATCCGCAGGTCGCGGTCCATCCACTTGCGGATCCGGACCAGCGCCTTCTCCAGCACGAAGTCGGTGAGCGCGTCGACCAGCCCGGCGGCCTCGACGGCCGGCACGAACTCGTCCGGGTCGAGCCGGCCGAACTCCGGGTGCACCCAGCGCACCAGCGCCTCGACGCCGAGCACCGTGCGGCTCGGCAGCGCGACCTTCGGCTGGTAGTGCACGCTGACCTGGCCGGACTCCAGCGCCTGGCGGAACTGGGTGACCAGCTGGAAGCGCCGCAGGAACATCTGGCCCATGCTCGGCACGTAGGCCTTGACCTTCTCCCCGCTGGTCCGCGCGGCCCGCAGCGCCACGTCGGCCCGTTTGAGCAGCTCGTCGACGTCGGGCTCGGCGACCGCGCCCTCGCGCGGCACGCCGGCGGCGTCGGTGAACAGCACGCCGTCGGACATCGCCGAGGAGGAGTAGCCGACGACCACACCGGCCTCGACGGTCAGCCGGTCGACCGGGTAGGGCGTGGAGAGGCTGGCGAGCAGCTTCTCGGCGACCTCCTGTGCGCGGTCGAAGTCCGAGTCGACCAGCAGCGCGGCGAACGCACCGCCCTCCAGCCGGGCGAGCGGGGTGTCCGCACCGAGCGCGTCGCGCAGCCTGCGGCCGGCGGCGATGGTGATCCGGTCGCTCCACGCGTAGCCGAGGGCGTCACTGATCGCCGACTGCACCTCCAGGTCGACCCGCAGCATCACCGAGCCGGGGTTGTTGGCGAGCAGCTCGCAGGCGACCTGGCGGAAGCCCGGCCGGTTGTGCAGGCCGGTGAGCGGGTCGTGGTAGGCGTCGTGGCGCAGGGTGGCGAGCAGCCTGCGGTTGTCCAGTGCGGTGGCCAGGTGGCTCGCGGTGGTGCCGATCATCCGCAGGTCGGCCTGGCCGAAGCCGCGCCAGCGGTTGAGCTTGTCGTGCGCCTCGACGACGCCGAGCAGGTGACTCGCGCTGCGCAGCGGCACGACCAGCGCCTCGTCCGCGCCGCGGCGGGCGAGCGCCTGCCGGACCTCGGACAGCGCGTCGAGCCTGCGGAAGTGCCGGACGTGCGAGCCGGGCAGGCGCAGCAGCGCGTCGGCCCGGCTGCCGGCGGCCTCCAGGTCGATCATGTCCGAGGGCAGCGCGTCCCCGGCGACGACGGTGTGCATCGGCGACTGCGGGTCGAACCGCAGCCGCAGGACGACCCTGGCCGCGCCGAGCTGGTCCTTGATCCGATGGGCGACGCCGAGCCAGTCGTCTGACCGGACCGCGTTCGCGGTGTCCTGGCCGATCGCCGGCCGGGCGGCCGCGCGCCTGCCCGACCGCGCGACGATCAGGCTGACCTCGGACAACGCCTCGAGGTCGCGCTGTTCGCGCAGCAGGCCGGCGTAGGCGAAGTAGAGCGCCCAGACGCCGCCGGCCATGGCCAGCACCAGCAGCCACCCGTCGGCGACGTTGGTCGCGACCTGGTAGCCGACGACCCCGACCGAGGCGTTGACCAGGCCGAGGACCAGGGTGCGGGAGACGAGCATGGTGGCCGCGGCGAACCGCATCCGCCTGCCGAGGATGTGCACCGCGGCGAGGGCGAGCAGCGTGCTGGAGACCGGGGCGCTGAGCGCGCCGGCGAACGCGGCGAACCAGGCGGGCCCGGTGCCGTCGGCGAGGTTGCCGACGACGGTGAACACGGTGAACGCGGTGGTGATCTCGAGGATCTCCGCGCCGGTGTTGTAGAGGACGCGGTCCTGCACCCGGCGGGCGAGCAGCGTGCCGACGCCCGCGATGAGGTGCGCGGCGAGCACGACCTGGAACGGCGCCACGAGCAGGCCGATGGCCAGCGGGATCTCGGTGAACGAGATGGTCCAGGAGACGCCGCCGCGGACGTCGATGTTGACCGAGATCTGTTCGACCACCAGGAACGCGAGGACGAACAGCAGGCCGACGCCGATGAGGTCGGCGGATGGCTCGAGCGGCAGCCACCAGGAGACCAGGGCGGCGGCGAGGATGCCGACGATCAGCACGAGCACGGAGAACCCGCCGAAGCGGCGGTCGATAGTGGGGTCGGGCGGAAGTTCGGTGGCGCGCTCAGGTGCCGTGTCCGTCATGCACTCTCCTCGGCCGTCTGGGTGACAACCAGGTCAGATAACCGCCGCACAGTGACGACAGCCTCGAACGAGCCACGTCACGGTCGCGTAACTGTACCCCGTCTGGACGAAGATTCCGACTGTGCTAAGAGGATTCGGTTACCGAATTGGTGGCTCGCCGTCACCCGGATGGCGTCACCAGCTCGGCTCGTACGTCGAGGAATCGTCCGAGATCAGTCACCTCGTTACCGATTTCGGCGGAGATCTTCCGGTCGGTGTGCAACTCGACGACAAGAGCACCCTGGGTGGGGGTCGCCCGCCAGGTGCCGACCGCGGCGCCGTCGACCAGGACGGTGGGCATCACGAACCCGCCGCCGGACTGGATCCGCGAGCGCAGACCGGCCGGTACCGCGAGGTCACGACCGCGGTAGCCGAGCAGGTAGGCGTCGAAGTGCCCGAGCAGCCGGGGTGGGCAGGCGGGCGCTGGTTCGGCGCCGGTGAGCACATAGGCGGCGGAGCCGTCGAGCTCGACGGTGTCGACGAGGTCGGCGATGGCCGCCAGCCCGTCCCTCGCGCGGGTGATGGGCAACCCGGACCAGGCGGCGAGGTCCTCGGCGGTCGCGGGTCCGTAGCCGGCGAGGTAGCGGTGTGCCAAGGTCGCGAGCGCGTCCGCGGGATCGGTGTCCGGCCGGGGCCCGAGCCAGTCCCGGACCTGGACATAGGTCGGCTCGTCGCGGGCGGTCTCCGGCCCCCGGCAGACGAGCCCGACGTTGGCGGCCCAGCTCAGCAGGTGCGCCGGCGCCTGCCCGCGCTCGTCGATGCCGAGGTCGAGCCGCTCGATCAGGTCCCGGCGCGGCAACGGCTCGCTCAGCCGCTCGATCCGGGAAGCGGCCTTGTCCAGCAGGGCGTCGGCCAACCCGAGCTGCCGCCGCCGAGGCGCTCCCCGAGCCGCGAAGTAGGGCCCGAGCAGCCCGTTGACCCACCAGTAGTCCTCGGCGGTGAGCATGTGCAGGGTGCCGCGCATGGCCCAGGTGCGGACCACGGTGCGGTCGCGGCAGGCGGCGTCGACGTCGGCGGCGGTGCGGCCGGTGGTCCGTGCGCGGACCGCGAGCCGGTTGGCGCGCGGGTCCTGCGCCTGCAGGCCGACGACGCGCGCGACCGCGTCGTGGACGTTCGCAGCCGGCGTGTTCAGCCCTTGACGCGCGACCCGGTCCCGTCGGGTCTGGTTCGGGTCGAGTCGCCGCATGGCGCGGGACCCTAACGAAAGCGGGCGTCGCCAACGAGCGGCAGGAGGTCGTCGACCGCGAAGCCGCACAGTAACGCGGCACGCAGGGCCGCCATGGACTCGGTGATCTCGTCGACCCGTTCCCGAGGCCGCCACAGGGCGAGATAGGCCGTCATTCCCGCCGCGATGGCCGCGCGGTTCCGGTTCAGATCCAGAATCTCCGGCGTGGCCGAGCTGAGCGGCTCATCGTCGAGCAACGGCAGGCCCTCCAGGGGAAGCTGGTTCCAACCCAACCGGCCGAGCAGGACCCGCAGAACAGTGTTCCGCTCCCCCAACCTGACCCGCAGCTCGGCCAGTTCCCCACCGACGAGATCCAGTTGTTCGCGATACCGCCCGATCAACATGGCCTCGACCTTGTTGAGATTCCGCAGCTGGGCCTTGAGCAGGTACTCGAGTTCACTCAGCTCCCCGCCGGGGCCCTTGCCGACCACCCAGACCTCGTCCCGAGCCCGCCCGGCGACGATCTCGGCCCTGGTGACGACGTCGCCTGCGCACATGAGCGACCGGTTCAACGTCGCGTAGGAGACGAGGAGGTCATACCCCAGCCGCGCGGCTGTCGGTTGGTCCCGCGCCGCCGGAACGAGGCGGCCCAAGGCGTCCACAAGCACCCTGAGAACGTCGATCATCCTCGCCCGATCCTTGAAGCCACACCCCTGCCGGCTGCTCAGCGTAGCGGACCGCTGACAGCATGTCAGACCGTGACAGCCGGCACCGGGCCGTCCGCGTCGACGTCGCCGCTGGCGGCCCTGGCGAGGTACCGGCTGACGGTCTGCCGCAGGTGCGCGGCGTGCCGGTAGATGTCCTCGACGGTGTCGATGGGGATGCGGGTCTCGACCTTGGCCTCGTCGAACAGCCCGAGGTACTTGCGGGAGCGGTTGAGCCACAGCCGCGCGATCGGCTTGCGGTTGTTGTCGTCGAGCAGGACGCCGCAGTAGGTCTTGGTGTCCCGGACGACCACGCGGGCCGCCGGCACCTCGCTGCAGACGATGGCCCGGACGATCCGGTAGCCCTCGATCTCCTCGTCCGTCGTGACCAGGTCACCGTTGGTCTCGGCCGGCTCCGGTGCCGGCTCGGGCACACTGACGAGGACGTCCGGGCCGCCGAGGGCGTTCTTGAGGCGGTCGTTGACCTGTTCGGTGAGGAACTGCCGCGCGGCCTTGGTCACCAGGGGGACGAACTGTTCACGGACCCGCTGGGTGAACGAGCCGTCGTAGACCCGGGTCGTCAGGAACCGGACCCAGTCGTCCTCCGGCTGTTTGAACTGGGCGGCGAGCACCCGCTTGAGCTGCCCGATGTACTTCAGCTCACCGGCGGCGCTGATCACCGAATCCAGGTCGAAGGATTCCTTGGTGAGTTTCGCGAGCTCCGGCAGGAGCGTTTCGTCAAGAGCACCGAAGTCGAGCACCAGGAATGGCTTGGCGTCCATCCGGTTGGGCGCGTCCAGGTCGGTGTAGAAATGGTAGGACTCGCCGTTGGTCAGGATCGCGATACGCGCGTTGGTCACCGCGAAATAGCGGAAGAGTTGCGAGGCATGTTCGACCCGCAACGGGTCGTTGATCTTCTTGACCTCGATGAGCAGCTGGATCTGACCGCCGTGCGCGACGGCGTAGTCGATCTTCTCGCCCTTCTTGGTACCCACATCCGCGGTGAACTCGGGAATCACCTCGGCGGGGTTGAAGACGTCGTAGCCGAGCACCGTGCTGATAAACGGCATGACGAAGGCGTTCTTGGTCGCCTCCTCGGTCTCGATACTCGCCTTCTGCTTCCGAATTTTCAGCGCCAACGCCTGCGTCCGCTCAGCGATATCCATATCGACCTCCCGCATGGTGTTCCCTCAGTCGCGAACCACGGTGACCGCGTTACAAGATCGACGTGAGCCGCCCGCGTTCGCCCGACGCAGACCTCGCGTGGTTCCCTGTCCTCGACAGTGTTGATCAGGTGACGCTCCGCTGTCGCGGAGTCGAGCCGGCAGGACAAGGACGTTGAAGATGAGAGCGCGTCGATGGGCCAACACGGTTGAAACCGGTCACGGAACAGGCCGCCGACGGCCATGACCAGCATGGTTTCGTTGTGGGCCAGCGTGATCGCGGTCGCGGGCACGCTGGCGGGCGGCCTGCTCGGTGGTGTCCTGCAGGCCCGTTCCGCTCGGGTGGCTCGCCGGGAGACGCGTGCGGAGGACCGGCGCACGGAGGCATTGGCCGCGCTCACCGCGTTGCTGTCGGCGGTCGCGGACCACCGGCGCGCCCGATGGGACCGCGAAGACCTGCGACTGTCCGACGCGGATCAGGACACGCAGCAAGCGGCGCGCGCGGCCGGCCGGATAACCCGCGCGGCCATCACGGCGCCGTTGGCCACGGTGTCCATCCTGCTGCCAGAACTGGCCGACACGGCGGACGCCGCGATACAGGCCACCTACGCGATCAGGGAAGTCCCCGACCGAGCCACTCTCGACCAGTTACGCACGGCGGCCGTCGCCGCCGAACGGCAGTTACAGCGCGACGCGTCCGGTGTCTTCGCTCCCGAACGCCGCCGCCCGCGCCTCACCCGCCGGGAACGGTGAGGACCCCGGTCCCAGCTCCGCCGCTGAGACGGACTTTGCAGGTGCTTTCGCCGCACGATAACGCGGTGTATCGTTACTCTCTTCGCCACGCGCGGAGTCCTGTTGGGACTGCCATGGACGACCTCGCAGCCGCCCTCACGCGCCTGGCAGCAGCCTTCCCCGACGACCCAGGCCCCGCCGCTGACCCGTTCGAGTATGACGGCCCGTTCTACAGACTGGTCTTTCACGGCAAATGGGCGTTCGGCTCCAACGAAGCCGCCTTCGTCAACCAGATGTTGTCCGCGACGCCGCGAATCCTGCGCCTGCACATCGACGGGCCACCTCTCAGCTTCGACGAGGCCGTCCCCGCCCGGTTTGTCGAGGCAGGGTGGCAGGAGTGGCCCGCCGAGCAACGCACCGCAGTCGCAAATGTGTTGCGTACATGGTGGAACACGACCTTGACCACCTACCCAAGCACCCACCCGGTGAACGAAGTCCTCGTTTTCCTCACACAGATCACTGGCGACGTACGCCCATGGCTGACCACCTGGACGACGATCGGCGGGACCGCGGCGGCCCACCAACTTCGCACATTCATGACCGCCAACCTCTTCTGGCGAACCGATCTATCCGACTTCGACCAGGACACGGCACTGGACGCGATCGACCGCTGGCTACTCCGCGACGGCATCGACATCCTGGCCGCCCTGCCATCAGGCCCCGACCTCGACGCCGGCCTGACGGAGCTTGCCGAGGCCGAGCAGGGCCGCTGGTGGCTGTGGTGGCCGGCCAGCCAACTCACCCACCCACGCCATCGTCCCAGGTAGTTACGCACGAACGAGTCGGCATCTCGCCCTGCACCCCTTGGTACAGCCTCTCCTGTCTTGGCGCCCCCGTTTGCTTCGCCGAGCGAAGCCCCCGAACGTTGGCCCACACATGGCCCACAAACCGTCGCAACCAGCCGCCGTCACCCGGACGTAGCCGGACAGACAGCAAACGGCCCGTTGACCTGTTCTTGCTGGTCAACGGGCCGTTTGAGCATGTGGTGGCGGGTGAAGGGTTCGAACCTTCGTAGCTTTCGCGACAGATTTACAGGCGGCTGGATGACGTCCCATAGGTCTCTGACCAGCAGGTATGTCGCCACGAAGAGCGACAGCGATCCTCGGATCACACTTGCGCAACGAAGTTCGCACCCAAACTCGCACCCACCCGAGATGATGACCCCCGGCGCTGTCGAGACTCAGCGCTCGCCGTGGGCGGGCTCAACTGACCGCGCGCGGAACAGTCCAGGGTCGACCCCTAATCGACCTCCTGAGAAGTTAACCTGCGCCGGGCAACATCAACTCGTCGAGCGGCTGGAACCGGACCGGCGTATCCACGATGCCGGACTTGCCCGGTATACGACGGATGAGCCCTTCGACCAGCACTGCACGGCCGGCGTTGTGCCACTCCCACGCTTCGCGATAGGTCTCGATAGGGAGCCGCACCCTGACTTCAGACGGTCTCCCTCGGCGCATGGTCGACACTGCGATCTCACCGAAAGGATCATCATGGTTCTCATGACGGAATTGGACGATGGAACCGGAGAACACCTGTTTGGACGACGCTTTTCGCTGTCGCAGCCGTTCAGCCACGGACCGGACCAAATCAACAGCGTCCGCGCTGATCGATACCTGTCGTGGCATTGTGTCCGGGGCAGGCACCACCGGCGCCCACTCGACGCTGGTCTCGAACTCTCCGATCGCGCTCTCTTCGAGGACATTCACTAACCCCGCGCAGAACTCCCGACTTACCCCTCGATAAACTAGTTCGTGGATGTTGTCGACGTTCGGGATACGGTCGGGCTGCACGACAAGATCACGAACAGCCTGCATCGATTGTGCGAATGTACGCACAACCCGGCGCTCAAACGGCTCCGGCGCGGCGCTATACAGGGCGGGCTCCAGGCCGTCATACAGGGTTGGCTGCTTGGAGATAGTTGGGTCAGGCTCCGGGATCGGCACCAGCACCGGGATAATGAACGAGCCTCTCTCGGTGTGCCCCATGAATGAATCGCGAATTACTTCATCACCAAAACGCGAGTAGCTGCCGCCGATCTGAGAACGCTCCCTTCTAGCCGTGGTAGCGGTCGCGCGTAACATCGTCCGCGCAGAACTGATCAACTTCGTCGCCGTCTCAAGAGGGATCTTGTCAATGATGCGAAGATCGTTCACTGCACGCAAGTGTGTAACATCGAAGCGAACGTATCGTACCGCATCAGCGGTCACTTTGACGTCCCGCCGTTCGGATCGCGCAAGCCTGCTCAACACTGAGCTAATCAATACATCATCCGGTTCGTGTGGAACACCGATTCGCGAATCATTCTTCATCCAAAGCGTTCCGCCCGGACCTGGCGGACTGGATGACCACCCGCGGACGCCAAGATAGGTCAACAGATCGGCTAATGTCGGCAAGACGACGGGGTCAGGCAACCACACCGCCCCCTCCCGCCCCAACGAAGCTGGCCTCTACGTCATCCGCCCACAACAACAGCGTTTCAGCCGTCAATCGCTGCGCCTTTGGAACGATGATGTTCTGCCCATCCGGGAGTGTGTCCACCCGGACCCAGAAGGCTGCCGCACGGTGCATAGTCGCCACGTCTTGATGGTGCAGCCAGGACATTTGATCATCCGGATCCACGATCACCAAAACAAAATACACGGGGAGACAGGAACGTTTCCAGCTCTGACGCCAGGCCTCATCGATTTTCCAGGTCGCCGTCGAACCACCTTTGATCCGGAACTGCCCCGTACATTTCACCTGCACTCGCGCAGGCGCGATCTCGAATTCAACCTTCCCATCGACGGCAAGAACGTCCTCGTCCGAGCTAGTCTCGTCAAAGCCGACCCCAGCTTGGCTGCATACCGCACGAACGTAGGCAACACCGAATCTCGACTTCGCCCGATTCGCATCCAACGTCGCCACGCTGCTCCGCGCATGGACCGCCCCACCCACCATGTCCCCATCGTGGTACATCCCGCGCGCATTGTGAAGCCGTCGTTAGCATGAACCCTTGGGACGGGTAGTCCATTCAGGGGAAGGCGATCAAGCAACCGGACGATCCAGATGGCGACCGCATGAAATTTCCAGCTCGGCGCTTCACACCTGGCAGCCTGCTTGCTGCACCCGTTCAACGGAGCTTCCTAACCAAGAAGTGCTCGGACCCTGTTCCGCTGTCTAACAGACCCAATCTCGGAGCCAAGCCGTTCGGCTCGCTCAGCGTGAGTGCGGGCGATGCCCAGTTCCCCGAATTTGGTTAGCGCGATTGCCAGATCTACCCGAAGGGCCGTCTCTGCACGAGTGAACGTCGGATCGAGTCGTTCGAGGGCGTTGATGAGGATCGTGGCCGCTTGCTCGTCCCCAAGCCGAGCAAGTGCGTGGCCACGCCAACGATCGAGGTGAGCGCCTTCAAGGAACAAAAACGAGAGCGTTGGATCAACCCGGTCTGATGGCAGCAGGCTTTCAGCCGTGTCGAACGCGCGTATGGCATCGTCGCGGCGTCCGGCTGCGGCGAGGCCTTCGCCAT
Source organism: Actinophytocola sediminis (assembly GCF_054779715.1). NCBI lineage: Bacteria > Bacillati > Actinomycetota > Actinomycetes > Pseudonocardiales > Pseudonocardiaceae > Actinophytocola > Actinophytocola sediminis. The sequence goes on along the minus strand of NZ_BAAGXS010000028.1, from coordinate 201,090 downwards.
GTGCAGCCGCGAGCCACGCACGAAGTAGATCCGGGCCTTTACGCTCAACGAGCGTTCTGGCCAGGTCGAGTTGGTCGAGGGCGTGTCGAACTTCGCCGAGTTCGGTGAGTACCAGCGCCTGTTGGGCTGTGGCATGAGCGAGCAGTGCCGGTGATTCGGCGTCGCGGGCCGCTCGTTTGGCGAGTTCGTGGTGGTCCCATGCTTGTCGAATCGCGTAGCGGTCGAGTGCTTCCCAGCCGGCGAGAGCGCTGAGTTCGGCGAGCACGCGCCCCAACTCGACGCGCACGGCGGGTGTGAGGCTGTGGGAGTGGAGTTGGCGTACCTGTTCGACCTTCTGTCGTACTTCGTCGTAGGCGACGACCGCGCCCATCTGGCGGTCGAGTCGGCGCAGGGCGGAGAGTTGCTCACGGAGCAGCTCGATCACGGTGCGGTCGACGTGGCGCGCGGCGCTCAATCGCTGACGGAGTTCGGTGGTTTCCCTGTCGCTACTCACCGTGGTTGGTGACGCGAGCAGTTCCGAGATCGTCAGCCCGAAGATTCGTTCGAGTAGGTCCGCTGTTGCGGGGCGTGGGGTGCCAAGCGCGCTTCCGTCGGCCCTTCGGCCCGAGACGAGGCGGAGTAGGTGGCGGAGGCTGAGGGTGCCGGCGAGCTTGTGGCGGCGGGCGAACTCCTCGGCGTACGCGGCGAATTCTTCGAAGGTCTCCCCGCGCTCATGCTTGATCAAGTGTTCGAGCATTGTGCGGGCTGGTCGGTCCGCACCACCCTGATCCATGTTCCGCAGCTCCATCGTGTCCCCCGTGGCATTCATATGGCATACGCATGTCATTCCTGTCGATGAACTGTTGACGAAAGACTGATTTTAGTCAAGTTCGGCCGCGTGTCGCGACCGTGCGTAAGCCAGCCCGGCGACGACTTGTCCCCACCTCCGTGTGGTCGTCGCCGGGCTCCCAATGAATCGGGAGACTGTGTATGAAACACCTCAGCGTCGGCACGTGGGCGAGCATCGACGAGAGCTGCCCGATGTACTGCGCCGTTGAGGGCAGCGACCTGGTGACTGTCGTGATCGGTGACGATGGCCAGAACGTCGAGCTGCTACTCAATGCTGCGGGCATCCGAAAACTTGTCGAGGTCAGCAGCCAAGCTCTCGCCGAGATGGATGCCTGTTTCGAGCGGGAGGACACCGCCCGGATAGTGCACCCGCAGGTTCGTGCGGAGCCTGCGGCATGAGCCGCATTCCGCCGCCAGACGAACAGGCTCACTGGGACTACGTCCTGATGAGTGTGGCGGCCAGCGTCAACACGCTTCTTGGTCGGTACGTGCTGAACCTTCTGGACGCCGACGCCAAACGAACGCCTGCACTCCCACCGGCGGACGAGCGCGCCTTGGCTGATCGAGTCAGTGACCTGGCAGACCGACTGCGGGAGCGGGCCGCGCGACGTGAACAGGGCCGCGACGCGGTGATCAACGGTGTCACCACGGCTCGGCATCTGGGAGTGGCCACGAACGGAACCGAGGGAGAACAGCCAGTATGAAGACCGATCTGCCCGACAGGTCTGTCTGGCTGATGATCCCCGAAAACTGCCGTGTGTCCGGTGGATTCACCAACAACCGTGACATCCGTGTCGTGTTCGGCGACCCGGCTGACGAGACAACGGTGGTGTTCGAGCGCTTCGCGCTGGAACGGTTCGCACGGCTGGCTCACGAGTTGCTGGCGGTACCGGCCTACGACGAGGACCCGGCGCACCTCCCGGTGATCGTGTCACCACAGGCGCCCGAGAATCCGGGCGTTCCTAACCTGGCAGCAGGCAGGGACAGCACCTTCATCCACGAACTACGCAACGTCAGCGGGCTGCTGAACTCCTACAGACGATGGGTGCTCGACCCCGCTCCCCCGAACGTCGTGTCCTTCCCGTTCGCAGATCAGATGCTGCTGTCCGTTCGACTGGCGGCCCTCGGCCACGCGGTTCGTGAGCTGGCCTACAGCCGGACGAAGGACTGAGCCATGCCGATGATCAATCGGAAGCTGATCCGCGCCTGGCTGGAGGAACACAACTGGCCGATTCGTCGGCTGGTAGAGGAGTGCAACGCGCTGGGCGAGGACACGATCTCGGAAGGGTCGATGCGCAACGCGGTGAACGGGATCGACCCAATGCGGCCTGGTCGCATCCGGCTTGTCTGCCGGGTCACGCAGAAGTACGGCGACGGCCTCCAGTACGAGGACCTTGTTCGTGATCGCCAACGGGCGGTGTGACGGCATCGCCGGCACCTTCTTTCTCACCTCTGTGAGGCCCGTTCGTGACGGCTGTGACGGCATTTCGTGCTGCCGTCACAGCCGTCACAGCTCTCGTTTCCGCAGGTAGACGCCCATTTGATGCCGTCACATGTAGTGTGACGGCATGTCGACATCGTCGTCGGGTTGTGACGGCTGGTCGCCGGCCTCCACTGCGGCGCGGATGTCGGCCAGTCGGTAGCCGCGTACCTGTCGGACGGTGCCGTCCTCACTGACCACGCGTTGCCGGCTGGACTGGCACCCGAGATCACTCATCGCCCGGCCGAGCGCGTTCGGCTCGACGTCGAGTGCCTCGACCAGTTCGGTGGTCGGCACGAACTCGCGGCCGTCCGTGCTGTCGAGGTCTGGATCGAGGTACTCAGCGACGGACGACAGCGGCTCCGGTAGGTCTCGACGAACCCGCGACGGGTGCTCGTGACCGACTCCGATGGCGGCCACGGAGGCCGGAGTCAGTTCGGGCGGCGCGGTCTGTCCGGCGGCGTGTCCGGTGAGGGTGCTGGCTGCCTCGCGTAGCGCCCGGCCGCGTTGGCAGAGTTCGTGCCAGTCCTCGTTGGGCATGTAGTAGGTCCGCACGGTCAGCGCGAGCACATCGGCCCCGGCCTGGGTCTCTCCGTCCGGCCGCAGGATGCCGACGCCCTTGTGAGAGGCGAGTAGGCGGCTGCTGTCGTAGCCACGGGTGTTCATCTGCTCGCCGAGCACGATGTTGGAGTCACGCCAGTCCATCACCCGCAGCGCGAACCGTGAGCCGAGCACCGCCCGGAGTCCACTGGGGATGGTCTTGGAGTCCGGCCGCTGTGTCGCGAGTACCAACACGATGCCCGCCGCCGGTCCCTTCTTCGCCAGCCATGTCAGCAGCTCACCCACGTACTCGCCGGCCGTGATTCGCTTGCCCTCCACTGTGTACGGCGTGCGGTCCTCCAACGGCACCTGGACTTCGTCGAGGAACACGGCCGTGATCGGCATGTTCAACGCCAGATCGCGGGACATGTCCGGGGTGATCTTCGATTCCGGGCACACCAGGTCGTCCAACTCGCGCATGCGCCGGTAGCGGCCCTGGACCTCCCCGACCAGCTCGACCAGCCACCCGACGAGCGCCAGTACGTGCGCTGACTCGTCGCCGGACATGAACCGGTGCGCGACCTGGGCGGCGGCGTCCCAGTCCTTGCCGGCCTTGAAGTCCGCCACGTACAGCCGCGTGTGCGGGTCCAGGATCAGCCCGGCTGCGGCCAACCTCGCGGCGAACGTCTTGCCCTGACGTGGAATCGCTCCGACGAGCAGCGACGTCCACACCAACGGCAGATCGATCCGCCGGTCCCGCGCGTCCCGGCCGAACGGCACCGGCCGCCACGCGTCCCACCGCTGCACCGCCAGCAGCGGCGTCCGAAGTGGAGGCGTCGCGTACGGGTCCGAGTCGGCCACCCACATCGACACCCGACCGGCGTGGCCGCCGTTACCGCGCACCCGCTCGACGATCAGTTGCACCTCGTCGACCGCCAGAGCGGACGCCAACGCTTCCCGATGCTTGATCACGTCCGCCGCCTTGCGCGTCGCCGGCAGATCGATCGTGACCGCCCACCCGTCGCCGACCCGCCGCGCCCGCTCGACCAGCCGCAGCGTCTCGTCCTTCCCGATCAGCTTCGCGTCGCGGAACGCGTCCACCAGGACTTGCGGGTCCATCGTCCACGTCAGCGTGCGCGGACCGGCGAGCACGGCCTTACGCCCCGGCGCACCGTCCTTGCGTCGGCCGAGCACCGCCAGCCCGACCGACGCCACACCGAGCGCGACCCACAACGGCCGGCCGCCGTAGACCAAGTGCACCAACGCCACACCGAGCACCGCGACCATCGACGCGGCGGCCGTGACCTTCCACCGGAACAGCGTCAGCGCACGGATCTCGGTGAACTTGTCCGCGAGCTTCTCCGACGACTCGGCGGCCTCGCGGTAGTCCCGCACGGTCACCCACCGCCGCCACCACCGTGCCGCCGTGACGAGTCCACGCACGACAGCGCGCAGGAACCGCCACGGCGACCGCAGCACCGACACCGCGCCGTCCTTCGCTGCCTGCCGCGCCTCGCCACGATCCTTCAACCACACCGGCACACGCGAGGACCGCAGCCACCAGGACGCGAACCGACCAAGCCGCGGTTGGACATAGACCGGCCGCGACTCGTCGACCAACTCCGCGTCATAGACCGGTTCGGCGTTCACGAGTTCACCGTTCATGGCCGGTCTCCCAGTTCGGCGACCAGCGCGGCGGCCACGCGGGGAGACAACCCGCGCGAGCAGCTCGTGACCTCACGCACCCACGCGGGCGTGACCTCCACACCAGGCGACCACGCTTGACGCGCCTCGGCCAGGTAGTCCGCGAGGGACTTGCGGCGTGCGGTTCGTGAACGTTCATGAACGGGCGGCGCGATCCGGTGAACGGCCTCGGTGAGCTTGTCGCGCAGGTCCGTCACCGCCTCGGCGGCCACGAACACCACCAGCGGCGGCACCGAGTGCAACACGATGCCCGCGAGCGAACCGGCCGCGTAGGACGCCCACGTGTTCATCAGGTACGTGGCCGCCAGCGTGAACCACTTCGCCCGCCGCACCCACGGTCCCGTTCGGACCTGGTACCGCGCTGTGACCTGCTCCGCCCGCAGGATCGCGAGCAGCACGACCGACACCGTGGGATCGAGCAGCCACGCCGCCAGCCAGGGCAACGACCAGGCTGGCGAACCGGCTGCCGCAAACGTTTGCACGTTGGTCATGGTGAACGCCAACCCGAGCAGGATCCCCGCCCAGCACAACCGGTCCACCTGCGACCGGACACGTTCGACCTGGAGCGCGATCACGTCCGGATGCGTCTGGTACGCGCGCACTTCGGCGGCCTCGGCCGCGTCCCGCGCGAGCTTCTGCCCACGAGTCAGCGGCACGGGTGGCCGCCGATCGGCGGCCACCCCACTCCTCTCCTCGCTCATCGCCGACCCTTCCGACGCGGACTGTCCACAGTGGTCACCGTGAGCGCCCGAGTCAGCGCGTAGGACGAGAACAACGCCGGAAACCCGAGCACCGCGAGCAACAGCCACGGGTTACCGGGATGCGTCACGACCACCCACTGAGCACCGACGATCAGCACCGCCGTGAACAGCACCCGCCCGGCCAGCGACAACAACCGCGCCCCTGATCGAGCGGCGTCAGCCGCCGCCCGCGCCCGGCGCGAACTCGCCCGCCAGACCCACAGGACGACGAGCAGCACACCCACCACGGCGAGCACCTGAACCGGGGTCACGCTGAACTCAGCCATCACTGCTCACCTCCGTCCTCGGTGTCCAGCGGTTCGGCCCGCTCGCCACGCTGCCGCCAGTGCGGGTACAGGGCACGCCGGTCCTGCTCGTTGAGCGCGCCCCACACCCCGACCGTCCGCTCACCGGCCATGCGCAACTCCAGTTCCAGGCACTCGTCCTGCACCGGACACCGCGCACACATCCGCGCGACCAACTCCCGATCAACGCACTCAGGCCCGGTCAGCTCCGGCGGGTCGCCGTAGGTGAACTCCCACACGCACTCGCCGTCCCGCACCACCAAGCCACCCAGCACGTCACGCGGCACCCACCGCAACCGGTCCAACCGCCACGCGATCCCAACCAGCCGGTAGTGATCATCAGAGGTCACCACGACAGACCTCCCCGAACCTCGGCCAACTCCCGCGTAGTGCGGTGCTCAGCCGTCAACCCCGCGACATCCACGCAGGTCCCGGACTCGACCGCCTCCCGCGCGAACCGCTCAACCGCCTCGGCCGGCACCACGAACCGGCTCCTGATCCGCACCGCCGGAAACGCACCCTCGTGAATCGCGCGGTACAGCGTGTTCTTGTTGCAGCGGAGAATCTCCGCCGCTTCTCGGACTGTGTAGAACGCCGGCCGCCCGGCGTTCGGCAGAGCTGTGCTCATGAATGATTCCTTCGGAAATGGTGAAGAAAGATTGATGAAATGCCGATATCGGCACTAATGCGGACACGAAAGGTCCATCCGCCCGGCCAGATCCCTACGAGATGGCCCGCGGAAACGCGCGCTGCCACTAATCTCGGGCGAGAGGCGGAGCGCGGAGGAATACGTGTCGGAGGATTGGTCGGCGGTCGCGAAGGCGATCAACGAGCGCATGACCGAGCTCGGCCTGAACCAGCGCGACCTGGCCGGACGATCGCGCGTAGCGCTGTCGATCGTGCGCGAGATCCTGCACAACACCGTGCAGCGCCGCCGCAGCGGCCGGACCCTCGAAGCGCTCTCGGTCAGCCTCGGCTGGCACCCGCGCCACCTGGCCGCCGTGCTGCTCGGCCACACGCCACCAGCACCGGACGACCCCATCGACTACGCCGCAGACACCGTGCCCGCCCGGCTGGCCGCCATAGAGGACCAGCTCGCCGCGATCACCAAACGCCTCGACGAGCTGAACGCCAACCTGACGACGGTCCTCGACCGCCAGCGGCCCCGCGACGAGCGATAGCCGCCGCCTGGCCGGGTTCTTCGAGTTCGCGTTCATGTCTCCAAGAAACGGCATGAGCGCATGCGTTTATAGCTGGCCGCGGTTAACCTGATCCTGTTAACTGGAATTAACCAAGCAGGTCAGGGGCGCTATCTCTCCGGGGGAAGATGAAGGCGGCAACCAAGCTCCAGCAGGTGCGGAACACGCTCGGCTACTCGGCAAACGCCGTCATCGGCATGCTGACCCAGCGTGCCGAGAGGCTCAATTTCGCGATCATGTCGCCCACGAGTCTCAAGACCAAGCTGTCCCGTTGGGAGAACGGTCACGAGCAGGTCGGCCTACCCGAATACCGGCGACTGTTCCGAGAGATATACGGCCGCACCAACGAGGAACTCGGCTTCCCACCCGACGCCAGCGACGAGGACGAAGCCAGCGAGTTGCTCGCCCAACTCCGGATCGCACGCACCGTCGACGCCGGCACGGTCGAGCTGTTCCGCCAGCAGGTCGAGCAGGCCAGGCACGTGGACCGCCAGTTCGGCGGCGTGACCGTGCTCGACCAAGTCCGCAGCACCATGCGCCAGATCGAGAACCTGCTCGGCTACAGCACCATGCGCGGCCAACGCGAGCCACTCGCCGTGGTCCTCACCGAAGCGTCGGCACTGGCTGGCTGGGAGGCCCTCGACCGCAACGCCATCCGCCAGGCATGGGACCACCACGAACGCGCCAAGTCCGCCGCCCGTGAAGCCGAGTCACCCTTACTGCTCGCCCACGCGACAGCCCAACAAGCGTTCATCCTCATCGACCTGGGCCAGGTCGACCAAGCAGTCGAGCAACTCGCCCAGGCCCGCACCGTCACCCGCGACACGGCACCCGCCCTACTCAGCTCCTGGCTGGCCGCAGCCCACGGCGAGGGCCTCGCAGCCGCCGGCCACCGAGACGACGCGCTACGAGCGTTCGACGCCGCCGCCGGTCAACTACCGAACGACCCCGTCGACCCGTCGCTACCGTTCCTCTTCCTCGCCGGCGCACACCTCGACCGCTGGCGCGGCCACGCCCTCAGCCGCCTCGGCGAACCCGACGCCATCGACCAGATCAGCGACGCCCTCCCCCGACTACCCACCGAGTTCACCCGCGCCCGAACCGGCATGCTCGTCGACCTCGCCTACGCCCACGCCGCAGCCGGCGACCGAGACGCCGCCCTCGCCCACGCCCGACAGGCCAAACGCCTCGCCACCCAGATCAAGTCCGACCGCCAACTACGCCGGCTCGATCGGCTCATCCTCCCCACCAACACCCGCACCGCGTGACGCCACATAGAACAACAACGGCACCAACGCCCCCGCACCAAGCAACTCCCGACGCTTCGCCAACTCCAACACGCGACCCAACGGCACCCACTCCAGCCGACCAACCTCCTCCGTGTCCGTCGGCTCCCCCACCTTCTCCGCATCCCGCCACAAGTACACATCCGTGCCGGCCGTCACCTGACCCGGCAACGGCTCAAAGCCGATCAGATGCTCAGGCTCCCCTACCGGCCGATAGCCGGTCTCCTCTTCGACCTCGCGGCGAGCCGTATCGGCCGGCTCCTCGCCGTCCTCAACGAGACCACCAAGCAACTCGTAACCCCACTGATCCGTTGGAAACCGATATCGCCACAGCATCAGCACTCGATCACGCTCATCCACGATCAGCCCAATGGCGATTCGCGCCAGGTGAACCACGTGGTACTCCCACCGCTCACCATTCGGCGCTTGTACGTCCGCAAGCCCGAGCTTCACCCACCTGTTGTCGTAGATCAGCCGCTCACCGTAGGTCTTCCAAGCTCCTTGCGCCTCAGTCACACCGTGCAGCGTACGACCTGATCACCATCGTATGCCCAGGCCTCCGCGCCGTTTGGCGTAATCTGTGCGCATCGCTTCCAGACTCATCGGAGTGTAGATGGACTCGTTCGACCTTAGCCGACTTACCGACTTCGACTTTGAGATCGTCTGCAAAGACCTGTTCTCGAGCATCCTGGGCAAGAACCTTGAACTGTTCTCACCTGGACGAGACCATGGCGTAGATCTGCGCTACCTTTCACCCGGATCAGAACACGTGGTAATTCAGTGCAAACATTGGTCACGCTCTGGGCGCGCTGCGCTTCTACGACACATGCGAAACATAGAACTATCGAAGATTCGTCGATCGAAGCCAACACGGTACATTCTTGCAACAACTGTCGAAATGACAAAGGAAACAAAGGATGAACTGTTCAATCTTTTGTCACCATTTACCATTTCTCCGAGTGACATCTATAGCGTTACGGATATCGTTGCCAAACTGAATGAACATCCCGATGTGGTCCGACGCCATCTCCGACTCTGGCTTAGCAACACAACAGTGCTTCAAACAATTCTCAATAAAGCCACCCTACTTCGCTCAACATTCTTGTCTAGCGAACTGGATGAGACACTCAAAATATATGCCCCGAATAACAGTTACAGACGCGCCACTAAGATTTTGAAAGAAAGCAAAGTATGCATCATCGCCGGAATTCCAGGGATTGGCAAGACTACATTAGCGCAGGTGCTGGCAGCTAGTTATGTGAAAAATGGCTACGAGCTAATCGAGATTTCTGAAGACGCCGAAGAGATTGCCAGAAGCTGGGATGAAGCCGTTCCGCAGTTCTACTACTACGATGACTTCCTGGGTCAGACAACTCTAGGTGATAAACTTCGAAAGAACGAAGACAGTCGACTCATGATGTTCATTCGCAAGATCAACAGATCCACTAACAAGCGTCTTGTTCTTACAACGCGCGAATATATTCTCGCCCAAGCAAGACATCAATATGCGCGATTGTCAAGCCCTAATTTTAATGTCGCGACCTGCATTCTAGACCTGGCAGACTACACGCGAGTCACGAGAGCCGAAATCCTCTACAACCATATTTATCACTCCTCGATCCCCGGACACGTAAAAGCGAGGTTCGCGAATCCTGACATCTATCGCCAGATCATCGATCACAAGAACTTCAGTCCTCGCCTAATCGTTCACAGCCTGGGAATTCATGGTCCGACTTCCACTGCCGACACAAAGGACGTTATCCAGAATATTAGGAACAACCTGGCCGACCCGCGGAACATTTGGGAACACATTGTCGATCACGAACTAAGCGATGCAGACGTTCACCTGCTTTATGTAGCATTCACCTTCCCACCTAGAGCTTCATTGCGTCGCCTCGAAGAGGCCTGGTCTAGATATCGACTTCTACTTGAAGACTCGGACAGTCCGCGCATATTCCGAAGGAGCATAGACACACTTGAGAGCACGATAATCAAAACTGAACAGAGTTATAATACTTTACAAGTTTCGTTTCACAACCCTTCTGTACAAGATTTCTTAAGTGAGCATATCCCACGCCAACGTGGCGTAGTTCATCAGCTGATTAGATCGATGAGATACTTCGAACAGTTGGAACACCTCTGGACATTGGCATCAGGCAAAATACACACGAGACATCTTCCACACCCGAGAGACGAAGCACTGATGACCGAAATTGTCCGATCCTCCAACTTCATTGAGCAGTTCATTCTGCAAAAATTAGCTGGAGCCTGGACCGAGAATGGCGAGGACGAGGACTTGGATCAAGATTGGATCCGATGCCGAACAACGAGTCTCAAAATCGCCGACCGATTGGGGCTAGATAATGTAATGGAGAAAGTGTTTGAGGATCTGAAGAGCGACTGGTCTGAGGAGATCTACGATGGCGATGACTTAGTTTTGCTCGTTAATACAGCAGCGGCAATTGATCGAAGAGTGGCGATAGAAAACCGCAGCTCGCTAGTAAAAAAGGCTATTTCCTGGATCACACAAGATACATCAGATTGGGATGACCTACGCGTAGCGGAACAGCATCTCCGAGATCTGGCGGACCTAGCACCCGAGGCGGCCCTAAGCTCCATACAAAACGAGATGTTTACAAGTGTGCAGGATTATCTAGTAACATGGCGCGATAACGAGTCGATCTCAGCAGACTGGCATAACCTAGACGACATGCTTGACTACGCCTCTGAATACAGAGAACCTCATTCAACGTTTCCGGGTTACGATGCAGCACTCGAAGCCTTGTTACAACACCGCAACGCGACGGAGGCGGAAAAACCGGCGAATGATGATGGCGCAGGCAGCGCAGACGCTGACGAAGCGATCATCGTTGATGACATCATGCGCCTTCTCAAGGAGGACTGAACGCCTCTACTTAGCTCTCTTGGGTAGACGAGCCCCGAGGATCTCAGCCGCCTTGCGATCAGAGGCTGCTACCCACGCAGCGTACACGCGAAGAGTTGTAGCGCCTCCGCCACCGTGTCCAAGGCGGCCAGCGACTGTACGGAGGTCAACGCCCGCTGTAAGCAGCTCTGTTGCCGAGTAGTGACGGAGTGCATGAATGTGGGTCTTGACGCCGGCCTTGTTCGCCATCGTCTTGTAGCGGGCTGAGATGCCGTCTGGCGAGGCTGGCTTACAAGGGTTAGCGTTGTGCACGCCTGTGAAGACATATACCTCCTCCGCTTCGAACTCGATACCCAGCGCAGCACAGCGCGCCTGTATGCAGGTCTTCTGCTTTGCCAGCAGGACAACCGTCTCTGTGTCGAGGGCTATCCGCCTCATCTGGTGGGTCTTCGTCGCCTTGAGCTTCTCTATTCCGTTGCGCTTGATGAAATTCTGCCGCACCTCGATCATGCCTTCGTCGAGGTCTACATTGCTCCACCGCAGTGCCGCTACCTCGCCCCTCCGCATACCCGTGGTCATTATTAGCCACACGAGGGTGCCCCACTCCAGGTCTTTGTCGAAGGCAGCGTCGATCAGTTTCGCCGCTTCGGCTGGTGTCGGCGGCATCGGTTCAGGCGGTGTTTGGCGTGGCCGTTGAGCAACCTTTGCTGGGTTGCTGGTCACCCACTCCCACCGGACGGCCGCCGACATCGCTCCACTGATCACTGAGTGGATCTGCCGGACCGTTGACACAGCAAGTGGGTTGCATTCGTGCTCAGCGCACTTCTCTGCCTTGCAGCTGTGGTCATCCATGACCTTGTGCTCGACGTACGGCTTGCCGTCGCAGCGAACACGGCAACGGCGTAGCTCTGCGTAGAAGGTCTCCAGGTCACGGGCGCTTAGTTTTCGCGCCGGGATGGCACCGAGGACCGGGCGGATGTTGCGGTTCAGGTAGCCGCGATACATCTCGCGTGTGCTGTCTTCCAGCTCAGCGACCCGTAGCCACTCGTCGATGACCTTGCCCAGCGGGATGCTGCTCTCGGTCGACCGCTGCTGATCGACCCGGGAGAGCAGGCGGGTCATGACCTTGTCAGCTCGCTTGCGGGCTGCCCTGTCGTTGCCCTTGACGGTCTCGCGCAGATAGGCGCGTCTCCCGGTCACCGGGTCCAGCCCGGCGTACACAACCACGCGCAGGTTGGCGCCGCGTTCTTCGATCCGGCCGCGTCGCCGGTCCTCACCAGCAGATACAGGCATAGCCTTGAGTGTACTTCGCACCCAAGGCCGCACCCATAGATCAAGTTCCGTTGCCGGATTCGATCTTCAGTCTTCTGTTTTGGCTGGTCAGACCAGCTGGTGGCGGGTGAAGGGTTCGAACCTTCGTAGCTTGCGCGACAGATTTACAGTCTGCTCCCTTTGACCGCTCGGGCAACCCGCCGGGAGTGACCGGCCAAGGGCCGCTCGGTGCGAAACCATACCCAACGCCTTCGGGCGAAGGTCAACCGGTACTCCCCTGCCCACGACCTGCCCACGTCGCACCGGCGGTAGCATCCCGGGCGGGAGACATGGCTTCGAGGTGGAGGTGCGAGTCAGGTGGCGGACCCGTCGTTCGACGTGGTGAGCAAGGTGGATCGGCAAGAGGTCGACAACGCGCTCAACCAGGCGGCCAAGGAGCTGTCCACGCGGTTCGACTTCCGCGGGACCGGCGCATCGGTCAAGTGGGCCGGCGAGGAGGCCATCACCATCGAGGCGGAGACCGAGGAGCGCTGCCTCGCGGCGATCGACGTCTTCAAGGACAAGCTGGTCAAGCGGCAGATCTCGCTGAAGGCGTTTGACGTCGGTGATCCGGCCGCTTCCGGCAAGATCTACAAGGTCACCGGCAGCATCGTGCAGGGCATCACCTCGGAGAAGGCCAAGCAGATCGCCAAGAAGATCCGGGACGAGGCTCCCAAGGGCGTCCAGGCCCAGATCCAGGGCGACCAGCTGCGCGTCTCCGGCAAGAAGAAGGACCACCTGCAGGACGTGATCGCCCTGCTCAAGGACTCCGACTTCGGCGTCGCTCTGCAGTTCACCAACTATCGTTGAGTGGGCGCGGTTACCGTGAGGCGGTCGTAATCGTCGAGCAACGGCGTCGTATCTGCGCCGGGTTGGAAGGCTGATGAAAGGGATCATCCTCGCGGGCGGAAGCGGCACTCGGCTGCACCCGATCACCCAGGCGGTGTCCAAGCAGCTGCTGCCCGTGTACGACAAGCCGATGATCTACTACCCGATGTCGGTGCTCATGCTGGCCGGCATCCGGGAGATCCTGATCATCTCCACGCCCACCGACCTGCCGAACTTCCAGCGCCTCCTGGGCAGCGGTAACCAGTTCGGCATCGAGCTCAGCTACGCCGAGCAACCGCAGCCCAACGGGCTGGCCGAGGCCTTCATCATCGGTGAGGACTTCGTCGGGACCGACGATGTCGCCCTCGTGCTCGGGGACAACATCTTCTTCGGCGCCGACTTCTCCACCGTCATGCAGGAGTACGTGCACGGCATGGACGGCGCGGTGCTCTTCGGCTATCCGGTCAAGGATCCGCAGCGCTACGGCGTCGGCGAGGTCGACGCGTCTGGCAAGCTCGTCTCCATTGAGGAGAAGCCGGCCAGGCCGCGGTCCAACCGGGCCATCACCGGGCTGTACTTCTATGACAACGACGTGGTCAAGATCGCCAAGGAGCTGAAGCCCTCGCCGCGCGGCGAACTGGAGATCACCGACGTCAACCTGCACTACCTGCGGCAGGGCCGGGCCAGGTTACTCGACCTCGGTCGCGGTTTCGCCTGGCTGGACACGGGCACGCACGACTCGTTGCTCGAGGCGGGGCAGTTCGTCCAGGTCCTGGAGCACCGGACGGGCGTGCGGATCGCCTGTCTGGAGGAGATCGCGCTCGACCGCGGGTTCATCGACGCCGACCAGTGCTACGCGCTCGGCCGCAAGCTGGCCAAGTCCGGTTACGGCGACTACGTCATGGCGATCGCGAAGACGGCCGGCGCCACCGCCTAGTAGCCGCGCCTGGCCATCTCCTCCAGCCTGCGGATGCGTTCGGCCATCGGCGGGTGCGTGGCGAACATCCTGGCCACGCGCTCGCCGGGGCGGAACGGGTTGGCGATCATCAGGTGGGACTGCGACACCAGTCTCGGTTCCGGGGCCAGCGGCGCCATCTGAGTGCCGTACTCGAGCTTGCGCAGCGCGGCCGCCAGTCCGATCGGGTCGCCGGTGAGCTCCGCGCCGGACTGGTCGGCCTGGTACTCGCGCGACCGGCTCACCGCCATCTGCACGATGCCCGCCGCGATCGGGCCGAGCAGCGCCAGCAGGATCATCGCGATCGGGTTGGGCCGGTCCTCGTCCGAGCCGCCGAACAGGCCGGCGAACATCGCCAGGTTGGCCAGCACGCTGACCACGCTGGCCAGCGCGCCCGCCACGCACGAGATCAGGATGTCGCGGTTGTAGACGTGCGACAGCTCGTGGCCGAGCACGGCCCGCAGCTCACGCTTGTCCAGCAGCTCCAGGATGCCGGCGGTGCAGCACACGGCGGCGTTGCGCGGGTTGCGGCCGGTGGCGAAGGCGTTCGGGGCCTGGGTCGGGCTCACGTAGAGCCGGGGCATCGGTTGGCGGGCCGAGGTCGCGAGCTCCCGCACGATCCGGTACATCTCCGGCTGCTCGGCCTGGGAGACCGGCCGGGCGCGCATGGCCCGCAGGGCGAGCTTGTCGGAGTTGAAGTAGGCGTAGCCGTTCATCAGCAGGGCCAGGCCGAGGCCGATGAACAGCGCGGTGCGGCCGAACAGGGAGCTGATCAGGATGATCAGCGCGCTCATCCCGCCCAGCAGTAAGGCGGTCTTCAGCCCGTTGTAGTGCTTGTGCACCGCTGGTGCCCTCCATCAGCTCCAGTGAACTCTCGCGACTCCCTTGGCCTACAACGTTGATCGACTGTCCGAAGTTCCGATTCGGGCGGAATGCCCAGGTCAGCTGCCGGTTTCGCCGCGTCGCCAGTAGGTGGTCGGGCGGACGTGGCGGCGGTCGAGTCCGCGCTGGTCGAGCAGGTGTGCACGCAGCGCGACCATGGACGACCGCTCGCCGGCCAGCCAGGCGTCCACCCGGCCGGTCGGCAGCGTCGCCGCCGCGACGGCCGAGGTGAGCGAGTCGTGCTGGGCGCGGTGTACCCAGGTCACCGGTACGGGCAGCGGTTGCTCCTCGCCTGCGTCGTCGACCTCGACGAACACCCTGGTCACGGCGTCGGCCGGGAGCACGTCGAGGATCGCGGCGATGGCCGGGAGGGCGGTCTCGTCGCCGGCGAGCAGGTGCCAGTCGGCGGCCGGGTCTGGCTGGTAGGCCGGGGAGGGGCCGACGAAGATCAGCTCGTCGCCGGGGGTGGCGTGCTTGGCCCAGTCGGAGGCGGGGCCGGGGGCGTCGTGCAGGACGAAGTCGAAGTCGAGCTCGTTGGTCGCCGGATCGTGCCGGCGGATGGTGTAGGTCCTGGTCAGCGGGCGGGCGGTGGACCAGCGGGCGCGCGCGGCCTCGAGGGTGTCCGGCAGGTCGACGCCGTCGGGGTAGAAGTACAGCATCACGTTCTGGTCGGTGCCGGCGCTGACGAAGCCGGCCAACCGGTCGCCGCCGACGGTGATCCGGGTGAGCCGGGGCGTGACCTGCTCGACCCGCAGGACGGGGACCCGCCAGAGGCTGGTCTCCTGGCGGCGGGAGCGCCTGCGCGTTGCGTTCGTACTCATCGCGGCCATCTTCGCACCGCGCCGCTCACGTTCCCTGCCTGGTCTCGTTCCAGATCGGGCTGTGGGCGAAGTAGTTGTCGTAGAGCTCCTGCACGTCGGCGAGGGACTCCGGGGGCTCCTTGCCGTAGGCGACGCGTTCGAGGTGGCGGAAGTACTCGAACCGCTCGACGCCCGGCGTGATGACGATGAGCAGGTCCGCGTCGTGGCCGGGCGCGGCGGCGAAGGCGTGGTCGACGTTGGGCGGGACGAGCACGAGGTCGCCGCGGGCCGCGGTGATGACCTGGTTGCCGGACAGGAGCTGGGCGGTGCCGTCGAGCAGGTAGAACAGCTCGGCGGACCGGGTGTGGTGGTGAGGGGTGGCGCCGTTCGCGCCGTTGGCGAGGGTGACGCGGTGGGCGGACAGTGCGCCGCCGGTCGCGCTGCTGTCGGCGAGTAGCCGGATGGTGGTCGGTGCGCGGCCGATGGTCTCCGCGTCGGCGGCACGGACGTGCACGGCCTGGTTGTGGTCGGGAGCGATCATCGACATCGGTTGGCTCCTTCAGACGGCGAACAGCAGTGCTGCGCTGATGAGGACGGTTACCCCGGTGGCGAAATGAATGCCGAACGCGACGGCTTTCGTGCCGCCGTTGCGCAGCACGACCACAGTGTCACCGAACGGGACCATGGCGACGACCAGCAGCAGCCAGGCTTCGGCCTGTGGGCCGACGAAGGCCAGTAGTGCCAGGCCGATCAGGCCGTAGCTGGTGTCGCGGAGTCCTTTGATCGTCAGGTAGGCGATGTCGTGCTTGGCGGGGACGCCGTAGCCGCTGGCGGCTGCCCAGGGGACGAACAGGAACCGCAGGCCGATGAACAGGATCATCAGGTTGAGGGCGATGGCGAGTCCGTAGGCGATGGGAGTGAGCATGCTTCTCCTTGCTAGCGGTGCTAGATTCTGGAATCACGCTAGCATGTCAGTGGCAGTCGTTCTAGCACTGCTAGAGTCGGGAGCATGTCGATCCAGTCGCGCCGGGAGCGTGAGCGTGCGGAGCGCGAGAAGTTGATCGTCACGGCGGCGCGCGAGCTGGCGGAGAGTGAGGGCTGGGACGCGGTGACCACCCGTCGGCTGGCCGAGCGGGTCGAGTACAGCCAGCCGGTGCTGTACAGCCATTTCGCCGGCAAGGGCGAGATCATGGTGGCGGTCGCCGTGGAGGGCTTCGCTGACCTGGTGGTTGACCTGCGTACCGCCCGGGACGGCGTCGAGGCCAAGGACCGGTTGGCGGCGGTCAGTGCGGCCTACCTGTCCTTCGCCGAGCGCCGGCCCGCCCTGTACAGCGCGATGTTCAGCCAGGCGATCGACCTGCCGTTCGCCACGATCGATGTGCCGGCCCCGCTGCAGGCGGGATTCGACGAGCTGAGCGAGGCGATCCGCCCGCATGCCGGCGAGGACGATCTGGGCATCTTGACCGAGACATTCTGGGCCGCCCTGCACGGCCTGGCCACCCTCACCAGCGGCGGCCGACTCCCCCGCGAGGCACACGACCACAGGTTGACTCTCCTGCTGGCCCGCTTCATGTCTGACGGTCTAGAATAACGGGTAGAATTAGCTCTAGAGTTGTCACCGGCGCCACCGGGGAGTCCGACCATGAGGATCGATACCAACGACGTCATCTCTGTCACGGAAGCCAGTACGCAGGGACTTTCCAAGCTCGTGAACCAGGCGAGTGAGGGCCGCCAGTTCGTTGTCTTTCGTAACAACCAGCCAGCTGCGGCGATCGTGGACATCAAGACCATGGAGAGGCTGCAGTACCTGGAGGCGTTGGCGGAGGACTTCAAGCTCATGGCCATCGCCTGGGCGCGAACCCTCACGGATTCGGGTGAACGGCACAGCTTGGACGAGGTCGCCGCCGAGTTCGGCGTGAATCTGGACGACGACGAGTGACCGAGGTCCAACTCACGTCGGAGGCACGAGAAGACCTGCGTGACCTCGACGGTGCCAACCGGAAACGGGTACTGAAGGCGCTCAAGAAGCTGGAGACAGAACCGGATCAGCGTGGCGAACCGCTGGGGACTCGTGCGCTTGGCAACCTCACCACCTTCAGGAAGCTGGTGGTCGGCGACCGGGAGATCCGGGTCATCTACCGAGTCGAACCGGATGGCACGGTCGTGGTGGTCTGGGTCATCGCCCGACAGGCTGACGATGCCTGTTACGAACTGGCCGTGTCTCGCCTGAAGATGCACTCCGACCAGCAGTTGGCGGCGAAGGCCGAACAGCTCCTCAACGAAGCCTGGGACGGGCCCGGTTCGCGTCAGTAGCGCTGAGCGTTGCGTCAGCAGAAGGACAAAAGGGAGGGAGCGGCCCGCAGGGGCGGCTCCCTCGCCTAAGAACTCGGGTTACTTCAGCTGGCAGGCTAACACTCCGTATCGACATGTTGTCGACGTGATTGGGCCCGCCGATCCAGCCGTGGTTCGCGGCTGGAGTACCGGCCGCGGAGTGGGTCAGGCACATCGTCGAGTCCCTTAGCGACACGAAGCGCCGCCGAGACCGGTGAACTGGTGTTAGGCGATCAAGCACCGCTCACAAACCTCGTGCCGCCGGTGGCGCCGCCGTCGCGGGCTCGTGGGTTGCGCCGCGCTGGCCGGCCAGCGTGAGCGGAGTGGCAACCGGCCGTGACCGCGATGGATGCGGGCATGTCGCCAACGCGACGGACACAGCGCGTCGCCGGCGGCGCGTCTTGATATCCAGGTTACGGAATTCTGCAACACTGGATGACGACTTTGATATCAGTCAGTAATGGGCGTCGATGTGGGGACGACGGTGAGGTTATGAATCGCCGGATGGGCTTGTGGTTGGTAGCGGTGTTCGGTGCCGCGGTGCTGGTCGTCGGTGGCGTGATGCTGAAGGTCGGCCTGGACCGTGCTGATCAGGTCGGCAGTGTGGTCGGTGCGCTCGTCGGCGTGATCGGTCTCGGGGTGGCTACCTTCAGCGCGGTCGTCGCCGTACGTGCGCTGCGGACCGACGGAACATCGGCTGCGAAGCCACCAGCAGTACGCAATTCGGTGCGAGATTCCACGATCGATGGCCCGAACGTCCAGGTGGGCTCAATCGGTGGGGACGCGAACATCGAGGTCGAGAAGTAGTGCGCAGGTCGAATTCGGTCCAGCGAGCGTGGATCAATGGACCGAACATTCAGATCGGTTCCGCTGGGAATGTGTCGCTCATGTTCGGGCGGCCGGATTTCCAGGTCCAGCGGCTCGGGTCGACACCACAGAACGAGTGGGTTCCGCAGCAGCAGCGGACGCCGAGCTTCCTGCTCGACGCTCGGCGTGAGGTGGTTCCGTTCTGGCAACGCGTCGACGTTCAGGACACGTTGGTGAGGTGGCGGGACGACCAAGACGCGCCGATGTCGCTGATAGTGATGCACGGCGTGGGAGGACGGGGGAAGACCCGTCTGGCGAATGCCTTCGCTGGTGAGTGCGTGGAAGCCGGGTGGGCGGTGGCGCGGGGCGTGTCAACCGCGGTCTCTCCTGGTGATCTCGTCCCGGTAGGTGAGCAGAAAGCCGACTCTGCCGACTCGGCGCGAACCGTGGTGGTTGTCGACTACGCGGAGCGGTGGCCGGTGGGGACGCTGGTCGAGCTGATCCGGTCCGTCCTGCCGACCGGTTCGGCACGGGTGCGGGTGTTGTTGCTGGCCAGGTCGCTCACCCCGCTGTGGGAGTCGCTGTCGGCGATGCTCGGTCGTCTGCCGGTGGAGATGGCCGACCCGGTGGAGCTGTCAGCTCTGGCGGAGATCATCGACGAGCGCCGCGAGGCGTTCGCCGAGGCGGTGCGAGCCTTCTCGAGGGAACTTGGACTTGTGCCGACCGTGGCCCCGCCGAGCGACTTGGACGCGGATTCCTACGGGTCGGTGTTGACCCTGCACATGAGCGCGCTGGCCAGCGTATGTGCGGTTGAGGAAGGTGTTGAGCGGCCGGAACTGGCGGACCTGTCGCGGTACCTACTCGACCACGAACGCCGCCACTGGCCGTCGACGACGCCGTCGACGGAGGGGGTGACCGCAGACCAGGCCGAGGCGTCAGTACTGGTATCCACCCTGTTCGGTCCGCTGCCGAGTGGAGAACTGGCCCGGGCGCTGCTGGTCGCGGCGGGTGTCGCGGACGAGCCCCGCGTCGGCGATGTTCTCAAGTGGCACGACCGCGTGTATCCCGACCACGCTCCCTCCGATTCGGCCACGGTCGCCTCCGCGCTGGCCCCGCTGCGTCCAGACCGTTTTGGTGAGGATTACCTCGCCGAGAAGCTGAGTAGGGACGGACGCGCACGGGAGCTGCTGCTCAAGGTCCTGAGCACGTCCGAAAGCGCGATACCGGACGATGACGGGGTACGGCGATGTCTGATCGTTCTCGCTGCTGTGGTGGACCGCCATGAGGGTGTTCGGCCGCTGCTGTGGGAACTGCTCCATATGCGAGCCACTGCGCGGCATCTGAGCCCAACACTTCTCCAGACTGTGATCCGCTTCGCACCCCTTCTCACTTGCCAACTCGTCGAATCCAGACTTCCTGATTACCGCATAGACCTCCTGCAAGAAGCGGCAGCGCTGACCCGCCACATCCTGGATCAACTATCGGTCGGCACTTCACCCGAAATCAAAGCGCGTTACCTCAACAACCTCGGCATCCGGCTGGCCGAAGNGCCGAAACCGACCCCATCACCTACCTTCCCGACCTCGCGATGAGCCTCAACAACCTCGGCAACCGGCTGGCCGAAACAGGCGACAAACAAGCCGCGCTCGCACCCGTCGACGAAGCCGTCACCATCCGCCGAACCCTCGCCGAAACCGACCCCACCACCTACCTCTCCGACCTCGCGATCAGCCTCAACAACCTCGGCATCCGACTGGCCGAAACAGGCGACAAACAAGCCGCGCTCGCACCCGCCAACGAAGCCGTCACCATCCGCCGAACCCTCGCTGAAACCGACCCCACCACCCACCTCCCCAACCTCGCCGCAAGCCTCAACAACCTCAGCAACCGGCTGGCCGAAACAGGCGACAAACAAGCCGCACTCGCACCCGCCAACGAAGCCACCAAGCATTACCGAACCCTCGCCGAAACCGACCCCGCCGCCTACCTCCCCGACCTCGCGATGAGTTTGTGGGCGTTGGCGTGGGGGCAGGCATGTGATTCGCCGGGTGAGTCGATGGCGTTGGCTGATGCGCGGGTTTCCGTTGATGAAGCCTGTGCAATTTACGAGAAATTGGCGAACGACTGGCCGCGCCTGTTCGATGGCTTGCTGCACGCTGCTCAGGTAACTCGAACGACGGTTCTCTCTCTTATCGCGCAGCGAGAGGCTGAGGGCTGATCATTGTCCGCGCGGTGACGAAGAGGCGTTTGACCGGTGGCGGCGGGATATTCGAATTCCGATGAGGATGGCAGCGACACCCGCCAGCGCCAACTCGGGTGCGGACTCGTTCAACACGAGGTAACCCAGTAGCAGCGACGCCACGGGCACCAGATAGGTGACGACGGAGGCGCCGAGCGGTCCCTCTGCGCGAATGAGGGCGTAGTTGATGATGTAGGCCAGCCCGGTCCCGATCACGCCTAGCGCCGCGAGCGCCAGCCACGGCCCCAGCTTCCACTGTGGCGCGGCGGTGGTGTCGAACGGGAGCGTCGCAGCCGTGATGACGCTCGCCGCGAGTAGTTGGCCGGTCGACAGTGTGGTCGGGCTCAGGTCCCGTGGCGACAGGTAGCGGCTCATGTAGAGGTAGCTGATTCCGTAGCTCAGTGCGGCCAGCAGGCAGTACAGCGCGCCGAGCGGGTCGATCCCGGTGGCGGTCCACGGCGTGAAGATCAGCAGGCTGCCGGCGAAGCCGAGGAACAGACCGATGACCTGCCACCCGGTGAGGCGGACGGACTGGCGAGCGAGGTAGCCGAGGACGAGTGTCCACAGTGGCGTGGTGGCGTTGAGGGCGCCGGCGATCCCCGAGTCGACACGGGTCTCGCCAAGGGCGAACAGCAGGTAGGGCGCGACGTTCGCGACCAGGGCCGCCACGAACAGATGGCCCCAGGTTGGTGGGTCGCGAGGCAACTTCTCGTGGCGTAGCGCGATGACGGCCAGGAGGACGAATGCGCCGAGGATCATGCGGGCCGCGGTGAGTTGGATGGGGCTGAAGGATTCCAGGGCGATTTTGATCCAGAGAAAGTTGGCGCCCCAGGCGAGCGCGAGGGTGGCGATGAGTAGCGCGCCTTTGCGGGACCCCCGCACCTCAGTTCTCGATGCCGAAGGTGTAGACGAGGCCGGATTTGTCGGCGCGGTGGACGAAGCGGGTGACTTCGAACGGGTCGCCGTGCTGGTTGTAGCTGGTGTGGAGGACGTCCAGGACGGGGACGCCGGCCGGAGGTTGGAGGAACTCGGCTTCTTCGTGGGTGGGCATGCGGGCGGTGATCTCGTCGCGGCCGGTGGTCATGACGTGGCCCTTGTCCTCCAGGCGGCCGTAGATGCCTCCGGGGCCGGTCCTGGGTTCCAGGAGGAGGGTGCCTTCGGCGTCTGACCAGCGGATGTAGGTCGTGACGAGTTGAACCGGTTCGTTGTCGGCGCGGTATTCGTTCAGGCGGCGGACTACCGATTCGTCGGCGCTGGGGACGTGGAGGCGCTCGGCCACTTCGGGTGGCGGCGTCAGGCGGTCGATGGCTACGCATGTGACGCTCGCGGTCTTGCCCTGGCGCTGCATCTCCAGGCGAAACGGGGTCAGACCGGTGTCTCGGTAGGTCTTGCGGGAGTAGCGGGCGCTGCCCCAGCGGAACAGGCTTTGCGTCTCGCGAACGAAGACGCCCTTGCCATGGTGCGGGGTGACGAGGGCTTCCTCGGTCAGCAGGCGGATCGCTTCACGGGCGGTGTTGCGGGCCGTGCCGAACCGACCTGCCAGCTCACGCTCGGAAGGCAGCTTGTCCCCCGGCGCGAGTTCGCCAGTGGTGATCAGCTCGCGGATGGCGTCGGCGATGCGACGACTCGGGAGTTGCCCGGCATCCGCGCCGTCGGTGGGGCTCATGCCAGCCAGCATACAACTGGCTTAAACCAGTTCCTTGTGCTTCACTGGCTCAAGCCAGTCACGTTCCGCTGGTACCCAACTTCGGCATTCGGGAAACGAGGGCACGTGCGGTGATGGCTGAGGGGATGTTGCGGGCTGGCGGTGTAGTGGCGCCTTACATCACGTCGTGGTCTGCGGAGATCGAGCCAGCTCACACGCTGGTGGAGGTGCCCGGTCGTGGCATCGGCTACCTCGATGAGACCGCGGTGGATCGGGACAGCAGCGGAGTGTTGTGGTGCCGCGCCCCGTTCCAGCCGGGGCAGGGTCGGCCGTTGTTCGGGCGGGTGCATCCGTTGCGGCAGCGTCGGGCGATGCGGCGGTTGTTGTGTCAGGTGTGTGGTGGGCCGGCTGATCGCGGCGAGGACGGTGTGTTGTGGTTGGTGCGGGACTTCCGGGAGGACTGGCCGGGCTGGCCGGAGCGGATGGCGGTCACCGAACCACCGGTCTGCCTCGCGTGCGCTCGCCTCTCACTGCGGGTATGCCCCGCGCTGCGTCAAGGCGCGGCAGCGTTCCGGGCTCGCCAGTTTCCTGTCGTCGGAGTTCGCGGGGAGTTGTGCACCGGCGGCCGGGTGCCCCGATCGCTGGGTGACCAACTGGTCGCTTTCACCGACCGCGCCATCCGCTGGGTCCGGGCGTCGAACCTGCTCCGCGAACTACACGACTGCACCCTGCTCGACCCCAACCGACTGGCGGAGACAGCGGGTCAGAAATGACTCGGCCAGCGCCGGTTTCCCGAGACCGCTCTCACGGCGGTTCGACCCTGACGCTGGCCGAGAGTTCAGTTAGGCCCGGATCTCCAGGGTGCAGCACTTCGGGCCGCCGCCGGATTTGCGGAGTTCGGCGATGTCCACGAAAGTCGGCTCGTAGCCGTGGGTGATGAGGGCGTCCGCGAGGTGGGTCACCTCCAGCGGGAGGACCACGTTGCGGCCGTCGGACACCGCGTTCAGGGCGAAGCACTCCGCGTCCGCCGCGGTGGCGATGAGCGCGTCGGGGAACAGGCGGGCCAGGACCCGCTGCGACCCCGGGCTGAACGCCTCCGGGTAGTACGCCACGTGCGCTCGGCGGCCCGGGGCCGCCGGGGACAGCACGCACAGGGCCGTGTCCAGGTGGTAGTACCGCGGGTCCACCAGGCTCAGGGACACCACCGGCACGCCCAGGATCTCCTGGGCCTCGGCGTGCGCGGCCGGATCCGTGCGGAAGCCGGTGCCGGCCAGCAGCTCCGCGCCCGTCCACGTCAGGTCGCCTTCGGCCTCGTTGGTTCGGCTTGGCATGTAGACGTCGCGGAAGCCGTGGTCCAGGAACCAGCGGCGGTAGTGGTCGGCCTCCGGCGTCCGCTGCCGCGCGCGGAAGCGGGCGCCGAGGACCCTGCCGTCTATCACGGTCCCGGAGTTCGCCGCGAAGACCATGTCCGGCAGGCCGGGCACCGGGGTGATGAAGTCCACCCGGTGGCCCCACCGGCGGTAGGTGTCCGCCAGCTCCGTCCACTCCTTGACCGCCACCTCGGTGTTCACCGGCTGGCTCGGGTCCATCCACGGGTTGATCGTGTACTCGACCGTGAAGTACTTCGGCTCGCACATCAGGTAGTGGCGCCTGGTCGACACGCGGGCTTCCGTCATGATTCCAATGTAAGGCGCGTGCCAACCGGCGATCAACGTCGCGATCTCACCCCAACAGCGGCAGTATGTTGCGTATGGACGTCCTGGATCAGCGAATCATTTCGCGGCTCGTTGCCGACGCTCGATCTTCCTACTCGGAGATCGGGAAAGCGGTCGGGCTGTCCGCCCCGGCCGTCAAACGGCGGGTGGACCGGCTGCTCGACACCGGGGTGCTGCGTGGGTTCACGGCGGTTGTCGACCCCGAGGCCCTCGGGTGGGGCACCGAGGCCTTCGTCGAGGTGCACTGCATGGGCAACGTCACTCCGGACCGTATCCGGGCCCGCTTACTTCCGTTACCGGAAGTCGTGGCCGCCTACAGTGTGACTGGAGCCGCCGACGCGATCGTGCACCTGCGTGCGGCCAACATCCACCACCTCGAGGACGCGCTCGAGCGGCTTCGGGCCGTCGACATGATCGACCGGACCGTGTCCACCGTCGTGTTGTCTCGGCTGCTGGACCGGCCGCCCGCGCCGGAGGTCACCTGAGGGCACGCCCTACCATCTACCGGCGAGGCGGTCGCGACGCGCGGATCCCCGGCAGGGCTCCCAGACTCTGGGAGATCTGACTGTGATGTGGGACGCGAATACCCTGTAGAGCAGGGAAACCCCACCGCCGACACAGCTAGGCTCGACG
Organism: Actinophytocola sediminis; assembly: GCF_054779715.1. Classification (NCBI taxonomy): domain Bacteria; kingdom Bacillati; phylum Actinomycetota; class Actinomycetes; order Pseudonocardiales; family Pseudonocardiaceae; genus Actinophytocola; species Actinophytocola sediminis. Next base: position 175,978 of record NZ_BAAGXS010000028.1, on the reverse strand, counting down.
CAGGCACGTAGCCGTGCGAGAGAGGGACCGAGCAGATCATGAGTACCAGCGTGAACGGGGGAAACGGCGAGCTCGAAGGCACCAGGCAGACTCAGGTGACCAAGCTCGACCGCGTGGTTATCAGGTTCGCTGGCGACTCCGGTGACGGTATGCAGCTGACCGGTGACCGGTTCACTTCCGAAGCCGCCGCCTTCGGCAACGACCTGGCGACGCTGCCCAACTTCCCGGCCGAGATCCGCGCGCCAACGGGCACCCTGCCCGGCGTCTCGTCGTTCCAGCTGCATTTCGCCGACTACGACATCCTCACGCCGGGTGACCGGCCGGACGTGCTGGTCGTGATGAACCCGGCCGCGCTCATGGCCAACATCAGCGACCTGCCCGTCGGCGGCACGGTCATCGTCAACACCGACGAGTTCTCCAAGCGCAACCTCACCAAGGTCGGCTATGACGCCAACCCGCTGGAGGACGACTCGCTCGCGAGCTTCCAGGTCTACGGCGTCCAGATGGCCACCCTCACCCAGGGCGCGCTCAAGGAGACCGGGCTTTCCAAGAAGGACGCCGAGCGGTGCAAGAACATGTTCGCGCTCGGCCTGCTCTCCTGGATGTACCACCGGCCGACCGAGGGCACGGAACGCTTCCTGCGGGAGAAGTTCGCGCGTAAGCCGGACATCGCCGAGGCGAACGTGTTGGCCTTCCGCGCGGGCTGGAACTACGGGGAGACCACCGAGGCGTTCGCCACCACCTACCAGGTGCCGCCGGCCGCGTTCCCCACCGGCACCTACCGGCAGATCACCGGCAACGCCGCGCTGGCCTACGGGCTCGTGGCGGCCGGCCAGTGCTCTGGCCTGCCGATCCTGCTTGGCAGCTACCCGATCACCCCGGCCTCGGACATCCTGCACGAGCTGTCCAAGCACAAGAACTTCAACATCACCACCATGCAGGCCGAGGACGAGATCGCCGGCGTCGGCGCCGCCCTCGGCGCGGCCTATGGCGGTGCGCTCGGGGTCACCACCACCAGTGGGCCGGGGATCGCGCTCAAGTCCGAGACCATCGGGCTGGCGGTGATGTCGGAGCTGCCGCTGCTGGTGATCGACGTGCAGCGCGGTGGGCCGTCGACCGGCCTGCCGACCAAGACCGAGCAGGCCGACCTGCTTCAGGCGATGTTCGGCCGCAACGGCGAGTCGCCGGTGCCGATCATCGCGCCGCAGTCCCCCGGCGACTGCTTCACCGCCGCGCTGGAGGCCACCCGGATCGCGTTGACCTACCGCACGCCGGTCCTGCTGCTGTCCGACGGGGCGATCGCCAACGGCTCCGAGCCGTGGCTGATTCCCAACGTGGACGAGCTGCCGGACCTGCGGGTCACGTTCGCGTCCGAGCCCAACGCGCTCGACGGCAGCGACGAGCACTGGCCCTACGTCCGGGACACCGAGACCCTCGCCCGCGAGTGGGCCATCCCGGGCACCGCCGGCCTGCAACACCGGATCGGTGGGCTGGAGAAGGCCGACGGCAAGGGCAACATCTCCTACGACCCGGACAACCACGAGCGGATGACCCGCATCCGCCAGGCCAAGATCGACGGCATCACGGTCGACGACCTGACCGTCGACGACCCGTCTGGCGACGCCCGGCTGCTGGTGCTCGGCTGGGGCTCGACGTTCGGGCCGATCGGCGCCGCCTGCCGGCGGGTCCGTGCGCAGGGGCACCAGGTCGCCCAGGCTCATCTGCGGCACCTCAACCCGTTCCCGGCCAACCTCGGTGAGGTGTTGCGCTCCTATGACCGGGTGATCATCCCCGAGATGAACCTCGGTCAGCTCGCGCTGCTCATCCGGGGCCGGTTCCTGGTGGACGCGGTGTCCTACAACAAGGTCGCCGGGTTGCCGTTCAAGGCTGAGGAGCTACAACACGTGTTGACCTCGTACCTGAACGAACTGGAAGGAGTCCCGGCATGACCGCCGTGGACCTTGGGTTGCTGTCGTTGGGTGGTCTGGACGGTGTTCCGGCGGCGAGTGCGCCGCAGAAGGCCAAGGAGTTCAAATCCGACCAGGAGGTCCGGTGGTGCCCGGGCTGCGGTGACTACGTCGTGCTCAACGCGATGCAGTCCTTCCTCCCCACGCTGGGGTTGCGCCGAGAGAACATCGTGTTCATCTCCGGGATCGGCTGCTCCTCCCGATTCCCCTACTACATGAACACCTACGGCATGCACTCCATCCACGGCCGCGCCCCCGCCATCGCCACCGGCCTCGCCGTCACCCGACCAGACCTCTCCGTCTGGGTCGTCACCGGCGACGGAGACGCCCTGTCCATCGGCGGCAACCACCTCATCCACGCCTTGCGCAGGAACGTGAATTTGAAGATCCTGCTGTTCAACAACCGGATCTACGGGCTGACCAAAGGCCAGTACTCACCCACCAGCGAACCCGGCAAGGTCACCAAATCCACGCCAGCCGGGTCGGTGGACCACCCGTTCAACCCGCTGTCCCTCGCGATCGGCGCCGAAGCCACCTTCGTCGCCCGCACCCTGGACAACGACCGGGCGCAACTCACCAGCATCCTGACCGCGGCGGCGCAGCACCGGGGATCGGCGTTGGTGGAGATCTACCAGAACTGCCCCATCTTCAACGACGGCGCCTTCGACGTTCTCAAAGAACCCGGTCAGGCCGAACAACGCCTGATCCCGTTGGAGCACGGCAAACCGATCGTGTTCGGCACCAACGCCGTGGTACGCACCGCGCACGGTCTGGACATCGCACCGGTGGACCAGATCACCGAAGACCAGATCGTGGTCCACGACGCCACCATCGACGACCCGTCCTACGCCTTCGCCCTCACCCGCCTGTCCACACAGGACCTCACCCACGTCGTGACCGGGGTCTACCGCAACACCAACCGACCCACCTACGACGACCAGGCACGGGAGCAGGTCGCGACGGCGACCGCGAAGAAGGCGCCGAACCTCCAGGCGTTGCTCAACGGGAGCGACACCTGGACGGTCGGCTAGCGGCTACTTGGCGGCGGCCTTCTTCTTGTGGTTCCAGGCGGCGAAGCCGGCGCTCTCGGCGTCGGCCGGCGTCTTGAACCACACGTCGGCCTTGGTGCGGCTGAAGTACGGGGACTCGGCCGTGTGAAAGAGCTTCGACGAGCGCTTGCCCTTGACGGTGTACTCGTCGCTGGGTGCCGCACCGTCTTCGAGCGGCTTGGCCGAACCGGGGCCGAACGGGCCGTCCTCCGATGCCACGGGCGGGACCTGCGCCGGGATGTCTGTCGGCACAACGGTTTCCGCAGCGGCGGGGGCCTTCTTCTTCGCCGGCTTCTTGGCGGGGGCGGCCTTCTCGGCCACCGGCGCGGCGGCGGGCGTCTCAGCGGTTGAGACATCAGCTGCGGCCGCGTTGTCCGCCGTCGGCTCGACCTCGGTCACCGGCAGCTCGGCCGCCGTGCGCTCGGTGTCGAGCTGGCTCAGCGCCGGGTCGGACGACTCCGGCTCCTTCGTCTCGACAACCTCGACAACCTCGACAGCCTCGGCAACCTCGGTCACCGCCGGCTCGACCTCGACCGGCTCGTCGAGCTTCTCCTCGACCTTCGCCGGCGTCGTCTCGGATGCCTCCGCCGACGCCTTCTCCGAGGTTGCCGTCGTCGACTCGGCCGGCTCAGCCGCCTTGTCGGGCGCCGTCTCAGTGGCCGGCTTGGCGGCTGGCTCCTTGGCCGGCGACGTGACCTGCGATTCCTGCTTTGTGCGCTTGCCGAACAGCCGCTTGAACCACTCCACGGCGTCTGCCTCCTCGCGAGTAACGGGTCTCAGGCATGGGTAGGGATCACCGGATTGGCGAGAACAATAGGGCAACGACCAACAGCCGCGACCCCCGGCGTCACACCGCTACCCCAGTGGCCGGAAACCGACCCGCTCAGCATCGGCGGGCGAGCGGAACCACACCTCGGCCACCGTGCGCTCGTACTTCTCCGACTCCCGCGTGCAGTACCGCATCGCGCTCGCACTCGCCTTGACCGTGAACTCCGGCGACGGCGGCGTACCGTCCGGCCCTGGCATCGCCGAGCCGGGCCCGAACGGGCTGCGCCCGTTGGCCCCACGCAACCGATGCGGTGGCGGCGGCACCTCCGGCCCGTCGCCCGCCGGCACGATCGGCTCGAACAGCGACCGGGGCGCCTCGTTCGCGCTCGCGACGGCGGCCGCCGGCTCGCTGGTCGTCGGGGCAGCTGTCGGCGATGCCGGTGACGTGGTCTCGATCCCGAAAGGCGTTCGGTGCGCTGGCTTGGATGGCACGCGCTTGGGCAACTTGTTCTTCGGCTCAGCTTGGACGGTGACCCCCGGCATGATCTTGGGCTCCTCAGTACCCGGTGTGCTGCGGTCGCTGGCGGCTCCATGCCACCCGCTGGCGGACACCACCTCGTCCGTGACTTCGACTTCGGCGGTGTGTGCGGGCACGACCACTGTGCGGTCGTACGCGCCGTGGGCCGACTCGGCCCCCACGGGGTCTGCGGTCGGCGTCAGCACCGAGGTTACCGCTGGATCAGGACTCAACTGGTGCTTCGACTCGCCGGTGGCGTCAAGTTCTGCGAGAATGCCGCGCTCGTCGGCGACCGGGGTCTCGGTCGCGTGGTCGGTCACCAGCGCGTGCGCCGATTCGGCGCTCGTCTCCTCCGCGCCGTCCAGCTGGCGGATCAGCTCACCCGGGATCGGGTGCGTGCGCTGGGTGAAGACAGTGCCGCCGTCGTCCGGTTCGGCGGCGTCGACCAGCCGGGACTCGACCGGCCGGGGCTCGAGCGGCTCGGCCGGTACCTGTGGCAGCACGGTGGTCGCCGCCGGCGAGTCCGCCGCGGCCTCCGCCGCGCGCCGCTCCTTGTCGTCGAACCAGCCGAGGTCGCCCTCCTGCCGGCCGGGTACCTCGGGTGGCGCGGCCAGCGACCCCGAGCCGGACACGTTGATGTACTGGGTGGCCGTCGCGCGCGGGCCGTCGGACAGTTCGGTGTCCACCTCCGGCGGCGCGCTCACACCCCCGGAGCGCGGGCCGGCCAGGGCGTAGGCCCTGGTCAGCGGGCCGCCATCGGCCTCTGACCGGTCGCCAGGCCGGTCATCAGGCCGGTCGCCTGGCCGGTCGGTATCGCGGTCGGCGCCGGCCACCAACTGGCGCGCGTCGAAGTCGGGGCGCTCGTCCTGGAACCCGCGCCGGGGCTCGTTCTGCGGCTGCCGGCGCGCCCGCGCGGTCAACTCGGCCTCCAGCTCGCCGACCCGCCGACGAGCTGGCAACGCCACCAGACCCCAGCACAGCAGCGCGCCGAGCAGGAAGGCCAGCGAACTCCACAACCAGACCTGCCCAAAGATCGGCATGAGCCTCTCCCTCCGCGCACCCCGAGCGCTTTCCAGGGTGCTCAGGCTACTGCGAGCGGCCCGCCACCGTGGCGACCAGGGTGAAGTCGAATCAACGTGTCCTGGCGACCACGTACCGCGCCAGCATGTCCAACGCCTCTCGCCCGGGACCGTCGGGCAGCGGCGCCAGTTCGGCGCGCGCCCGGTCGGCGTACTCGGTGAGGGTACGCACCGCGTGCTCCAGTCCTGGCGACTTTCGCAGCAGGGTCAACGCCTCGTCGACGTCCGCGTCCTCGGTGATCGGTCCGCGCAGCAACGCGCGCAGGCGCGGATCCGGCTCGTCCTGGACGTGCTCGGCGGACAGCGCGTAGAGCATCGGCAACGTGCGCACGCCCTCGCGCAGGTCGGTGCCCGGCGTCTTGCCGGACTCCGCCGCCGGCGAGGAGATGTCGATGATGTCGTCGGAGATCTGGAACCCGATGCCGATCAGGTCGCCGTAGCGCTGCAACGCGTCGGTGTACTTGTCCGGCGCGCCGGAGAACATCCCGCCGTAGAGGCCGGCGGTGGCGATCAGCGAACCGGTCTTCTGTCCGATAACGGTGAGGTAGTGGGTGATCGGGTCGTCGCCGTCGAGCGGGCCGACCGTCTCGCGCATCTGCCCGGTGACCAGCTCACCCATGGTCTCGGCGATGATCCTGGCCGCGTCCATGCCGAGGTCGGCCACCAGGCCGGACGCGTGGGCGAACAGGAAGTCGCCGGTGAGGATGGCGATGGTGTTGTCCCAGCGGGCGTTCACGCTCACCGAGCCGCGGCGCATGGTGGCCTCGTCCATCACGTCGTCGTGGTAGAGCGTGGCCAGGTGCACCAACTCCACCGCGGCGGCCGCGGTGATCACGTGTTCGGTGACCTCCCCGGCGACGTTGGCCGCCAACAGGGTGAACAGCGGCCGGAAACGCTTGCCACCGGCCTTGACCAGGTGTGTCGCTGCCTCGTCGACGAAGCCGACATCGCTGCGCACGACCCGGTTGAGCAGTTCCTCCACCCGGGCAAGGCCGTCGACGACCGCTTCGACGAGTTCGGGATCGGCGTTGTCCAGGCCGAGCGAGGCGGGTAGCCGCGGCACGGCTCGTTCTGCTGTCACGTCGGCATCGCTCCCCACTAGAACTCCCCTGGCCACAGCCTAATGTCCGACCGGGCCACGCACGCCACGCAGGCGTGCCCCGGGTGGCGATGCTCACCCGGGGCCACGGGTGTCACCTGATGGCGAAGGTGCCGGCGTCGGCCCAGTCGAGGGCGAACGCCGGGACGAGCCCGAGCAGCAGGGTGACCACCACGCCCAGGGTGATGGCCGCGGTGGTGAACGCGCCGGGGACGGTCACCGTCGGGCCGTCCGGCGCAGGCTCGCTGAAGTACATCAGCACGATGACCCGCAGGTAGAAGAACGCCGCCACCGCCGAGGCGATCAGGGCGATCACCACCAGCGGCGCCATCCCGTCGGACAGTGCCGCGGAGAAGACCACGAACTTGCCGATGAACCCGGAGGTCAACGGAATGCCGGCCAGCGCCAACAACAGGAAGGTGAACACGCCGGCCACCAGTGGCGACCGTTTGGCCAGCCCCGCCCACTGCGACAGGTGCGTCGCCTCGCCGTCGGCGTCGCGGACCAGGGAGATCACGCCGAAGGTCGCGATCGTGGTGAAGCCGTAGGTCAGCAGGTAGAACAGCGTCGAGGACAGGCCGTCGGGGTTCAGCACGATCGCGCCGATCAGCATGAAGCCGGCGTGCGCGATCGACGAGTACGCGATCATCCGCTTGATGTCGGTCTGGGTGAGGCCGAGCACCGCGCCGATGACCATCGACACGATCGCCACGCCCCACAGCACCCCGCGCCACTCCCACTGGGTCGACTCCAGGGCCACCGAGAGCACCCGCAGGATCCCGCCGAACGCGGCGACCTTCGTGCACGCCGCCATGAACGCGGTGATCGGCGTCGGCGCGCCCTGGTAGACGTCCGGGGTCCAGGCGTGGAACGGCCCGATCGAGCCCTTGAACAGCAGGCCGACGACCAGCAGCGCCATGCCGGCGAACAGCAGGGTGTCCGAGCGGTCCGAGCCGGCGGCCGCGTTCGCGATGTCGGCCAGGCGCACCGAGCCCGCGTAGCCGTACAGCAGCGCGAGGCCGTACAGGAAGAACGCCGAGGCGAACGCGCCGAGCAGGAAGTACTTGACCGCCGCCTCCTGGGACAGCAGCCTGCGCCGCCGGGCGAGGCCACACATCAGGTACAGCGGCAGGCTCAGCACCTCGAGGGCGACGAACATGGTCAGCAGGTCGTTGGCCGAGCAGAACACCATCATGCCGCCGAGCGCGAACAGCGTCAGCGGGAAGACCTCGGTCTGCATCTGGAACCTGGCCGCGTCCCGCCGGTGCGGCTGGGCGCCGAGGCGCTGCTCACGGTCCTGCTTGGTGCCCGGCCGGACCGCGGCCTGGGCTACCAGCGCGCCGCCCGGCTCGACCGAGCGGTCGGCGATCATCAGCACCGAGCCGAGCGCCAGCGCCAGCAACGTGCCCCACAGGAACAGTGCCGGGCCGTCGATCGCCAGGGCGTTTGACAGCGTCAGCACGCCCTCGGCCGGCGCGTCGGTCAGGTACAGCGCCATCGCCGCGCCCGCGCCGACCACGGCCAGCAGGGTGAGGAACACCTGGGCACTCCACCGCTGGTGCCGGGGCAGGAACGCCTCCAGCAGCACGCCGATGCAGGCCGCGCCCAGGATGATCAACACGGGCATGATCGCCCCGTAGTTGATCGGCGCCAGGGTCTCCTTGGCCGGCGGGTCCTGCGCGAGCAGGACGACCGACGTCAGTGCGGACAACTCAGTTGCCTCCGTCCGAGATACCGACCGACTGGAGTGTTGCGTCCACCGTCGGGGTGACCACGTCGAGCACCGGCGCCGGGTAGAACCCCAGGCCGATGACCAGCGCCAGCAGCGGGGCGAGCACCAACTTCTCCCTGCCGGTCAGGTCGACGATCGCCTTGCGCGCGCCGACCTCCGGCGCGATCGCGGTGCCCGGGCCGCCGGCCACGTTCACCAGCGCGGTGCCGCGCAGCGGACCGTGGAACACCCGCTGGTAGAGCCAGAGCACGTACAGCGCGGCGAGCACCATGCCGATGGTGGCGAGGATCGTGTACACCGGTTCCGGCCCGTAGGCGCCGATCAGCACCAGGAACTCGCTGATGAACGAGTTCGTGCCGGGTAGCGACAGCGTGGACAGACCGGCGACCAGGAACACGCCGGCCAGTGCCGGGGCGACCTTGGCCATCCCGCCGTAGTCCGCGATCAGGGTGGAACCGCCGCGGGCGATCACCATGCCGACCACCAGGATCAGCATGCCGGTCGAGATCGAGTGGTTGACCATGTAGGTGACCGCGCCGACCTCGGCCTGCGCGGTGAACGCGAACACGCCGATCGCGATGAAGCCGAAGTGCGCGATCGAGACATAGGCGAGGAACCGCTTCATGTCCCGCTGCATGGTGGCCAGCAGCGCGCCGTAGAGCACCCCGGCGACGCCCATCACCAGCACCAGCGGCGACAGTTCGACGCTGGCGTCGGGCGTCATCGGCAGCAGGTAGCGCAGGAAGCCGAAGGTGCCGACCTTGTCCAGCACGCCGACCAGCAGCACGACGACCCCGATCGGCGCCTCGGCCGCGGCGTCCGGCAGCCAGGTGTGCAGCGGCACCAGCGGCGCCTTCACCGCGAAGGCGAGGAAGAAGCCGAGGAAGATCCAGATCTGGTTGGACAGCGGCGCGTCCGAGACGACCTGGACCAGCGTCGCCCAGTCGAAGGTGCCCGAGCCGAGCTCCTCGGCGGCCAGCGAGTACGCCCCGATGGCCGAGGCGAGCATGATCAGCCCGCCGAGGAACGAGTACAGGAAGAACTTCACCGCCGCGTACTGCCGCCGGGCCCCGCCGTAGGAGCCGATCAGGAAGTACATCGGGATCAGCATGATCTCGAACAGCACGTAGAACAGGAACACGTCGGTGGCCGCGAACACGCCGACGGTGATCGCCTGCTGCAGCAGGATCAGCGACAGGAACCCGCCAGCGGTGCGCTCGGCTGGCAGCTTGTCCGTCCAGCCCGCGCCGATCACCAACGGCACCAGCAGCGCGATCACCGCGATCATCACCAGCGCGATGCCGTCGATGCCGAAGGCCAGGTGCACCCCGAACGACGGGATCCAGTCCAGCGAGAAGTGCTGCTGGAACCGCTCGGCCGACGGGTCGTAGGAGATCCAGGCCACGACCGCGACCACCAGCTCGACCAGCGAGAAGCCGAGCGCGGTCTGCTTGGCGACCTTGTCGTTCTCCCGCAGGAACGCGACCACGATCGCGCCGACGAGCGGGATCAGCAGGAGCGCGACCAACAGCGCGGCTCCGGAGCTGGAGCTACTCATACGTACCTCACCGCCAGGAAGGCCACCAGGATGAGGACCGTGCCGCCGAGCATGGTCGCCGCGTAGGACCGGACGAAGCCGGTCTGTGTTCGGCGTAGTCGGCCCGAGCTACCGCCGAGTGCGGCGGCGATGCCGTTCACCAGCCCGTCAACTCCCTTGTTGTCCACGTAGACCAGCGCCCGTGCGAGCCAGGTGCCCGGCCGGGCGACCAGGGTCTCGTTGAGGGCGTTGCCGTACAGGTCCTTGCGCGCCGCGCGGACCGGGAAGGACACCGGCTCCGGCTTGAGCACCGGCACGTCCCGGCGGCCGACGACCAGCCAGGCCAGCAGCACGCCGAGCAGCGAGAGCCCGACGGTCAGCCAGGGCACCAGCGAGTGCGGCAGGACCGTGTGCTCGGCCTCCCGCAACGCGCCAAGCGACGGCGAGAGCCACTCGGCGAGGGTGTCGCCGCTGGCGAAGAACCAGCCGGCGGCGACCGAGCCGACCGCGAGCACGATCATCGGCACGGTCATCACGGCCGGCGACTCGTGCGGGTGGAAGTCCCGCCCGTCCTCGCTCTTGAGCTCCTTCCAGCGCTGCTTGCCGAAGAAGGTCATCAGCATCAGCCTGGTCATGTAGAACGCGGTCAGGCCGGCCGCGAGCAGCGCCGCGCCGCCGAACACCCAGCCGCGCCACCCCTCCTCGCCGAACGCCGCCTCGATGATCGCGTCCTTGGAGAAGAAGCCGGAGAACGGCGGGATGCCGATCAGCGCAAGGTAACCGAGGCCGAAGGTGGCGAAGGTGACCGGCATGATCCGCGCCAGGCCGCCGTACTTGCGCATGTCGACCTCGTCGTTCATGGCGTGCATGACCGACCCGGCGCCGAGGAACAGCCCCGCCTTGAAGAAGCCGTGGGTGAGCAGGTGCATGATGCCCAACGCGAACCCGAACGGGCCGAGGCCAACGGCCAGCATCATGTAACCGATCTGGCTGACCGTGGAGTACGCGAGCACTTTCTTGATGTCGTCGTAGGCGCAGCCGATGATCGCCCCGATCAGCAGGGTGAGCGCACCGATGATGACGACCACCAACCGGCCGTCCTCGCTCTGCATGTAGATCGGGTTGGACCTGGCGACCAGGTACACGCCAGCGGTGACCATGGTCGCCGCGTGGATCAGGGCCGAGACCGGGGTCGGGCCCTCCATCGCGTCGGGCAACCAGGCCTGCAGCGGGAACTGGCCGGACTTGCCGCACGCGCCGAGCAGCAGCAACAGCGTCAGCGCGGTGACCGTCGGGCCGGAGAGCTGGTCGAGGCCGGCGAAGACCTCGGTGTACTGGGTGGTGCCCAGCTCGGCGAACATGATGAAGATCGCCAGCGCCAGGCCGACGTCGCCGACCCGGTTCATCAGGAAGGCCTTCTTGGCCGCGGTCGCCGCCGACGGGCGGTTGGTGTACCACCCGATCAGCAGGTACGACGCGAGGCCGACGCCCTCCCAGCCCAGGTAAAGGGTCACGAACCCGTTGCCGAGCACCAGGATCAGCATCGCGGCGACGAACAGGTTGAAGTACCCGAAGAACCGGCGACGATCGGGATCGTCTGCCATGTAGCCGATCGAGTAGATGTGGATCAGCGCGCCGACCCCGGTGATCAGCAGCACGAAGCTGATCGACAGCGGGTCGATCCGCAGCCCGAACTCGACCTGTAGCTGCTCGACCGGGATCCAGTCGAACATCGACACGTTCTGTACGCGCTCGTTCTCCGCCGTACCGGTGGAGGAGAAGAACAGCAGCAGGCCGTAGACGAACGACGCCACCACGGTCAGGGTGCCAAGCAGGTGCCCCCACGCGTTGGTGGCCTTTCCGCCGAGCAGCAGCACCGCCGCGCCGGCGAGCGGGAACAGGATCAGCAACCAGGCCGAGCCGGCAAGGCCGGTCGCCTCGGTCACCTGCTGTGCCGCCAAGTGAGTACCAGTCACGGCCTTCCCCTCAGTACTTCAGCAGGTTGGAGTCGTCGACCGAGGCCGAGCGGCGGGTACGGAAGATCGCCATGATGATCGCGAGGCCGACCACGACCTCCGCGGCGGCGACCACCATCACGAAGAACGCCATGATCTGCCCGTCGAGCGAGCCGTTGATCCGCGCGAACGTGACCAGGGACAGGTTCACCGCGTTCAGCATCAGCTCGATGCACATGAACACCACGATGGCGTTACGCCGCACCAGTACCCCGACCGCGCCGATGGTGAACAGCAACGCGGAGAGCAACAGGTAGACGGTCGGGGTCATGAGTTGTCCCCTTCGCGGGCGGAGGGTTTGAGCGCACGGGCGTCGGCCGATGGGGCGCTGCCCGCCACGGCCCTGCGCTCCTCTTCGAAGTCGGCGGCGGTGACCGAGTCGATGATGCTCGACAGCGACTCCGGCGCGACCGAGCCGTCCGGCAGCAGCGCCGGGGTGGCCACCGAGCTGGAGGTGGCGAACACGCCGGGACCGGGCAGCGGCGATGGCCGCTCGCCACGGAAGCGGGCCTCGACCAGCTCACGCTGGGTCTTGCGGCCGCGGGTGTGCCGGTCGACGTAGCCGAGCAGCATCGCGCCGACCGCCGCGGTGATCAGCAGCGCGGAGGTCAGCTCGAACGCGAACAGCCAGTCGGTGAAGATCGACCGGCCGATGTTCTCCACGTTCCCGTTGCCGCCGTTGGCGTTGTTGCCCTGCAGGCCGACCGGGGTGACGTCGGTCAGCGAGCGGGCGAGCGCGCCGACGATCAGCGTGGCGAGCCCGATGCCGAGCAGCGTGGCGGCCAGCCGCTGGCCGCGCAGCACCTCGACGATCGAGTCCGACGAGTCGCGGCCGACCATCATCAGCACGAACAGGAACAGCATCATGATCGCGCCGGTGTAGACGATGATCTGCACAAAGCCGAGGAACGGCGCCTGCTGGACCATGTAGGTCACACCGAGGGACAGCATGGTGAGCACCAGGAACAGCGCCGAGTGCACCGCGCTGCGCGCGAAGATCATGCCGAGGGCGCCGAGCAGCGCGAGCGGGCCGAGCACCCAGAACGAGATGGCCTCACCGGTGGACATGACGTTCTGCACGTCCGCCTGCGCCAACACCAGCGCGTTCACTTGACCTCCCCCTTGACCGGGTCGGGGTAGCCCCACTTGCGGGCCAGGCGTGGCGCGTCGACGTAGTAGTCCTGCTCGTTGTCCCCGAGGCGCATCTCGTGCGGCGGCTGCTCCATCCCCTTGAGCAGCGGGGCGAGCAGGTCCTCCTTGGTGAAGATCAGGTCCTGCCGGTTGTCGTTGGCCAGCTCGTACTCGCTGATCATGGTCAGCGAGCGGGTCGGACAGGCCTCGATGCACAGGCCGCAGCCGATGCAGCGCAGGTAGTTGATCTGGTAGTCCTTGCCGTAGCGCTCACCCGGGGAGTAGCGGGCCTCCTCGGTGTTGTCCGCGCCCTCCACGAAGATCGCGTCGGCCGGGCACGCCCAGGCGCACAGCTCGCAGCCGACGCACTTCTCCAGCCCGTCCGGGTGCCGGTTGAGCTGGTGGCGGCCGTGGTAGCGCGGCGCGGCCGGCGCGCCGGCCTCGGGGTACTCCTCGGTGACGACCTTGCGGAACATCGTCGAGAAGGTGAGCCCGAAGCCCTTGAACGGATCAAACATCCCCATCGGTGGACTCCTTCTCGGAGTTGGGTTCGCCGGCACCGACCCTGGCCGGCCGGCGGCGAGTACCCCTGGCGCGGACCGCCTTGCGCTTGGGCGCGGTCGGCACCTCGAGGTCCAGTGGTGGGATCGGATAGCCGCCGCCGGTGATCGGCACCTGGTCGGGGTCCTCCTCGACCCGGCCACGGTCGAACACGAAGCTCAGGCCGATGAGCACCAGGATGACGATGCCGCCGTAGGTGAGGATCTGGCCGGTGGAGACCTCGGAGTCGACCCGGATCGCCCGGAAGCCGGCGATCAGCACGATCCACACCAGGTTCAGCGGCACCAGCACCTTCCAGCCGATCCGCATGAACTGGTCGTAGCGGAACCTGGGCAGCGTCGAGCGCACCCAGATGAAGCAGAACAGCAGCGCGAAGGTCTTGCCGAAGAACCAGAGGATCGGCCACCAGCCGGTGTTGAAGTAGTTGTCCCCGATCAGCGAGATCGGCCACGGCGCCATGTACCCGCCGAGGAACAACGTGGTGGCGAACATCGAGACGATCACCATGTTGATGTACTCGGCGAGGAAGAACAGCGCGAACTTCATCGAGCTGTACTCGGTGTGGAACCCACCGACCAGTTCGGACTCCGCCTCGGGCAGGTCGAACGGTGCGCGGTTGGTCTCGCCGACCATGGAGATCAGGAAGATCACGAAACTGAACGGCAGTAGGTAGAAGAACCACCCGGTCTCCTGCGCGCCCACTATGTCCCCTGTGGACAGTGACTGCGCGTAGAGCACCACGCCGACGATCGACAGGCCCATCGCGATCTCGTAGGAGATCATCTGCGCGGCCGAGCGCAGACCGCCCAGCAGCGGGTAGGGCGAGCCGGACGACCAGCCGGCCAGCACGATGCCGTAGATGCCCATGCCGCCGCCAGCCAGTACCAGCAGCACGCCGACCGGCAGGTCGACCAGCTGCAGCACCGTGCGCTCGCCGAAGATCGACACCTCCGGCCCGAACGGCATCACCGAGAACGACAGCATCGCCGGGATCACCACGATGACCGGGGCCAGGAAGTAGACCTTCCGGTCCGCGCCGTCGGGGATGATCTGTTCCTTGAACGGCAGCTTGATCGCGTCCGCGATGGACTGGAAGTAGCCGCCGGGGCCGACCCGGTTCGGGCCGGGCCGCTGCTGGAACCGACCGATGGCCTTGCGCTCCCAGACGATCATGAACACGGTCAGGATCGGCCCCAGCAGGAGCAGGACCACGACCTTGATCAGGATCAGCCAGAGCGGGTCGTCGGCGAGCAGCTCAGCCCTGGTCATGGGGCGCCTCCCGTGGTCACGTCTCGTGGCCCGGGCAGTACCGGAAGTGTCATGCCTTCTCTCCCACCTCGACGGTGACCACATCCCCGTGGCCGGCACCGAGCGTGGCGGTCACGGTGGACTCGCCAGAGTTGGCGGGCAGCCAGACGACGGCGTCTGGTAGGTCCGCGTACTCGACCGGCAGGGTGATCGAACCGCGTTCGGTGCCGACGGTGACCGTCTGGTGTCCGTCGACGCCGAGGTTCGCGGCGGTCCTGGCCGACAACCGAGCCACCGCCGGCCGGGCGGTGCCGGCCAGGTGTGGCTCGTCGGTCTGCAACGTGCCGTTGTCCAGCAACTGGCGCCAGGTGGCCAGCAGCGCCTGCCCGGCGCCCGGGGTGCGCGCGGCCGGCACGGCCACGTCCGGGGTGAGCGCGGCGGGCCTGCGCACCGCCAGCCGGGCAAGGTCGGCGGCCGAGGCGCCCGGGGTCTGGGTGAACAGGTCGACGTCCATCTCCACGCCGAGGGTGTCCAGCACCCGGCAGTCCGACAGCGAGCCGACACTCTGGATGGTGGTGCCGAACTCGCGCCGGCGACCCTCCCAGTTGAGGTAGCTGCCGGCCTTCTCCACCGCCGGGGCCACCGGCAGCACCACGTCGGCGCGCGCGGTGACCTCGCTGGCCCGCAGCTCGAGGCTGACCACGAACCCGGCCTGGTCGAGCGCCGTGCGGGCCAGCTCGGGGTCGGGCAGGTCGTTGGGGTCGACGCCGCCGACCACCAGGCCGTCGAGCTCACCGGCGGCGGCCGCCACGACGATCGCGCCGGTGTCCCGGCCGGTGCTCGCCGGCAGTGCGCCGGCCGGCAGGCCCCAGGTCTGCTCGACCTCGGCGCGGGCGCCGGCGTCGACGACCAGCCGGCCGCCGGGCAGCAGGGTGGGCAGCGCGCCGGCCTCCAGCGCGCCCCGCTCACCTGCCCGGCGCGGGATCCAGGCGATCCGCGCCCCGGTGGTCTCGGCGAGCTTGCTCAACGCGGTGAACAGGCCGGGGATCCGCGCGGCGCGCTCGCCGACCAGGATCACCGCGCCCTGGCCACCGAGCGCGGCGGTGACGTCCGGCGCGTGGTTGGCCAGGCCGTCGACCGCGGCCGCCTCGGCGCCGGGCTGGCAGGCCAGCAGCGTGCCGACCGCCGGCTTGTCCGCGCCGTGCGGCTTGATCGTCTTGCGCACCGACGGGGTGGTCCACTGTCCGATGTGGAACACCTTGGTGGCGCCCTTGCGCGCCGCCTTGCGCAGCCGCAGGAAGACGATCGGCGACTCCTCCTCGGGGTCCAGCGCGACGCAGAGCACCGCGGGCGCGGCCTCGATCGCGCCGAAGCTCACCCCGGTCTCGGGCGTGGTGCCGACCACCGAGGTGGTGAGGAAGTCGAGCTCCTCGGCCGAGTGTGCCCGCGCGCGGAAGTCGATGTCGTTGGTGCGCAGGGCGATCCTGGCGAACTTGGCGTAGGCGTAGGCGTCCTCGACGGTCAGCCGGCCACCGGCCAGCACGCCGACGCCCTTGCCGTCCCGTGCCGCGGCCAGGCCGTCGGCGGCCACCCGCAGCGCCTCGGTCCACGAGGTCTCGACCAGCTCACCGGAGGCCGCGTCCCGGATCATCGGCCGGGTGATGCGCTCGCCAGCGGTCACGTACCGGAAGGCGAACCGGCCCTTGTCGCAGATCCACTCCTCGTTGACCGCCGGGTCCTCGGCGGCGAGCTTGCGCATCACCTTGCCGCGCCGCCAGTCCGTGCGCTCCGCGCAGCCGGACGAGCAGTGCTCGCACACGCTCGGCGTGGACACCAGGTCGAAGGGCCGGGACCGGAACCGGTAGGCGGCGCTGGTCAGCGCGCCGACCGGGCAGATCTGGATGGTGTTGCCGGAGAAGTAGCTCTGGAACGGCTTGTTCTCCGCGATGCCGATCTGCTGGTGCGCGCCGCGCTCGAGCAGGTCGATGAACGGGTCGCCGGCGATCTGGTCGGAGAACCGGGTGCAGCGCTGGCAGAGCACGCAGCGCTCGCGGTCGAGCAGCACCTGGGTGGACACCGGGATCGGCTTGGGGAAGGTCCGCTTGGTCTCGACGAACCGGGAGTCGGTGCGGCCGTGGGCCATCGCCTGGTTCTGCAGTGGGCACTCGCCGCCCTTGTCGCAGATCGGGCAGTCCAGCGGGTGGTTGATGAGCAGCAGCTCCATCACACCCTGCTGGGCCTTGTCGGCCACCGCCGAGGTCCGCTGGGTCTTCACCACCATGCCGTCGGCGACGGTCATCGTGCAGGAGGCCTGCGGCTTGGGCATCGGCCGGCCGCCCATCTCGACCTCGACCAGGCACTGGCGGCACGCGCCAGCCGGGTCGAGCAGCGGGTGGTCGCAGAACCGGGGGATGACCGTGCCGAGCCGCTCCGCGGTGCGGATCAGCAGCTCGCCCTTCGGCGCGATGACCTCGACCCCGTCGATGGTCAGCCGCACATGCCCCTCGGGCACCGGGGCCGTCTCCGGCTTCTCTTCGATCGCTGTCATGCGTGCGCTCCCGCAAGTGCTGGCTTCGCCGTGCCGTTCCGACCGGTGTTCCGGTCGCACAGGGCGAGGAACTCGTCCCGGAAGTACTTGATGCCGCTGACGATCGGGCTGACCGCGCCGTCGCCGAGCGCGCAGAACGCGCGGCCGAGCACGTTGTCGCAGATGTCCAGCAGCGTCTCGATGTCGGCCTCGGTGCCGTCGCCGGCGACCATCCGCTGGAGGATCCCCGCGAGCCAGTAGGTGCCCTCCCGGCAGGGGGTGCACTTGCCGCAGGACTCGTGCTCGTAGAACTCGGTCCACTTCATCACGGCCCACGGCACGGACACGGTCTCGTTGAACACCATGACCGCGGTCGTGCCGAGCATCGAGCCGGCCTCCGCCGCGCCCTCGAAGTCCAGCGGGACGTCGAGGTGCTCGGCGGTGAACAGCGGCGTTGACGACCCGCCTGGGGTCCAGAACTTCAGCGGGACGCCGTCCTTCATGCCGCCGCACAGCTCGAGCAGCTCGCGCAGCGTGGTGCCAAGTGGCGCCTCGTACTGGCCTGGCCGCTCGACGTGGCCGGAGACCGAGTAGATCTTCGGGCCCGGCGAGCGCTCGGAGCCCATGGCGCGGAACCAGTCCGCGCCGCCGTTGAGGATGAACGGCACGCTGGCGATGGTCTCGACGTTGTTCACCGTGGTCGGCGCGGCGTAGAGGCCGGCGGCGGCGGGGAACGGCGGCTTGAGCCGGGGCTGGCCCCGGCGGCCCTCGAGCGAGTCGAGCAGCGCGGTCTCCTCGCCACAGATGTAGGCGCCGGCACCGGCGTGCACGGTGATCTCCAGATCGAAGCCGGAGTCGAGGATGTTCGCGCCGAGGTAGCCCGCCGCGAAGGCCTCGCGCACGGCCGCGTTGAGCCGGCGGATGCAGTGCAGCGCCTCGCCGCGCACGTAGATGAAGCAGCGGTGCGCGCGCATCGCGTAGGCGGCGATCACGCAGCCCTCGATCAGCGAGTGCGGGTCCGCCATCATCAGCGGGATGTCCTTGCAGGTGCCCGGCTCGCCCTCGTCGGCGTTGATCACCAGGTAGTGCGGCTTGTCCTCGTTGGGCGGCATGAACGACCACTTCACGCCGGCCGGGAAGCCGGCGCCGCCCCGGCCGCGCAGGCCGGAGTCCTTCACCAGCTGGACGAGCTGCTCCGGGGTGCCGGCCAGTGCCTTGCGCAGCGCGGTGTAGCCCTCGAGCTGCTCGTAGGTCGACAGGCGCCAGGAGTTGGGCGAGAGCCAGCGCTTGGTCAGCACCGGGGTCACCGGGTCGGCCCGCTGCGGTTCGGTCGTGGTCACTTCTTCTGCACCTCCGGTAGCGCGGGCGCCTTCTCCGGGAGCGCGGGCGCGGTCCAGCCGCGATCGGCGGCCAGTTGGGCGCCGCGCAGGGTCTCCACCGCGGCCGACGGACCGTCCACACCGGCCCGGTAGGTGGCCTCGTCCTCCGGGGCGAACCCGGCGAGCTCCAGCTCGACCGCGCGCAGGCTGGTCAGCGGGGCGCCACGGGTCGGTGCCGGCCGCTCGCCCCGGCGCAGGGCGTCCACGAGCTCGACCGCCGACTCCGGCGTCTGGTTGTCGTAGTACTCGTAGTTGACCTGCAGCACCGGACCGAGGTCACAGGCGGCGAGGCACTCGGCGTGCTCCAGGGTGATCGAGCCCGGCTCGCCGGGGACACCCGAGGTGTCCTCGTGCTTGAGGGGCGCGTCCTGTTCGCCGAGGTGTTCGGCGAGGCGCTGGTAGATCGTGTCGCCGCCGAGCACCGCGCACAGGGTGTTGGTGCACACGCTGACCAGGTGCTCGCCGCATGGCTTGCGCTTGTACATCGTGTAGAACGTGACGACCGCGCTGACCTCGGCGTTGGACAGGCTCAGCTGGTCGGCGCAGAACTGCACGCCGGCCTGGCTGACGTAGCCCTCGACCGACTGCACCAGGTGCAGCATCGGCAGCAGCGCCGAGCGGGACTCGGGGTAGCGGGCGATCAGCTCGCCCGCCTTGACCACGATGTCCTGGTCGAACACCGTGGTGTCCGCGCTGGCCTCGGTGAGCAGCCGGTTGGTCTCCTCGGTGCTCACCGCGGACGTGCCGACCACGTCGGTGTCCGGCCCGGCGGCGGCGTGGGTCTCCCCCGCGCCGATGCTCGAGCCGCCGTAGGTGGATCCGGTGGACAGTCCCTCGGTCACCGGTCAACCCCTCCCATCACCGGGTCGATCATGAGTACGCCCTCCGCTGGTCCGGCGGCGGAATCTCCGCGCCCTTGTACTCGACCGGGATGCCACCGAGCGGGTAGTCCTTGCGCTGCGGGAAGCCATCCCAGTCGTCCGGCATGAGGATCCTGGTGAGCGCCGGGTGACCGTCGTAGACGATGCCGTACATGTCCCAGGCCTCGCGCTCCTGCCAGTCGGCGGTCGGGTAGACCGCGACGACCGACGGGCAGCGCGGGTGGCCGCCGTCCTCCGGCGACCAGTCGATAGCCACCTCGAGGCGGATGCGGCGGCGGTAGGTCATCGACATCAGGTGGTAGACCGAGTGCATCCGCTGCGCGACGTCGACCCCGTAGTCCACCGCCGACACCGAGCCGCACACCTCGAAGCGCAGCGCCGGGTCGTCGCGCAGCAGCTGGCAGAGCGCGACCAGGTGTTCCGGCCGGACGTAGTAGGTGATCTCGCCGCGGTCGACGGTGACCTGCTGGATCGCCTCGGCGGCCACGTTCTGCTCGCGCATCGAGACCAGCAGCTGGTCGGTGAACTCGTCGAACCAGCCGCCGTATGGCCGCTCGGCCGGCGCGGCCACGTAGGCCGGCAGCCGCAGGCCGCCGAAGCCGGAGGTGTCGCCGGAGCCGGACACGTTGAACATGCCCCGGCGTTCCTTGCCGACCACCACCGGGTCGCCGACGGGCACCGGGTCGGCGGCGGGCGCGAGCGACTGCGCGTCCTCGCCCTGCGGGCGCTGTTCGACATCGGCGGGGCGCTCGGCGCTGGACTGCTCGTCACCGGGCTCTGGTGCGGTGGGTGTGGTGTCGGGTTTGGTGTCGGGTTTGGTGTCGTCGTCAGCCATGTCCGGTCACTTCTTCGCGTACTTGACGGAGGACGCGATCATCGGGGTGCGGTCGCCGCGCTCGGCCCGCAGCGCGGCGCGCCGGGCGTTGATCGGCTCGTCCTGGATCTTCGCGTGCAGCTTGAGGATGGCGTCGAGCAGCATCTCCGGGCGGGGCGGGCAGCCGGGAAGGTACATGTCGACCGGCACGACGTGGTCGACGCCCTGCACCACCGCGTAGTTGTTGAACATGCCGCCGGAGGACGCGCAGACCCCCATGGCCAGCACCCACTTCGGCTCGGCCATCTGGTCGTAGATCTGGCGCAGGACCGGGGCCATCTTGTTGGTCACCCGGCCGGCGACGATCATCAGGTCGGCCTGGCGGGGGGTGGCGGAGAACCGCTCCATGCCGAACCGCGCGAGGTCGTAGCGTGGGCCGCCGGTGGTCATCATCTCGATGGCGCAGCAGGCAAGGCCGAAGGTGGCCGGCCACAGTGAGTTCTTCCGGCCCCAGTTCACCAGCTTCTCCAAGCTGGCCAACAGGATTCCGTTGGGGAGCTTCTCCTCAAGTCCCATGTCGACTTCGCCTCCCGTCAGTTCCAGTCGAGGCCGCCGCGCCGCCAGACGTAGGCGTACGCGAAGCCGAGGGTCGAGATGAACAGGACGATCTCGATCAGCCCGAAGAAGCCGAGCGCATCCGCGGAGACCGCGAACGGATAGAGGAAGACCATCTCGATGTCGAAGAGGATGAACAACATCGCGGTGAGGTAGTAGGCCACCGGGACCCGGCCACCGCCGATCACCGGTTGCGGCGATGGCTCGATGCCGCATTCGTAGGCCTGGAACTTCGCGCGGTTGTACCGGCGCGGACCGACCAGCGGCCCCAGCAGCGCGGAGAACAGCGCGAACGCCGCCGCGAGAACGAAGAGCAGGAGCAGTGGGAGATAGCTCCCCAGTCCAGCCGAGACGTTTTCGCCCTGTGCTACGGATGTGCCGACAGCTGCGAGTACTGACACCTTCGCCGTCCTTTCCCGCTCCTCAGTCGGGCACCCTATGGGGTGGTCTTCCCGTGGCCAGTGGTTAGGCAGTCCTAACCTGAGCTGGCCGTAGCCTTGTGAAAATCTTCACAAGCTATCTTGTGAAGCGCTTCACAAGATTCACGCCATAGTGTAGGACTCCCCGGTGGCGGCCCGGCAGGCAGATCCCCTAGGCCGTGGGAAGTTCACGCAGGCCGCGCAGCGGCGACAGCGCGATCGGCAACCACACCAACGCGAGCCCGACCGCGCCGGCCCACAGCGCCGCCCGCTGGCCGGCGAGCTCACCGAGCAGCCCCGCCCCGCCCGCGCCGATCGCGAGCGCGCCGGTCAGCAGGAACCGGAAGGTCGCGTTCATCCGGCCGAGCAGCCGGTTCGGGGTCACCCGCTGCCGGAAGCTGATCTTGAGCACGTTGTCCACGCCGACCTTCGACACCACCACGAGCCAGCCCACGGCGGCGAGCCAGACCGTCTGCCTGGTCATCAGCGGCACGCCGAAACCGAGCGGCGCGACCACGATCCCGGCCAGCAGCAGCACCCGCCCCGCGCCGAACCGGTCGGCCAGCCGCCGGGCGACCAGCGACCCGATCAACGCGCCCGCTCCCCCGCCGGCCAGCCACAGCCCGAGCACCGCCGGACTGAGCCCAAGATCACCTACGAGCACGACGTAGAGCTGGGTGATGGTCAACACATCCAGCGCCCACGCCACCGAGACCGAGCCGAACAGCCCGGCGCGCCGGGCCATTGCCTCCACGGATTCGGCTGTGGCTGAATCAGTTCGTGCTGGAGCTCAAGTTCACCGCCCTGGACCTCGGGTACACCCGGTTCGCGTTCTCGCCGTTGTGGGAGGTGGTCGCGGCGGTCCGGGTGCTCAAGGGCGGTGGCCATCCGCTGCACGCGCCCTGGGTCGAGCAGGCGACGACCCGGCTCGCCGGGTTCGACTGGGGGCTGCTCGGCGACCTCGTGCCGGTGCCGACCAGGGTGATCCCGGGGTTCGTCGCGCCCCCGCCGACCACCCCGGTGCCGGACCTGTCGGTCGAGCTGGCGACGTTGCTGGTCACGCCGGTGGAGCTGGTGGCGGGGGAACTGGAACGCATCCCGGAGATCAACACCTGGCGCACAGCCGAGCTGACCACCAGCCGCGGCCTCGCCCGGCTGTGCGACGTGATCGCCGAGTTCTGGTCGCTGGCGCTCGAGCCGTTCTGGCCGCGGATCATGTCCCTGCAGGAGGGCGACATCCTGCACCGCGCGCGGCGGATGGCCACCGGTGGCGCGGCCGCGCTGTTCGCCGACCTGGACCCGCAGGTCAGGTGGGCCGACGACCGGTTGCGGCTGGCCCACCGGCACGTGTCCGGCCAGCGCGGGTTGCGGGGCATGGGCCTGCTGCTGGTGCCCTCGGTGTTCGTGTGGCCGCGGATCTTCTCGATCACCGTGCCCGGCTGGCAGCCGACGCTGCGCTACCCGCCAAGAGGGATCGCGACCCTGTGGGAGACCAGGGCGCCCGCCGGGTCGCCCGCGCTGGCCGGGGTGCTCGGCGCGTCCAGGGCCGGGCTGCTGGCGGAGTTGGACAGTCCGGCGTCCACCTCGGAGCTGGCCGGGCGTACCGGCCTGGCCGCGGGCGGGGTGTCCACGCACCTGACCGCGTTGCGGGCGGCCGGGCTGGTGAACGCGCACCGCACCGGCCGCTACGTCCTCTACGCGCGCACGGCGCTCGGCGAGTCCCTGGTGGCGGCCAACACGTGACAAACGAAAGGGGCGCCCGGCCATCGGCCGGACGCCCCTTCCTGGAGAAGGTCTCTCACTCGCTCTGCAAGTAGTACAGCAGCCGCAGCATCTCCAGGTACAGCCACACGAGCGTGGTCATCAGCCCGAACGCGACGTACCAGGCGAACTTCGACGGCGTGCCGGTGCGGATCATCTGGTCGGCCATGTCGAAGTCGAGCAGGAAGTTGAACGCGGCGATGCCGATGAACAGGAGGCTGATGATGATCGCCAGCGGGCTGCCGTCCCGGATGCCCATGTTGACGCCGAACATCGACATGACCAGGTTGATCAGCATCAGGCCGGCGGCACCGATGGTGGCGCCGATGATCCACTTGGTCAGCTTCGGGGTGACCTTGACCGCGCCGGTCTTGTAGACCACGAGCATGGTGATGAACACCAGCGCGGTGCCGAGGATCGCCTGCAGGGCGATGCCCTCGACGAACATCTCGAACACGCCGGTGATCGCGCCGAGGAACACGCCCTCGGCCGCCGAGTAGGCCAGCACCAGGCCGGCGTTCGGGGTCTTCTTGAAGATGATGACCAGCGACAGCACCAGGCCGACGATCAAACCACCGATCATCGGTGGGAACGGGCTGATGTACTCGCCGAGCACGGCGACGGCGGTGATGATGCCGGTGATGAGGGCGAGGCCGAGGGTCATCGCGGTCTTGGTGACCACGTCGTCGACCGTCATGGGGCGATCACCCGTGGTCGGCGGCGCCTGATAGCCGCCGTATCCCGGCATGTTCGCCTGCGGCTGGGTCTGGAAGCCCGCGTAGCCGCCGCCGAACCCGCCTTGCGGCAGATTCCGGAACGCGGGATTACTGGTTGAACGCACCTGTTCCTCCTGGGCCTGATGGCTCCTGCACCGGATTCAACGACCAACCATGCCGGCCAGTTCCCGGTAGGTAAAACGAAACTTTACTCGCCGATACGGCATCGTTACCCGGCACCCGGGGCAACACCCGTTAGCGGCGGGGCCAACAGTAGACGGTGGCACCGCACTACCGACCCGACTCGCGAAAAAATCGTGACCCGCTCCCCGGCCGGGCGTCCCCCAACAAGGCTACTACTCTCGCCTAACCTCAACACAGAGCGACTACACACCGCGATGGGCGGGAGGTGCGGATGAGCACGGCGATTCGCCGTCGCTGGGAGCCGATCGTCTTCGCCATCGCACTCACAGTGACCTTCCTGATCCTCGTCGGACTCGGCACCGTCGCCCCGGACGGCGACCGGCCGGGCGGGCAGGCCGCCGCCCAGGGTGGCGCGAGCAAACCGCCGCCCTGGATGCGCCAGCTGCGGGCCGGTGAGAAGCCGCCCCAGTTCGTGCTGTTCTCCTTCGACGGCGCCGGCTCACACCCGCACTGGGAGCGGGTACTGCCGCTGGCGAAGAAGTCGAACGCGCGGGTCACCGGGTTCCTGTCGGGCATCTACCTGCTGCCGGACACCCGGCGCGCGGAGTACGACGGACCGGGGCACGGCCAGGGCAGGGCGGCGATCAGCTTCGGCGGCTCCGACGACCAGGTCGCGGTGCGCATCGAGGACCTCAACGCCGCGCTCGCGGCCGGCCACGAGCTCGGCACCCACTACAACGGCCACTTCTGCCAGGGCAACGAGCCAAGCGCGGCGACCTGGACCCGCGCACAGTGGCAGGCCGAGCTCGACCAGTTCTTCGCCTTCGTCCGGGACGCGGCCGGCCGGGGGCTGCTGATCGCCGAGGACCGGATCAGGGGCGGCCGCACGCCCTGCCTCGAGGGCGACCTGGACACGCTGGCGCCGGTGCTCACCGCGCGCGGCCTGACCTACGACTCGAGCACCACCTCCGACGGGATCGTCTGGCCGACCATGGAACACGGGCTCTGGGAGTTCCCGGTACCGGTCGTGCGGGTGCCCGCGCTGGACCGGGAGAAGGTGCTCATGCAGGACTACAACCTGTGGTTCGCGCTCAACGGCGCCCGCGAGGAACCCGCACGGGACAAGGAGTTCACCGAGGCCACCCTGGACACCTACCGCGCGGCCTACCAGGCGGCCCGCAACACCAACCGCGCGCCGCTGACCATCGGCACCCACTTCAACGACTGGTCCGGCGGCGCGTTCAGCCGGGCCACCGAGCGGTTCATGGCCGAGGTCTGCGTCCGCGAGGAAACGGTGTGCGCGACCTACTCCCAGGTCGTCGAGTGGATGTCGCTGCAGGACCCGAAGGTGCTCGACACGTTCCGCGCCATGCCGGCGGCCCAGGTCAGCTGAGCCGCGCGCGCAGCCACCGCAGCGCGGGCTCGCCCTGCCGGCGCTGGAACTCCCGCAGCGCCGGCAGCCCGGTCGGCGGTGGGAGTAACGCCGAGTGGGTGAAGTAGCCGGTGATCGCGGCCAGCGCCGCGTCCACCGCAGCCGGGTCCGCCCCGGCCGACAGCGGCGAGGTCCGCCACACCTCGACCGGATCCGGCCCGCCCTGCATGGCCACACACGGCAGCATGAACACCAGGTCCAGCCAGGGCGCGGCCGCGCGGGCGTGCGGCCAGTCGACGAACAGCACCCGGTCCTCGGTCAGCAGGATGTTGTCCGCCCGCAGGTCGCAGTGCATGAGCCGGTCGCCGGCCGCGCCGGCCGCCCAGTCCCCCTCCAGCTCGACCAGCCGGTCGAGGTGCGCGCGGACCCACGGGTCGACCCGGTCGAGCAGTTCCTCGTCGGCCGCGAGCAGCCGCCAGCTCTGGAACTTCTCCGGCGACAACGGCCCGACCACGGCCGGCGCGGGGATGGCCGCCAGCTCGACCACCGCCGCGTGCACCCGCGCCCACTCGTCGGCCCGCCACGGCAGCGCGGGCGAATGACCGGCGACGTCGTCGAACACCAGCGCCACCCAGTCGCCGATGTCCGCGGTCCACAACAGCCTCGGCGCGCCGACCGACGCCGGCAGCCCGGCCGCGATCACGGCCTCCTCGCGGTACATCCGCACCGACGTCGCGTTGCGCTCGACGCCGACCGCCTTGGCGAACACCCGCCGCCCGTCGGCCAGCAGCAGCCGCGCGGCCAGGCCGGGCGAGAACCCGCCCGGCTGGCTGACCGCCTCGACCACCGGCGCGCCGGCACCAAGGCCGATCGCCGCCCGCACCCGCTCGGGCACCAGCGCCCAGTCCAGCCGATTCCCGCCGTGCCCGGTCATCATCACGGGCCGATTGTGTTACCCCGTGCCATGCTGTGCACCAGGATTTCCGGACAGGGAAAGGGTTGGGGTCGTGGCCACCTACCTGGTTACCGGGGCGACCGGTCTCATCGGCCGGCACTTCGTCGCCGAACTGCTCGCCAGGGCCGACACCGAACGGGTGTGGCTGCTGGTCAGGGAGCGCTCGCGGGAACGCCTCGCCGACGCCGCGAGCGCGTGGCCCAACGTCGAGCTGACCAGCGCCGTCCTCGGCGACGTCCGCCAACCCAACCTCGGGGTCGACGACGAGCGGCTGGCCGAGCTGACCGGCGCGGTCGACCACCTGGTGCACCTGGCCGCGCTGTACGACATCGCCGCGGACGACGACGCCAGCATCGCGGCCAACGTCGACGGCACCCAACACGTCATCGAGCTGGCCGCGGCCATCGGCGCGGGCTGTCTGCACCACGTGTCGTCGGTGGCCGTCGCCGGGGACTACCGGGGCCGGTTCACCGAGGAGATGTTCGACGCCGGCCAGCGGCTGGTCACCGCCTACCACCGGACGAAGTTCGAGTCCGAGCGGTTGGTGCGCGGCCAGACCGAGGTGCCGTGGCGGGTGTACCGGCCGGCGATCGTCGTCGGCGACTCGGTCACCGGTGAGATGGACAAGGTCGACGGGCCCTACTACTTCTTCGCCGCGCTGAACCGGCTCGCGGCGCTGCCGGGCGTGCCGGTGGTGTTCCCCGACATCGGCGACACCAACATCGTGCCGGTCGACTACGTCGCGGCCGCGATGGCCCACCTGGTCACCCTGCCCGGACTCGACGGCCAGGCCTTCCACCTGGTCAACCCCGAGCCGCAGCCGGCGCGTGCGGTGTACAACGCGTTCGCCCGCGCGGCCGGCGCGCCGGTGGCCTCGGTCGAGCTGGACCGCAGGCTGACCGGCCCGCTGGTCGGCCTGGCCAGGCTGGCCGAGCACGTGCCCGGCGTGACCATCGCCCGCGACGCCGTGCTCGACCGGCTCGGCATCCCGCCGATCCTGCTGTCCACGCTGACCTTCCAGCCGCGCTTCGACGCCACCAGCACCCGCAGGGCGCTGGCCGACACCGGCGTGGACGTGCCGCCGCTGGACGAGTACGCCGGCGTGCTGTGGCGCTACTGGCGCGAGCACCTCGACCCGTTCCGCGCCCGCCGCCACGGCCGGCGCGGCCCGCTGGACGGGCGGCGGGTGGTGATCACCGGCGCGTCCTCCGGCATCGGGCGGGCCACCGCGTTCCAGGTCGCCGCGGCGGGCGCGGTGCCGTTGCTGGTCGCGCGCCGGGCCGCCGAGCTCGACGAGGTCCGGGCGGAGATCGTCGCGGCCGGCGGACAGGCGTTCGTGTACCCGTGCGACCTGACCGACGACGAGTCGGTGGCCAAGACGGTCGAGCGGATGCTGATCGAGCAGCCGGGGGTGGACATGCTGGTGAACAACGCCGGCCGGTCGATCCGGCGGTCGGTGCAGCTGTCCTATGACCGGATGCACGACTACGAGCGGGCGATGGCGATCAACTACTTCGGCGCCGTCCGGATGATCCTCGCGCTGCTGCCGCACATGATCGAGCGCCGGTTCGGGCACGTGGTGAACGTGTCCTCGATCGGGGTACAGGGGATCGCGCCCCGGTTCTCGGCCTATGTCGCGTCCAAGGCCGCGCTCGACTACTTCAGCAAGATCGTCGCGACCGAGACCCACGGCGCCGGGATCACGTTCACCACCGTGCACATGCCGCTGGTGCGCACGCCGATGATCCGCCCGACGAAGATCTACGACGCGTTCCCGACCAAGTCGCCGGATCAGGCCGCGGAGCTGGTGATGGCGGCGTTGCTCAAGCGCCCCAAGCACATCGGCACGCCGACCGGGCAGATGATCTCCGCCGCGTACACCGTCGCCCCCGGACTTGTCGACGCGATCGCCTACCAGGGCTACCGGATCTTCCCGGACTCGACGGCCGCCGGCGGCACCGGCCGGTTCAAGATCGGCAAGGGTGACCGGCACCTAGGCGCGGCGGCGACCGCGCTGGCTCGGCTCACCAGGGGCTTCCACTGGTAAGTCCATTGTGGATCGGCGGGAATTCGAACTGTTGCGGTCGGTGGCGGGCCGAGTACGGTCACCACCATGGGCACCGCCGATGATCGTGACCCGGCCGCCGCGGACGTGGACTTCGCCGTGGTGCGCAACGGCTACGACAGAACCGCCGTCCGCCAACACCTGGCGAACCTGGTCGCGCGCGTCGTGGGGGCCGAGAGCGACCAGACGGAGGCGCGCAACCAGACCGCGGAGCTCCAGGGCGAGCTGGAGCTGGCCCGGCGGGAGATCACCGCGCTGACCGAGCGGCTGGACACCCTGGACACCCTGGGCGCCGCCGGTGGCACCGACGGCGCGCGGGCGCTGGAGATGGCCAGGGCGCAGGCCGCGGACGTCACCGCGCGGGCCAAGGTCGCCGCCGAGGAGACCTGGTCGGCCGCCGAGCAGGCCTCGGCGGCGTTGCGCGAGCGCTACCAGACCATGCTCGCCGAGCTGGCCGAGCAGCACCAGCAGCTCAGCGCCACCAACCAGTCGATCATGCAGGCGGCGCAGGCCCAGGCCGAGGAGCTGACCACGGTGGCGCAGCGCCGCCGCCGCGAGCTCGACGGGGAGGCCGAGCGGGACCGGGTCCGCATCGACCGCGAGTTCAGTGAGCAGATGGCCGCCAAGCGCGAGGCGCTCGCGGCCGAGCAGGCACAGAGCCGCACCGCGTGCGACGAGGAGATCACCGAGAAGCTGCGCGCGGCCGACGAGGAGGCCAAGCGCCGGGTCGACGCGGTGACCGACCAGGTCGACCGGCTCAGCGCGGTGCGCGACCAGCTCTCCGAGCACCTGCGGGAGACCCGCCAGCTCGTCGAGCGCAGCGCCTCCCTGCTCGAACCGGTCGACCGGGATCCCGAGCCCGAGGAGCCCGTGCCACCGCAGCGGGCCACCCGGGCCTCGGCCAAGCGCTGAGCCTCAGGCCATCCCGTAGACCCGGGTGACCGGGATCCGCAGCACCAGCCTGCGGTCGCGGACCATCGCGGCGCGGTAGTCGTCCCAGTCGGGGTGCTCGCCGGCGATGTGCCGGTAGACCTCGATGAGTTCGGCCACGGTGTCGTCGTGCTCGTCGGTGGCCACCGGGCTCAGCTGCGCGTCGCCCTCGGCCACCACGTAGGCGCCGAAGTCGGGTGCGGTGGTGTAGAGGCTGGCGCGCGGGTCGCGGCGCAGGTTGGCGGTCTTGGCCCGGCCGTCGGTGACCGACACGCGGATCAGCCGCCGGTCCTGGTCGAAGTGGTAGCTGACGTTGGACAGCTGCGGGCGGCCGTCGCGCTTGAGCGCGGTGACCACGCCCCGGTTGGTCCCGGCCAGCAGGGCGAGTAAGCGATCTTCCATACCCCCGATTGTCCCGGCCGCCGCCCGCCCAAACGCAGCGAAGGGTCCCTTCGCTGCACTGGACGCAGCGAAGGAGCCCTTCGCTGCGGTTTCAGGCGGCCCGCGCGGCCGACCCCGCCGCGCAGGTCGAGAGGATGACCGAGGCCACGAGCTCGGGCTCGTCGATCATCGGCACGTGCCCGCAGCGGTACAGCCACACGTGCCGGGCGCGGGGCAGCAGCTCCGCGGCGCGCCCTGCCTGGCGGGGCCACAGGATCCGGTCCCTGGTCCCCCAGGCGACGGTCACCGGCACGGTCGGCTGCGGGCTGGCGTACGCGTAGTTCCGCCCGGCCGTCGCGACCAGGTCGAACGCCGGCGAGGCGACCATCGAGGCCAGGTCGTCCAGCATGACCTGCTCGGTGATCCTGGACGGGTGGCCGTAGAGCAGGCCCGCGCTGGCCTGCCGCGCATATTTCCAGCGCAGCATCCTGGTGCTCGCCCGGAGCCGCCCGACGCGCCGCATCGTGCTCAGCACCCCCAGCGCCCACGCCCGGTCCCGGGGCGTCCAGAACCCGGCCGGGGCCAGCGCGGTCGCCGAGGTGACCAGGCCGAGCGAGGCGAGCTCGAGGCTGAGCACCGCGCCGAGCGAGTTGCCGGCCACGTGCGGGCGGTCAAGGCCGAGGTCGGCGAAGATGTCCGCGCACGCCCGCACCGCGGACGCCACGTCGTAACCCCGGCCGGCGGGCAGCAGCGGCGAGGCGCCGAAGCCCGGCAGGTCGATGGCGATCACATCGTGCTCGGCGGCCAGCAGGTCGAGTACGGGCGACCAGGCCTGCCAGCGGTGGCCGATGCCGTGTAACAGCACCAGCGGGTCGCCGGCTCCCCGTCGTTCGAACGCGATCTCGATGGGCTGCCGGCTCATGCGTACCCGCCTCTCGTTCGGAGGCGAACATGTTACCGCGATTTACACATAACTCAACGTGTGCGCACCATGCGCATGGTTCCCGCTGGTCAGCGCCGCTATCAACGCACCGGTCCGGCGGGCCGCGAGAAATGCCGGCGGAATACCTCCCGAAATGCCAACACGCTGTGTGTCAAATCAAGTGCGAACAGTCGCGAAGTGATCGCGAGGAATTTTGCAGCTCGTGGTGCCCCCGACCGGATTCGAACCGGCACTCCACCCCTTTTAAGGGGGCTGCCTCTGCCAGTTGGGCTACGGGGGCAGCCGCAGCCTAGAGCGCGATCACCTGGCTACGAACGGGTTTTCGCGAACTTGCGTCCGCTGGCCCAATCTTGGATACGCCATTTAGCTCTACCACGACAGGGCTCGGTAAGGCTACCGGGTGCCGAGCGGACCCGGAACGCGAATTAGCCCTTGGACACGCGGTCGAACTCGGCCCTCGGATTGTTGATCTGGCCCATCGAGATGGCTTCACGCCGTAACAGTCCACTCAGTAACCAGTCGGCTACTACGCGGAATTTCCGGTTGAAGGTCGGGACCCTGGCGACGTGGTAGCCACGGTGCATCGCCCAGGCGACGAAGCCCTTGGCCTTGACGTTGTAGACGTCCGCGACTCCCTTGTGGAGCCCGAGGCTGGCCACCGAGCCGACGTTCTTGTGGAAGTACGCCTTCGGCTCGCGGCCGCGCAGCACGGCGATGATGTTCTTGGCCATCAGGTTGGCCTGCCGGACCGCGTGCTGGGCGTTGGGCGCGCACAGCGCGTGCTCGTCCTCGTCGGTCCTGGACAGATCGGGCACCGCGGCGTTGTCGCCCGCGGTCCACGCGTCCGGCACCCCGGCCACCCGCAGGTCCGCGGTCGCCACCAGCCGGCCGCGGGCGTCGACCGGCAGGTCCGAGCCGGCGATCACCGGGTTGGCCTTCACCCCGGCGGTCCAGACGATCGTGTCGCTGTCGAACTCGGTGCCGTCGGAGAGCACGACGTGCCCGCCGTCGAACGACTTGGCCAGAGTGGACAGGTAGACCTCGATGCCGCGCCGCTCCAACTGGAGCACCGTGTACACGCCGAGGCTCTCGCGCACCTCCGGCAGGATCCGGCCGGCGGCCTCGACCAGCACCCAGCGCAGATCCGTCGGCTCGATGTTGTCGTAGTACCGGGTGGCGAAGCGGGCCATGTCCTCGAGCTCGGCCAGCGCCTCGATGCCGGCGAACCCGCCGCCGACGAAGGTGAACGTCAGGTACTTGCGCCGCAGCTCCGGGTCCACTGTGCTGCTCGCGGCGTCCAACCTGGACATCACGTGGTTGCGGAGGTAGATCGCCTCGCCGACGGTCTTGAACGAGATGCCCTGCTCGGCGAGCCCGGGAATGGGCATCAACCGGGCGACCGAGCCAAGGGCGACCACCAGTACGTCGTACTCGACGCGCTCCTCGTGCCCGTCCGGTGCCTCTATGGTGACCGTGTGCGCACCGTGGTCGATGTTGGTGACCCGCGCGGTGAGCACGTGGCAGCGCTTCAGCGTCTTGCGCAGCGGCACGACCACGTGCCTCGGCTCGATGGCGCCGGCGGCCGCCTCCGGTAGGAACGGCTGGTAGGTCATGTGTGGCTGCGGATCGACGACCGTCACGGACGCCTCGGCGCCACGCAGCTTCCGCTGTAGCCCCAGCGCGGTGTAGAGGCCGACATACCCGCCGCCGAGGATCAGGATTCGTGTGCTCTTCCCTCGCCCCATGCTTCCATCGTGGCACTCCCCATGGGCTAATGCCCGTCACCCCGGGTGTGAGCATGGTCGCGGCCGGCCCGCCGCGCCCACCAACTGGTCCCCCACCAGCGGGAACGTCCCTCTCCGGGCGCTCACCCCGCATCCGCGACCCGCTTGGCCTGGCCGAGCACCTCCTCGACCATGGCCGGGGTCAGCTTGCCGGTGAAGGTGTTCTGCTGGCTCACGTGGTAGCAGCCGAACAGCGCCAGCGGGGCCGGGCCGGCCAGGTCCACCCGCACCCCGTGGCCGAACCTGGGTCGCGGCGTCGGCACCTGCCAGCCGGCGGCCGACAGCACCGGCAGCAGCGCCTGCCAGCCGAACGCGCCCAGCACGACGATCGCCCGCAGCGTCGGCGCCAGCAGCTCCAGCTCGCGCGCGAGCCACGGCCGGCAGTTGTCCCGCTCCGTCGGGGTCGGCTTGTTGGCCGGCGGCGCGCACTTCACCGGCGCGGTGATGCGCGTGCCGAACAGCTCAAGGCCGTCGTCGACATGGGTCGCGGTCGGTTGGGAGGCCAGGCCGACCGCGTACATGGCGGCGTAGAGCACGTCGCCGGAGCGGTCGCCGGTGAACATCCGGCCGGTGCGGTTCGCGCCGTGCGCGGCGGGCGCGAGGCCGACGATCGCCAGCGTGGCGTCCGGCGGGCCGAAGCCGGGGACCGGGCGGCCCCAGTAGGTCTGGTCGGCGAAGGCCGCCCGTTTGACCCGCGCCACCTCCTCGCGCCACGCGACCAGACGGGGGCAGCGGCGGCACCCCGCCACCTCTCGGTCCACTGAAGCCAACTCCGACACGGCACCGATTCAACACGTATCGTGCCGGCTCATGGACGCCGATCCCCAGACCCCAGCCGAGGACAAGCCGGTCGAGCCGACCGACGACCTGGTCGCCACCGCGCACAGCATCACGATCAACCGCCGCAAGCTGAACTACACGGCCACCACCGGCCGGATCGTGCTGCGCAAGGAGGTGCTCACCGACGGGCGGTTCGACGGGCACCTGCCCAAGGCGGAGGTCTTCCTCACCGCGTACACAGTGGACGGTGCGGACCCGACCACGCGACCGGTCACCTTCGCGTTCAACGGCGGGCCGGGATCCTCCAGTGTGTGGCTGCATCTCGGGCTGCTCGGGCCGCGCCGGGTGGTCTCCGGCGACGTCGGCGAGATCGCCCCGCCGCCGTACGGGATCGTGGACAACGTCGAGACCCTGTTGCGGCACAGCGACCTGGTGTTCATCGACCCGGTCGCCACCGGGTACTCGCGGGCCGCGCAGGGCGAGAAGCCCGGCGAGTTCCTCGGCTTCCAGGGCGACATCGAGTCGGTCGGCGAGGTGATCCGGCTGTGGACCGCGCGCAACGGCCGGTGGCTGTCGCCCAAGTTCCTCGCCGGCGAGTCCTACGGCACCACCCGCGCGGCTGGGCTCGCCCATCACCTGCAGACCAGGTACGGGATGTACCTCAACGGGCTCATGCTGATCTCCTCGGTGCTCGACTTCTCGACGCTGGACTTCGGGCCAGGCAACGACGTGCCCTACCCGCTGTTCCTGCCGACCTACACCGCGATCGCGCACTACCACGGCCGGCTCGGCGACCGCCCGCTGCGCGAGGTGCTCGACGAGGCGGAGGAGTTCGCCGCGCGCGACTACCCGTGGGCGCTGAGCAGGGGCAGCCGGCTGACCGCCGAGGAACGCGCCGCCACGGTGGCCAGGATCGCCGCGCTGACCGGGGTTTCCGAGGACTATGTGGACAGAGTGGACCTACGGATCGAGCACGTCCGGTTCTTCACCGAGGTACTGCGCGACCGCCGCCGGGTGGCCGGCAGGCTCGACGGGCGGTTCTCCGGCTGGGCCGCGGACTACGGCCTGGAGCACTTCGACGACGACCCGTCGTCCTCGGCGATCATGGGGGCCTACACCGCGGCGTTCAACCACTACCTGCACGCCGAGCTGGACTACCCGAACGACCTGCCATACGAGGTGCTGAACATGAGCACGCACGAGGCGTGGTCCTACAAGGACTTCGAGAACTCCTACGTCTCGGTCACCGACAAGCTCGCGGCCGCGATGCGCGCCAACCCACATCTCAAGGTGCACGTCGCCTACGGCTACCACGACGGCGCGACGCCCTACTTCGCCGCCGAGCACGTGTTGGCGCATCTGCGGATCCCCGAGGAGCTGCGGGCCAACATCGAGGGCGCCTACTACGAGGCGGGGCACATGATGTACGTGCACGAGCCGTCGCGGATCCAGCAGGCGGCCGATCTCACGGAGTTCGTCACGTCCGCGTCGAACCGGTAGCGAGGAACCGGACGATCAGCTCGCTGAGCTCGGCCGGCCGCTCCGCGACCATGTCGTGGCCGGCGGCCAGCTCGACCGTCTCGACGGTGTCCGGAAGATCGCGGCGGACTCCGCGGCGGAAGGCCGTCATGAGCTCGCCGCCGTCGGTGCCCACCGGGTCCCGGTCGGCCAACACGACCAGCGCGGGGCAGCCGACAGCGCGCAGGAACGGGATCGCGTCGCGGAACTGGGGCGCGTACCGCAGTGCCGCCAGCGTTTCCGTGCTTGGCCGAACGTAGCGGTGCCCGTCGCGGGTGGTGAGGGTGCGCTGGGGAAGCGTCGGCGCCACCTCGGCGGGGACCGGCTGGCGCATCGCCGCGACCTGCGCGTCGAAGGTGGCCCTGAGCTGGTCAAGCGCCGCCCGCAGCTCGTCTGGCGGCATGTCCGGGTAGTTGGCCGGATCGTTCTCGGCGGACCGGAGCCCGTCGAGGTTGACGATCGCCGGGCACTCGGGGTGGCGGCGTGCCCACTGGATGGCGAGCATGCCGCCGAGCGAGTGCCCGACGAGCGCCGGCCGGTCGAGGCGGAAGTGGGTGACCACGGCCTCGATGTCGTCGAGGACGGCGTCCCAGTCCCAGGGGGCGTCGCCGGACAGGCCGTGGTCGCGCAGGTCCATGGTCACGGTGCGCTGGGTGCGCGCCAGGAGCGGGGCGAGGGTGTCCCAGGCTTCGAGGGTGCCGCCCAGTCCGTGCAGGAGTAACACGGCGGGCCCGTCGCCGCCGTGGTCGCGGACGGCGAGGGGGATGACGTGGTCAGTGATGGTGCTGTCCTGAGGGGGCACGGTGTTCCTTCGGTTGGTTGAGGCGGGCGCGCACGGAGTCCGTGGTCACGCCGCCGTCGGGATGGCGTTCGAGCTTCGCGCGCTTGACGAGGTCGTGTACGCCCTGGCGAGTGATGCCGAGCATCGCCGCGGCGGTGGCGAAGGAGACGGCCACCACCCCCGGATGCCCGACCCGACGAGCCACGGCCTGCCCGAAGGGCGTGCGCCACCAGGCTGGCGGCGGGTCGAACGGCTCGTCGCCGGGGAAGGTCGCCGCGATCAGCCGGGCGGCCGTGCGGACCGCGAGGGTGTCGTCCGGGCCGAGCAGCTGAGCCGCCCAGACCTCGGCCTGGATGCGCAGCTGTTCCCGGAGGTCGCGGACCGGCGCGCCGGACTCGAGCAGGATCTCCAACGGGTCGACGATCCGGGTGTCCACCAGCCGGACCAGCGCCGCGGCCAGGTCCACATGTTCTGCCGTACTCACACGGTTCACTTGACGAAGAATAGCAAGTACTTGCTGACTTCAGTCAAGTACCGAATCGGGTCTGAAGCGATACAACACGAATGTTCGAAGCGACATCGTCACCATGACCTACCCGCAACAGTTCCCGCCGCCGCCAGCGGAGAAGAATTCGCACCCGGTGCTGTGGACACTGGCCGTGTTGATCACAGCGGTGATGGCCATCGCCGTCGTCATCGCCGCGGCCGGACGGGCCGAGCGGGACACCGCCGAGAGCGAACCCACCAGCCCCGCCAGACCAGCCAAACAGACCGAGCAAACCGAGCAGACCGCGTCGGACACGCGCGAGGACGCTCCCGCGCCCGCCGTCGCTCCCGAACAGACGCCGTCCGGACCGGACACCACGATGAGCGACGGCATGTACCAGGTCGGCGTGGACGTGGCGCCTGGCCGCTACAAGACCACCGGGCCAGACGACTCGTCGGATTTCGCGCACTGCTACTGGGCTCGCACGACAGACGATTCCGGCGAGCTCAGGTCGATCATCGCCAACAGCCTCCTCCAGGGCCCCGGGAGCGTGACGGTGAACGCGGGCGAGTTCATCGAACTGAACGGCGGATGTACCTGGACCAACGTCGGCGCAACGCCGTGATCCCCGGGACAGGTGCGAACCGCGAGCCGTAACGCCCGGTTAGGCCGGGCGATGCAGGAGCACGGACACCACGGAGCACCCCGACGACCACCCGCGTCGGGCGATGGACACGATCGGGTCACGACCGGCTGGCTGAGCGTTCCGATCTCCGGACGGTGGCCGTTAGCGTCCTCGCACACACGTACAGGCGGCCGCGTGCCCGCGCCGCACGTGGCACGGGGACCGCTGGCCGGGCACGGTCCGCCAGGAGACATGGGGGATCGCGCATGTCCTGGGGTTCGTTCCTGCGAAGAACCGGTCTGATCGTCGTGGCGGCCGTGCTCGGTGTCGGCTCCGTGGGCGGCGGCGCGGCGGCCGAGCCGACCGAGGCGGTGCCGACGGAGACGGCTCCGGTGGAGACGACTCCGGCGGAGTCGCCGGTGGCGACCGAAACACCGACCGAAACACCGACCGAGACGCCGACCGAGACCGCGCCGAGTAGCGAACCCGGTCCGCCGGCGGGTGAGGCGGCCGACGAGCCGCTGGCTCAGTTGACGACGCGGGCCGTGTTCGACAAGGACAGTTATCGCACCGGGGAGACGATGTCGATTCGGTTCGAGGTGGTCAACCTTGGGTCGGCGGTGGCGCGGCGGGTCGTTGTCGGCATTGACTTCGATGAGCCGGACGGGATTCGGACCGACTACGAGTCCTGGGGCAGGCTCACCGGCGGCGTCGACATCGCTCCCGGCGGCAGCTACCCGGCCACGGTGATCGGCCGGGTCGGTAAGACCGATGCCACCTCCGGGGTGCTCGCCGGCCATCTGTACGCGGGCGCCACCGGGACGACCGCCGGCGACTTCCGCCATGCCGTGACAATCACCCCTTCGGTCGGTCGTGCGGCGGGCATCCTCTACGCCGACCAGAACTCCAACGGGCGCTTCGACGCGGGTGAGGGCCTGCCGGGCGTCGAGGTGACCGCCCAGAACCAGGAGGCCTACGGCGACCACCACCAGGTGACGACGGGCGCGGACGGCGCGTTCGTCTTTCCCCGGCTGCCGACGGTGCGGATGATGCTGAAGGCCACCGCGCCCGATGGCTGGCTGGTGGGTTATCGGTTCGTGACAATCGATGAGTCGAAGCCGAACGACGAGATACGGCTGCGTGCGGTCCGTCCGCTGACCCAGCTCACGGTGGCGTTCGCGTTCACCAAGGACTCCTACCGGGTGGGCGAGTTGGCGAAGGTGCGGGTCACGCTCACCAACCGGAGCGACCGGGACCTGGTCGGCCTGGTCGCGAACTGCAACCGGGTCGGCACCACCCACGGGCTCAGCGGCCGGTCGCCGGGGTGGGGCGCGCTTCGCGACGAGGGCGTTACCGTGCGCGCCAGGCGAACGGTTGACCTGATCGTTACCGAGGCGGTGCCGAAGGCGGCCTTCGATCACGGCACGGTGCACGTCCGGTGCGACATCTCCTATCCCAACGTCGAGGACGACCTGGAGAACCCCAACCCGAACGCGCACGACGTCGCGCGGGTACCGGGTGGCGTTGGCACCATCACCGGCAGCACGGTCGGTGTCGGCGAGGTGCGGTTGGTGCTGGCACGTGACGGCCGGTGTCCGATAGTCGCCGAGACCCGGTCCGGGGGTGACGGTCGGTTCACCTTCGCCACGGTGCCGGCCGGCGAGTACCAGCTGTACCTGCTCCCCCCGGCGGGCTGGCGGGCCGCCTACGGCAACCCGTCGCCGGTGTACGTGTTGGCGAACCGGACCTCGGAGCTGATGCCGCAGCTGGTCCCCGGCACGGCGACACCGCCGACGCCGCCGGCGCAACCCGCGGGGTGCGACCCGGCCGCGGGCGGGGCGCCGGTGGCGCAGGGCCGGACCGCGCCGGCGACCGGGCTGGCCGACACCGGTGTCGACGTGCTCGGCCCACTGGTGGTCGGGTTCGGCTCGCTCGTGGCCGGGGTCGTGTGCGTCGGGGTCGTTCGCCGCCGGAAGGTCACGGTTGGGTCTCGGTAGCGGGTAGTGGCGCACCGCGAGGAGGCGGCTCGCGTGCAGGGAGTGTCCCGGGCGGCCGACCCGGCCGTTCCTGTCCACTGGGGGGGCGCATCATGCGCGAAACCATGCTGTTCCGGCTGGGTCTGGGGGCGGTGGTGGCCGTACTCGGCCTGACCACCGCCGCCGGCCCGGCCGGCGCGGACGAACCGAGAGCGAACACACGGGCCGTCCAGCTGTCGCTGGCCGCCACGTTCTCGCCGGCGCACTACCTGACCGGCGACCCGCTGACCGCCACCGTGACGATCACCAACAACGGCACCGACCCGGCCACCGGCCTGACCGTCGCCGAGAACATCGCCGGCCACGACCGGATGGTCCTCGACGCCCCCGGCTGGGCCGCGCTCACCGGCGTCACCATCCCCGCCGGCGGCACCCACGAACTGGCTCTCACCGGCCGGATGACCAACTCCGCCGCCGGCAAGGTGACCCTCACCGGCACCCTGCACGACGCCACCGGCACCGCGACCCCGTTCGCGTTCGAGACCGACGCGCACGACACCTACGGCACCGTGCGCGGCCTGGTCTACGGCGACCGCGACGCCGACGGCACCGCCGACCCCGGCGAGGCCATCGCCGGCACCGAACTGAC
This sequence comes from Actinophytocola sediminis, assembly GCF_054779715.1. Lineage (NCBI taxonomy): Bacteria > Bacillati > Actinomycetota > Actinomycetes > Pseudonocardiales > Pseudonocardiaceae > Actinophytocola > Actinophytocola sediminis. The sequence continues at coordinate 136,773 of NZ_BAAGXS010000028.1, read as the reverse complement.
GCTGGTCCACGTCGACCACCCGGCGAACACCGTCAGCATGACCACCGACGACGCCGGCCAGTTCACCGCCGAGTACGTCTACACCGGCACCTACGCCCTGGCCACCACCCCGGCCGGCGGCTGGCAGCTGAGCTCTCCCCGGCGGGTCACCGTCGTGGCCGGGACCAACGACCCGCTCCAGGTCCGCACGGTGCAACGCTCGACCGCCCTGGCCGCCACGATGACCTTCGAGCACGACAAGTACCCGCGCGACGCGACCGCCCGGCTGACGATCACCCTGACCAACCGCGGCACCGGCCCGCTCACCGGGATCACGGTCACCTGCACCCCCAACACCGAGCGCAACCACCTCACCGGCGCCACCTGGACCCCGCTGACCGCACCCGGCGTGTCCCTGGCGGCCGGCCAGACCCAGGTCTACCGGGTCACCGAACGGGTCCCGGACGGCGCGTTCCTGGCCGGCCTGGTCGAGGCGCGCTGCGACTTCACCGACAACGGCACGGCCGGCGCGGCGGCCACCGACACCGCGAAGGTCCTCGGCGGCTTCGGCAGCCTGTGGGGCGAGGCGTTCTACCGGGTCTACGGCACCTGGCCGGAACCGCCGACGAACATGCGGCTGCTCAAGCAGATGCGGGTGGTCGCGGTGAGCGACGACTACTGCCCGAAGTACTTCGAGACCCGCACCGACGACATCGGGAGTTGGCGGTTCGACCGGGTGCCCGCCGGGAGGTACACGGTCTACGCGTTCCCACCGCCGGGCATCGAGCTGTACCCGCCGGCAACCTATCTGGTCCGGCACGAGGAGTCGGCGTTCGCGTCGCTGGAAGGCTGGGAGGGCTCCTCGCCACCACCACCGCTCCCCCAGCCGCCTGCCGGCTGCGCGCCGCCGGGTGACCCGCTCGTCCCGTGAACGACGAAAACCGGGTGCCCCGCGCCAACACGGCACGGGGCACCCGGTTTTCGGAAAGCGTTACCTACGAGAGGAACTCGCCGCCGCGGGTGACCGCGGCCCAGGCGTCCACGCCACCGTTGCCGTAGAAGCCGTTGTACTCCAACCCACCCTCACACGTGGCGGTGTAGGTGGCGTCGCGGCCCTCGTCGAGGTAGTCGACCGTACGCGGCACCGGGCACGCGATCGGGAACGCGGTCCCCTCGAGCACCCCGCGCACCGAAGCCGGCTTCATCGTGACCTCACGGCCCGAGTACCGGCCGTACTCACTCACGATCAGCGCCGCCACGCCGGAGGCGTGCGGCGAGGCCATCGAGGTGCCCTGCAGGAACTGGTAGTACCCGCAGTCCCCGGCCGCCGTGCAGTCCTTCTGCACCCCGAGCGCCACCCCGGCGGGCGTGACGTTGCCGTCGGCGTCGATGTTGCCGTCGGCGAGCGCAACGTTCTTCGGGTACGTGGAGAGGATCTGGTTCTCGTTGGTACGGAACAACGGCGAACCGAAGTAGTCCCTGAAGTACCCGCCCGGCGCGGAAACCGAGGTCAGCTCGGTGCCGAAACTCGAGTAGTCCGCCTTGGCCTGCGAGGGACCGAAGGCCGACACGGTGATCGCGTTCGGACCGTCCACCGGCATCGACTTGCAGGTCGCGTTGTCGATCACCCTGGAGTGCGCGGTGTCCTGCGGGAAGTTCGGGCTGCCGGCGTCGTCCTGCGGAGTGCCGGTGTCCTCGTGACCGTTGCCGAGCGACACGACCTGCGTGACACCCTTGCGGTGCGCGTAGTTCATCGCCCTGGTGACCGCGGTGACGATGGTGCGCTGCTGGGCCTGCTGCTCGGCGCTGTCGGCCGGGTTGTCCAGGCAGTTGTAGCGCCACGGGTCCACATAGAACGACATGTTCACCACGTCGAGGCCCGCGTCACCGGCGTAGGTCAGCGCGTCCACCACCGGCTGCAGGAAGAAGTAGCCGGAGTCCTGCCCACCGCGAATGTTCACAATGGACACGTTGGGCGCCACCCCGGACACCCCGGAGCCGTTGGCCGCGGCGGCGATGGTGCCGGCGACGTGCGTGCCGTGCCCGCCGTCGTCCCAGTTGGCCGGGTCGACACAGCCGCGGAACTCACACGGCCCGTCGACCTCGTTGCCCGCCTCGTCGGTCGGGATGTCGCGGGTGAAGTTGCGCGACAGCTTCGCGTCGAAGTTCGGCGCGATGTCCGGGTGACTGCCGTCGACCCCGGTGTCCAGCACGCCGACCTTGACCTTGCGGTTGCCCGCCTGCTCGGTGCGCGCCAGGTCCGACCGCACCGACGACAGGCCCCACAGCTGCCCGTCCAGCGGGTCCATGCCGGCCTTGGCCTTCTTCGGCGCCTTCGCCTTGCCGGTCGCCCCCTGGCGGTTCTCCTTCTCCACCACCGAGTCGTCCGGCGCCCGCCGGCCGCTCGGCGCCTTGCCGACCACGGCCGTCCGGCTCACGTAGAGCACGTCCTCGGCCGACGCCAGGCGCTGGGTGAAGCCGTTCTCCGGCGCGACGGCGGTGATCAGCCCGGCGGCCGCGTTACTGCGCAACACCTTGCCACCGGCCGCGCGCACCGCGTCCTCCGCCGCGTCCACCTCCACCCCGTCGGCGGCGAGCACGTTGTACTCGACCGCGCTGCCGGACAGCTCCGGCGCCGCGACGGCGGTCGGTGTCGCCACCGCCATGACACCGGCGAACACCGGCACGGCGAGTAACGCCGCCATTGTCTTGCGTTTCACGCAATCTCCTCCCGCTGACTGGCCCCGGAGCCCCCGATCAGGGCACCACTGATCGCACCTCAGCGAAGTGGCACGCGCTGGGCTGTCCGCCCACGCGCACCTTCAACTCAGGCTCTTCCTCGGCGCAGATGTCCTGCGCCTTCCAACACCTGGTACGGAACCGGCACCCGGAGGGCGGATCGACCGGGCTCGGTACGTCGCCCTCGAGGCGGATGATCTGGCGCTGCCCGCGCACGGTGGGATCAGCCACCGGCACGGCCGAGAGCAGGGCCTGGGTGTACGGGTGGGTCGGCCGCGAGTAGATCTCGTCCTCGGTACCGATCTCCACCACCTTCCCCAGGTACATCACCGCGACGCGGTCGGAGAGGTGGCGCACCACCGACAGGTCGTGCGCGATGAACACATAGGACAGACCGAACTCGGTCTGCAGATCCCCCAACAGGTTCATCACCTGTGCCTGGATCGAGACGTCCAATGCGGACACCGGCTCGTCGCAGATGATGACGTCCGGCCGGAGCGCGAGCGCCCTGGCGATGCCGATGCGCTGGCGCTGCCCGCCGGAGAACTGGTGCGGGTACCGGTTGATGTGCTCGGGGTTGAGCCCGACCACGTCGAGCAGCTCCCGCACCTTCTTCGCCCGTTCGCCGCGCGGCGCGACCTCGGGGTGGATCTCGAACGGCTCACCGATGATGTCGCCGACGGTCATCCTCGGGTTCAGCGAGGTGTAGGGGTCCTGCAGCACGATCTGGATACTGCGCCGCAGCTTGCGCAGCTCGGCGCCCCGCATCTTGAAGATGTCCCTGCCCTGGTACCGCGCGGTGCCACTGGTCGGCGGCTCCAACCGCATCAGCACCTGCGCCAGGGTCGACTTGCCGCAGCCGGACTCGCCGACCACGCCGAGGGTCTCGCCGCGCTTGAGCTCGAAGGACACCCCGTCGACCGCCCGGACCTGGCCGACGGTGTGCTTGAACAGCACCCCGACGCGCACCGGGAAGTGCTTGACCAGATCGATGACCTCCAGGATCGGCTCAGCCGATCCCGCTGACGATCCCCCTGAAGATCCCGAGGGCGACGTGGCCTCATCGGTCTGCGCAACCGTCGGCTCAGGCACCGCCGACCACCTCCTCCGCGAAGTGACACTTGCTCGTCCGGCCAAGACCCAACCGGTGTTCTGTCGGAACCTCGGTGCGACACCGGTCCTCGGCCAGCGGGCACCTCGGATGGAACGGGCACCCCGGCGGGATGGCGAGCAGGCTCGGCGGCAGGCCCTTGATCGTCTTCAGCTCCTGGCCCTTCAGATCCAACCGGGGCAACGACTCCATCAGCCCGGAGGTGTAGGGATGGCCGGGATTGCGGTACAGCGACACCGCGTCGGAGTACTCCACGATCCGCCCCGCGTACATCACCGCGATCCGGTCCGCGACCTCGGCGACCACGCCGAGGTCGTGGGTGATCAGGATCATCCCCATCCGCCGCTCGGTCTGGATCTCCTTGAGCAGGTCCATGATCTGGGCCTGCACGGTGACATCCAGCGCGGTGGTCGGCTCGTCGGCGATCAGCATCTCGGGGTCGAGCGCGAGTGACATCGCGATCATCGCGCGCTGCCGCATCCCACCGGAGAACTCGTGCGGGTACTGCCGCACCCGGCGCGCGGCGTTGGGAATGCGCACCAGGTCGAGCAGCTCGATCGCCCGCTTACGGGCGTCCTTGCGGGACATGCCGAGGCGCACCCGCAGCTGCTCCTCGATCTGGAACCCGACCGTGTACACCGGGTTCAGCGCGGACAGCGCGTCCTGGAAGATCATCGCGATACCCTCGGCGCGCACCTCGGCGCGGCGCTGTTCGGTCACCTGCAACAGATCCTCGCCGTGGTAGCGGATCGAACCGCCCTTCACCACGGCCGGCGGCACGTCGAGGATGCCCATGACCGCCTGCGCGGTCACGCTCTTGCCCGAGCCCGACTCGCCGAGCACCGCGAGGGTCTCCCCGGCGTCGACGTGGTAGCTGACCCCGTTGAGCACCCTGGCCACCCCGTCGCGGGTGTGGAACTCGACGAACAGGTCGTCCACTTCGAGCAGGGGCGCCTCCGGCAGCACGCCGGTGTCGTCGGTTTCCCCGAAGGACCGCTGCTCGCGCGCCAGCTCATTGTCTGACTGTGCCGACATTCGGCTACCTCAACTTCGGATCGAGAGCGTCGCGGACCGCGTCGCCGAGCATCACGAACGCCAACACGGTGAGGGCGAGGATGCCGGCGGGGAACAGCATCAGATGCGGTGCGACCCGGATGTAGTTACGCGCGTCGGCGATCATCACGCCCCAGGACACCGCGGGGTCGCGCAGCCCGATACCGAGGAACGACAGCGTCGCCTCGACCGCGATGAACGACCCGAGCAGGATGGTGGCGTAGACCAGCAGCGGCGCCATGCAGTTGGGCAGCATGTGGCGGAAGATGATCCGGCCGGGGCTCGCGCCGAGCGCGCGGGCCGCCTTCACATAGTCCTGCTGTTTGGCCGAGATCGCCGCCGACCGCATGATCCGCATGGCCACCGGCCAGGACAGCAGCGACAACGCGACCACCACCATGCCGACCAGCGCGGGTGCGCTGTCCACCCCGCTGGAGCGGAACGCGTTCAGGATGACGATCGCGCCGAGCACGAACGGCAGCCCGAAGAACACCTCGGCGACCCTGGACAGCACCCCGTCGAGCGCGCCGCCGAAGTAGCCGCCGATCAGCCCGATGGTGCCGCCGATCAACACGGTGAACACGGCCGCGCCGAGGCCGACCAACAGCGACCAGCGGGTGCCGTAGACCGCGCGCGCGAAGACGTCCTGGCCCTGCACGTCGTAGCCGAACCAGGCCTCGCCGGTCGGCGTGGCCCGCGACCGGCTGAGGTCACGGTAGTTCGGGTCGGCCGAGGTGAACCAGCTCGGGAAGATCGAGACCACGATCAGGAACAGGATGATGATCGCGGCGATGATGAACAGCGGCCGGCGACGCAGGTCGTGCCACGCGTCGGACCACAGGCTGCGGGGCTTGCCCTGTTTGCCTGGTTGACCCGTTTCCGCGTGCTCGAGGGCCGTGACGTACGAGCCACCCGAGTCGGCCTGGGTCGTCGCGATCGGGTCAGTCATAGCGGATCCTCGGGTCGAGAACGGCGTACAACATGTCGATGATCAGGTTGACCAGCAGGAACACGATCACCAGCAGGACCACGACCCCGGTGACCACGACCCCTTCCTTGCCCAGGATGGCGTCGTAGACCAGGCCGCCGATGCCGGGGATGCCGAAGATGCCCTCGGTGACGATCGCGCCGCCCATCAGGTTGCCCAGGTCGGTGCCGAGGAACGTGAGCACCGGGATGGCGGAGTTGCGCATCAGGTGCACGCCGACGATCCGGCGCTTCGGTTGCCCCTTCGCGAGCACGGTTCTCATGTAGTCCGCGCGTTTGTTCTCCGCGATCGACGTTCTGGTCAGCCTGGAGACATAGGCCATCGACAGGCTGCCGAGCACGAAGCCGGGCATGATCAGCTCGTCCCAGGTCGCTTCCGCCGACGCCGTCGCCGGGAACCAGCCCAGTTCGAGCCCGAACACGATCTGCAGCAGGAAGCCGGTGACGAAGGTCGGGATGGAGATCAGGAACAGCGTGGACACCAGCACCAGGTTGTCCACGAAGCCCCGGCCACGCAGGCCGGTGAGGACACCGGCGGCGATGCCGATGACGGCCTCGATCGCGACCGCGATGAGCGCCAACCGGATCGAGACCGGGTAGCGCAGGCCGATCAGCTCACCGACCGAAAGCCCGGAGTAGGTCTCGCCGAAGTCCCCCTGGAGCAGATTGCCCAGGTAAAGCAGGTACTGGACGACGATGTTCTCGTCCATGTTGTACTTCTCGGTCATCATCGCGACGAAGCCGGGCTCGCAGGGTCGCTCCCCACACATGCCGGCGAACGGGTCGCCGGGCACCGCCCAGACCATCACGTAGATCAGGAATGTCGTCCCGATGAATACCGGGATCAGCTGCAGCAACCGCCGCAGGACATACCGGCCCATAACTCGAACTCCCTATGATCGCCCAGAGGGCTGGCCCACCGGAGGTCCCGGTGAACCAGCCCCGTTTCAGCTGTTGATCAGGCGATCTCGACGTAGGACAGGTCCAACTCACGGTCCGGAGTCATCCGGACGTTCTTGAGCTTGGTCGACCAGCCGTACTGCGCCGGGGTGTTCCACAGCGGAATACCCGGCATGTCCTGGGCGATGAGCTCCTCGGCCTCGTGGTACAGCGTGTAGGCCTCCTCCAGCGTCGCCGCCCGGTCGGCCTCGGCCAGCTTCGCGTCGACCGCGGGGTTGGAGTAGTCGTTGTCGTTGGACGAGCCACCCGTGCGGTAGATCGGGTTGAGGAAGTTCTCCACCAACGGGTAGTCGGCGAGCCAGCCCGCGCGGTAGATCTGGGTCATCTCGCGGGCGTTGATCTTCTCCCGGATCTCACCGAAGGCCTGCACCGGCACGAACTTGCACGGCACGCCGAGGGTGTTGGTGATCTGGCCGCACGCCGCCTCGATCCACTCCTTGTGACCGCCGTCGGCGTTCGAGGTGATCTCGACCGGACCGGTCCAGCCGGACGCGGCGAACAGCTTCTTGGCCTCTTCCGGGTCGTGCTTGCACAGGTCACCGCAGGCGCCCGGCTCCCAGCCCGGCACCTTGGGCACCGCGTAGCCGTCGACCGGCTTGCGGTTGCCCTCGAAGATCGTCTTGGTGATCTCCTCGCGGTCGATCGCCATCGAGATCGCCTTGCGGAAGTCCGCGCTCTTGTACTTCGGGTCGTACAGCGGGAACGCGATCGCCTGGATCGAGAGGATCTCGGCGCTGCCGGAGCGGTCCGCGAGGTCGGCCTGCCACAGGTTGCCGGCCAGGGCCGCCGGCGGCATCGTGTCGAGGAAGTCGAGCTTGTCATCCACGACGGAGGCGTAGGCGGCGTCCGCGCTCTCCGGGAAGGTGAACTTGACGGTCTTCACCTTGCCCTTGTCCTCGCCCTGGTAGTCGTCCACCCGCTCGACGACGACCTCCTGCTTGGCCACGCGGGAGACGAACTTCCACGGGCCGTTGCCGATCGGCTTGTCCTCGAAGGCGGCCGGGTCGGCGAAGAACGAGTCCGGCAGCGGCGAGTAGGTCGGGTAGCCGAGCTTGACCTGGAAGATCGGGTGCGGTTCGGTGAAGGTCACCTTGAGGGTGAGGTCGTCGACGACCTCGAGCCCGCTCATCTCCTTGGCCGGCGGTGTCGGGGCCGGCTTGGGGCCGTCCGGACCGTCCGGGTCGGGCAGGTTGACCTGGTCGTAGCCCTCGATCTGCTGGAAGAAGCTCGCGCCCTGCTGGCCGTTGGGGCCGTAGGCGGTGTAGTTCCACGCGTCGGCGTAGTTCTTGGCGAGCACCGGGGTGCCGTCGTGGAACTTCCAGCCGTCCTTGAGCTTGAAGGTCATCACCTTGCCGCCCTCGGACGGCGTGATCTCCTCGGCGTGCGCGTTGCGCGGCTCGCTGGAGACCGGGTCGTAGTCGACCAGACCGGTGAACAGGGCGTCCACGATCTTGCCGCCGCCGGTCTCGGTGGTGTTGCCCGGAACCAACGGGTTCTCCGGCTCAGTGCCGAACACACTGATCTCGCCGGTCTCGTTCTTAGTGTTGGTGCCACCTTCCGCACCGTCGTCCCCCGAGTCGTCACCGCCACAGCTCGTGATGACGAGCGCCGTCGCGAGCGGCATCACCACAGCGGCCATCCAGCGCGGTCTACGCATCTGGTCTCTCCTCCAGTCACCATTCACGGATTGGCGGGTCGCCGTCGAACCCGTGGACCGTGGGCACGCGCGCCCCCGGAATGTGAGGGGACGTTAACGGGGCCACTGACCCAACTCACCCCCGGGGGCGTCACAAAGCAGTCACAATCGGGCGCCCACGGTTAAAGACGGACGCTGGGGAATTGCCCGGTGACCGCGCGCTACCGATTGGTGCTTCTTATAGGAGAGAAAGGGCTATCCCGTCAAGGATGTCGTGTTCACTTACCAGAATTCCGGTGACGCCCGCCTTCGCGGCCAGGTTCTCGGCGAGCACCTGGGTGATCAGCGAGCCGCCGCCGATCACGTCGACCCGGCCGGGGTGGATGGACCCGATGGCCGCACGTTCGTCGTGGCTCGCGGTCAGCAGCCGATCGGCGACCGCCGTGATGTCGGCGTCGGACAGCCGGGACAGGTGCGTGCGCTCCGAGTCGTACTCGTCCAGGTCCTGGGCGACCGCGGACAGCGTGGTGATCGTGCCGGCGACGCCGACCCAGGTACGCACGCCGGCCACCGGGACCTGCTCGAACGCCTGTGCCAGCACGGACTCGGCGAGCTCGCGGCCGGCGGCGAGCTGCTCGGCGGTCGGCGGGTCGGCGCGTAGGCAGCGCTCGGTGATCCGCACACAGCCGATGTCGACCGACAGCGCGCCGGTGACCTCCGCGCGCCGCCCGTCCCAGGTGCCGACCACGACCTCGGTCGAGCCGCCGCCGATGTCGGTCACCACGAACGGGCCGTCCTCGGGGTCGAGGTCACCGACCGCGCCGGTGAACGACAGCCGGGCCTCCTCGTCGCCGCTGATCACCTCGGCCTCGACGCCAAGCAGCGCGCGGGTCATGTCGAAGAACTCGTCGCGGTTGCCGGCGTCGCGGGTCGCGGAGGTGGCGACCATGCGCACCCGCTCGGCGCCCTTGCGCCGGCAGATCGTCGTGTAGTCCGCGAGTGCGGCTCGAGTGCGCGCCAGTGCGGCGGCGCTGAGCTGGCCGGTCGCGTCCACGCCCTCGCCGAGCCGCACGATCCGCATCTCCCGGTGCACGTCGCGCAGGGACGTCCGGCCGTCCTCGTGCGCGGTCACGTCGGCCACCAGCAGGCGGATGGAGTTCGTCCCGCAGTCGATCGCTGCAATCCTCGGCATGGTCGTTGAGCCTAGGCGACGACCATGCCGGGGGCCGGGCTCAGCAGGGCGGGGTCGTCGTGGTGGTGGTCGTGGTCGTGGTGGTCGTCGACGTGGCGGGCACCGCGGAACCGGCCGGGCCGGTGGTGTCCGTCGGCGCCACCGTCGTCTCCGCCTCGTCGGCCGGCGTGGTCGTGGTGGTGGTCGGCGTGGTGCACGGCGGGATCGTGGTCTGCGTCGGCCTGGTGGTGGCCGAGGTCGGCCCACTGCCGGGGACGCTGGTCTTGCCCGTCGTCGTGGTCGTGGTGGTGGTCGTGGTCGTGCCCGAACCGCCGGGGGGTGGCGTGGTGTTGCCGCCACCTGGCTTGCCGGGCGGCGTCGTCGGGTTCGGCTTGGGCGGCGGACCGTCGACGGTCGACGGCGGGCCCATCGCCTGCACGCCCGGGTCGATGTCCACCGGCTCGTTGGGCAGGATGGGCGCGCCGTTGCGGTAGGCGTTGGCCCAGAGGATCACCGTGGCGACGTAGGTGTCGGAGTGGTTGTAGCGGAACACGGCCGTGGCCACGTCGGTCGGGTTGGACAGGTCCATGCCGCCGGAGCACAGGTACTTGCCGGCGGCCAGGGTCGCGTCCCAGACGTTGTGCGGGCTGGACACGCCGTCGTTGTTGCCGTCGGCGGCGTAGCCGCGCCAGGTGGAGGGGATGAACTGCATCGCGCCGACGGCCCGGTCCCAGCGCGCGTCGCCGTCGAGCCGGCCGCCGTCGGAGTCCTGGATCGCGGCGAAGCCCCCGCCGTTGAGCACCGGGCCGAGGATGTTGGGCACCGTGTTGCCCGCGCCGTCCACCTTGCCGCCGTGGGCGTGGTGGGACTCGATCCGGCCGATGCTGGCCAGCAGCGACCAGTGCAGCTTGCAGTTGGGCTGTTCGACGGCGAGCCGGTTGGCCGCGTTGCGGTAGGCCTCGGCCATGATGCCGGGCAGGCCCTGCTGGCCGGTCGGCAGATCGTTGTCGGCGGCCAGCTTCAGCAGGCGGTCGAGATCGTCGGCGCTCTTGAGCACCTCGTCGCCGATCCGGGCGTCCTCACCGATCTCACCGCTGGCACTGACCTCATCGGGGTCGGTCATGCCGAACAGGCCACCACCGACACCGGAGGCCGGCTGGATCGGCCCGGCGGCGAACCCGGCGGGCTGCCCGGCAACGGCCGCGGCGGCGAGCACCATGCTGGTGGCCGCGGCGACCTTCGCGCGGCGTCGCCGCGTCCGGCGCTCCTCCTTGTCGGCGGATCTCCGTTTCTGTGCCGCACTCACCAGAACCGAACCCCTTCGTCGCCAAGCGCGCGTACGCCCGAGCCGTTTACCCGATCGCAGCCGGTGTATGTTCATACGCCGCCTGCCACGGTCTCACGAACATCATGTCAATAAAAGAGTCAACGTGAGGTCAAGACGATCGTCTTGGTCCTGATGGTGGATTCTCGGTGAACTGTGAGTCGCCCGTTGGGGAAGGCGCCCGATGATCAGCCCGCGCAGTCGCCCGCCGGCCAGTCCGGGGCGAGCAGGGCGAGCGCCTCGTCGCCGAACGGGTTCACGCCGGGGCCCATCGCCAGGGTGTGCGCGACATGGACGTGCAGGCACTTCACCCTGCCGGGCATGCCGCCCGCGCTGACCTCGGTACCGAGTGCCTCGATCGCGTCCCGTTGGGCGAGATAGGCCTGGTGGGCGGCGAGGTAGGCGGCGGCGAGGTCGGGGTCATCGGCGAGGCGCTCGGTCATCTCGCGCATCAGGCCGCTCGCCTCCAGCCTGCTGACCAGTGAGGTCAGCCGGGGGCAGGTGAGGTAGTAGAGCGTCGGGAACGGCGTGCCGTCGGCCAGCCGCGGATTGGTCTGCACCACCGACGGATGCCCGCTTGGACACCGCGCCGCGACCGCCCGCACCGCCCTCGGCGGCCGCCCAAGCTGCGCGGCGATCACCGCGCGGTCGGTATCTGATGGTCGTGGTTCGTTCATTCGTCCGACACCGCGTTCCACAACGTGAGGTACCAGGACTCCTCGGCGACCGGCCGCTTCTCCTGGGCTTGCTTGTCCGTCGAGTCTCCTGGCAGCTCGACCATGTACGGGGTCTCGCCGGGCATCACGTAGCGCAGCCGCTGGCGGGCCTCGGCCATCACCTGTGCCGGGTCCTCGAGCTGGGCCTTGCGTTGCTCGAGCGCCTCGACCTGCGCGCGCAGCTCCGCCTGGCGCTCCTCCTGGATCTGCACCTCGTCGCGCTGGGACAGGTAGGTGCGCAGCGGCACGGCCACGGTCAACGCGAGCGCGCACACCACGATCGCGAGCACCGCGGCCCGCCGCGTGGTGGACAGCCCGAACGCGGCGGCGGCGCGGATCGTGCGGCCGCGACGCTCCGGCGGCCGCTCCCGGCCGGGCGTGACCGGCTGTGCTGGCCGCCCGTCGCGCGGCCGGGTTCGGCGGACGCTGGTCGTTCGACGCGCGGGCCGCCCGGCACGGGCACCGGTGGCTCCGGTGCCGCGCCGCCGGCCGCGTTCGCTCTCGCGTCCGGCCATCCGCTAGGACTCCGGGTTGAACCGGGGGAAGGCCAGGTCGCCGGCGTAGCGCGCGGCGTCGCCGAGGATCTCCTCGATGCGCAGCAGCTGGTTGTACTTGGCGGTGCGCTCGCCGCGGGCCGGGGCACCGGACTTGATCTGGCCGACGCCGGTGGCCACCGCGAGGTCGGCGATCGTGGTGTCCTCGGTCTCGCCGGAGCGGTGGCTCATCATGCTGCGGTAGCCGTAGGACGTGGCCAGCGAGACCGCGTCCAGGGTCTCCGACAGCGTGCCGATCTGGTTGACCTTGACCAGCAGCGCGTTGCCGGCGCGGCGGGCGATGCCCTCCTCCAGCCGGTCGGGGTTGGTGACGAACAGGTCGTCGCCGACCAGCTGCACCCGCTCGCCGATCTCGTCGGTCAGCCGCACCCAGCCGTCCCAGTCGTCCTCGGCCAGCGGGTCCTCGATGGAGACCATCGGGTAGTTGTCGAGCAGTTCGGCGTAGTAGGCGAGCATCTGCTCGGCGCTGCGCTTGGTGCCCTCGAAGGCGTAGGCGCCGTCGGCGTAGAACTCGGTGGCCGCGACGTCCAGCGCGAGCGCGATGTCCCGGCCGAGGGTGAACCCGGCCTTCCCGACCGCCTCGGCGATCAGGTCGAGCGCCGCGCGGTTGCTGGACAGGGCCGGGGCGAACCCGCCCTCGTCACCGAGGCCGGTGGCCAGCTTGCGGCTCTTCAGCACGCCCTTGAGCGCGTGGTAGACCTCGACGCCCCAGCGCAGCGCCTCCCGGTAGGAGTCGGCGCCGATCGGCGCGATCATGAACTCCTGGATGTCGACCTCGGTGTCGGCGTGCGCGCCGCCGTTGAGGATGTTGAGCATCGGCACGGGCAGCACGTGCGCGTTCGGGCCGCCGACGTAACGGAACAGCTCCAGGCCGCTGGACTCGGCGGCCGCCTTGGCCACCGCGAGCGACACCCCGAGGATGGCGTTGGCGCCCAGCCGGGACTTGTCCGGCGTGCCGTCCAGGTCGACGAGCTTCTGGTCGACGATGCGCTGGTCGACCGCGTCGACGCCGGACAGCTCCGGGCCGATCTCGTCGAGTACCGCGGTGACCGCCTTCTCGACGCCCTTGCCAAGGTAGCGGCCGGCGTCCTTGTCCCGCAGCTCGACGGCCTCGTGTTCGCCGGTGGAGGCGCCGGAGGGCACCGCGGCGCGGGCCAGGGTCCCGTCGTCGAGCGCGACCTCGACCTCGACGGTGGGGTTGCCGCGAGAATCCAGGATCTCGCGCGCACCGACCTGCTCGATAACCGCCACGTGCTTGCTCCTCAACCGGAATCGGTCTCTCACGCGCGTCGTTGCGCATCTGTGCACAGAACAGCGTAGCGGTGGGCCTGTATCACCCGGTGGCGGCACGCGCGAACGAGGTTCACCCAACAGCGGACTTTGGGTAGCGTTGGGGATGACCATGGCTGAGGAACGGCAGGACACGTTCGAGGCGTTCCGCCGCGCGGAAGCGCTGGTGGCCCAACGCCGGCCCCTTGATGCCCTGATGGCGTTGGCCCCGGTGCTCGACGCCGAGCCGGACAAGTCGTCGGTTCAGCTGCTGGCTGGCCGGGCCTACCTCGGGTCCGCGCAGCTGCGCCGGGCCGAGCAGGCGTTCCTGCGGGTGCTCGAGCTCGACCCGACTGATCACTACGCGCGGTTCGCGCTTGGCAAGGCGCTGCAGCGGCAGGGCCGGATCACCGAGGCGCAGACCCAACTGCGGCTGGCCGTCGCGATGAACCCGGTGCCCGAGTACCAGGAGGCACTCGGCGAGATCAGCGCCCGCATCGCCGTCGAACGCGACCGCTGACCGTGCTGGTTCAACCGCCACCGTGACGTGAACACGCATCACCCAGGTCGCCACGTTCGGCAGATCGAAGCTCACCATATCGGCAGATCGAAACCCTGATGTTCGGCAGATCGAAACTCCACTGCTTTCGCGGTCTACGGCTCCTGCAGCGTCGGCTCGGGTCCGCGTTCCAGGCCGGAATCGTCCTCTACTGCGGCAGCGAGTCGCTGAGCTTCGGAGACGGCCTGACCTGTCTGCCCATCTCCGCGCTCTGGACGACCTCATCGGAGAAGAGCGCGTACTGAACGACGCTGTCAGCGCTTCGCGGCGGCCTTGGCGTAGGCGTCGGCGCCGCTGAAGACGTTCTGGCCGTAGTCGACGGAGCGGTTGTAGGCCAGCACACCGGCCCACCAGCCCTCCGCCGTGGCCAGGTCGCCGCCGCGGGCACACAGGAACCGGCCAGCCGACAGCGCGGCGTCGTTGACGTTCTGTGGGTCGGGGGGCTGGCCGTCGCCGTTGGCCCTGGCGCCCCATTCCGACCAGGTCGCCGGGAGGAACTGCATCGCGCCGACCGCGCGGTCCCACCTCGGGTCGCCGTCGAGGCGGCCGCCGTCGGTGTCCGCGACCGCGCGCACGCCGGGCGAGCCGTCCAGCGGGATGCCGATGATCGGCGGCGTGAGCTGGCCGTCGCCGCCGACGTCGGAGCCGTTGTAGTGGCCGTGGTGGGACTCGACCCGGCCGACGCCGGCGAGGGTGGCCCAGCTGAGGTTGCACTCCGGGGTCGAGGTCCGCACGATCAGCTCCGCCTCGGCGTAGGCGACCAGCACGGGTAACGGGATCTGCGTCCTGGCCGACAGCGTGGTGGCCCAGTCGCGCACCGCGGCGGCGGTCGGCCGGGGGGCGGTGGCCGCGGCGGGGCCGGGGGCGACGGCCGCGACGTCGGGCACGGCGCTGCCCGGCAGGGGTGCGAGCGCGGGTATCTCGAAGCCGCGGCGTGGCTGTTGCCGGCCGCCGTCGAGTCCGACCACCACCGCGACCGTCGCCGCGGTCAGGGCGGCGACGGTCAGCAGTAGGGGGCCCAACACCCGCAGCCGGCGGCGCGGCCGGTTCGGCGGCGGGTGCGACGGCGGGTTGATGGGCGTGGTCGACGGTGGGGTGGGGGATACGGCCACGCGCCCAGGTTACGGATCTCCCGGCGCCGCCGTGACGGCGTCCGGCGACCTGTTCGGCGCGGCCGGGTCTGGCCGCCGGCCCCCGGTTTCCACGCCAGCTGCCGGCACCGACGATTCCGGGGCCGGCGGCGTGGCTGCGTCAACGACCGCACCGACGGTTCCGGCGGGGCTCTCCGGTGACCGCACCGACCGTTCGGTGCGGTCAGCGCGGGCTCACTCCAGGGTCGGCAGCGGTGGCGGGGTCGCCGCCGGCTCACGTTCCAGCGCTTCCATGGCGAGCCGGATGGCCGTGTCCAGTTGGGGGTCCCGGCCGGTGACGTGGTCCTGCGGGGTCAGCTGGACCTCGACGTCCGGGTCGACGCCGTGATTTTCCACACCCCAGCCGGGGCCGCGCAGCCAAGTCGCGTACTTCGGCTGGGTCACCAGCGTGCCGTCGACCAGGTGGTAGCGCATGTCGATGCCGATCACCCCGCCCCAGGTGCGCACGCCGACCACCGGGCCGATGCCCAGCGCCCTGATCGCCGCGTTGACGATGTCGCCGTCCGAGCCGGAGAACTCGTTGGCCACCGCCACCACCGGACCGCGCGGGGCGTCGCCGGGGTAGCTCTCCGGCCGCCGCCCGTCCCGGCTGACCTGCCAGCCGATGATCTTGCGGCCGAGTTTCTCCACCACCAGCTGGGACAGGTGGCCGCCCCGGTTCTCCCGGACGTCGACCACCAGCGCCTCCCGGCGGACCTCGACCCGCAGATCACGGTGCAACTGCGCCCACCCGTTGGCGACCATGTCCGGCACGTGCAGGTAGCCGACGCGCCCGCCGCTCACCTCGTGCACATGCCGGCGCCTGCCGATCACCCAGTCGTGGTAGCGCAACGTCATGTCGTCCAACAGCGGCACCACCACCACGCTGCGCCGCGCGCCGCCGTTGGCCGGGCCGATGGTCAGCTCGACCGGCTTGCCCGCGGTGCCGGCGAGCAGCGCGGACGGACCGTGCTCGGCGGTGACCGGCCGGCCGTCGACGGCCAGGATCGCGTCGCCGTCGCGGACCGCGACGCCGGGCGCGCGCAGCGGCGAGCGCGCCCTCGGGTCGGAGGTCTCGCCGGGCAGCACCCTGGCGATGCGCCAGCGACCGTCCTCGTCCCTGGTCAGGTCGGCGCCGAGCAGGCCGACCCGGCGCGCGGACTCGATCCCGTGGCCAGGTGGGGTGACGTAGGCGTGCGAGGTGCCGAGCTCGCCCTGCACCTCCCACAGCAGGTCGACCAGCTCGTCGTGCGACCCGATCGTGTCGACCAGCGGGCGGTACCGGTCGCGCACCGCCGGCCAGTCGACGCCACCCATGTCCGCGCGCCAGAAATGGTCGCGCATCAGCCGCCACGCCTCGTCGAACGACTGGCGCCACTCCGCGCCGGGGTCGACCTGGACGCGCACCCGGCTGAGGTCCACCCGCACGTCGTCGGCGCTGTCGGCGTCGCCGTCGGACTTGCGGTCGGCCGGCTGCACCCGCAGGGTCCGCCCGTCGCGCACCACGAGCCGCTCGCCGTCGCCGGTGGCCCAGATCTCGTCGACGCCGTCGGCCAGCTGTTCCAGCTTGCGCTTGGTGAAGTCGAAGCGTTCCAGCACCGGGCGCGCGTCGTCGTCGGACACGTCCAGGTCGTCGTCGCCGAGCACGCCGGCCAGCGGTGTGCGCAGCCACACCAGGCCGCCCTTGACCGCCAGCAGCGAGTAGTACCGCGCGGCCGGCACCGGGACCGGCACCACCCGGTCGGCCATCCCGTCGAGGTCGACCTCGGTGCGCGGCGCGGCGTCGCCGTCGTTCTTGGCGCCGTCCTTCTTGTCCCCGCCCTTGTCGTCGTCGCCGTCGTCGGTGACCGGGCGGCCGCGCAACTGCGGGGAGAACGGCGACGGCGTGGTCGCGGCCAGCGGCACCAGGTGCGGGCGCGAGCCGTTGGGGAAGGCCATGTCGAACACGTGCACGTCGTAGACCGGATCGAAGCTGCGCGCGGACAGGAACGCGAGGTGCTTGCCGTCGACGGTGAACACCGGATCGGAGTCGACGAACCTGACCGGCGTGATGTCCACAATGGACAGATCGGTGACGCTGGCCATCCGGATGTTGCGCAGCGGATGGGGCCCGGGGTGGGACCAGGCAAGCCAACTGGAGTCCGGCGAGAACGCCAGGTCCTCCAGCTCGCCCTCGTCGCTGCTGGCGACCTCGCGCAGGTCGCCGCTCTCGGCGTCGACCAGCAGCAGCCGGCCGTCGTGGGTGGCGACCGCGATCCGCCGCCCGTTCGGCGCGGCGGCCAACGCGGCCACCCGGCCCAGCTGCCCGACGCCGATCCGCCGCGGCGGCGCGCCGTCCGCGGCGCCGTCGACCGGCGCGATCTCCAGCGACTCCTCCCCCTCGGCGTCGGTGACCCAGACGACGTCGTCACCCAGGGTGCGTGGCATCCGGGCGCGCACGCCGGGGGCCGAGGACAGGGTGCGCGCCGGGCCGTCGCGATGGGTCAGCCAGTGGACGGTGCCGCGGACCTCGACCGCGCTGCCGCGCCCGGTCTGGTCCGGGCCGACGTCGCCAAGCGAGCTCCCCGGATACACCGGGTGGGGCGCGCGGGCGTCCCGGGGGCCGCCGAGCCGGATGTCCAGCTCGCGCGGCGCGGTGCCCTCCGCCAGGTCGTCGACCAGCCAGAGCCGGCCGGCACGGTGGAAGATCACCCTGGCGCCGTCGGTGGTGGCGTTGCGGGCGTAGAAGCCGCTCGGCTCGTCGACCGGGTGGCGGCGCAGCTGCGACCCGTCCGGCAGGCAGGAGTACAGGTCGGCGACGCCGTCGTGGTCGGACAGGAACGCGATCCGGTCGCCGACCCACATCGGCGAGGCGATGTTGCCGGCGAGGTCGGGCAGGAAGCGGGCGAACTCCCCGTCGCCGTCCGCGTCCAGCCACAGTTTGCCGGCGGTGCCGCCGCGATAGCGCTTCCACCACGCGGGCTCGCGGGAGATCGCGCCAAGCAGCACGACCGCGCCGCCCGACCCGAACGCCAGCCCGCCGACCGGGCCGTAGGGCAGGCGGCGGGTGCCGCTGCCGTCGACGGCGATCGCGTGCGCCCAGGTGCGTCGGATGGAGTGCTGGCCGGTGGTGCTGCTGGCGACCACCTCGCCGTCCGGGGTCCAGCCGATGACCTCGGTGTTGACATCGCCCCAGTGGGTCAGCCGGCGGCTCTGGCCGCCACCGGTCGGCGCGACGTGCACCTCCGGCTCGACGTCACGCCAACTGGTCCAGGCCAGGGTGCTCCCGTCCGGGGAGATGCGGGGCGAGCTGACGGCTGCCTGGCCGGCGGTCACCCGCCAGGCGCGGCCACCGTCGAGCGGTGCGAGCCACACGTCGTCCTCGGCGACGAAGGTCACCAGCTCACCGTGGAGGTGGGGAAAGCGGAGGTAGTCGGTCACATGGCCACGTTAGCCACCTTGACCGACAGCGCGCGGCCAGAAGCTGCGCCACGCGTCGTGGTCCATGGCCGTCGGCTCGATGCCGGCCCTCTTGGCCGCCCGTTCGGCTGCCCGGATGTCCTCGGTGAAGCGCCGGGCGACGGCACGCAGCTCGCTCTCCGGGTCGGCGCCGGCGAGCTTGGCCGATGCCGCCAGGCCGAACAACCGCGAGCCGGGGTCGGCCGCGCTGGGCAGCAGGTCAGCGGGCAGGCCGGCGCGGGTGGCGCGCGCGACCAGCTTGGCCGCGAGTGCCAGCGCCGGCTGGCCGGTCGCCACGCCGTCGACGCTGGATTCCCGGCGTTTCTCCTGCTGTTTGAGCTCCTCCCAGCGGTGTTCCTGGGAGGTCGCGTCGTGCACCGCGGGGTCACCGCCGGCGAACACGTGTGGGTGACGGCCGACGAGCTTGGCCACCAGCCCGGTGGCCACATCGTCGATGTCGAACGGCTGGTCAACGTGCTCGGTGGCGACCCTGGCGTGGAACAGCACCTGCAGCAACACGTCGCCGAGTTCCTCACGCAGCGCGACCCGGTCGCCGTCCTCGATCGCCTCAAGGAGTTCGAAACATTCCTCGACCAGGTACTGACGCAGCGAGTCGTGGGTCTGCTCGGCGTCCCACGGGCAGCCGCCGGGCGAGCGCAACCGGTCCATCACCGCGACCGCGTCCACCAGCGCGGTGCCCGCCGGCCGAGGCACGCGGATCACCGAAGCACCGCCGGCCACCAGCGCGACCGCGCCCGGATCGTCGAGATCCCCGACGAGCAACACAACCGAGGTCTCCTCGGCCAGCGCGGCCGGCGGGACCGGCAGCTCGACACCGAGGTCCTTGCTCGCATACACCGAGGCGCCGGCGCGGACCAGCGGTAACGCGGCGAGCGGGAGTACGTCCGGGCGGGTGGGATCGACCAGTACGACGGCCGTCCCGGAGGTCACGGCTTGGCGTGGTCGGCCGGCAGGAGGACCGAACCGGACACGTCCGCCTCGAGCTTGGGCACGACCTTGACCATGGCGTCGTTCCAGACGCCGTAGCGCGGGCTGATCTCCAGGTCGGCGGTCATCGCCGCCTCCCGCAGGGCGAACAGGCCCAGCGCCGGCAGCTGCTCGGCCTGGACCGACGACGGGTCGAAGCTGGGGTCGATCTGGTCGGCGACCTCGCGGTCGAGCAGCTGCACGACCTGGAAGCCGCCCCCGCCCTGCTGCTCGTCCTGGCCGGAGGGCAGGACGAAGACGCTGCCCAGCGGGGCGCTGAGGTAGACCGCGTCCACGGTCGGGCCGCTCGGCTGGTCGAGGCGGGGTTCGGCGGTGTCGCCGCCGGCCTCGGTCATCAGCTCGCCGGCCTGGTCGGGCGCGGCGGCGATCCGCTCGGCGAGTTCCTTGGCCTTGTCGCCGTCGGTGAGCGTGACCAGGTTGTAGGTGATCGAGGTGCGGCCGAGGTACTTCTCGGTGAGCTGGCCGAGCAGGACCTGGTCGGTCGCGTACTCGTTGGCATCGCGGGCACGGAACACCAGCTGCTGGACGAGAGCCTCCGGCGGGACGCTGCCGTCGGTCGGGAGCTCCTGGTCGAGCGGGTTGCCGGCGAGGAACGCGGCGACCTGGTCGGGCCCGGCGGAGAGATTCTCCTCCTCGGCGACGTCGTCGACCAGCTCGTGCACGACGAGCTGGCTGACCGCCTCGCGGGCGACCAGGTCCAGCTTGCGCTCCTTGGCCAGCGACTTGGCGGCGGGCTGCTCACGCACGACCTTGTCGACCAGCGCCTGCACCTCGTCGACCGAGATCGACCGGCCGTCGATGATCACAGCGGAGTTGACCTGACCCGGTCCGGAACCGCACGAGGTCAGCGTCGCGACCATGGCGACCAGGGCGACGATCAGGCCGGGCGTGCGCAGCGTGGCAGTCCTCACGACTGGTTAGCCTCTCACAGCGCCTCAACCATCATCGGCGCACCCAGCGGTACCAGTGCCGCACCGTGCCGCGATGCCCTGAATGAGGCATTGACGACGCTCAACGTCCTGAATGGGGCATTCAGGACCCTTACCCAGGCCAGGCAACAACGGTGCAGGTCAGGCCCACCGATCTGGTCGATCTCGGACGCTCACCGTCCGAGACGCGACGAACACGCACCGTCCTCGTCGCAGGACTCGTCGCCGGTGACGCACAGGCAGCATCGGCAGCTGGGTTCCCACACGAGTTCCAGCGGGGTGACGATGCTGAACCGTTGGCGCGCGGTCTCCACGGACTTGTGCACGCCGAACATGGTCCGCCCGTCGGGACCGCGCCGGAAGGTGACGACATCTCGGCCGGAAGGCAGGTCGATGTCGAGGCCGTAAGCGAAGACCTGGTCGTGGTCGGCCGCACTGACCAGGGCGAACGGGGTCGCGGTCACAGTTGTGCTCCAGTGGGTGTGTTCGTGATCTCGCTGGCGAGCCAGTCGTAGAGCGCGACGGCGTCGAGTGTCTCCGCCGAGCCGGGTTCGAGTACGTGGTCGAGGCGGCAGTCGTGGGGAACCGGCCCGGCGAGCACGGTGATCGTCAGGTCGTCGCGTTCGGGGGCGCGGCCGGTGGTCACGACGTGTAGTTCGTCGCCCGTGCGCCAGGTCCAGGTGGTGGCGTTCGCCAGCGTGCGTTGCCAGACAACGATTCCCGCCGCGAGCACGACCGGTTCCGCTGCGCGCAACTCCACCAGGACCTGGCCGTCACCCACGATGCGGATCGACGACATGTCCGCACGGATCGGGTAGTTGACGAACAACTCGCGTAGCGAGGTCAGGGCATCGAGGTGGTGCGGTGATCCGCATTCCGTGTAGGTCATTTCCATTGCCCACGATCTCCGTGTTGTTCGGTGAGCTCAGCGCCGTGGACCAGCACACAGATCACGCAGAGCACGGCGCGTTCCCCGTCGGTCAGTTGGGCGTTCGGCGCCGAGTGCTCACACAACGCCTCCGAGAACGCCTCCCCGAATTCGTGGAACGCATGCCGCCGCTCGTCATAAGCCGACTGCCGCCACACCACACTCGGCCCGGGGCTACCCATGACGCACCGCCCGACAGGTGGCCCGCTGCTGGCAACTGGCACACCGTTCGCGATGTCGACTCACCTTGTCCTGCCACAACACAGACCAGTAACCCACCGGCGGCCCGATCACGGCCCCGACAAACCCGGCAACAACCGACGTGACGACGTAATCAGCCAGGGTCATCGCGTTGTCCCGGCGAGCAGAACAACCACAGCGCATTCGGCCAGTGGCAGATGTCGCCAAGAAAACACGTCGCCGTAAGCCGCGATCGCCCGCCTGAGCTTGTTATCCATGCCATGAGCATCGGCACGAAACCGAACGCGTTGGGGTACAACAACACCCGATCGTCGAGGGGTACGAAGTGTCCCCCGTCAGACAGGTTGGATACCGAGCCTGCTGGCCATTTCCCGGGCATCGTCGCGCACCGTGGTGCCACCGTGCTCTGTCAGGTTGAGCAGGGCGTCACGGGTCCATGGGTCGAATCTGATCGTCTCCGGTGCTTCCTTTTCGGCGCGGTGCAGGAAATGCACCGCCGCGACCGGCTCCTGCTGCAGGTAGAACGCCCGCCCGATCTGGATCAGGTGACGCGACCGGCGGGTCGACGACGGGATGATGCTCAGGTCGAGCCGGTCAGCCCACGAGGTCGCCTCGCCGGATTTCATCAGGTCGTTGAGGATGTCGATCGCGTATCCGTCGACGATGCCCCGCCCGAACATCAGCCAGGGATGCACGTAGTTGTCACCGAGCATCGTCGCGGCATAGTCCGCGTGGTCCCAGTAGTGCCACGCGTCGCCTTCCCGACCCATCTTGGCGTGGGACAACGCGATGGCGAGATGCAGCAGACCCCACAGCGCACGATCCTCCGCGCTGCGTTCGAGGTCGAGGAGGCTGATCGCGTCGAGCGCGAGCCGCACGCGTGCCTCGGCGGCCTGCCCCGCGTCGCGGAAAATGTGGTTGAGATACCACACGGCGGCCGCCATGGCGTGTGGGTCGTCGGCGTCCTGCGCCGCGGTCATCGCTCGGTCGCCGGTCAACCACACCTGTTCTGCCGCAGGCTGTTGGGACAGGTACAGCTGCGTGAGGTGGTACGACTGGGCTTCGGCAGCCAGGGCTTGGCGACGTTCAGGCCCCTCGGTCCGGCGGATGGCGAGACGGGCGTCCGCCAGGACTGTGGGCAGCAGGCTGGCGATCGCGGTCCGGTGGCGTCGCGTTCCGTGCCACAACTCCCACAGTTGCCGAACCCTGCCGGTGAGGTCGGCGACATCGACCGGACCATCGCCGGTCACCATCGGATAGGTCACGAGTGCGTCCGCGATCTCGGACAGTTGTTCGTGCGCCGACTTGGTGTAGGAGGCGGTGGTCAGCCGCTGATCGCCGGTCAACTCCGCCAGGTCCGCCACACCGAGGACTTCGGCCATCCGCAACAACAGTGGGAGTCGCGGCGTTTGCAGGCGCCCGTTCTCCAGGGCTTTCACCCAATCTGACGAACGACCAACCAGTGCGCCAAGCACTGGCCGGGACATCCCCGCACGATTGCGAAGCCGCTTGAGCCTGACGCCAAACGGCACGGTGTTCTGGTCATTGTTGGCCACAGCGGCCACCACCCATCGTCGCCGAGTGACCTCTTCGCGGCCCCTGGCAAAGAGGTACGGCGTCGAGGGTACCCGCCTACGCCCGCTGACCTCGGCTTAGCAGGTTTATGTCGTGGTCTGGTAGGACGGTCTGGTGGCCGTTGAAGCCGAGTTGACCGCCGCCCTCGACCGGCCCGAGCAGGTGTGCGCCGAACTCGCCCGCCGTTCCGACCCGGAACGGAGCGTGTACGCCGACGTCTACTACGACCGCCAGGACCAGAGCATGTATCCCGCCGGTTACGAACTCCGCGTTCGCACTATCACCACTGGCGGCGCCACGCACGCTGTCCTGACCTACAAAGAACCAGCGGTCGACGGCTCCGGGTCCAAGCCGGAACACGAAACCGAACTGGCCGACCCAGCAGTTCTACACAGGATTTTCCAGGGCCTCGGCCTGGTCGAGTTCATCTCGTTCCGCAAGCACTGCGACAACTACCGCTTCATCTCTGATGGGCGCGAGATTCTGGCCACCGTCGTGCAGATCCCGGAACTCGCCGGCCGAACTTTCCTGGAACTCGAGACGATGGTCGACGCGGACGACCTACCCGACGCCCTGACCACGCTACGCGCCGTACGCGGCGAGTTGGGCGTGACCGAGGGAGAGTTGACCACGGAGTCCTATACCGACCAGGTAGCCGCACGGAGAGCCGAGTTGGACCGATAGGTAATAGCGACGACGAAGGCGTTACAGGCGGCCAAAGTGAGGAGACTGGCCGCTTGTCGTCGTTGGTCTACAGATCATCGGTGTCAGTGGCTGGCGGGCAAGTGAATCACGCCAGGTCGTAGAGCAGGCGGTAGTAGGCGATGCGTTCCTGGTCGGGGTCGATCCCGTACGCGTCGTACAGGATGCCGTCGAAGCCGGGACCGTAGTCCCAGCCGAGACTCCACGTCGCGACCGCCAGATCGGCCCACCTGTCGGCCACCCCGAGCGAACCCAGGTCGACGTGCGCGGCGAAGGTGCCGTCGTCGTGCAGCAGGGTGTTCGGCGTGCAGGCGTCTCCGTGGCAGACCACGAGACGGTCGATCGCGGGCGGTTCACCGAGCCGGGCCCTGGCCTCGGTGAGCCCGAGATGCTGGTGCTCGGGGGACCAGTCGGCCGGTCCCTCGCCGTCGGTGACGCGCTCGTCGGCGCGTACGAGCCGCCGCTCGACGCTCCAGTCGAACGGGCACCGGTCCGTCGGCAGGGTGTCGTGGAGCAGGCGCAGTCCGTGGCCGATCGCGGCCGCCGCGACAGCGGGCTCGGCCTGCCATCGGGGCTCCACCGCCGACCGGCCGGGGACGGCCGCGGTGATCAGCCACGCGCCCTCGGCATCGGTGCCGTGGTCGAGTACCAATGGGACGCGCGCCCAGCGCTGTGCCCAGGTGAGGCGCTCGGCTTCGCCGGGCAGGTCGATCTCTGGGGTCCCGGCAGCGACCCACTTGACATATCTGGCGCCGTCGCCCCCGTCCAGGCGGAAGGTCAGGCCGCCGAGTTCGTTGCGCCACACGGGGGTGATGACGGCATCACCGGCGAGCGCCACGACGATGTCGGGGACGGGCACCGGCCCGGCCGGAACCTCGGAGATGACGGGACGACTGCTCACAAGATCATGATCCTGACAGGGGTCGGCCCACCGGCCAATCGATTTCCAGTGCGTGCGTGTCCACCTTGACTGTGCCGCGACGGCACAGTGTGGAGTGCTGATCGGCAGGACCAAATTACGTCGGGGAGCGTGCACACATGGATCGAAAACGAAGTGTTGGGGGTGTGACCCTGGTGGCCATCCTCGGCCTCACCGGGGCGTTGGCCGGAGTACCCACCGTGGCCGCCGCGCAGGGCGACCCGCCCACGACGCAGATGCAGTGGGGCGCGTGCCCCGAGGACGTTCCGGCCGACCCGCCGCAGTTGCAGTGCGCCACCGTGCCGGTGCCGCTGGACTACGGCGATCCCGACAGCCCGCGGATCGAGATCATGATCTCCCGCCTCGCCAGCAAGAACCCGGACCAGCGCCGCGGCGTGCTGTTGCTGAACCCGGGCGGCCCGGGCGGGTCAGGGCTGGCGTTGTCCAAACAGCTGGTCTCCCTCGGCATCCCGGACAGCGTCCTGGACAGCTACGACCTGATCGGCATGGACACCCGTGGCGTCGGCCACTCGGCACCGGTGAGCTGCGGGTTCACCGCTGATCAGGAGTACTACAGCAACATCCCGACGTACGCGGCCGACGACGCGGCGGTCGCCGAGCGGGCGACGCTGGTCAGAGGGGTCGCCGAGCAGTGCGCGGCCAACGACACCGAGGGACGCCTGCCCCACCTGACGACCGCGAACATGGCCCGTGACCTCGACCGGATCCGGGCCGCGCTCGGCGAGGAGCAGGCCAGCTTCCTCGGGTTGTCCTACGGCACCGCACTGGGGGCCGCGTATGCCTCGATGTTCCCCGAGCGCGCCGACCGGATCGTGCTCGACAGCAACATCGGCGACACCCACCTGGACCAGGACGGGATGCGCCGGTACGCCCTTGGCATGGAGGACACGTTCCCGGACTTCGCGAACTGGGCCGCCGCCCGGCATGACAGCTACGGCCTCGGCCACACGTCGAAGGAGGTGCGCGAGACCTACCTGACCCTCGCCGAGCGGCTGGACGAGACCCCGGTGGACGGGGTCGACGGCAGCATCTTCCGGCTTTCCACTTTCGTGACGCTCTACCGGGAAGCGTCCTACGGCGCGTCGGCGCAGCTCTGGCAGTCGCTGCTTAATTCCGAGGCGCCCGCAGGCAATCAGCCGGCGAGCGCGGCGGCGCCCTCGCCGAGTGACAACAGCTTGTCGGTCTTCCTCGCGGTGACCTGCAACGATGTCGAATGGCCGGAGGATGTCAAGAGCTACCAGCGGGCCGTCGCCGAGGATCGCGAGCGGTACCCGCTCTTCGGTGCGGCCACGGCCAACATCACGCCGTGCGCCTACTGGCCGTGGGCGCCGGCCGAGCCGCCGGTGGCGGTCGACGATGACGGGCCGACCAACGTGCTGATCGTGCAGAACCAGCGTGATCCGGTCACTCCGCTGCGCGGCGGCGAACTGCTCGACGAGAAGTTCGGCGAACGGTCCCGGCTGGTGAGCGTCGACGGGAGCGGGCACGGGGCCTACGTCTTCGGCGACAACCCCTGTGCGTTGAACGTGACCACGAACTACCTGGTCGACGGCACGATGCCCAAGCGGGACCGGACCTGTGAGGCGGCCAGGACTTCCGGGTGAGAAACGAGCTGTGAGGGGTGGGGCGGCACGGTCGCCCCACCCCTCGGGCTTCAGCCGACCTGACCGACGGCGGATGGCCGGCGGCGCCCTCGGCTATGGTGAAGCCATGGGTTGCTCCGCTGCCATGAATACCCGGACCGTCGCTTAGCGGCGGTACCGAGGTCGCCGCGACCTCATCGCCTGCCCTACCGGGGCAGTGCCAGAACGTACCGCCGGATCAGTGTCCTGCCGGCAGCCATGTGCTGCCGGGTCATCCTGCCTGATCAGGGGATTCATGTCTCAGTCGCAGCGTTTCGGTTCGCCGGGCGAAGAACCATTTCCAGGACCCGTCGTCCCGCAGGACCCGCGGATCGCCACCCTGATCCTGATGGTCGGGCTCCCCGCGGCCGGCAAAACCACCCGTGCCAAGGAGTTCGCGGCAGCGCACCAGGCGCTGCGGCTGACCCCGGATCACTGGATGATCCCGCTGTTCGGGGATTCGATGGCCGACGGCAAGCGCTGGGTGCTCGAAGGCCGGCTCATCTCAGTCGCTCTTCAGGCGCTGCGACTGGGGATCAGCGTCGTGCTCGACTTCGGGCTCTGGAGCCGCGACGAACGGTCGGCACTGCGCTGGCTGGCCCGCTCGGCCGGGGCAGCGTGTCAGGTGGTCTACCTGCCCGTGGACAAGAACGTCCAACTCGCCCGCATCGCACACCGCGAGCGAACGACACCGCACCAGACCTTCCCGATGAGCGAGGCCGACGTGGACGCGTGGCGGGAGCAGTTCCAGGTTCCTGACGCCGCCGAACTCAACGGCGGGGAGATCCCCGCCCCACCAGCAGGGTGGCCGGACTGGCCAGAGTGGGCAGCAGACCGCTGGCCCTCATGCACCGACAGCTAACCCAACGGGCGTAGATCAGGCCGCTGGCGAAGGCCCGTTCCTCGACCAGGTCGAGGTCCAGGCGTACGCCGTCAGGGAAGAAGCGCTTGCCGCCGCCGACCACGCTCGTGGTGATTCGGCGCGCAGGCGGGGTCGAGGGCGGCCAGCAGAGATGCGGGACTGCGGTAGCGCTGCTGGCCGGACTGATCGCCAGGATTCACTGGATCACTCCCAGGGCGCGTTCGATGCGCAGAGCTGCTCGTTCACCGTGCTCGTCGGATCGGGCACGTAGCCGGCGCGCCGCGCTCAGACCGCGTTCCAACGCGTCGGAGACCGCGGTGTCCAACTGTTCCTGACTGAAGTCACCGGCGGCGACGTCAAGCAGGGTGCGCTCGACCGTGGTGACCCGGAAGTCGGGGCGTTCCTCGATGTCCTGTGGTGGTAGCGAGGTCTTGTGCAGGATCACGGCCGGATCGTCGGCTCGGAAATCGACGGGGACCGTCAGATGGATCTTCGTCGGGTTGACGTCGCTGATGTCGTGCACGGTTAGCGCTGACTCGTGGGAGACAATCGCGCGGTCCCCGCTCCAGAGCCGCCACAGCACATATCTGTCGCTGTCCGCGACGGGCCAGTCCGGTATCCGGAACAGCCCGCGATCAATCCTCGTCCAGTTGCCACGATCCACGTGGTACTTCTGCGCCTGGTAAGAGTACCCGACATCGCGCGCCTGGCGGGCGGTGAAGTAGCCGCCCTGGCGCATGGCGACCGCGTTGAGCGCTCGCCGGAGGTCAGCCGGGTTGACAGCCACGAACAGAGACTACTCCCGCCAAACTCAATCTGCGATGTAGTTTGACGCGATCGCACTGCGTGAAACTACATCTCCCATGTAGTTTCACGCAGCGAAGGCTGCTCAGCGGGTTCGGTAGCGGGCGTAGATCAGGCCGCTGGCGAAGGCCCGTTCCTCGACCAGGTCGAGGTCCAGGCGTACGCCGTCAGGGAAGAAGCGCTTGCCGCCGCCGACCACGCTCGTGGTGATGAACAGGTGGTACTCGTCCACCAGGCCGGCCGCGATCGCCTGGGCCGCGAGGTTCGGGCCGTCGACGGTGAGGTCGGCCTCCGCCTCGGCCTTGAGCTTGCGCACCGCCTCCGGATCGAACGTCCGCTCGATCCTGGTCTTCGCGCTGGACACCGACTCCAGGGTCGTGGAGTACACGACCTTCTCCGCGGCCTGCCAGTCGCTGGCGTACTGCAGGATGTGCGGCGGCTGGTCTGGCTCGGCGTGTGCGGTCTCCCAGTACACCATCGTCTCGTACATCCGGCGGCCGTAAAGGTACGTGCCGACCGGGCGGAACAGGTCGTTGACGAAGCTGTGCACCTCCTGGTCGTCGGCGCCGGTGCCGAGGCCGCCTTCCGCCGCCTCGGCGTAGCCGTCGAGGGAGGTGATCATCGAGTAGATGAGCTTCGCCATGCGGCTCACCCTACTGGCGCCGGGGCGATCTCCAGTGAGTCCAACAGGGCCGCGCACCAGTCGAGCAGCGCGGTGTCCCGCAACGGCGGCGCGCCCATCCGGCCACCGGCGGCACCCTCTGTCGGCCTCGGTACCGACACCAGGTTGGACACCGACTTGTAGGTCGACTTCGGGTGCAGACGCTTGAGCCGGACGGTCTGGGAGTCGCGCAGGCGCAGCGGGGCGAACCGAACCGTGCTGCCCTGCATGGACACCTCGGTGACGCCGTGTCGCCGGCAGGTCTGGCGGAACGCCGCCACCGCGAACAGCCGCTGCACCGGCAGCGGCGGCGTGCCGTACCGGTCCTGCAGTTCCTCGGACACCGCGGTGAGCGCCTCGGGGTCGACCGCGGCCGCCAGCTTGCGGTACGCCTCCAGCCGCAGCCGCTCCCCCGGCACGTAGTCGTGCGGGATGTGCGCATCGATCGGCAGATCCACGCGCACCTCGGCGGGCTCGTCCTCCTCCTCGCCCGGCTCGGCGCCCGCGTGTTTGCGGAACGCGTCCACGGCCTCGCCGACCAGGCGAACATAGAGATCGAAGCCGACGCCGGCGATGTGCCCTGACTGCTCGGCGCCCAGGATGTTGCCCGCGCCGCGGATCTCCAGGTCCTTCATCGCGACCGCCATGCCGGCGCCCAGCTCGGTGTTCTGCGCGATGGTCGCCAGCCGATCGTGTGCGGTCTCGGTCAGCGGTGCCTCCGGCGGGTACAGGAAGTACGCGTAGCCGCGCTCCCGGCCACGGCCCACCCGGCCGCGCAGCTGGTGCAGCTGGGCCAGACCGAGCAGGTCCCCGCGCTCGACGAGCAGCGTGTTCGCGTTGGCGATATCCAATCCGGTCTCGATGATCGTGGTGCACACCAACACATCGAACTCCCGGTGCCAGAAGCCCTCGATGAGCTTCTCCAGCCGGTCCTCGTTCATCTGGCCGTGTGCGGTGACGATCCGTGCCTCGGGCACCAGCTCCCGCAGCCGCCGGGCCGCCTTCTCGATCGAGGACACCCGGTTGTGTACGTAGAACACCTGACCGTCACGCAACAGCTCGCGCCGGATGGCGGCGCCGACCTGTTTGTCGTCGTAGGCGCCGACATAGGTGAGGATCGGGTGCCGGTCCTCCGGCGGGGTCAGGATCGTGGACATCTCCCGGATGCCGGCCAGCGACATCTCCAGCGTGCGCGGGATCGGCGTCGCGGACATGGTCAACACGTCCACGTGCGTGCGCAGCGCCTTGATGTGCTCCTTGTGCTCCACGCCGAAGCGCTGTTCCTCGTCGACGATCACCAGCCCGAGGTCCTTGTACCGGATACCGGTCTGCAGCAACCGGTGCGTGCCGATCACCACGTCCACCTCGCCGGCGGCCAGGCCCTCGATCACCGCCTCGGCGTCCGGGCCGTGGGTGAACCTCGACAACCCGCGCACGGTGACCGGGAAGGACTGCAGGCGGTCGGTGAACGTGTTCAGGTGCTGCTGGGCGAGCAGCGTCGTGGGCACCAGGACCGCGACCTGCTTGCCGTCCTGCACCGCCTTGAACGCCGCGCGGACCGCGATCTCGGTCTTTCCATAACCGACGTCACCGCAGATCACGCGGTCCATCGGCACGCCGCGCTGCATGTCGACCTTGACCTCGTCGATCGCGGCCAGCTGGTCGGGGGTCTCGGTGAACGGGAACGCGTCCTCCAGCTCCCGCTGCCACGGGGTGTCCGCGCCGAAGGCGTGTCCCGGCGCGGACTGGCGGGCGGCGTAGAGCTGCACCAGCTCGGCGGCGATCTGCTTGACCGCGCGCTTGGCCTTGGACTTGGTGTTCTTCCAGTCCGAACCGCCGAGCTTGTTCAGTGTCGGCAGCTCGCCGCCGACGTAGCGGGAGACCTGGTCGAGCTGGTCGGTCGGCACGAACAGCCGGTCGCCCGGCTGGCCCCGCTTGGACGAGGCGTACTCCAGCACGAGGTACTCGCGGGTCGCGTTGGCGACCGTGCGCTGCACCATCTCCACGTAGCGACCGATGCCGTGCTGCTCGTGCACCACGAAGTCGCCGCCGCGCAGCGCGAGCGGGTCGACCGCGTTGCGCCGCCGGGAGGGCATCTTGGTCGACAGGTCACGGGTGGAGGTGCCGTGCCGGCCACCGGTCAGGTCGGTCTCGGTGAGCACGACCAGCGCCCGCGCGGGCGCCATGAAGCCCTCCTCCAACCGGCCCCGGACCACGGTGACCACGCCCGGCGGCGGTGGCTCGGTCAGCCCGTCCTCGGCGACGACCGCCGGGACCTCGGCGTCGGCGAGCTGCTCGACCGCGCGCCGGGCGGTGCCCGCGCCGGGCACCACGAGCACGGCCGCGCCACCGGCCGCGGTGTGTGCGCGCAGGTCGGCGAAGGCCCGGTCGACCTCGCCCCGGTAGCCGTCGATCGGCTTGATGTCGAGCTGGACGACCGACTCGTCCGGGGTGGTGAGCTGGCTCAGCGTCCACCACGGGTGGCCGGTCGAGCGGGCGTGCGCGGCGATCTCGCCCAGCTCGCGGTAGGCGCTGGCGCCGAGGTCGAGCGGGCTCTTGCCGCCGCCGGCGGCGGCCATCCACGCCGCCTCGAGGAACTCCTGACCGGTGCGGACCAGGTCGTGGGCGCGGGTGCGGACCTTCTCCGGGTCGACCACCAGCACGTGCGCGCCGGCGGGCAGGACGTCGGTGAGCAGGTCAAGCTCGCCGTCGCACAGCACCGGGATGAGCGCCTCCATGCCCTCGGTCGGGATGCCGTCGGCGAGCTTGGTGAGCATCTCGGCCAGGTGCGCGTCGGCCGCGTGGTCGGCGACCAGGTCCAGCGCCCGGGTCCGGACCTCGTCGGTGAGCAGCAGCTCCCGGCACGGCGGCGCGGTGACCGCGCCGACCTCGACCGGCAGCGACCGCTGGTCGGCGACCGCGAACGCGCGGATCTCGCTGACCTCGTCGCCCCAGAACTCGACCCGGAACGGGTGCTCGCCGGTCGGCACGAAGATGTCCAGGATGCCGCCGCGCACGGCGAACTCGCCGCGCTTCTCGACCATGTCGACGCGGGTGTAGGCGAGCTGCACGAGGCGCTCGATCACCCCGTCGAAGTCGCTCTCCACGCCGACCTCGAGGTGCACCGGCGCCAGCTCGCCGAGGCCGGGGGCCATCGGCTGGATAAGGCTGCGCACGGTCGCCACCACGACCTTGGGCGCGTCGTCGGTGGCCAGCCTGCGCAGGATCTCGAGCCGGCGGGCGACGGTGTCCGCGCGGGGCGAGAGCCGCTCGTGGGGCAGCGTCTCCCAGGACGGGAAGTTCGCCACCTCGTGGTCGCCGAGCAGGTCGGCGAGCGCGGCGGTCAGGTCGTCGGCCTCGTGGCCGGTGGCGGTGATCGCCAGCACGGGTGCCCGGCCGGCGAGGGTGGCGGCGACCAGCGGGCGGGCGGCGGTCGGACCCTCGAGTTCGAGGTCGGGTCTGCCGGCGGCGTCACGGACGGTGGTCAGCGCGGGATCGGGTAGGACGGCTTCGAGCAGACCGGAAAGCGGGTAGGCCTTCGACACGGCGATGAACCCCTCAACGAACACGACGGACAGACCCCTGCCCGGGACGAGTCCGCCGGACTGGGTTCTCGCCTCCCAGCCTACGCATGCCGGCGAATGGGATTCCCCGAACTACAGCGACCCCTCACTGCGGCGCGTCGCCAGTTGCGATGCCCTGAATGAGGCATTGGCGACGTTCAACGTCCCGAATGGGTCATTCAGGGCTTTAGAACTGTGGGGAGCGCTTGTCGAGGAACGCGCGCACGCCTTCGGCGTAGTCGTCGCTGGTCACCGAGGCCTCGTACATGGCGAGGACGGCGTCGTCCTCCTCGTGGTGGCCGTCGGTGATCCGCGCGATGATGGCCTTCGAGCCGCGCACCGACACCTGGGCCCGGTTGGCGATGGTGGTGGCCAGCGCGGTCGCGCGGGTGACCACCTCCTCGCTCGGGTGCAGCTCGTTGACCAGCCCGATCCGCAGTGCCGTGGCCGCGTCGACCAGTTCGGCCGACAGCAGCAGCTGGCTCGCCCAGGCCGGGCCGACGGCGTCGACCAGCCGCTTGGTCGAGGTGAGGTTGTAGACGATGCCGAGCTTGGCCGGGGTGATGCCGAACCGCGCGTCGTCGGCGGCGATCCGCAGGTCGCAGGCGAGCGCGATCTCGCAGCCGCCGCCGACGCAGACCCCGGTGACCGCGGCGATCACCGGCTTGGACAGGTCGGCGATCGAGCGCTCGCCGGCGTGTACGACCGCGCTGTAGCGCCGGGCGTCCTCCGGTTCGCGGCGCAGCGTGGTGAACTCGCTGATGTCCGCGCCGGCGGAGAAGTGGTCGGTGCCGCGGATGACCAGCACCCGCACCGACGCGTCCGCCTCGACCTTCTCCAGCAGGCCCGGCAGCGCGGACCACATCTCGAAGTTCATCGCGTTGCGTTTGTCCGGCCGGTCGATGGTCAGGGTGGCGACCGCGCCGTCGAACTCCAAGGTCAGGCTCACCTGGTCACGGTAACCAACAACGGGCAATCCGCCCCTATGGCGCGGCTCAAGCCGCCACGGCCGGGGTGACGTGCGCGGTCAGCTCGGCCAGCACCGCGGCGACCGCCGGGTGCTCGCGTCCGCCGGCGCGGGTGCAGGTCAGCAGCTTGCGGGTCGGGCCGGCGGGGTTGGTCACCGGCAGTCGCACCAGCGGCAGGTGGGGTGGCAGGTAGGCCAGTCTGGGGACCAACGTCACGCCGAGCCCGTTGGCCACCAGGTGCGCGACCGCGTTCCATTCCAACGCGTTGTGCGCCACGTTCGGGGTGAAGCCGGCCGCGCCGCAGGCGGCCAGCGTGTGCTGGCGGCAGGTGCAGGACACCGACTGCAGCACCCAGTCCTCCCGCTCGGCCTCCACCAGCGACACCGTCGAGCGCCCGGCCAACCGGTGGTCGGCGGGCACCACCAGGTCGAACGGGTCGTCGAGCAGCGGGCGCTGGTCGAACCGGCGGTCGCCTGCCGGCGGGTTGGACGCGGTGGCCTCGACGATCGCCAGGTCCACCTCGCCGCCGAAGAGCAGGTCGAAGCCGACCTCCTGCTCGACCTCCTGGATGTGCACCCGCAGCCTCGGGTAACGCGCCCGCACCGGTGCGACGATCGGCGCGAGCAGCATGGCCACCGCGGTGGGGATGCCGCACAACCGCACCATGCCGGCCGGCTCGTCGCCGGCGGCGCGCAGGTCGATCTCCGCCTGCTCCCAGCGGGCCTCGATCGCGTCGGCGTGCGCGAGCAGGCTGCGCGCGGCCGGGGTGAGCCGCACCCGCCGGCCGTGCGGCTCCAGGAGCGCGACGTCCAGCTCCCGACCGAGCTGGCGGATCTGCTGGGAGGCCGCGGACGTGGTGAAGTGCATGGCCCTGGCGGCGGCGGTGATCGTGCCGTAGTGCGCGACCGCACGCAGGACCTTCAGTCGTCGCAGGTCAATCATGTAGTCGATACTTAACAGTGCCGTTCGGAAAGTCAACGTGGACGTACACATTGTCTGCCACCACGCTGGTCTCATGGCCCACTACCTCGACCACTGCCCGTACTGCGGCCTGCCGAACGCGCAGCCGCTGCCGGTGGTGTCCCAGCACGCCACCACGACCGGCCTGACCATGTGGACCCGCTGTCGCTGCGGCTCGTTGCAGGCGCGGGTCGTGCGGGCGGGCCAGGTCATGGTCGTCAGCCGAGGCCGGCCCGCCGGCTGAGCGGCCGACTCAGGCCAGCGCGGTGCGCAGCGCGGCGAGGTGCTCGTCGATCGCCGACTGCCGCTCGGCCAGCGCCAGCCGGCACTCGGCGAGCGCGGTCACCCGTTGGTCGATCTCCTCGGCCAGCGCGGTCCGTGCCCGCCCGGCGTTGGCCACCGCCTCCGCCCGCGCCCGGGAGTCCCGGCTCCAGGTCACCCCCGCCGTGCCGAACGCGGCCAGCGCGATGATCACCCAGCCCCACCCCGCCAGCACGGACAGCAGCACGAACACGATGCCGACCGCGGCGGCGGCCCGAGAGATGACCCGGCCCTGCGGCGACACCTTGGCCGCGGCGTCGATCCGCCGGTGGGCGGCGTCGAGCGACTCGGCGCCGCGCGCGGTGAGCGTCACCGTCCCCTGCCGGGTGCGGGCCGTGATCTTGTCCGGGAACGGGTGCCGCGCGGTCCGCGCGAGCCGCTCCGCGGCGGCCAGCACGTGCGCCCCACAGATCCGGACCGCGACCGCCCGCCGGCCGGGGTGCTCGTCGTCGGCGAGGTCGGCGTGGATCAGCTCCAGCGTGTCGCCGGCCTGCGCGTCCCACGCTGGCACCTCACCGCCGGTCGACTCGATCACCGCCCGCAGCTCCCGCTCCCTGGCCAGCAGCGGCAGCTCCTCCTGGCTGCCCTCGTCGACCAGTTGCTCGGCCGTCCGGCGCACGATCGGGTCGACGTCGGGCGCCGGCTCGTTCGTCCACCCGGCGCGCACCTCCTCGACCCAGGCGCGCAGCGTGGCGAGCCGCTCGGCGGCGTCGAGCGCGGCCGACAGGTCACCGACGCCCTCGAGGTTGCGGGGCAGGGCGAACACGGTGGCCGAGGCCGTGCCGATCTTGCGGACCCGCTCCACGGCCGCGCCGTCGTCGGTGAGCCCGCTCACGTACTCGACCCCGCGCCGGCGCACCAGCTCCCACCCGGCCTCACCGAAGAAGCCGTCCGCGGCCAGCGTCCACACCGCCCGCTGGTAGCCGGCCGTGGTCGCGCCGGGCACCGGCAGGGCGTCGGCGAGCATCCCGGCCGTGACCGTGTTCCGCCCGCCGAGCAGCCCGGTGCCCAGCACGTGGAACACCGCGGCGCGCAGCGGATCCCGATCCCTGGCGGCCGCGAGCGACTCGGTGTCGGCCACCCCGTCGGCGACCACGCTCAGCGCGACGAAGGCGGGCGCGAGCCAGTAGCCGTCCACATCGGCCGCGAGCCCGGTGGTCGGCTCGCCGCCCAGCAACCGGCGCGCCTGGAGCCTGATCCGGCCGGGTTCGTCGAACAGCCCGAGCGTCACCCGCAGGTCGCTGATCTCGACGAAGGCGTCGAACGCGGCGGAGAGCCGGTCGAGGCGCTGCTCGAACGTGCCCTGCACCTTGGACAGCTCGGCCCGTAACCGCTGCTGCGACGAGCGCGCGGAGGCCAGTGACGCCGAGACGTGCGACAGGTCGTCCTCGAGCCCGCGCAAGCGCTTGTTCTGCGAGTAGTCGGTGTACCAGTTGTCACTCATTGTTCTTCCCCTCCGCCGGGTCTCACACGCATGCGACGCGCGACCGGGCATTCTGGACCCATGGCACTCCGGGCGAGTTCTCTCGTCGTCGCACTGGCCACCGTCACCGTCACCGCCGCACTCAGCGCCTGCTCCGACTCGTCGGTCGGCGAGGTGCCGGCGCAGACCGAGGAACCGGCGCAGCGCCAGGCCGAGCCGACCACCCCGAGCAGCAACACCGAGGTCCCCGCGCTTCGGGTCGAGGAGGTCGCCGGCGGGCTGTCACACGGCTGGGACATCGGCTTCCTGCCCGACGGCAAGGTGCTGGTCACCCAGCGGCCGGCGCGGATCGCACTGGTGTCCGGGACCGCGCCGGGCGCCACGGTGACCGAGGTGAAGGCCGACCTGTCCACCGTGCTCGTCGCCGGTGAGGGCGGCCTGATGGGCATGGTCGTGCACCCCGACTTCGCGCAGACGCGCCGGTTCACCACCTGCCAGACACACACGGAGAACGGCCAGGCGCTGGACGTGCGCCTGGTGACCTGGCGGCTGGCCGAGGACGGCCAGATCGCGACCAGGGAACGCGAGCTGCTGACCGGGCTGCCGCTGGGCAGCGGCCGGCACTCCGGCTGCCGCCCCACCATGGGCGCGGACGGCAGCCTGCTGGTCGGTACCGGCGACATCGCCAACCCCGACCACCCGCAGGACCGCACCAGCCTCGGCGGCAAGGTGCTCCGGCTGAACCTGGAGACCGGCGAGCCGATGCCGGACAACCCGTTCATCGACTCGGCCAACGAGCGCGAGCGGTACCTGCTGTCCTACGGCCACCGCAACATCCAGGGCGTGGCGACCCGCCCCGGCAACGGCCAGATCCTCACCGCCGAGCACGGCCCGGACAAGAACGACGAGGTCAACCTGATCCAGGCCGGCAAGAACTACGGCTGGGACCCGTCCCAGGGCGGCACGGTCGACGAGTACGACGAGAGCGTGCCGATGACCGACCTCGACCGGTTCCCCGACGCCGTCCCGGCCAAGTGGCAGTCCGGGGAGACGACCCAGGCGGTCTGCGCCGCGACGTTCCTGGAGGGTGAGCAGTGGGGCGGCCTCGACGGCGCCCTGGTGGTGACCGCGCTCAAGGGCGCCAAGGTGCTCCTGCTGACCCTCGACGACCAGGGCGACGTCACCTCGGTCGCCATCCCGCCGGAGATCCAGGACCAGTTCGGCCGCCTGCGCGCCGCCCGCCTCGGCCCCGACGGCGCCCTCTACCTCACCACCACCAACGGCGATGACGACAAACTCCTCCGCGTCAGCCCGGCCTGACCAGCTGGCAGCGAGCCTCTCAGTGGGCCTCGCGGAGTTCGGGCCGGTCCTCAAGGTGGCGTAGGCCGTTCCAGGACAGGTTCACCAGGTGCGCGGCGACCTCGTCCTTGCCTGGCTGGCGCACGTCCAGCCACCACTGGCCGGTCAGCGCGACCATCCCGACCAGCGCCTGGCTGTAGAGCGCGGCCAGCGCCGGGTCGTAGCCCCGTGAGCTGAACTGCAGCCCGAGGATGCTCTCCACCTGCGAGGCGATGTCGTTGAGCAGGCTGGAGAACGTGCCGGTCGAGGACGCGACCGGGGAGGCGCGCACCAGGATCCGGAACCCGTCGGCCGAGCTCTCCACGTAGTCCAGCAGGGTCACCGCCGCCCGCTCGAGCAGCAGCCTCGGGTGCGCGTTCTCGGCCAACGCCGAGGTCATCGACGACAGCAGGTAGTGCATCTCCCGGTCGACCACGACCGCGTAGACGCCTTCCTTGCCGCCGAAGTGCTCGTAGACCACCGGCTTGGACACGTTCGCCCGGTGCGCGATCTCCTCGACCGACGCCCCGTCGAAGCCCTTCTCCGCGAACAGCGACCTGGCCACGTCCAACAGTTGTTGGCGCCGCTCCTCGCCGGTCATGCGCACCCGCGCCACCGGCGCCCCACCACGCTGGTCGGGCGCCGACCTGCCGCGTTCACGCCGCCTGGCAGCCATCAGCCCCCGATCCGGGAAGGTCCGTCCCGGTCACCCTACGGGCAACCGCCGGCACTTCGTGACCGGACCGGGCTACTGGCTGCTACGACTCCGCGCCCGCGCTGATCTTCGCCAGCCGCTGCGGCGTCGGCCAGCGCACGTTGTGCACCCAACCGAACTTCTCGAAGATCCAGATGATCCGCGCGGACGTGTCGATCTGGCCCTTCTTGACCCCGTGCCGGGCACAGGTCGGGTCGGCGTGGTGCAGGTTGTGCCAGGACTCGCCGAAGCTGAGGATCGCCAGCGGCCAGAAGTTGGCCGCCTTGTCCCGGCTCACGAACGGCCGGTCGCCGATCATGTGGCAGACCGAGTTCGTCGACCAGGTGACGTGGTGCAGGATCGCGACCCGCACGAACCCGGCCCAGAAGAACGCCGTCAACGCGCCCCACCACGACCAGGTGACCAGCCCGCCGATCAGCGCCGGCAGCCCGAAGGTCAGCACCGTCCACAGCCAGAACAGGCTGTTGACCCGGACGATGTCCTTGTCCGCCAACAGGTCCGGCGCGAACCGCTCCTTGTTGGTGATGTCCCCGTCGAACACCCAGCCCATGTGCGCGTGCCAGAAGCCCTTGGCCAGCGCCAGCGGCGAGGTGCCGTAGAGCCACGGCGAGTGCGGGTCGCCCTCACGGTCGGAGAACGCGTGGTGGCGGCGGTGGTCGGCGACCCAGGTGATCGGCGGCCCCTGCACGCCCATGCTGCCGGCGATGGCCAGGAAGATCTTCAGCGGCCGCTTGGCCTTGAACGAGCCGTGGGTGAAGTACCGGTGGTAGCCGACGGTCACCCCGTGTCCGCTGAAGTAGAAGAAGAACGCCGCCAACCCGACGTCCAGCCAGCTCAGGCCCCAGCCCCAGGCCAGCGGCACCGCGGCGATCAACGCCGCGAACGGCACCAGGATGAACACGTAGACACCGAACTGGCTCCACCGGTGGCGTTTCCCCGTGATGATCGGCTTCGGTCCCTTGGGCCCCTTCGGTTCGGGCGAGCCGGCGCCGGAGGTCTCCTCGAGGGTCGTCGTCATGCGTACCTCAATCACTCTCGGACATTACTCATCGGTAAGGCCAGCCTCACCTACGGTGTCGTAACCTACGACAGCGTAAGTACAACCGATCCACATGGTCCAGACCCCAGCCGGTGCGCACTGTCCGTGATCCAGCTCACACTCGAATGGACGCGCTTGGCACCAGTTCCCCGGGTACCACTGCCCCCCACCGGGCAGCCATGCCACGATGTCCACCCGTGGGCTGTGTGCGACACACAGCTTTCCGTTCCGCCGTGGTGTAAAGGCAGCACCTCAGATTTTGGTTCTGATGGTCCAGGTTCGATCCCTGGCGGCGGAGCTGCCTCAGCGACCAATTCAATCCCGAAGGTGGCAGCCAGGCGTGGACGGCGGCGAGGTCGACCTACCGGCATTGGACGAACGCTCTGACGCGTGGCTCGTCGGACGGGCACGGGAACTGCTCGCCATCGCCCAGGTGCGGGAGCGCGGCGTGCGCACGCGGCACACCCACGAGGTCGACCGGATCCTCGAGGAGGTCCGCCGCCGGGGCGAGCCACGCATGGTCGGCCAGCTGCTGCGCGCCGCGGCGGTGATCCGGGTCAACGACGCCACCGCCGAGGCCACCGAACGCATCATCGACGAGTTCCTCGCCCACTCCGAACGCTACGACCTGCTGGTGCTGCAGGCCGACGCGCACGCGCTGCGGGCCAAGTGGCTGCTGCTGTCCGGCCACGAGGACCTGGCGCTCACCGAGGCCGCCACCGGTCTCGCGATGCTCGACGAGCAGGTCCCGCCGGACAGGCTGTTCGGCCCCCGGGTGTGGGACGTGCTGATGGCCTCCACCCTGATGGACCTCGGCCTGGTGCTGATGGAGCTCGGCGTGTACGAGGTCGGCGACCAGGTGATGCGCCGCGCGCATCGACACATCCGGCGCAGCGCCGGCCCGCACGACATCGCGGTGCACCTGATCACCGTCTGCCGGATGCAGCTGAGCTGGGGCTTACGGCTGGAGCGCATCGGCGAGGACGCCACCCCCCGGTTCGTCCGGGCCGCCGCCATGGCCTCCGACGTCGAGGCGCCGTTCCGCGAGTCGCTGTTCCCGCGCCGCACCGACCGGCCGGCCATCGACCAGATCGCCGTGGTCGGCGCGGCCCACGCGCTGGCCGACCCCGCCGGCGCGCACGTCGAGCGGCTCACCCACCTGCTCGAGCTGGCCGCGCCGCGCGAGCTGTTCTTCGTCGCCATCGCGCTGGCCCGCTGCCTGGAGGCCGACGGCCGGATCGGCGAGGCCGTCGACGCCCTCGCGTCGGTGATGGAACGCCTCGACGACCAGGTCTCCGAGCCCGCGCTGCTGCTGTGCCTGATCCGCGAGTTCTCCCGGCTGTGCGCCGCCGACGAGAACGCCGAGCTGTCGGCCAGCGCGCTGCGTCACTACGTCGGCGAGCTGGAGACCCAGCTGTGGGACATGCGCGAGTCCCGAGTGGCGGCCCTGGACACCCGCCGTGAGCACGAGCGACTGTCCCGCCGGCACGGCACCGTGGCCAAACAGGCGCTGCAGGACCCGCTGACCGGTCTGCCCAACCGCCGCGCGCTGGACGAGCGGCTGGCCGAGCTGTCCGACGGCCGGCCGCTGGCGATCGCGCTGGTCGACCTGGACGGCTTCAAGGCGGTCAACGACGAGCTGTCCCACGCCGATGGCGACGACGTGCTGCGGGTGATCGCCAGCACCGTGCGGGACACCCTGCGCGGCAGCGACATGGTCGCCCGCTACGGCGGCGACGAGTTCATCGTGCTGCTGCCGGGCGCGCCGCTGCAGCCGGCCGCGGCCGCGCTGCGCCGGGC
This sequence comes from Actinophytocola sediminis, assembly GCF_054779715.1. Taxonomy (NCBI): domain Bacteria; kingdom Bacillati; phylum Actinomycetota; class Actinomycetes; order Pseudonocardiales; family Pseudonocardiaceae; genus Actinophytocola; species Actinophytocola sediminis. The sequence goes on along the minus strand of NZ_BAAGXS010000028.1, from coordinate 95,788 downwards.
GGCCGACGCGGTGGCCGCGCTACCGGGCGATCTCTCCCATGGGGTGACGTTGTCCGTCGGGGTGGTGTCCTTACGCGCCGACGAGACCACCGCCCGCGCGCTCGCCCGCGCCGACGCCGCGATGTACCAGGCGAAACGCCAGGGCGGTAACGACGTCGTCGCGGTCACCGGCGACGAGGGCGACGAGCAGCCGGGCACCGCGGAGGACCCCGACCCCGCGAGGGTGTCGCCAGAAGCAACGTAGGATCAATTTCCTCAGGTCTTCGCACATTCGATCACGCCAGAGGAGTGAGCTGATGGTCGAGAGCTCAACCGGGCTCGGCGAAATCAGCACGATCATCCTCGCCGCCGGCGAGGGCACCAGAATGCGTTCCGCCGTGCCGAAAGTGCTGCACCGGCTGGCCGGCCGCACCCTGGTCGAACATGCCGTGCGCGCCGCGGCCGGGCTGTCCCCACAACGCATGGCCGTGGTCGTCGGCCACGGCCGCGAGCAGGTCACCGAGCACCTGCACGAGGTCGCCAAGGCGATCGACGCGACCATCACCGTCGCCGTGCAGGCCGAGCAGCACGGCACCGGGCACGCGGTCGGCTGCGCGCTCACCGAGCTGCCGGGGCTGACCGGCACCGTGGTGGTCACCTACGGCGACGCGCCGTTACTGGACGCCGACACGCTCGCCGCGCTGCTCGCCGAGCACGGCGCGGCCGGCAACGCGGTCACCGTGCTGTCCGCCGCGGTCGCCGACCCGACCGGCTACGGCCGCATCGTGCGCGACGCCGACGGCGCGGTCACCGCGATCGTCGAGCAGAAGGACGCCACCGAGCAGCAGGCGGCGATCCGCGAGATCAACTCCGGGGTGTACGCCTTCGACGCGGCGGTGCTCGCCGACGCGCTCGGCCGGCTGTCCACCGACAACGCCCAGGGCGAGCAGTACCTGACCGACGTGCTGGCCATCGCCCGCGCCGACGGCCACCGGGTCGGCTCGTGGACGTGCGCCGACCCGTGGCTGGTCGAGGGCGTGAACGACCGGGTGCAGCTGGCCGCGCTCGGCGCGGTGCTCAACCGGCGGCTGTGCGAGCGCTGGATGCGCGCGGGCGTGACCATGGTCGACCCGGCGACGGTGTGGCTGGACGCGGAGGTCGAGCTGGCCCGCGACGTCGTGCTCGAGCCGGGCGTGCAGCTGCGCGGCGCGACCACGGTCGGCGAGGGCAGCGTGCTCGGCCCGGACACCACGCTCACCGACGTCACCGTCGGCGCGGGCGCGAGCGTGACGCGCACCCACGGGCGCGAGTCCGAGATCGGCGACGGCGCCAGCGTCGGCCCGTTCGCCTATCTGCGGCCGGGCACCCTGCTCGGCGAGCGCACCAAGATCGGCACGTTCGTCGAGGTGAAGAACTCCCAGGTGGGCACGGGGTCGAAGGTCCCGCACCTGTCCTATGTCGGGGACGCCACGATCGGTGAGCAGTCCAACATCGGCGCGGCGAGCGTGTTCGTCAACTACGACGGCGTGACCAAGCACCGGACGGTCGTCGGCTCACACGTGCGGACCGGGTCGGACAACATGTTCGTGGCACCGGTCACCGTCGGCGACGGCGCGTACAGCGGGGCGGGCACGGTGCTGCGCGCGGACGTGCCGCCCGGCGCGCTGGCGGTGTCGGCCGGGGCGCAGCGCAACATCGAGGGCTGGGTGGCGCGGCGCAGGCCCGGAACGCCGGCGGCGGAGGCCGCGCGGCGGGCGCTCGAGTCGGCTCCCGAGGAGGAGACATGAACGCGAAGTCCGGGGTGCCGAAGAAGAACCTGATGTTCTTCTCCGGCAGGGCGCACCCAGAGCTGGCCGAAGAGGTGGCCAAGCACCTCAACATCAGCATCACCCCGCAGTCGGCCTACGACTTCGCCAACGGCGAGATCTTCGTCCGGTTCGAGGAGTCGGTGCGCGGCTGCGACGCCTTCGTGATCCAGAGCCACACCGCGCCCATCAACCAGTGGGTGATGGAGCAGCTGATCATGGTGGACGCGCTGAAACGGGCGTCGGCCAAGCGGATCACCGTGATCATGCCGTTCTACCCGTACGCGCGGCAGGACAAGAAGCACAAGGGCCGCGAGCCGATCTCCGCGCGGCTGGTCGCCGACCTGTTCAAGACCGCGGGCGCGGACCGGATCATGACCGTCGACCTGCACACCGCGCAGATCCAGGGCTTCTTCGACGGCCCGGTGGACCACCTGTTCGCCCAGACGCTGCTGGCCAAGTACGTCAAGGAGACCTACGGCTACGACAACGTCACCGTGGTCTCCCCCGACGCCGGGCGCACCAAGCTGGCCGAGAAGTGGGCCGACGACCTCGGCGGTGTGCCGATCGCGTTCATCCACAAGACCCGCGATCCCAACCGGCCGAACGAGGTCGTCGCCAACCGCGTGGTCGGCGAGGTCCGCGGCCGGTTGTGCGTGGTGATCGACGACATGGTGGACACCGGCGGCACGATCGCCAAGGCGGTGGACCAACTGCTCGCCGAGGGGGCGACCGACGTGGTGGTCGCGGCCTCGCACGGGGTGCTCTCCGGCCCGGCGCCGCAGCGGCTGTCCGAGTGCGGGGCCAAGGAAGTCGTGTTCGCCAACACGCTGCCCATCCCGGACGAGAAGCGGTTTCCGAAGATGACGGTGCTGTCGATCGCCCCGCTGCTGGCCAGGGCGATCCAGGAGGTCTTCGAGGACGGCTCGGTGACCAGTCTGTTCGACGGCAACGCCTGAGTGGCCCCAAGGGAGGCCGCGCGAAAGCTCCACGTAAACTGTTGAGGTTGCCTCGGCGAGGGCAGGCTTCACGCCTGGCGTGATCGACGCGGCGGCTTAGTTGCCGCGCGTGTGTATGCCCGTCGCCGCTGGCCGCCGCCGCCCGAGTCAATTTCGAAGTTAGCTTCAGCAAGGAGAGCACCACCGTGTCCGAGGTCCGTCTCGCCGCCGAGCCACGTACCGAGTTCGGCAAGGGCGCCGCGCGCCGCACCCGCCGCGACGGCAAGATCCCCGCGGTGCTGTACGGCCACGGTTCCGAGCCCAAGCACCTGGCCCTGCCCGCGCTCGAGTTCGCCCGCGTCGTCCGTGAACACGGACAGAACGCCGTACTCACGCTCGACATCAACAGCAAGAGTGAACTCGCGTTGACCAAGACGGTCACCACGCATCCGATCAAGAACTACATCGAGCACGTCGACCTGCTGCTGGTTCAGCAGGGCGAGAAGGTCACCGTCGAGGTGCCGGTGGTGCTGGTCGGCGAGGCCCAGCCGGGCACGCTGGTCACCCAGGACGCGTCGACGCTGCAGGTGGCCGTCGAGGCGCTGCACATCCCCGAGCAGTTCGAGGTGTCGATCGAGGGCGCCGTCGGCGGCACCCAGATCCTGGCGTCCGAGGTCAAGCTGACCGCGGGCGCGGAGCTGGTGACCGACCCGGAGACCCTGGTCATCGCGATCAACGTCGCGCCGACCGCCGCGGACATGGAAGGCGAGGCAGCCGAGGGCGCCGAGCCGGCCGCGGACGAGGCAGCCGGCGACGAGCCGAGCGAGAGCTGACCCGGTCCGGGCGGTCCTGACCGGGACGCCCGGACTTGTTTTCAGTGAGGGTCCATGTCGGAGCCACCGAACGACGACGCGCCGATGTTGGTTGTCGGCCTGGGTAATCCGGGGCCGCGCTATGTCGGCAACCGGCACAACATCGGTTTCCTGGTGGCTGACGAGTTGGCCGCGCGGATGGGCGGCCGGTTCAAGACGCACAAGGCCGGGGCCGATGTGCTCGAGGGCAGGCTGGAAGGCGCGCGGGTCGCGCTGGCCAAGCCCCGCTCGTTCATGAACGTGTCCGGCGGTCCGGTGGTCGGGACCGCGCGTTTCTTCAAGGTGCCCCCCGAGCGGCTGATTGTCGTGCACGATGAGCTGGACCTGCCGTACGGCAGCGTCCGCCTCAAGCTCGGCGGTGGCGAGAACGGCCACAACGGTCTGCGCTCGATCACCAAGTCATTGGGGACGCGGGACTATCTGCGGGTGCGATTCGGTGTCGGCCGGCCGCCGGGACGGATGGATCCGGCGGACTTCGTGCTCCGTGACTTCGCCGGGGTGGAACGCAAGGAGTTGGCGTTCCATGTGGACCGGTGTGCCGACGCGACGGAAGCGTTGGTAGGCAAAGGGTTGGAAGCGGCGCAGAACTTGTTCCACACGCGCTGAGCGGGAGGCGCACATGCAGCAACCGGACGAGGTTCCGCTGACCTCGATCGTGGTCGACTGCGTCACGTTCGATCGCGCGCCGCTTGGCCGTCGTGGGTATCACGAGGATCAGGTGGACGACTTCCTCGACCGGGTGCAGGCGGCGTTGTCCGGAGAGGACTCGCTGACCGCGCGGGAGGTCCGCGAGGTGGTGTTCGACAGCGCGCCGCTGATCCGCCGGGGCTACGACGAGGACCAGGTGGACGACTTCCTGGACCTGGTGGAGGCCGAACTGGTCCGCCGAGCCCAACCAGCGTCGGCGACGACGCCGATGTTGCGGGCGGTGAGGCCGGAGGCGCGCAACGGTGCGCCGGCCGCGCTGGCGCCGACGCCGCATCCACGGCCTGGAAACGTGCCGGCTGTTGGGGCACCGGCGGATGCGCCGCGGCCTGGTGGTCCTGGTCCCGCGCCGAGGCCTGGACCGGCGGGTGCGGATGTGCCTGGCGCCGGCAGCCCGACGGGCGCGCCGCGGCTACCGGCGGCACCGGCGCCAGCCGCCGAGTCGCCAGTCAGTCCGCCAGGCGTGGCCGCGCCGCCGGCGACGGATCCCCCCAGCCAGGCATCAGCTACCGCGCCACCGTTCGGACCGCCGTTCGGGCCCCCACGACCGGCCGCACCGCCGGCGGCCCAACCGCCAGTGCTGCCGAGGCCAGCGACCGAGCCATCGGCCACCAAGGCTCCCCAGCCAGCGGCAGAATCTCCGGCCGCCTCGGTGCCAACGGCCGCATCACCGGTCACCGAACCGCGAACGCCCGAGTCATCGGCAACCGAACCGCCGGCCGCCACGTTGCCAACAGCCACCGCGAATCTGCCGCGACCAGCGGCATCGCCGGCAGCAGCGGTCGCCGAGCCGCGATCAGTTGCGCCGTCGGCAACCGAACCGCCAACTGCCGAACCAGCCGACATCCTGCCAACGGCCGCCGCGAAACCGGCACCCGTGCCGAGGACATCGGCGGCACCCGCGACCGAACCAGCGGACTCACCACCACAGGCCGCGCCGCCAACAGTCGAAACCCCAGCCCCGGCCGCGCCGCCAACAGTCGAACCACCGGCCCCGGCCGCGGCGCCAACGACCGAAACACCCGTCCCGCCACGGCCAGTCGCACCGGTGGCCGAAGCACCCGTTGCCGAGGCGTCCGCCACCGCGCCATCAGGTACCGCCACGCCGCCTGAACCGCAGGACACCACACCGGTGCCCGACGCCCCTCAGCCCGCGGCCGACAGCGAACCAGCCAGCACATCACCCGTCGAGTCGCCGGCACTCGCCGGAAAGCCAGCGCCCGACACCGCCCTGCCGCACGACGCGAACCTGCTCGCCCTACCGCTCCCCCCGGCACCCCCCGGCGAACGCGGCTACCGCCCCGGCGACGTGGAACGCCTGATGACCATGCTCATCACCGCGGCCACCGACCCCGACGGCCCCCGCGCCGACGACATCGCCACCCTCAAACTCTCCCGCACCTTCTTCATCGGCCAGGGCTATCACGCCGGCGCGATCGAAGCCCTCCGGCTGGCCTGGGTCAGCGAGCTTCGCCGCCGCGAGCTCTGATCTGGTCGGCGACCTGCTCCCCGGCCGCCGCCCGGCGCAGCTTGCCCGACGGGGTCTTGGGCAACGTCCCCGGCGCCAACACCACCACGGCCACCGGCCGCGCGTTCACCGCCTCGAAGACCCGTGCGCCGACCTCCTTGCGCAGCACCTTCTCCGCCGCCTGCTCACCGGCCTGTTTGGACTCGACAACCACGGCGAACCGTTCCCGCCGCGTCCCGGCGTCCAACCGCACCGCCACCGCGTTACCCGCCCGCACACCCTCCACAGTGGACGCCGCGCGCTCGATGTCCGTCGGGTAGATGTTGCGGCCGGCCAAGATGATCACGTCTTTCGCCCGCCCACAGATGACGATCTCACCGTCCACCGTGTACCCGAGATCCCCGGTCGACAGCCAGCCGTCCGCGTCCTGGGTCGCCAGCGGCCCGTCCACCGTCAGGTATCCGGGCGTCACCGAGTCGCCCCGCACCCGGATCTCCCCCACCGCACGATCACCGAGCACCACACCGGACGACGACACGATCGTCACCTCGAAACCGTCCAGCGCCGGACCGAGCACCGCGAACGACCGCGTCGCACTCGCCGGATCGACCGGCACCGCGCGGTTCTCCGACTCCAGCTTCTCCGCGTCCACATAGTCCAGCCGCAACCCGATGAACGGCCGGGCAAAGGAAATCGCCAACGTGCCCTCCGCCATGCCGTACGCCGGGAACACGCACTCCGCCGGCATGCCGAACCGGGCGCCGGCGGCCACGAACGCCGCCACCGCCTTCTCGTCGATCGGCTCGGCGCCGTTCAGCGCGATCCGCAGCGTCGACAGATCGAACTCCTCGTCCGTCCCGGCGAGCCGCCGGCCGAGTAACGCATAGGCGAAGTTGGGCGCCGCGGTGATCGTGCCCCCGTACTTCGAGATCAGCCGTGCCCACAGCAACGGCGCGCCGAGGAAGTCCACCGGCGTGACCTTCACCAGCTCGATGCCCATCATCATCGGCACCGTGTAGAACCCGACCATGCCCATGTCGTGGAACATCGGCAGCCACGACACCATGATGTCGCGGTGCTCGTCGAGCTCCGCCCGCTCGGCCATCGCCATGGTGTTCGCCAACAGGTTGCCGTGGGTGATCCGCACGGCCTTCGGGTCGGCGGTCGACCCGCTGGTCAGCTGGAGCAGCGCGGGCGCCGACTCGTCGACCTCCACGACCGACGCCAACGGCACCCCGTCGGCGAGCTCACTGATCAGCTGGAAGCCGACGCCGTGCTCCTCCAGCACCGGCGCGAGTCCGTCGAACGGCGCACCGAGCAGAACCAGCTTCGAGCCGATCATGTTCAACACCCGCATGGTGTCCTCGGCCCACACCGCCAGATCCGACCGCGGCGTCGGCTGGTGCAACATCGTCACGCTGCCGCCGCCGAGCCACACCGCCTGCACCGCCGGTCCGATCGCCGCCGGCTCGGCGGCCAGCACCGCCACCGCGTCGTGTCTGGCCAGCCCGCCGGCGACCAACGCGCCCGCCATCGCCCGTGCCTGCTCGTGGATGGCCGCCCACGTGGTGTGCACGGGCGAAGCTGGCTCACCGGTGGTGACGCCACGCTGCCGGCCACCGCTGTTGGCGGTGTCGATCAGCCTGTCGACGAAACGACTCATACGTTCAACTCTAGATGGGCTTATTCGGCCGCATCCGCCACGTCAAGCCAGTGTTCCTCGACCGTCGACTTCTCGGCCAGCACGGCGCGCAGCTCGGCGTCGAGCGCGAGCAACCGCTCGGCGTCGGTCGCCGCCGCCGCGAGCGCGGTGTGCAGCGTCTCCTCCTGCTTGGTCAGTGCGTCGAGGCGACGCTCCAACCGAGCCAGTTCCTTGCGCGCGGCCCGCTGCTCGGCGCCAGACGATCGCCTGGCCGGCGCGGTCGCCGGCACCGGCACGGCCTCGGGCCGCAGCGTGGCGTCGCGGCGGGCGAGGTACTCGTCGATGCCGCCGGGCAGATGGGTCACCTGGCCGCCGCCGAACAACGCGTACACCGAGTCGCAGACCCGCTCGACCAGATACCGGTCGTGCGAGACGACCACCAGCGTGCCGGCCCAGCCGTCGAGCAGGTCCTCCAACTGCTGAAGGGTGTCGATGTCCAGGTCGTTGGTCGGCTCGTCGAGCAGCAACACGTTCGGCTCGGCCATCAGCAGCCGCGCCAGTTGCAACCGGCGCCGCTCGCCCCCGGACAGGTCGGCCACCGGTGTCCACTGTTTGGCCGCCGGGAACCCGAACCGCTCGGCCAGCTGCGAGGCCGACATCTCCTGCTTGCCGAGCGTGACCCGGCGCGCGATCTCCTCGACCGCCTCCAGCACCCGCAACGAGCCCGGCAGGTCGTGCAGCTCCTGGCTGAGATAGGCCAGCCGCACACTCTGCCCCTGCACCCGTTTGCCGGACGCCGCGGTCAAGTCTCCGGCGAGCAGCCGCAGCAGCGTGGTCTTGCCCGAGCCGTTCACCCCGACCAGGCCGATCCGGTCCCCCGGCCCGACCCGCCAGGTCAACCCGTCGATCAGCGTGCGCGAGCCGAGTGTGACGGTGACGTCCTCCAGCTCCAGCACGGTCCGGCCGAGCCTGCGCTTGGCGAAGGCCAACAACTCCACCGAGTCCCGCAGCGGCGGCACGTCGGCGATCAGCGTCTCGGCGGCCTCGATCCGGTAGCGCGGCTTGGACGTGCGCGCGGGCGGACCGCGCCGCAGCCACGCCAGCTCCTTGCGCACCAGGTTGCGCCGCTTGTCCTCCAGCGTCGCGGCCAGCCGGGCGCGCTCGGCGCGGGCGAAGACCCAGTCGGCGTAGCCGCCCTCGTACTGCTCGACCTGCCCGCCGACCACCTCCCAGGTGCGGGTGGCGACGGTGTCCAGAAACCAGCGGTCGTGGGTGACCACGACCAGTGCGGTGCGGCGCGCGACCAGGTGTTCGGCCAGCCAGCGGACACCCTCGAGGTCGAGGTGGTTGGTCGGCTCGTCGAGGATCAGCAGGTCAAGGTCCTGCACCAGCGCCGCGGCCAGCGCGACCCGCCGGCGCTCCCCGCCGGACATATCGGCGACCGGGCTGTCCACACCGAGCGCGGTGATGCCGAGACCGTCCATGATCGTCCGGATCCTCGGGTCGGCGGCCCACTCGTGCTCGGCGGTGACGCCGAGCGGGTCGAGCACCGCGCCGCGCACGGTCGTGGCGTCCCGCAGCTCGGTGCGCTGGGTGACCACGGCCTGACGCAGGTCCCGGCCCCGGCTCACCCGCCCGCTGTCGGGCGGCACGATGCCGGCGAGGATCTCCAGGAGGGTGGTCTTGCCGCCGCCGTTGAGGCCGACGACGCCGATCCGGTCCCCGACGCCGACCCCGAGGGACACGCCGTCCATGAGCGGACGCATGCCGTAGCTCTTGCCGACCGCCTCGAGATTGACCAGGTTGACCATGACCTGTCCACGGTACCGATGGTTCAGGCGTGCACCTGCGGCGGGAGGGGGCGTGGCTCGTCGTCGTTCACCACGCGCGCGCCCGGCACCGGGCCGTGCACGACCCGCACCGTGCGGCACACGCCGGCACCCGACAGCTCGGCCGCCACCCGCACCGCGTCCTCGGCATCCGCGCACAGGAACGCGCAGGTCGGGCCCGAGCCGGACACCATGCCGGCGAGCGCGCCCGCGCTCACCCCCGCGCGCAGCGTCCGGCGCAGCCCCGGCCGCAGCGACACCGCGGCCGCCTGCAGGTCGTTGCCGAGCAGCAGCGCGAGCTGACGCGCGTCGCCAGCGGCCAGCGCCTCGAGCACCGGCTCGACCGCGCCCACCCTCGGCGGCTCGCCGGTGTCCCGCAGCCGGTCGAGCTCCGCGTAGACCTTCGGCGTCGCCAGCCCACCTCTGGCGAACGCGATCACCCAGTGGAACGTGTGCCTGGTCAGCACCGGGACGATCCGCTCGCCCCGCCCGGTGCCCAGCGCGGTACCGCCGTGCAGCATGAACGGCACGTCGCTGCCGAGCACCGCGGCCACCGAGGCCAGCTCGTCCCGGCTGATCTCCAGCTTCCACAGGTTCGCGAGGCCGAGCAGGGTCGCGGCCGCGTCCGCGCTGCCGCCGGCCATCCCGCCGGCGACCGGGATGCCCTTGCGGATCAGCACCCGCACCTTGGGCTCGTCCGCGTCCTTGCCCGCGTACCTGGCCAGCTCCTCGACCGCCCGCCAGGCCAGGTTGGCCCCGTCGGTGGGCACCGCGGCCGCGCCCTCGCCCTGGACCTCGACCCCGGGCTCGTCGGCGATCGCCACGGTCACGTCGTCGGTCAACGACAGCGACTGGAAGATCGTGGACAGCTCATGGAAGCCGTCCTTGCGTACCTCACCGACCGCGAGGTGAAGGTTCACCTTGGACGGGACGCGGACGGTGACCGGGCGGGGCACTACAGCGAGCACCAGCCCAGCCTACGGCTCCCGCGTCCCGGCCAAGGAGGGTCCGTCACGAGTCAGGCGACCTGTAGCGCCCGCGACGACTGGTGGTGCACCGCGGCCCCGCGCTCGGCGAGCCAGCCGAGCGCGGCGTCGGCGAGGTGACCGTGCAGCCCGAGGCGGAACCGCGCGACCGGCGTCTCGCCGATCTTGGTCACCCCGCCGCCGACCACCGAGATGTCGGTGCCGAACCGGCTGGTGGCCTCCGGCAGCAGCGAGCCGACCGCGGCGAACCCGATCAGCACGACGTCCGCGACACCGGCGTACCCGCCGGGCACCTGGCCGTCGATGGCCGGCAGCACGGCCTGCGCGACCAGGCTTTCCTGGTCGCCGACCAGGTCGAGCAGCCGCCCGCTCTCCAGCAGCCGGCCGTGGTCGAGCACGGCCACGTCGTCGGCGATGCGCCGCACCACGCTGGTGTCCTGGGTGGCGACCAGCACCGTCGCGCCGAGCTCTGCCCGCGCCCGGTCGAGCACGGCGAGCACGCCGGCGACCCCGGCGTCGTCCAGGTCGGCGGTCGGGTCGTCGGCGAGCACCACGGCCGGGTCGCCGACCAGCGCCCTGGCCACCGCCACCCGCTGCCGTTGACCGGGCGTGAGCTGGGCGGGGTAGGTGGCGGCGCGGTCGGTGAGGCCGATCAGGTCGAGCACCTTGCCGACCCGCTCCCGGCGCAGCGGACCGTCCATGCCGGCCTGCTCCAGCGGCACCGCGATGTTGCCGGCGGCCGTGCGCTGGCCGAGCAGCGAGTCCCTCGGCGGCACCACGCCGATCCGGGAACGGGCCACCCGCAGGCTGCGCTCGTCCAACATGCCGGTGTTGCGCCCGTCGAGGCGGAACACCCCACTGTCCGGACGCTCACGCAGCGACAGCACCCGCGCGAGGGTCGACTTGCCGGCACCGGTCGGGCCGACCACGCCGACGATGACGCCGTCCGGGACGTCGAGGGTGACGTCGTCGAGGGCCACGACCGAGCCGGAAGTACTTCGGAAGGATTTGCTGAGGTTCTCCAGGGTGATCACAGTGCGCTCCAGTCCAGGCGCGAGCGAACGAACTCGCATGCCGGTAAACCCAGTTCAACTGGGTGAGTAAGGGGTGTCAGAAAGTCGGTATGGGCTCGAGAATCAGCTTGTTGAGCACATAGGACGACAGCCCGTGACCGTGCGCCGGCACTGGTCGATGACCCGCCTGGTAGTGAGCATGACCATCGCTCTCACTCCTCCATCGTTCCTGGCGGTAGCACCTGCTCGCGATGAGTGGTTGCTGCGGCGTCTCGGAGCCAGGTCTCTCAGCCGCTCGGGATGGATTAACCGCACTCAGTCAACCTGACGACGGGTGAAGATCGCAACGTCCATCCGGTGGATCCGGTGAGCGTCACACCGGCGCTCGATCCGGAATAAGGTCAGCCGCCCGCGACACCGGCCAGCCGCGCGAAGTCGGCGACGGCGAGTTGCTCGCCCCTGGTCGTCGGGTCGATGCCGGCCAACTCGAGTAACTCCCCCGCTGCCCGCGCGGACCCCGCCCAGCCGGCCAGCGCGGCCCGCAGGGTCTTACGCCGCTGTGCGAAGGCCGCGTCCACCAGGGAGAACACCCTGGTCCGCTGCCCAATCGGCGACTCCCGGCGGGTCAGCAGGACCAGCGCGGAGTCGACGTTGGGCACCGGCCAGAAGACCGCGCGCGGCACCGTGGCCACCCGGCGGGCGTGCGCGTACCAGGCGATCTTGACGCTCGGCACGCCGTAGGTGCGCGATCCCGGCCCGGCGACCATCCGGTCGGCCACCTCGGACTGGACCATGACCAGCGCCTTGGCCAGGCCAGGCAGTTCGTTGAGCAGGTGTAGCACTACCGGTACCGAGACGTTGTACGGCAGGTTGGCCACCAGCGCGGTCGGCGCGGCGCCGAGGCGCTCGGCGGTGACCCGCACGGCGTCGTCCTCGATCACCCGCAGCCGGTCACGCAGGGCGGGCGCGCGTTCACCGACGGTCTCGGGGAGCTTCCCGGCCAGAACCGGGTCGATCTCGACCGCGAGCACCGTGGCACAGGCCGGCAGCAGGGCGAGGGTGAGCGATCCGAGGCCCGGACCGACCTCGATGACCACGTCGTCCTCGGCCAGGTCGGCGGCACGCACGATGCGCCGGACCGTGTTGGGGTCGTGGACGAAGTTCTGGCCGAGCCGCTTGGTCGGCCGGATGTCGAGTTCGTCGGCGAGACGGCGCACGTCGGCCGGCCCGAGCAACAAGCTGCTGTCCGTTCCGCCGCGCACCACCAGGCGAGCCTAGTGCCCGCCCCTGATCGCCTACCTGGGCAGGCCGAGCTCGCCAGAACAGTGCGGCCAGGCGCCGTAGCTGCCGCCCGCGCCGTCGCGCACCTTGGTGGCGATCGCGATCTGCTGCTCACGGGTGGCCTGGTGGGCGTCGGGGGCGTACTGCTCGCCGCCGTTGGCGTCCCAGGTGCCGGGGCTGAACTGCAGGCCGCCGTAGTAGCCGTTGCCGGTGTTGGCCGCCCAGTTGCCGGTGGACTCACACTGCGCGAGCGCGTCCCAGACCTCGCCGTCGGAGATCACCGGGACCGGGGGCTCCTTGGTGCCGATCCGGACGATCTTCGGCTTCGGCTTCTTGGTGACCTTGGCGCCGATCTCCTCGCGGTCGATCTCCGTACCGTTCTTGATCGTGATCCGGTAGGTGACGATCCGCTCGCCCGCCGCGCCCGGGTCGAGCACGACCTCGGTGCCCTCGTCGGCGTTGGGGTCCTCGACCTCCTGCACCGGCGGGGCGACCTTCTCGGTCTTGTTGACCACGGTGACGCCGTTGCGGGTGATCCGCACCTCGGCGCCGTCGGTGACCTTGAGGTCGCCGCCGGGGGTGATGGTGTCTTCCTTGCCGAGCTCGAGCTTCAGCGACCCGAGCAGCTCGTCGACGGTGACCGCGTGGGTCTGCATCGCCTTGGGCGCGTTGCCGCCGTCGAAGAGGGTGATGTTCTTGACGGTCTTGATCTCCATCGACATGCCGCTCAGCGGGACCGAGCTGTTCATCTCGTGGGACATCCACGCACCGTCGACGGTGACGTTGGCCGCCTTGAGGGCGTCCTCGACGGTCGTCGCGCGGACCCAGACGTCGCGCTGCTCGCCGTCGATCGTCAGCTGCAGCTGGCGGCCGCGCTGGAGGACGATCGTGCCGCCGTCGTTGATGCCCGCGGCGGGCGAGGGGGACAGCGCGTCGTGCTTGCCGACGTCGAGGCCCTCGTCCTCCAGCACCTCGCCGACGGTGGAGGCGTAGGTGCTGACCTCGTGGGACTTGCCGTCGATGTCGACGGTGACCGACTTGTTCATCGCGATGGCCGCGGCGCTGCCGCCGATCATCGAGACCAGGATCGAGGCCAGCGAAGCCTTGAGAACGGTCTTCTTCCACCGCTTGATGCCGGTGGCGAGGCCGCGGTCCTCGTCCTCGGTCTCGGTGTCCGGCAGCCGGCGCACCCTCGGCATGCCTGGCATCTCGGACAGGTCGTCCGGGATGACGGGCAGCACGGTGGTCTCGGCGTTGATCAGCCGGATGAGCTCGTCGACGTCGACGTTGGCGACGGCCATGAGCTCGTCTGCCTGGGGGCCGAGGGCGACCCGCACGTCGTCCGGGGTGATGGCCAGCGAGCCGCTGTAGGCGTCGAGCTCGGCCTCGGGCAGCTGGCCGTAGGTGGAGCTGCCCTGCTGGTAGAAGTCCGGGAACTCCGAGCGCCAGGCGCGGAAGTCCTCGTCCAGGACCGCGGTCGCGGTTGCGGAGGGCGCCTCGACGGGGGTGAACCAGTCGGTGTCGGCGAAACCGCCACCGGAACCGTCAAAACCGCCGGATCTGTATCCGCTCACAGGGTCGTTACCTCCAGAGAATGGCCGTGGGAGAGCCCGACAACCGCTCTCGGTCTCTCCGGGACCGCCTCGTCCCGGCTACGGTCACGGGACAGTAACGGCGACTGGCAGGTTGCGCAAACACTTCGTGGAGCGACGTGAGCCTGGTCACTTCACGAATGGAGTAGCCCTGGACGCCTGTTCATACCAATGCTCACGCCTCGCGTTCACCCGACTCACGCGGCGTAGCGTCCGGCAGGCGGAAGACCCGCGCGGCGTTCGCGGCCACCGCCGCGCCGAGTTCGGCCACGTCCGCACCTCTGAGCTGCGCAAGGTCCCGCAGGGTGTACGCGGCGCAGTAGGGCTCCCCTCGCCGGCCGCGGAAGGGATGGGGGGTGAGGAAGGGCGCGTCGGTCTCCACCAACAACTGGTAAGTGGGAATCTGAACCGCCGCCTCACGAAGCGCCCGCGCATTGCGAAATGTCACGGTTCCGGCCAACGACAGCACGTACCCGCGATCGACACAGCGCCGGGCGAACTCCAGGTCGCCGGAGAAGCAGTGGAACACCACCGTCTCCGGCGGTCCCTCCTCCTCGAGCACCCGCCAGACGTCCTCGTGCGCGTCCCGGTCGTGGATCATCAGCGGCTTGCCGACCCGCTTGGCCAGGTCGATGTGCCAGCGGAACGCCTCCTGCTGAGCCGCCGGGGGCGAGTAGTCCCAGTAGTAGTCCAGGCCGGTCTCGCCGACGGCCACCACGCGGGGCCTGCCGGCCAGCTCCTCGAGCACGGCCCGCTCGGCGTCCGAGAACGCCGCGGTGCGCGTCGGATGCACCGCGACGGCGGCGAACACCCGCTCGTCCCAGCTCGCCGCCTCAGCGGCCCACCTGGCGGCGGCGAGGTCGTCGGCCACGGTCACCACCCGCGCCACGCCGGCACTGGCCGCCCGGTCGAGCATCGCCGAGACGTCGGCCGCGTCCTTGGCGCCACACGCGTCCAGATGCGTGTGCGCATCCACAATCGGCACCGGCAACCTCTCCGGCACCGGCACCCCCGCCTCCACCACTCCCGCCTCCCCGGAGTCGACCGCAGCGAAGGGTCCCTTCGCTGCATCCAATGCAGTGAAGGGACCCTTCGCTGCGTTTCTGCCGCGGGGCCGGTCAGGCCTGTTCGATCGGGGCCCAGTCGGGGCCGGTCTCGCCGAGTTTCGGGTCGAGTTTGGTGAACAGGGGGGTTGGTTTGTCCAGGGGGCGGCCGACCTCGATCGGGGTGGACTCCCAGCGGGCCTGTTCGGCGGCGTAGTCGCCGGTCAGGATCGGATTGACCTTGCCGGCGACGTCCAGGTCGTCGACGTCCACCAGGTCGGGCTGGGACGCCCAGGTGCCCGACGCACCGAGCGCCTCGTGCACCTTCTGCGCGCTGTGCGGCAGGAACGGCGTCAGCAGCGTGTTCGCGTCCTGGACCACCTGCAGTGCCGTGTGCAGGATCGTGTCCCGGCGCGCGGGGTCGTCCTTCTTCTTCCACGGCTCCTGGTCGGACAGGTACTTGTTCGCCGCGCCGACCACCCGCATCGCCTCGGTGACCCCGGCGCGGAACCGCGACCGCGACAGGTGCTCGCCGACCGTGCCGAACGCCTCCCTGGCCAGCCGCTTGAGCGCCTCGTCCTCGGCGGTCGGCGTGTCCGGCCTCGGCACCGCGCCGACGTTCTTGTGCGCCATGGACACCGCGCGGTTGACCAGGTTGCCCCACTCGTTGGCCAGCTCGAAGTTGATCCGGCGGACGAACTCGTCCCAGGTGAAGTCGGCGTCCTGGGTCTCCGGACCGGCGGCGGAGATGAAGTACCGCAGGGTGTCCGGGCCGAACTCGCGCAGGAAGTCGCCGAGGTAGATCACCGTGCCCCGGGAGGTGGAGAACTTCGCGCCGCTCATCTTGAGGAACTCGCTGGAGGCGATCTCCGTCGGCAGGTTCAGCGTGCCGTAGCGGCCGGGCTCGCCGCCGTGGTCGCCCGCACCGTTGTGGCCGAGCAGCAACGCGGGCCAGATCTGGGCGTGGAAGGTGATGTTGTCCTTGCCCATGAAGTACACGGCCTGCGCGTCCGGCGCGTGCCACCACTGCTGCCAGGCGTCCTTGTCGCCCGACCGGCGGGCCCACTCGACGCTGGCGGAGAAGTAGCCGATGACCGCGTCGAACCAGACGTAGAACCGTTTGAGCGGCTGGTCGCGCCAGCCGTCGAGCGGGATCGGCACGCCCCAGTCCAGGTCACGGGTGATCGGCCGGGGCCGCATGTCGTCGACCAGGTTGCGGGTGAAGTTGAGGACGTTGGGCCGCCAGTCGGTCTTGGTGGACAGCCACTTGCCGAGGGTCTGGGTGAACGCCGGCAGGTCGAGGAACAGGTGCTCGGTCTCGACGAACTTCGGCACCTCGCCGTTGATCCGCGACTTCGGCCTGATCAGGTCGGCGGCGTCGAGCTGGTTGCCGCAGTTGTCGCACTGGTCGCCGCGGGCGCCGTCGTAGCCGCAGATCGGGCAGGTGCCCTCGATGTAGCGGTCCGGCAGCGTGCGCCCGGTCGACGGGCTGACCGCGCCGGTGGTCGTCCTCGGCTGGATGTAGCCGTTGCGGTGCAGCGCGAGGAATATCTGCTGCACGACCTCGTAGTGGTTGCCGGTCGTGGTGCGGGTGTAGAGGTCATAGGTGACGCCGAGTCCACGCAGGTCCTCGGCGATGACCCGGTGGTACTTGTCCGCGGTCTGCTGCGGCGTCAGGCCCTCCTTGTCGGCCTGCACCAGGATCGGCGTGCCGTGCTCGTCGCTGCCCGACACCATCAGCACCCGGTTGCCCGCCATCCGCATGTACCGGGAGAACACGTCCGAGGGGACGCCGATGCCGGACACATGACCGATGTGGCGGGGGCCGTTGGCATAGGGCCAGGCCACCGCAGTCAACACGGGGATGCTCATGTCGGCTTAGCCTACGGAGAGGAACCCGTCGGGATCGAACGGGTTAGCACATCTCAGGAGGGCTCGTGTCGGCCACGCGACTGCTGGTACTCGGGGTCGTGCGGATGTACGGCCGGGCACACGGGTACCAGGTCCGGCGGGAGCTGCTGAGCTGGTCGGCGGACAAGTGGGCCAACGTGGCACCCGGCTCGATCTACCACGCGCTGAAGAAGATGGCGGCGGAGAACCTGCTCGAGGAGGTCGCGGCCGACGGCGAGGAGGCGCGCGGGCCCGACCGCACGGCCTACCAGCTGACCGACGACGGCGAGACCGAGTTCCAGCTGCTGCTGTCCAAGAGCCTGACCGACAACGACGAGTCCCCGCAGAGCGGCTACCGGCTCGCGGCCGCGGTGACCTTCCTGCCGACGCTGACCAGGTCCAGGGCGATCAGCCTGCTGCGGCACCGGATCACGCTGGTACGCGGGCACGAGACCTCGGCGCGGAACATGATCGAGGACGCCGCCGACTGGGGGCAGCCGCCGCACGTGATCGAGCTGTACCGCCTGTGGGCGATCAACGCGGAGGCGCTCGCGAGCTGGTTGGAGGGCCTGCTGGCCCGGCTCGCCGAGGGTGCGTACGTGATGGCCGACGACGAGGGGACCGAGTTCGGTTCCCCGGCATCGGCCAACTAGTCAAGCTTGACTAATCTCCCCTCCTTCGGCATCCTTGCCCTACTAGTCAAATTTGACTACCAAGGGGACCAAAGACATGATCAAGGCACGAGGGCTCGCCAGGACGTTCCGGTCGAGAGGCCGCGCGGTGGACGCCGTACAGGGAGTCGACATCGACGTGGCCGCGGGCGAGTTGGTCGGCTTCCTCGGCCCGAACGGCGCCGGGAAGACCACGACACTGCGCATGCTCACCACACTGTTACGCCCCACCGCCGGCCGGGCCACCGTCGGCGGTTGCGATCTGCTCACCGACCCGCTCGGCGTGCGCCGCAAGATCGGCTACGTCGCGCAGGGCGGCGGCTCGTCCTACGAGTGCCGGGTCATCGACGAGATCGAGATCCAGGGCCGGTTCTACGGTCTGTCCAAGGCCGACGCGATCCGGCGCGGCGCCACGCTCGCCGCGCAGCTCGACATCGCCGGCCTGGAGCGCCGGCTGGTGCGGACCCTGTCGGGCGGCCAGAAACGCCGCCTGGACATCGCCCTGGGCCTGATCCACTCGCCCGGCCTGGTCTTCCTGGACGAACCGACCACCGGTCTCGACCCGCAGAGCAGAGCCAACCTGTGGGACCACATCCGCACCCTGCGCGCCGAACACGGCGTCACGGTGTTCCTGACCACCCACTACCTCGACGAGGCCGACGCCCTGTGCGACCGCGTCCTGGTCATCGACAACGGCACGATCGTCGCCACCGGCACCCCGGACGAGCTGAAGTCCCGGGTCTCCGGCGACGGCGTCTCGGTCGAGGTGCCCACCGAGTCGGTGCCGAGGGCGGCCGAGATCGCCGCCCGGCTGCCCGGCGCACACGAGGTGACCACCGCCGAGAACACCATCCGCTTCCGCATCCCCCGAGGAGACACCGCGATGCCAGAACTGTTGCGCGCCATGGACACCGACCGCATCCACCTGAGATCGATCCAGGTGCACCGACCGTCGTTGAACGACGTCTTCCTTACCCTCACCGGCCGCACCCTGCGGGACGCCGAGTCCACTCCGGAGCCGCTGGCGGTGCCCAGTGGCGCGTGAGATCTGGCTGGTGTTCCGGCGACACATGGCGGTGTCGTTACGCAACCCGGCGTGGGTGATCATCGGCATCACGCAGCCGGTGCTGTACCTGGTGCTGTTCGGCCCGCTGATGGAACGCATCGTGTCGAGCACGCCGGGCTTCCCGCCCGGCGACGCGTGGCAGATCCTCACCCCGGGCCTGCTGGTGCAGTTGGGACTGTTCGGCAGCCTGTTCGCCGGTTTCTCGCTGCTGGCCGACCTGACCACCGGTGTGCTCGAACGCCTGCGCGTCACCCCGGTGAAGCGCATGTCGCTGCTGCTGGGTCGGGTGCTCCACGACACGGTGCAGCTCATGGTCCAGGCGTTGCTGTTGCTCCTGCTGGCCGCGCTGGTCTTCGGCATGCGCGCGCCGATCGGCGGCATGGCGCTGTGCCTGGTGATGGTCGCGTTGGTGGGGGTCACCCTGTCGGCCAGCTCCTACGCGATCGCACTGACCCTGCGCAGTGAGGAGACCTTCCCGGCGGTGCTGACCAGCATCTCGACCCCGCTGCTGTTGCTGACCGGCATCCTGGTCCCGATCACCACCAACCTGGCCCCGGACTGGCTCTACGTGCTGTCCAGGCTCAACCCGTTCGCCCACGTGATGGACGCCGAACGAGCGTCCTTCCGCGGCGAGTACACAGTGGACGCCTTATTGACCGGCACCATGGTCCTCGTGGGCATGACCGCCCTGGCGGTGTGGTGGGGCGCAAGAACCTTCCAGCGCGAGAACGCCTGATCAGCAGTTCTGTTGGGACGCGTAATTCCGGACGGTCTCCCTGGCCGTACTCACCTCTGGTTTGTAGAGCAGTGCCTTGGCCTCCGCGATGGGCGCACCGGCAATCAGCTTCTCCGCGACCTGGTTGGCGGCACCGAGGATGGTCACCACCTCGTCGGCCAGTTCCGCGGGTGCCACCGGTTGGAAGCCGACGCCACTCTGGAGGACGTTGGCGACGATCGTGGACACCTGGTCCCGGGCCGCCGCGGTCTCGCCGGCCTTGTCGATCTCGGAGAACGACATATCGAAGCCGAGCGCCATATTGAACAGCAACGTCGCTCTACAGAGGTCCTGGTGCGCTTGCACCGACGCACTCTCCTCGGCCGCCGACGAACTGACAGCGGCCGCGGTGTCCGGAGCAGACGACCCCGGACCCGCTGCCCCGCACCCCACGACAAGCACGGACATCACGACGGCGACCAGCACTCGCAACCAAGGAGATTTCCGCATGACACCGAACGTATTGACCTCACCAGGGACCGGTCCCCGATGAGGCCAACACCGGACCGAACGGAAGGTGCGCGGTCAGACCGGGACAGCACCGTCAGCGGTTGACCGCGGCCATCCCCGCCGGGGTGTACCGGTCACCGGCCACGGCATCCTTCGGCACCGCCGCGTCGATCTCGGCCAGCCGCTCGGCCGACAACGGGACCCCGAGCGCGCCGGCGTTCTCCTCCAGGTACCCGATCCGCTTGGTCCCCGGGATCGGCGCCACGTGCTCACCCCGCGCCAGCAACCACGCCAACGCCACCTGCACCGGCGTCACCCCCAGTGCCGTGGCCACCTCCTGCACGCGTTCGGCCAACACCAGGTTCCGCGTCAGGTTCTCGCCCTGGAACTGCGGCAGCCCGCTCCGGAAGTCACCGGCCGGCAGGTTCCGCAGCACCTCCGACCTGCCGGTGAGCAGCCCGCGCCCGACCGGCGAATAGGGCACCAACCCGACCCCCAACTCCGCGCAGGCCGGCCCGACGTCCGCCTCCACCCCACGGTTGAACAGCGAGTACTCCGACTGCAACGCCGCGATCGGATGCGTCGCGTGCGCCCTGCGCAGCGTGTCCGCGCTCACCTCGGACAACCCGAGATGACGCACCTTGCCCGCCGCCACCAACTCACCCATGGCGCCGACGGTGTCCTCGATCGGCACGTCCGGGTCACGTCGATGCAGGTAGTAGAGGTCGATCACGTCCACCCCGAGCCGGGCCAGCGATCGGTCGACTGCCGCATGGACGTACTCCGGGCTCCCGTCGACCCGCACCTCGCCGCCGCCGACGACCTCCCGAATACCGAACTTCGTGGCCAGTTCGACCTCGTCCCGGCGATCCCGGATCGCCCTCCCGACCAGTTCCTCGTTATGCCCGACGCCATAGACGTCGGCGGTGTCCAGAAAGGTCACCCCGAGCTCGATCGCCCGGTGGATGACCCGGACCGACTCGTCGTCGTCACTCGGCCCGTACACCTTGGACATCCCCATGCAGCCCAGTCCGAGCGCGGACACGTCCAGCCCACCCAGCGTGCGCCTGTCCATCGTTCCTCCCGTGTTCGCCTGTCCGCAAAGGCAACACCCTGGAGCGCGGACCAGGTCAACCGTCCCGGCGGACCTCGAGCACCTTGTCGTAGAGCTGCTTGCGGCTGACACCGGCCACCGAGGCCACCTCTCCGGCGGCGTCCTTGAGTCGCGTACCCCCATCGACCAGCGCCGACACCTGCGCCACCAGGACGTCCAGGTCCGCCACCACGGGTTGCGCCCCGGCGAGGACGACCGTGATCTCGCCGCGCACCCCCTCGGCCGCCCACTCGGCCAGCTCCGCGAGGCCCCCTCGGCGGACCTCCTCGTAGGGCTTGGTCAGCTCCCGGCACACCGCCGCGCGCCGATCACCACCGAGCACCTCGGCCGCGGTGGCCAATGTCGCGGCGATCCGGTGTGGCGACTCGAAGAACACCGCGGTGCGCGGCTCGGCGGCCAGCGCGCCGAAGAACCGTCTGCGCTCGCCGTCCTTGCGCGGCGCGAAGCCCTCGAAGCAGAACCGCTCACAGGGCAGTCCCGACAACGCCAGGGCCGTGGTCACCGCCGACGGGCCGGGCAGACAGGTCACCTTCAGGTCGGCCGCCACACAGGCGGCCACCAGTCGGAACCCGGGATCGGACACGCTCGGCATGCCGGCGTCGGTCACCAACAACACCGTCTGGCCCTGGGCCACCGCGCCGACCAGACCCGACAGCCGCGCGGTCTCCACCGCGTCGTAGAAGCTGACCACCCGCCCGGTCGGGGTGGCCCCGAGCGCGCTGGCAAGCGAACGCAGCCGCCGGGTGTCCTCGGCGGCGATCACGTCCGCGCTACCCAGCGCCTCGACCAACTTCGGCGACGCGTCCCGCGAGTCGCCGAGTGGGGTGGCCGCCAGGATCAACATGCGCCCATCCTGTCACCGGCGACGCGGAACGCCTGGCCGGACCGTCCACACCTGATCCCGACACGAACCGCACAGCGCGACGCCTACGATCAGTCGCCGTGAGTGTTCTCGCCCCGGACGAGGCCACCCGACCGACGGAGTCTCCGACCTCGACGGGCGGGCGCCCGCAATCGGAAGCCGACCTGGCCGAACTCCAGCTGATCGGCAAACCGCTGCCGGCCGACCGCCTGCGTGGCTGGCTGGTCGCCGGCTTCCTCGCGCTGGTCGGCGGGTTCATCCGGCTGCAGAACCTGGGCTACCCGACCGACAAGGGCGCCCCGGTCTTCGACGAGAAGCACTACGCGCCCCAGGCGTGGGAGGTCCTGCGCAACGGCGGCTACGAGGACAACCCGGCCTACGAGCTGACCGTCCACCCGCCACTGGGCAAACAGCTGATCGCCGTCGGCGAGTGGCTCTTCGGCTACAACAGCTGGGGCTGGCGGTTCACCGCGGCGCTGGCCGGCGCGCTGATGATCCTGCTGATCGTGCGGATCGCCCGGCGGCTCACCCGCTCGACCCTGCTCGGCGCCATCGCCGGCATCCTGCTCATCTGCGACGGGCTGTCCCACGTGCAGAGCCGCATGGGGATGCTCGACATCTACCTGGCGTTCTTCGTTCTGCTGGCGTTCGGCTGTCTGCTGCTCGACCGCGACCAGGTGCGCGCGCGCCTGGCCACCGCGGTGCGCGAGGGCTGGGCCGACGAGTCCCGCTACGGCCCCCGGCTCGGGTTCCGGTGGTGGCGGTTCGCCGGCGGGGTGTCGCTCGGGTTGGCCTGCGGGGCCAAGTGGTCGGGCATTTTCTTCATCGCCGCGTTCGGGCTGATGGTGGTGATCTGGGACGCGACCGCGCGGCGTGCGGCCGGGGTGGCCAGGCCATGGTCGGGCACGGTGGTCCGCGACCTGGCGCCGGCGCTGTGGGGGCTGCTGCTCGTACCGATACTTGTCTATTTGTCGACTTGGTGGGGATGGTTCGCGAGCGAGACCGGGGTCGACCGGCATCTCGCGGACGCCGCCGCCCACCAGGGCTGGTACGACGTGATCCCGACCGCGCTGCGCTCGCTGTGGCAGTACTCCGGCAACGTGCTGAACTTCCACGAGACGCTGACCACGCCGGTCAAGGACCAACACCCGTGGGAGTCCAAGCCCTGGACCTGGCCCATGGGCCTACGCCCGATGCTCTACCACTACGACGGCGGCACCGTCGGCTGCGGCGAGGACCGCTGCGTCAGCGCGACCATGCTCGTCGGCACCCCGGCCATGTGGTGGCTGTCGTTGCCGATGCTGGCCTGGGGCCTGTGGCGCATGATCGGCCGGCTCGACTGGCGCTACGCCGCCGTGGTGGTGGCCTACCTCGCCGGCCTGCTCCCCTGGTTCGCCAACCTCGACCGCCAGATGTACTACTTCTACGCGACCCCGCTGGCCGCGTTCCTGGTACTCGGCCTGGTGCTGATCCTGGGCCAGATCCTGGGCGGTGCACACGATGGCCAGGAACGCCGGAGCACCGGTCTGCTCGTCATGGCCCTCTACGTCGGTCTGGTGGTGGCCAACTTCGTGTGGCTGTGGCCCATCCTGAACGCCGACTCGATCACCGAGGGCCATTGGCAGGCCGAACTCTGGCTACCCTCCTGGCGCTGACCCGCCGCCCGGCCACGCGCGCGGAAAACCCGCGGAATTCTCCCTGATTGACCTCTGAAAGTCCGGTGAACAATCGCAATCGCCAGCACCGGCGAGGTCGCGTGTGCCGTCGTATGATGCCGGCGGGGCGACTCCATCCGCCGGCACCAGAAGGGCGTGATCAGGCATGCCACGCTGTATGGCGAACGCTGAACAGGAGCACACGCCGGCCACGATCGCGACCGACCGGATTTCGGTCGACGTGTTCCACAGTGGCGAAATTAACCTGATCGGGTACACCAAGAACGCGCGGCGAACAAATCGCCGGAAATGTAATGGGCTTGCCGGAAAAGCCACCATCCTGGTGGATCGATGACCGAGCCGCACCAGGCCCGGCGCAGACGCTCCGTGGTCACGATCGTCATCGCGGTGGCGGTGGTCGCCTCGGCGGTGGCGCTCGGCGCGGTCCTCGGGCCACGGCTGAAGTCGCCGGCGCAGGCCGTCGCCGACGCCGCGCCGCCGCAGGCGTCGCTGGTGACCGCGCGGACCGAACGCCGGGTGCTCGCCGAGACGATCGTGTTGCGCGGCAAGGTGGCGCCCGGCTCGGTCATCAAGCTGACCGTCCCCGCCGGACTCGAGAGCCCGACGGCGGTCGTCACCGCGGTGTATGCCCGCAAGGGTTCCCCACTGCGCGAGGGCGCCGTGCCGGTCGAGGTCGCCGGTGCGCCACTGATCGGCCTGGTACTGCCGTTCCCGCTGTACCGGGACATCGTCGCCGGCCTGGCCGGGCCCGACGTGCTGGAAGTGCAGCGGGCCCTGGCCAGGCTCGGTTTCCGGGTACCGATCAACGGCGTGTTCGACGCGGACACCCAGGACACCGTCCGCCGGTTCTACCGCTCCCGCGGCTACACCGCGCCCGAACTGCCCGTCATCGGCCAGCAACCGGCCCCAGCGGCCGACCCACCCGTCCCCGGGCAACAACCCGCCCCGATGGCCGAACCGGTGACCGCCCCGATGCTGCCCCGCACCCATGTCCTGCGCCTCGACAAGTCCGACCGCACGATCTCCACCGTCCCGGTCACGGTCGGCGCGATCCTGACCGACCCGGCCGCGCCGCTGCTCACCCTGGACGCCAGCGCGCCGACGATCACCGCGGTCGCCGACAAGCAGCAGGTCGCGCGGTTGGCCGCGGGCACCGCGGCCGAGGTCGTGGACGAGGTGCGCGGCCAGGACGCGACGGCGACGGTCCGCACGATCGGCGCCGAACCGGTCGAGGCCGACGGGACCACCGGCTTCCCCATCCGGCTGACGTTCGCCGGCAAGGCACTGGCCCCGACACCCGACCACACCGTGCGGATCACCCTCGCCACCGGCCTGGAGGCGGCGGCGGTGCTGGCCGTGCCGGTGTCGGCGGTCTACTCCCACCCCGACGGCGGCACGTTCATCACGGTCACCGACGGCGGCCAGCACACCAGGGACATCACCGTGCGCACCGGCCAGTCGGCCGGCGGCTGGGTCGAGGTGATCCCCCAGGACCGCTCGGTCGAGGACGGCGCCCAGGTGGTCGTCGGCTCCGATTTCCGCCCTCAGGGGTGAGCCCGTGCGTGACCCGTTGCTGCGCCTGTCCGGTGTGCACCGCACCTTCCACGACGGCGTGGCCGTGCACGCGCTGCACCACACCGACCTGACCGTGTTCCCCGGCGAGTTCCTGACGATCACCGGCCCGTCCGGCGCCGGCAAGTCCACCCTGTTCAACCTGCTCGGCCTGCTCGACCAGCCGACCGGCGGGTCCTACCGGGTGGCCGGCACGGAAACCGTCGGCGCGCCCGCGCACCAGCGCGCGGTGCTGCGCGGTCAGCTGTTCGGGTTCGTGTTCCAGGCGTTCCACCTGCTCACCGGCCGCGGCGTGGTGGACAACGTCGAGCTCGGCATGCTGTACGGCCCCCAGTCGCCCAGGGATCGCCGCCGCCTCGCCGCCGCGGCGGTCGACCGGATCGGGCTGACGCCACAGGCGCACGTGGACCCGCACACCCTCGCCCGCGGCGAACGGCAACGCGTCGCCATCGCCAGGGCGATCGCGGCCGGGCCACGGGTGCTGTTCTGCGACGAGCCGACCGGGAACCTGGACGGCGCGACCACCGACACCGTGCTCGACCTGCTCGCCGACCTGCACCTGGACGGGCTGACCGTGCTGGTCATGACCCACGAACCGGCGGTCGCCGAACGCGGCGAGCGCTGCCTGCGCGTGTTCGACGGCATGGTCGAGGAGGTCACCGAATGCCCCGCCTGAGACGAGCGCCCCCCGACCTCGGCCAACCTCGCCTGCGGACCCGCGACCTGGTCCGGGAAGCCTGGCTGTCCGTGTCCGGCAATCCCACGCGGTCACTGCTGACCGCGCTCGGCACCATGCTCGCGGCCGCCGCGTTCGTGGCCACCCTCGGACTGTCGGCCACCGTGGCCGCGCAGGTGTCGGACGAGTTCGACGTCCGGCGCGCCACCGAGGTCGTCGTCCGCCCGGCGGACGACCACGCCGGGCCCGCCACCCCGGCCTGGCAGAGCACCCAGGCGCGGGATCGCCTGGCCGCGCTCAACGGGGTCGAGGCGGCGGGCGCCCGCCTCGCGTTGCCGGACCAGCCGGTGCGGCGCACCGCCGACAGCACCGCCGACACGGCGAGTGTGCGCGTGCTCGGCCTGCACGCGGGGGCGCTCGACGTGGTCGAGCCGAACATCAGGCTCGGCCGGACGTTCGACACGTTCCACGACCGGACCGCCGCGCCCGTCGTGCTGCTGTCCAGCGCCGTCGCCGACCAGCTGGGGATCACCCGGGTCGGCGTCGCGGTGTTCGTCGGCGACCGCACCCACACCGTGATCGGCATCTACGACGACGTGGTCCGCCATCCCGAGACCATGACCGGCGTGCTCATGCCGTTCGACACGGCCGCGCGGCTGCCCGGCACCGGCGCCGAGCGGGACTTCGTGATCAGGACCGCGCCCGGCGCCGCCACGCTGATCGGTGACCAGGCCGCGCTCGCGCTGTCCCCGGAGGACCCCAGGCTGCTCGTCGCGGTCGCGCCGCCGGACACCCCGCGCCGCGCGGTCGATCACGATCTCGCCCGGCTGTCGCTGGTGTTGTCGCTGATCGCGCTGGCCGCCGGGACGGTGTCGATCGGTATCGCCGCCATGGTGGGGGTGCACGCCCGCGCGCCGGAGCTCGGCCTGCGGCGCGCTGTCGGCGCGCAGCCGAAGCACATCTTCGCGCAGCTGCTGGCCGAGACCACGGTGCTCGGCTGGCTCGGCGGGCTGCTCGGCGCGGGCGCGGGCGTGCTGGTCACGGTGACCTTCGCGCTCGCCAGGTCCTGGCAACCGGTCGTCGACCTGCCGACCGTGCTGGTCGCGTCCGTCGCCGGTGCTCTCGCCGGCCTGCTGGCCGGCGTGCTGCCGGCCTGGCAGGCCACCCGCATCCAGCCGGCAACCGCACTACAGCGCTGAGCCGAACCCGCGGCCGCGAGACGCGCCGTCGGGCCACCACACAACCAGCCGGCTACCGCGTCGGCGCGCTGAGCGTCACCGCATCGGGCGGGTGCCGTGCACGATTCTGGTGACCGGGCCTTCCGCTGCCTGGCCGGAGTGGCTCAGCCAGGCACTCATCTCCCGGGTCACGGCGGCCAGTGTCGGCCGCCGGCCGGGGTCGTTGTCCAGGGACGCGGTCAGCAGGCGCAGGTGGGCGCTGCGGCGGGGCAGCTGGGTCAGCGGCTCCCCCTTGGCGGCCGCCATCAGGGAGGCCATCGCGTTCTCGCGGACCCCGCGCGGGGGCTGGCCGGCCAGCGCGAAGCTGACCGTCGCGGCCAGCTGCCAGGCGTCCGACGCCGGGGTCGCCGGCTTGCCGCTGGCCGTCTCCGGAGCGAGGAAGTCGGGCGTGCCGACCATCATGCCGGTGGCGGTGAGGGTCGAGTCGCCCTTGGAGCGGGCGATGCCGAAGTCGATCAGGTGGGGGTTGCCCCCGGGGTCGACGATGACGTTGGCCGGTTTCACATCACGGTGCAGCACGCCCTTGCCGTGCGCGGCGGTGAGCGCCCCGGCCATGGTGACCCACAGTCGCGCGGCGGCGACGTCGCCGAGGACGCCGCCCTCGTGTACCGCGTCGGCGAGCTGCTGGCCCTCGATGTACTCCATGACGATGCCGAGGCCGTCGGTGTCGGCGATGATGTCGTAGACCCGGACACAGTGCGGGTGGTGCACCGCGGCCAGCGCGCGCGCCTCGCGCAGCATCCGCTCCTCGGTCTCCGCGTCCGGGGCGTGCGCGAGCTTGACCGCGACCGTGCGGTCGAGCTGGGTGTCCTTGGCGAGCCAGACCGTGCCGAACCCGCCCTGGCCGAGCGGCTTGATCTTGCGGAACCGGCCGCCGTGGTTCTGCCACAGGCCGGTCTGCTGCGCGGGCTTCGGCGGGCCGCCCGCGGCGGCGAAGGGCAGCGGCCCCGGGTCGGCGGCGAGCTTGGCGAGCGCGGCGCGGTTGGGCTCCGGGTCGCTCGGCGGCATGGCGACCCTGGTCGGCGGCGGCGTCCTGGCCGGGCCCGGTGGCTGGTAGGGCGGAATCGGTGGCGGCGGCTCGTAGGGCGGGGGCCGGTTGGCGAGCTGCTGCTGTTGGGGTTGTTGCTGTTGGGGTTGCTGTTGCTGTTGTGCTGGTGGGGGCGGGGTCGGCTTCTGGTAGGAGCGCTCGATCACCGACCAGCTCGGCGGGCCGACCACCAGCATCGGCACCAGGCCCAGGATGCTGATCGGCAGGAACCCGAGCCACAGGTAGGACGCCAGGTTGGCCGGCACCATCGCGGTCGCGAGCGCCAGCAGCAGGAACGGCAGCCACAGCAGCCGGCCTGGCCACTTCGGGCCCCGGCGCATCGCCGCGCGGGCCTGCAGCCAGATGAACAGGAAGATCAGCGCGGGCAGAGCCACCAGCAGGAGGATCCGCAGCAGCAGCATCGGCGCGCTCTCGGTCGGGTGGATGAGCACCTCGTAGACCAGCGAGCCGCGGCCGAAGTGGAGGCTCTCGGCACCGGTCCAGCAGGTGCCGGTCTGGGTGGACGCGACCTCGACGCCGGTCAGCCCGCTTGGCTCGCCGCGGTTGATGCTGCGGAACACCTCGTAGACACCCATCGAGAACAGCCACGGCATCAGGAACACGAAGAACCCGCCGGCCGCGGCGATGACCGAGATGGTGGCGGCGTTGTAGGTGTTGCCGGTTCCCTTGCGCACGAGCGCGATGAGCAGCATCCCGAACATGGGGAACAGCCCGATGAGCGCGCCCGCGGTCACCACGGCCCAGGCCCAGTCACCCGGACAGAAGTCGGGCGAGAAGATACCGTTCGCCAACGACAACAGCGAACTACCCAGGTTGACCAGGAAGTTCACGACCTACCCTCCCTCCGCTGTCGATGACTCGTCGTGTGGCCCGTTGGGCCACGGAGCCAGCCTATGTTGAGCCGCGACAGGGAGCAGACGAAACACCCGAAGCGGCTCTCTGGCCTGCCGATCACTGGCCGGTCACGCAATCAGTCTTCCAATGTCTGGCGGTCGCCGACAACTACGGTTCGGTCACCGTCGGTGTGCGCTGGTACGGGAATGTTGGACTCGCGTGTCCGGAGCGTTGGACTCGCGGGTTGGGGTGTCTAGGTTGCGTGCATGGGTAGTTATGGGGACGTGTATCGGGGGAGTTTGGTTGACTCCGAGAAGTTCTGGTTGGCGGCGGCGGGGGCGGTCGACTGGGTCGTTCGGCCAACGCGGGCGTTGGACGACTCGGCGGCGCCGCTGTACCGGTGGTTTCCCGACGGGGTGTTGAACACCTGCCACAACGCGCTCGACCGGCATGTCGACGGCGGGCGGGGCGAGCAGGGCGCGCTCGTGCACGACTCGCCGGTGACCGGGACGAAGACGTCGTTCACCTACCGTGAGCTGCGCGACGAGGTGGCACGCTTCGCCGGGGTGCTGGCCGGGCTGGGAGTCGTCAAGGGCGACCGGGTCATCGTCTACATGCCCATGGTGCCGCAGGCGGTGGTGGCGATGCTCGCCTGTGCGCGGCTGGGCGCGATCCATTCCGTGGTATTCGGCGGGTTCGCGCCCCGGGAGCTGGCGACCAGGATCGACGACGCGAAGCCACGGGTGATCGTCGCCGCGTCGTGTGGCATCGAGCCGACGCGGGTCGTGGAGTACCAGCCGATCATCGACGAGGCGTTGGCGGTCACCGAGCACCAGCCGGCGGCGGTGGTCGTGTTGCGGCGGGCGCAGGCGAGCAGGCCGCTGGGTGACCGGGACGTCGACTGGGACGAGGCGATGTCCACCGCGCGGCCGGTGGACTGTGTGCCGGTGGCCGCGACCGACCCGCTCTACATCCTCTACACCTCGGGCACCACGGGGAAGCCCAAGGGCGTGGTGCGCGACAACGGCGGGCACGCGGTCGCGCTGGCCTGGTCGATGGCCAACGTCTACGACATCCACCCCGGCGAGGTGTTCTGGACCGCCTCGGACGTCGGCTGGGTCGTCGGGCACTCCTACATCGTCTACGCACCGCTGCTGGTGGGCG
The DNA here is from genome assembly GCF_054779715.1 of Actinophytocola sediminis. Lineage (NCBI taxonomy): Bacteria > Bacillati > Actinomycetota > Actinomycetes > Pseudonocardiales > Pseudonocardiaceae > Actinophytocola > Actinophytocola sediminis. The sequence goes on along the minus strand of NZ_BAAGXS010000028.1, from coordinate 65,599 downwards.
CCACGTCCGTGCTGTACGAGGGCAAGCCGGTCGGCACCCCGGACGCGGGCGCGTTCTGGCGGGTGATCGCCGAGCACGGGGCGAAGGCGCTGTTCACCGCGCCGACCGCGTTCCGGGCGATCAAGCGGGTCGACCCGGAGGCCGTCGAGCTCGGGCGGTACGACCTGTCCTGCCTGCGGACGCTGTTCCTGGCCGGTGAGCGGCTCGACCCGGAGACCTACCACTGGGCCAGCGAGCACCTCGGGGTGCCGGTGGTGGACCACTGGTGGCAGACCGAGACCGGCTGGCCGATCGTGGCGAATCCGCGCGGACTGGACGAGCTGCCGATCAAGCCGGGCTCGCCGAGCGTGCCGGTGCCCGGCTACGACGTGCGCATCCTCGACCAGCACGGCGCGGAGCTGCCGCGTGGCCGAGAGGGCGCGATCGCCATCAAGCTGCCGCTGCCGCCCGGCACACTGCCGACGCTGTGGGGCGACGACGAGCGCTATGTCGAGTCCTACCTGTCCCGCTATCCCGGCTACTACCTGACCGGCGACGGCGGGTACATCGACGAGGACGGCTACGTCTTCGTCATGGGCCGCACCGACGACGTGATCAACGTGGCCGGCCACCGGTTGTCTACCGGGTCGATGGAGGCCGTGCTGGCCGCGCATCCCGCAGTGGCCGAGTGTGCGGTGATCGGCGTGCGGGACTCGCTGAAAGGCCAGCTGCCGCGCGGTTTCGTGGTGCTCAAGGCGGGGGCCTCGATCGCGGCGGAGACGTTGCGCGCGGAGCTGGTGGCCGCGGTGCGCCGGGAGATCGGCCCGGTGGCGGCATTCCGCGACGTGTCCATTGTGGACGGTCTGCCGAAGACCCGGTCCGGCAAGATCCTGCGCAGGACCATGCGCGGCATCGCCGACGGCCGCGACGAGCCGGTGCCCTCGACGATCGAGGACCCCGCGGTGCTCGACGCCCTGCGGCCGGTGCTGCGCGGCCAGACCTGACCGCCACCCGGCGACCGCGCTACATATTGATCATGTGACCTGCCAGGCCGTGGACGGCCTCCTTGACGGCCTCGCCGAGGGTGGGGTGGGCGTGCACGTTGCGGGCCACCTCGTGCACGGTCAGGTCCCACTGCTGGGCCAGCGTCAGCTCGGGGAGCAGTTCGGTGACGTCCGGGCCGATCAGGTGGCCGCCGAGCAGCTCGCCGTGCTTGGTGTCCGACAGCAGCTTGACGAAGCCGCGGGCGTCGCCAAGACCGTGGGCCTTGCCGTTGGCCGTGAAGGGGAACTTGGCCACCTTGACGTCGAAGCCGGCCTCGCGAGCCTGCTCCTCGGTGTAGCCGAAGCTCGCGATCTGCGGCTGGCAGTACGTGGCCCTCGGGATCATCCGGTAGTCGAGCTCCATGGTCTCCACGCCGCCGATCGTCTCGGCCGCGATGATGCCCATGGCCTCGGCCGTGTGGGCGAGCATCAGCTTGGCGGTGACGTCGCCGATCGCGAAGATGTGCTCGACGTTGGTGCGACCGCGGCCGTCGATGTCGATGGCGCCGCGGTCGGTGACCGCGACCCCGGTGTTCTCCAGGCCGTAGTCGGTGACGTTGGGCTGGAAACCGATGGCCTGCATGACCTTGTCGGCCTTGAGCGTCTTGCGCTCGCCGCCGGCGGAGACCTCGACGGTGACCTGGTCGCCGGAGTCGTCGATCGACTCGACGCGGGTGGCGGTCAGCACGGTGATGCCGAGCTTGCGGTAGTGGCGCGCCAGCTCCTTGGACACCTCGGGGTCCTCCAGCGGCACCAGCCGGTCGAGGAACTCGACGATCGTGACATCCACCCCGTAGTTGGCGAGCACGTAGGCGAACTCGACGCCGATCGCGCCCGCGCCGGCGATGATGATGCTGCCGGGCAGCTGGTCGGTGAGGATCTGCTCCTCGAAGGTGACCACCCGCTCCGACAGCGACGTGCCGGGCAGCAGCTTGGCGGACGCGCCGGTGGCGATGACGCAGTTGTCGAAGGTGATCTCCTGGTCGTTCACCCGCAGCGCGTTGTGTCCGGTGAACGTGCCCCGGCCGTCGAACTCGGTGATCGAGTTCTTCTTCATCAGGTAGTGCACGCCCTTGACCCGCCCGTCGGCGACGGTGCGGCTGCGGGCGTGCGCGACGCCGAAGTCGAACCGCACCTCGCCCTCGACGCTGATGCCGAAGGTCTTCTGCTCGTTGTGGAACAAGTGGGCCAGCTCCGCGTTGCGCAGTAACGCCTTCGACGGGATGCAGCCGACGTTGAGACAGACCCCACCCCAGTAGCGCTCTTCGACGACCGCGACCGACAGCCCGAGCTGCGCGGCGCGTACGGCCGCGACGTACCCACCGGGACCGGCACCAAGAACCACGACGTTGAAATGTGTGCTCACGGGCTCCACCCTAATCCGCCGGCCCGCGCGAGGACCGGCGAGCGGGCGTGACTGGGGGCACTTGTCCACAGGTGTTCCGGTTGTCCACATGTCGATCTTCGACGCTGGCGGACATGGCCGAGGCGTGCTAGCCGACGGTTGGAAGTTCCCCGGACCGCCGCACGAATGGTTGGAAATGGACGGAACTCGGTGCGGCGGCGGGATTTCCCGTCCCTTTTACAACGTCTTCCGCACGTTCCTTGACAGCGACGCATCACAGGCCCAAAGTTCTCCCATTGGTCTAAACCAGTAGGTCTAAACCACTGGTGCGGGGGCCAGGATCTCGGGCACGAAGGGACGGAATGACGTGAAGCGCTGGATGAAGGCGATGGTGGGCGTCGCCAGCATCGCCCTGGTTACCGCGGGCTGCGCCGGTTCTGGCGGCACCGACACGGGCGGCGACGCGGCCGAGGGCGAGCCGCGCACGCTCACCGTGTGGCTGATGAACGGTTCGGCGCCAGAACCCCTCACCACGGCGCTGCACAAGGAGTTCGAGCAGGCCAACGAGAACGTCACCGTCAAGTTCGAGGTCCAGGAGTGGAACGGCATCCAGGACAAGCTCACCACCGCCCTGGCCAGCCAGAACCCGCCGGACATCATCGAGCTCGGCAACACCCAGGCGCCGGCGATCGCGTCCGAGCGCGTGCTGACCGACCTCAGCGGGGACATTGACAGCCTCAACGGCGACCAGTGGCTGGCCAGCCTCAAGGCCTCCGGTGAGTGGGACGGCAAGCAGTACTCCACGCCGTTCTACGCCGCCAACCGCGAGATCATCTACCGCACGGACATGTTCGAGCAGGCCGGCATCACCGCCCCGCCGACCTCCCGTGAGGAGTGGCTGGCCGCGATCGCCAAGCTCAGGGCCACCTTCGCCACGACGCCGAACTTCCAGCCGCTGTACCTGCCGGGGCAGAACTGGTACGCCCTGCTGTCGTTCATCTACGACGAGGGCGGCGACATCGCCAAGCAGGACGGCACCGAGTTCACCGCCACGCTGACCTCCGACGAGGCCAAGGCCGGCCTGGAGTTCTACCAACAGCTGGTCGAGGCCTCCGGCACCACCGCGCCCAAGGACAACGACGAGCAGAACCCCGAGCAGGCCGGCATCTTCGGCCAGGGCGCGGTCGCGATGATGATCGGCCTGCCGTGGGAGGTCGACACCGCGACCAAGGACCACCCGGAGCTGAAGTCGAAGATCTCCGCGTTCCCGATCCCGTCGAAGAACGCCGGGGAGACCGCGCCGGTGTTCCAGGGCGGCTCGAACCTGGCCATCCCGCTCAACAGCGCGAACGTCGACCTGGCCAAGGACTACCTGAAGCTGCTGCTCAGCGACAAGTACCAGGGCATGCTCGCCGAGGCCGGCATGGTGCCCGGCGCGTCGACCGACCTCTCGCCGCTCGAGGAGAACCCGATCAGCAAGGCGATGGCCGAGGCGTCGAAGAACGGCCGGGCGGTCCCGGCCACCCCGACCTGGGCGACCATCGAGGCAGGCCAGAACCCGCTCAAGGACATGCTGACCGCCTACCTGACCGGCGCAAAGAGCCTTGACGCCGCGACCGGCGACGCGAACGCCGCACTGGACGCCGCCTTCTCCGGCGCATGACCACGACCGCACTGCCCGTGGTGCCGGCGGAGACCCCGCCGGCGCCGCGGCGCGCCGGCCGGTCGCCACGGGCCGGTCTCGGCGAGCGCGCCATCCCGTACCTGCTGCTCACCCCGGCCGTGGTCACCATGCTGGTGCTGCTCGGCTGGCCGGCGGTGCAGGTCGTCGCGATCAGCTTCCGGCGGCTGGACCTCGGTGAGCTGGTCCGGGGCGAGATCGTCTGGATCGGCCTGGACAACTACCGCGCGGTGCTCGCCGACCCGGAGGTCTGGACGGTCACGCTGCGCACGGTGCTGTTCACCGCGGCCGTGGTGGCCGCCACGGTGGTCGGCGGGCTGCTGCTCGCGCTGCTCATGCGCCACCTGGCGGCCGGGATCCGGGTCGCGGTGCAGATCTGTCTGGTGCTGGCCTGGGCGACGCCGATCCTGGCGACCACCACGGTCTTCCAGTGGATCTTCGACCAGCAGTACGGGATCCTGAACAAGACCCTCGTACTGCTGGGCTTCGACAGTTTCGCCGGGCACTCCTGGTTCGCCAGCGGCGCCAGCACGCTGACCGTGATCGGCCTGCTGGTCGTCTGGCAGGCGGTGCCGTTCGTCTGCTTCACGATCTACGCCGGGCTGCTCAGCGCGCCCAAGGAGCTGTACGAGGCGACGAGCATGGACGGCGCCAGCGCGTGGCAAACGTTTGCGGCCGTGTCCTGGCCGGCGATCCGGCCGCTGGTCACGCTGGCCACGTTCCTGTCGCTGATCTGGGACTTCAAGGTGATGGCGCAGGTGTGGGCGATCCGCCAGGGCGGGCCGGACGGGGAGAGCACCACGCTGCCGGTGCTGCTCTACCTCAAGGGCATCGCCGGGCGGCACTTCGGGATCGCGTCGGCGATCGCGGTGCTGATGATCCTGGTGCTGCTGGTGCTCAGCATCCGGTACCTGCAGTTGCTGTTGCGGTCCAAGGAGGGCGACCTGTCGTGAAGCGGTTCGCGCTGAACACGGTCGGCGTGCTCGTCGCCGTGCTGTTCGCCTTCCCCACGTACTGGATGTTGACCAGCGCGTTCAAGCCGTCCGGGGACCTGCTCACCCCGGACTACGACCTGATCCCGCTGTCGGTCACCTTCGACAACTTCGTCACCGCGATCAACCAGCCGGGGTTCACCGTCCACCTGACCAACAGCCTGATCGTCACGCTCGGCGCGGTGGCCTGTGCGTTGGTCGCGGGGGTGTTGGCGGCGTTTCCGCTGGCCCGGTTGCGGTTCCGGGGGCGCCGGGGATTCCTGCTGCTGGTGTTGATCGCGCAGATGGCGCCGTTGGAGGCGTTGTTCATCCCGATGTTCCTGTTGATGCAGGACGCCGGGCTGCTCAACCGGCTGCCCTCGCTGCTGTTGGTCTACTTCGCGATCACGCTGCCGTTCACCGTCTGGGCGTTGCGCGGGTTCATCCAGGGCATTCCCTATGAGCTGGAGGAGGCGGGGATGGTCGACGGGCTCAGCCGGTTCGGCGCGTTCCGCCGGATCGTGTTGCCGCTGCTCGGGCCGGGGCTGGTGGCCACCTCGGTGTTCGCGTTCATCACGGCGTGGAACGAGTTCCTGTACGCGCTGGTGTTCATGCGGGACTCGGACAAGCAGACGTTGCCGGTGTGGTTGTCCACGTTCCGCACGGTGTTCGGCACGGACTGGGGTGGGGTGATGGCCGCCTCGGTGCTCTACGCGTTGCCCGCGCTGGTGTTCTTCCTGATCGTCCAACGCAAACTGGTCGCCGGCGCCACGGCGGGCGCGTTGAAGGGTTAACGCAGCGAAGGGTCCCTTCACTGCGGTGGGCGCAGCGATGGGACCCTTCGCTGCGCGCCCTTGTGGTCTGGACCAATGGTGGGCTATACCTGGGTGGAACGTTCATCGGCGTCTAGGAGGACCTGTGTCCAGGCTCCCTGCATCCGGACGACGCGCGGTGACGGTGCTGGCCGTCGCCGCGCTCGCGGTTGGTGGCGCCGGTGCGCCGTCGGCAGCCGCGCCTGCTCAGCTCGAAGGCAAGGAGCCCCGTATGACCCAGGTGATCCCGACCCCGGTGTCGGTGACACCTGACCGCGCCGGTGGTGAGTTCCGCATCACCGCGGCCACCGTGATCGAGGTCGACCGCGGCGCCCGCGGTGTCGGCGACTACCTCGCCGGCGTGCTGCGCCCGTCGACCGGCTACGGGCTGCCGGTGCGGACCGACCGCCGGGCCGGCGCGGACAACCGGATCTCCCTGGAACTCGGCCGGGTCGCCGACGAGCTCGGCGACCAGGGCTACGTGCTGGAGACCGACCGGCGCGGCATCGAGGTCACCGCCGCCACCCCGGCCGGCCTGTTCGCCGGCGTGCAGACCCTGCGCCAGCTGCTGCCCGCCCAGGTCGAGAGCCGCCAGCAACAACGCGGTCCGTGGGCCGTGCCCGCCGGCCGGATCGTCGACTACCCGCGCTTCGAACACCGCAGCGCGATGCTCGACGTGGCCCGGCACTTCTTCTCCCCCGACGAGGTCAAGCGCTACCTCGACCAGATCGCCCTGTACAAGATCAACCGCCTGCACCTGCACCTGGCCGACGACCAGGGTTGGCGGATCGAGATCGAGTCCTGGCCCCGGCTGACCACCCACGGCGGCAGTACCGAGGTCGGCGGCGGACCTGGCGGTTTCTACACCAAGGCGCAGTACCGCGACCTGGTCGCCTACGCGGCGCAGCAGCAGATCGAGATCATCCCGGAGATCGACCTGCCGGGGCACACGAACGCCGCGCTGTCCTCCTACGCCGAGCTGAACTGCGACGGCGTCGCCCCGCCGCTGTACACCGGCATCGAGGTCGGCTTCAGCTCGCTGTGCATCGACAAGGAGATCACCTACACCTTCGTCCAGGACGTGCTGACCGAGCTGGCCGAGCTGACCCCGGGCGAGTACCTGCACGTCGGCGGCGACGAGGCGCACGCGACCACCGATCCCGAGTACATCAGGTTCTTCGAGCGGGTGCTGCCGATCGCCGAGTCGCTCGGCAAGAAGGTCACCGGCTGGCACGAGTTCCTCAAGGCCACGCCGTCGACCTCCGCGCTGCCGCAGTACTGGGGCACGACGAACTCCAACGCGCTGGTGCGCGACGCGGTCGCGCGGGGCAACAAGGTGTTGCTCTCGCCGGCGAACAAGACCTACCTGGACATGAAGTACGACGAGAACACCCCGCTCGGCCTGTCCTGGGCGGGCTTCATCGAGGTCGACGAGGCCTACGGCTGGGACCCCGGCAACTACCTGGAAGGCGTGCCGGAGTCGGCGGTGCTGGGCATCGAGGCGCCGCTGTGGTCGGAGACCCTGGAGACCAGCGACCACATCGAGTTCATGGCCTTCCCCCGGCTGCCGGCGGTGGCCGAGCTCGGCTGGTCGCCGTGGTCGACCCACGACTGGGAGTCCTTCCGCACCCGGCTGGCCGCCCAGGCGCCGCGGTGGGCGCAGCTCGGGATCGACTTCTACCGCTCCCCGCTGATCGACTGGCCGTGACCGGTCGCCGCGAAGGGCCGGCGCGGGCCCTTCGCGGTCAGCCGGCGGGCGCGACCGCCTCCACCGAGCCGGACAGCCGAGCACGCTCGGCGGCGAAGACCGCCAGGTGCGACTGCAGCGACTCGTGTGGGCCGGACAGGATGTGCGCGTGGTCGCCGGTCGCGACCGCGGTGGTGAACGCCGCCAGCAGGCCGTCGTCCCCGCCGCCGTGGCCAGCGGCCGCGTCCTGGCCGGCGGAGGGCACCTCCAGGACCGAGGTCTCGCCGGTGGTGAAGTCGTGCAGGGTCACCCGCTCGCCGTCGCCGTCCAGGCTGCCCCGGGTGCCGAAGATCTGCGTGCGGCGGTCGAGGTGCGGGGTGAACCCGGTCATGGTGAACGTCGCGGTCACCCCGCCGTCGAACTCCAGCGCCACCACCTGGTGGTCGACCACGTCGTTGTCGCACGCGTAGACGCACCGCCCGTAGGGTCCGTCGGCCAGCGCGGCGCGCACGCCGTCCTCGGTGACCTGGTCGGTCAGCACGCTGACCGGCCAGCCGGTGCGCCCGGCGCGCACCATGCCGAGGTAGAGCCGCTGCGCGGAGTACGGACAGTCCGGCTCGACCGCGCAGCTCAGACACCGGTCCGACGCGTCGGCCGGCTGCGACGAGCGCCGGAAATGGCTCAGCGAGCCGAAACTGGCCACTCGCTCGATCGGCCTGCCGACCAGGTGCCGCAGCCAGTCGATGTCGTGCCCGGACTTGGCCAGCAGCATGAACGACGCCTGGTCGGACCGGCGCCAGTTGCCGCGCACGTAGGAGTGCGCGTAGTGCCAGTGCCCGACCGGTTCCAGGTGCTGCACGCTCATCACCTCGCCGATCCGGCCGTCGTCGAGCAGCGACTTCACCAGCCGGGTGTATGGCCGGTAGCGCAGCACGTGACACACCGCGAACAGCACGCCCGCGTCGACGACCGCGCGGACCAGCTCGGTGCACTCCTGCTCGGTGGGCGCGAGCGGCTTCTCCACCACGAGGTGATATCCGTTGTCCGCCAGGGTGATCGCCGGGCCGACGTGGTCGGAGTCCTGGGTGGCCACGATCGCGGCGTCGGCCAGCCGGGGGGCGGCGGCCAGCTCCTGCCAGGAGCGGAACGCGCGTTCTGGCGGCACGCCGTGCCGGCGGGCGAGTTCGGCACGCTGGTGGTCCCTCGGCTCGGCCACCGCCACCACCCGCGCGAGCCGGGGCCGGGCCGCGATCCACTCCGCGTAGCCAGCGCCCCGCTGGCCAGCGCCAACCACCGCGTACGTCACCGGCCGGTCCATCATGCCCTCCCATAGCTGGCCACCAGCACCGACGCGGTCACCCGCACCGGTTCCGGCAGCGCGGCCACCCGCTCCCCCAGCGCTTCCGCACCGACGTGCCAGGCGCTGGGGCCCATGCCGACCAATGACAGCACGTCGTCGTGGGACAGTTCCAGCTCGAACTCCTGGACGTCCTGAGTGGACGGTTCGAAGTCGGCCGCGAGCGCGGCGGTCACCTGTCGTTCCTTGTCCGGCGGCACCCGCAGCAGGCCGAGGTCGGTGACCAGTCCGGCCAGGTGCTCGACCGTCGGGGAGACCACGATCAGGGTGCCGCCGGGTGCGATGACCCGGCCAAGCTCGGCGGGGTTGCGGGGGGCGAAGACGTTGAGCGCCAACGAGATCGCCGCGGTCCTGATGGGCAGGGCGGCCCACACGTCGCAGCCGACGGCGCCCGCGTTGGGGTGGGCGCGGGCCGCGCGGCGCAGCGCCGGTTTGCTGATCTCCAGCGCGAGGCCGACCAGGTCGGGTTCGGCGTCGAGTACCGCGGCCAGGTAGTGCCCGGTGCCCGCGCCGAAATCGGCGACACACCCGGCGGGCGTGGGGGCGGTGACCGCGGCGGTGACAGCGGGCCTGGCGGCGGTGACAACGGGCCTGGCGGCGGTGACGGCGGCGGTGAGCGCGGCGGTCACCGGGCGGTAGTGGCCGGCGGAGAGGAACGCGGCGCGGGCGGCCACCATCTCGGCCGTGTCGCCGGCGACCGCCGCCTTGCCGGACAACAGGTTCACGTAGCCCTGGCGGGCCAGGTCGAACCCGTGCCCGGACGCGCAGCGCAGCTGCGCGCCGGCCAGGGTCATGGTCGCCGCGCAGTGCGGGCAGGCCAGGTAGGGCAGCACGTCCGTGAGCACGAGGCGACCCTAACCGGCCAGTGCTTCGATCCGCTGGTGCAACCGGGTCACCCTGGCCTGGGACTCCGGCTTCATCAGCACGCTGCGCAGCACCCGCGTCCGGTCCACATCGGACACGACGGTCGGGTGGCGGCGGGTGAGGTCGGCGGCGGTCACCCCGAGCACGGAGAGGAAGACCCGGTCGCGCATGCCGTCGGTGAACATCCGCGCGGTGGCGCGGTCGATCGCCGACAGGGTGTCGTGGCGCGGGAAGTAGGTGACGATGTCCAGTTCCGGCCGCTGGTAGAGCGCGAGCCGTGGGGAGTCGTCGAGCAGGTCGGCCATGGCGAGCGCGGCCCGCCGGCCGGCGGCGAGGAACTCACCGAGACCGGCCATGGTCGGCGGGATCACCTGGAAGGTCAGCCACAGCGCCGCGGCCGCGGCGCCCGCCCGGGAGCACTCCAGGCTGATCTCGCCGAGGTGCAGGTCGCCGTCGGTGAAGTAGGTGTAGGGCGAGTCGTGCCGGTAGAACCGTTCGACGGCCGGGTCGGCGAACAGCACCGCGCCGCAGCCGTAGGGCTGGAGGCCGTGCTTGTGTGGGTCGACCACCACCGAGTCGCAGGACGCGATGGCCCGCCACGGCCGGGGGTCGATGAGGGTGTCGTTGCCGGCCAGCAGGGTGAAGAATCCGCCGTAGGCGGCGTCGACGTGCAGCCGCACGCCGTAGCGCTCGCGCAGGGCGAGCGCGTCGTGGATCGGGTCGACCGCGCCGAGGGCGGTGGTGCCCGCGGTGAGCACGACCGTGCCGACCGTGCCGGTGGCGAGCAGGTCGGCGAGGGCGTCGAGGTCCATCCGGCCGGCGGCGTCGACCGGCACCTGGTGGCCGGTCAGGCCGAGCAGGTGGCACATCCTGGCGTGGGTGTAGTGGCTCTCGGTGCTGAACGCCACGCCCTTGCCCGGGTGGGACTCGCGCGCGACGAACAGTGCCTCCAGGTTGGCCACGGTGCCGCCGCCGGTGAGGTGGCCGAGGTGGTCGTCGAAGCCGAACATCGTGGCGAGGGCGGCGACCGCCTCGCGTTCCATGGTGGCGGTGGCCGGGCCGCCGTCCAGTGCGTGGTTGTTCGGGTTGACCAACATGGTGGTCAGGTAGCCGGCGACCGCGACCGGATGGGGTGGCTTGAGCATCTGGCCGGCGTAGTCGGGGTGGAAGTACGGGTAGTTGTCGGTCAGCCGGGTGGTGAGCTCGGCGAACGCGGTCTGGAAGCGGTCGGGGTCGATCTGCTGGGCGGGATGCTCCTGGTAGCCGGGAAAGCCGCGCTGCCAGCCGTCGATCGCCTCGACACCCTGACGCAGCCAGCCAGCGAGATCGTTCATGGGCCAACAATCGCACGGACCCGGCGAAGGGCGTCTCCCGCAGGTGGGAGACGCCCTTCGCGATCAACTGGGCGGGTCGGCCGGGTGGGTCAGCGGCGAGCGCCGCGGCGGCGCAGCAGGACCAGGAGCGAGCCGCCGCCGAGGAGCAGGGCTGTGCTGAGGAGCACGAGCCAGCCGACGGGGCCACCGGTCTGCGCCAGTCCGGGGGCGGCGGGCGGCGGGCCGCCCTGCGGGCCCGGGCTCGTCGTGCTGTGGCTGGCCGGCGGGGTGCTCGTCGAGCTGTCCGGCGACGTGCTGGACGAACTGCTGGACGACGTGCTGGACGAGGTCGTGGACGAGGTCGTCTCGGTGGTTGACGTGGTCTTCGTCGGCGACGTGGTCGTCGTGGTCGTCGGCGACGTCGTGGTCGTCGTGGTCGGCGATGTCGTCGTCGTGGTCGTCGGTGACGTCGTGGTGGTCGTCGGCTTCGTCGACGTCGTAGTCGTCGTGGTCTTGGTCGGCGACGTGGTGGTCGTCGTCGGCTTCGTCGTGGTCGTGGTCGTCTTGGTCGGCGTGGTCGTCGTCGTGGTGGTCGGCGACGTCGTGGTGGTCGGCGTCGTCGGTGTCGTCGGTGACGTCGTCGTCTGCGAGGTTGTCCTCGTCGGCGAGGTCGTCGTGGTCTGCGAGGACGTCGGCGAGGTCGTCGTCTCCGACGACGTCCAGGTCGGCGACGTCGTCTGCGAGGACGTCCAGGTCGGTGAGGTCGTGGTCTCCGAGGACGTCCACGTCGGTGAGGTCGTGGTCAGCGTCGTCGGCTGCTTCGGCGACGTCGTGTTTCCCGCTGGCCCCTCAACACCGGGGGCGGTGCCAGTAACGCCGAACAACACCACGGCCGCGAAGCCCGTGACGGCAACCGCTCTGGTGGCAATGAGAAACCGGCTCATTTTTAGCTCTCCGCTGTGTGGGTGAACTCAACGGCCCTTTCTAGCACCGGCCGAAATGATTCCTCATTTCAGAAGTCCACTATGTACACAGAAGGATGAACTACCGATCAGACCACGCAGAACTCATTGCCCTCCGGGTCGGCCATCAGGTAATGGTCGGCGCGCCCACTGTCGTCCTCCACGATGCGGCTGACCGTCGCGCCGGCCGCGGTCAGCCGTTCGACCGCGGCGAGTACCTTGGGCCACCGCTGCTCCCACGGGGTCTGCCGGCCACCGCCCACCTTGAGGTCGATGTGCACCCGGTTCTTGACCACCTTGCCCTCGGGCACCTTGACCAACGACAACGTCGGCCCGGTGCCGTCCGGGTCGGACAGGTACGCGCCGTCGTCCCATTCCTCTTCCGGGACACCGAGCTCGGTCAACCAGTCGGCCATGGTCGCGTAGCCGGCCGGCACCGGCATCTCGACATAGCCGAGCGCGAACGACCAGAATTTCGCCAACTCGCCCGGATGGGCGCAGTCAATCGCCAAACCCCATGTGACCTGCATGAATCCAGGCTAGCTCAGGGGTCCGACAATTCACGCCGGCCAGCGGCGCGCGGCCTCGGTGAGCGCGGCGCGCGCCCCGGCGCCGAGTTCGGCCACCAGGTCGGCGGCGGGAATCTCCCTGGCGAACTCGTGCGCCTGGCCCGCCCACAGCGACATCGCCTCCGGGTCGCCGGCCTGGCGCAGCCCCTTGGTCAGGTGGTGCACGTGCGGGTAGGCGGCCGGCGCGGCCGAGGAGTGTTCGGTGATGAACCGGTTGACCAGCCCGCGCGCCGGCCGGCCGGTGAACGCGCGGGTCACCGCCGTCGGCCGCTCGCCGGCCAGCGCCGCCCGGTGTGGCGGGTTCGTGCCGGCCTCCGGGCACGCCAGGAACATCGTGCCCAGCTGCGCCGCCCGCGCGCCGGCGACGAGCACGGCGGCCACGTCCCGGCCGCCGGACAGCCCGCCGGCCGCGATCAGCGGCACGGTCACCGCGGCGGAGATCTTGCGCAGCAACGGAAGCAGCGCGGTGTCGTCGATCGGGTCGGTGTTGTGGAAGGTGCCCCGGTGACCACCGGCCTCGGTGCCCTGCACGCACAACGCGTCCGCGCCGGCGGCGGCCGCGGTCAGCGCCTCGCCGGCGGAGGTCACCGTGACCACGGTGGCGCAGCCGGCCTCCCGCAGTTCGCTCAGCACCGTCGGATCCGGGCAGCCGAAGGTGAAGCTGACCACCGGCACCCGCTCCTCGCGCACCAGCGCGAGCTTGCCGGTCCAGCCGTCGTCGTCGTCCGACGGGTCGGCCAGGGTCACCCGGTAGCGCCGCGCCTCGGCGGCCAGCCGCTCCCGGTAGCCGGCGAGCGCCTTGCCGTCCACAGTGGAGGTGTCGGGGACGAAGATGTTGACCCCGAACGGCTTGCCGGTCAGCTCCCTGGTGGCGCCGATCTGCGCGCGGACGGCGTCCGCGGTGCGGTAGCCGGCGGCGAGGAAGCCGAGCCCGCCCGCGTTGGACACGGCGGCGGCCAGCTCGGGGGTCGACCCGCCACCGGCCATCGGCGCCTGCACGATCGGTTGGGACAACTCGTCAAGGATCATTCAGGGAACTCCTGGTCCAACAGCCTGAGCAGCGGGGTGGCCTTCACCGCGGTCTCGGCGACCTCGCTGTCCGGTTCGGACAGTGCGATGATCGCACCACCGATGCCGTAGGACACTCTGTCCGGCTCGACCACGAGCGTACGGATGACAATACTGAAGTCCGCCGCGCCGTTCGCGGAGAAGTACCCCAACGCGCCCGAGTACACGCCCCGAGGGCCACCCTCGAGCCGGTCGATGATCTCCATCGTGCGGATCTTGGGTGCTCCGGTCATGGATCCACCGGGGAAGGCCGCCCGCACACAGTCCACCGCGCCCCGGTCGGCGCGCAGCCGCGCACGGACCGTGGACACGAGCTGATGCACGGTCGGATGCGATTCCACCGCGAACAGCTCGGTCACGGTCACCGAGCCCAACTCGGCGACCGTGCCGAGATCGTTGCGCACCAGGTCGACGATCATCAGGTTCTCCGCCCGGTCCTTGGCGCTCGCCGCGAGCTCTGCCCGCAGCCGCTGATCGTCTACTTCGGAGTCACCGCGCGGCCGGGTGCCCTTGATCGGTCGCGACTCGACGAGCCCGTCGGGCCACACCCGCAGGAACCGCTCCGGGGACGCGCTGAGCACACTGCGCTCGCCGAGGCGCAGCAGCGCGGCGAACGGTTCCGGGTGCTGGCGGCGCAACCGGCGGTAGGCGGGCCACGGGTCGAGCTTGCCGTCGGCGACGAGTTGGTTGGTGAGGCAGATCTCGTAGCTCTCGCCGGCGGTGATCTCCTGCTGGCACCTGGCGATCAGCCGCTCGTACTCGGCCCGCTCGTGCCGTAGCCGTAACTCGCCGAGCTCGGGGACGGCCGGGTCGTCGCGCAGTGGCCGCAGCCCGCGCAGGGTGGCCTCGGTGTCCGCCAGCCAGGCGAGATTGTCGTTGTGTGCCAAGGCGAGCAGGTGGACCGTGCGTTCCTGGTGGTCGATGACGACCGCCCGGTCCGGGGAGATCATCGCCGCGTCCGGCTGCTCGGCGCGGTGGGCGTTGTCCGCCCCGCACTCGGCTTTCAGCTCGTAGCCGAGGTAGCCGACCCAGCCCAGCGCGAAGTCGAACGGCAGGCCGGGCGGCAGGGTGCTCGGGTGCGCGGCGAGATCGGCGGCCACCCAGTCCACAAAGGATCCGGTGACGACCGTGTCGCCGGCGGCCGAGCGGACGGTGACCTCCCCGGCGGAGACGTCGGCGGTGGCCACCCTGGCGCGCGGACCGCTGGCGTCACCGAGGAAGGAGAACCGCCCGCCGCCCGCGCTGTCGAGCCAGAAGGCCCACGCGGACTCCCGGTACAGCGCGTCGAACACCGCCTCGGCGTCCACGTCCACCGCGATCCGCCGGTGGTGCAACGTGGGCGCCGGTAACGCGGCCGGCCGGGTGCCCGCGGTGATCCGGCCGCGGGTGCCGAGGAAGTTCGCCAGCAGGCGGTGTCCGTGGTCGGTCCGGATCGACTCCGGGTGGAACTGCACCCCCCACTGCGGCCGGGAACGGTGCCCAACGGCCATCAGCACGCCGTCCTCCGCGGTCGCGAGGCCCGTCAGCTCGCCGGGTAACCGGTGCACGGCGAGCGAGTGGTACCTGACCGCGTCGAACGGCGAGGGTAAGCCGGCTAAGATGCCATCGCCGGTGTGCGTGATCCGGGAGACCAACCCGTGGCGCACCTCGGTCGCCGGGCCGACCTCGCCGCCGTAGGCGTGGCAGATCCCCTGGTGCCCAAGGCAGACACCGAGCAGCGGGATGGTCGCCGCGCGGATGATGTCGCCGCACCTGCCGAAGTCCGCGACCCGCTCCGGCCGGCCGGGCCCCGGCGAGATGATCACGTTGTCGTAGTCGGCGAGGTCGCCAAGCGCCCAGCCCGGCTCGTCGTTGCGCACCACGACCGGCCGCACACCGGTGACGGACCCGACGAGGTGGCACAGGTTGAACGTGAACGAGTCGTAGTTGTCGACTATCAGGGTGCGCATCAAGCACGGAGCCTGACCGATCGCCGGTGGTCGCGCAAGGATCCGGACCACACTTGGGCGTGGGACTGGCCGATGACGTGGGCCACCGCTCCCGTCACCGGCCAGGATGGTTCCATGGTGCGGGTCGCCGGGAGGCCAGACAACATCACTCGACCACGGCTCGATGCGGGCGAACCTCAGCGCCGAGCGACAGCCAAGAACAGCGGTAGCGCGACGAACAGCCGACCACGCCGCGCCCGGTCCCGCTGCTCGGCCAGCCAGTGCTCCGGCGCACCGAGCCTGGCCAGCAACGCAAGCCCGGAGGAGTCGGTGTGCACCGCGGTGTGCACCTCGACCACCGGGTCGCTGAAACCCGCGTCCAGCAACAGGTTCCGGTAGGCCCGCGCCGCCCTGGGCGAGGCGATGGTGTCCGCCTTGGCCGCGAGCACCCGCCGGGTGGTCTCGGCGTCGTCGGCGTCGACGACGATGGCGTCCCAGTCCTGCCCGACCAGCACGGCCCGGCCGCCGGGCGCGAGCACCCGTCGGGCCTCCAGCAGGGCGTCCACCGGCCGTTCCAGCACGTGCAGCACCTTGTCCGCCCGGTAGCCCGCGACGCTTCCGTCCGCGAACGGCAGCGCCAGCGCGCTGCCCGGCCGGAAGTCCGCCCCGGCCCACCGCTCGCGCGCCGCCGCGAGCATGTCGGAGTCGACGTCGACGCCCACCGCGACCGCGCCGCGCTCCTCCAGCTCGGCCACCGCCCGGCCGCCGCCGCAGCCAACGTCGACCACGAGTTGCCCGCGCACGTCGCCGAGGAGTTCGTAAGTCCGGTTGCGCAGGTCGGTGGCCCAGGGAAGGCCGTCGATCGCGTCAAGTACCGCCAGCAGGTTCGACATGCCGGCCATGGTGCGACTTAATGTCGACATGAAGTCAAGCGCGCTGACTATCGGCGAGGTGGCGGCCCACTTCGCCCTCCCAACCCATGTGCTGCGCCACTGGGAGTCCGTTGGTCTGCTGGCCCCGGCCAGATCCGCCAGCACCCATCGCCGCTACACCACCGAGGACCTGTACCGGGTCGCCACGATCCTGCGGACCAAGGAGGTCGGCTTCTCCCTGGCCGACATCCGGGAGTTCCTCGCGCCGGCGAGCCCGCCGGCCAGAAAGGAGGTCCTGGCACGCCACCGCGAGTCGCTGCGCGCCCGGCTGGCCGAGCTGCGGTCGGCGATGGACCTCGTGGACAACGCCATCGCCTGCACCCACGAGGACATCACGACCTGCCCCAACTACCGGGCCCACCTGGAAGAACGGCTCAGGACACCGGCCCGTCATAGGTCAGGGTGAGCGCGCGGTCGGGCCCCAGCGTGATGCTCCTGGGCCGGGCCCTCGGCGTCGGCCGGAACCGGTCCCTGTCCGACATCGAGAACCTGGCGGCGCTGACCAGCGTGCCCAGCACGACGCGCAGCTCGTACTCCCCGAACGCGGCACCGACACAGCGCCGGTGCCCGCCGCCGAACGGGGCGTACTCGTGTGGTCGCGGCTTGCGGTCGACGAACCGGTCCGGCCGGAACGCGAACGGCTCGTCCCACACGTCCGGGTTGTGGTGCAGCAACGAGGTGGCGACCGCGGCGGTGTCGCCGGGGACCAGGTGCACACCGAGGAACCGCCAGTCGGTCACCAGCTGGCGCGCGATCATCGGCACCACCGGATGCAGTCGCAGCGTCTCCTGGCACACCGCGCCGAGCAGTGGCAGCTCGGCCAGTTCGGCCGGTGCCGGGCGCGCGCCGAGCGCGGCCACCTCGTCGATCACCCGCCGCGCCAGGCCCGGCTCGCGGTAGAGGTGGTAGAGCGCCCAGCCGAGCGAGGTGGCCGTGGTCTCGTGGCCGGCGACGACCATGGTCCGCAGCTCGTCCAGCAGCTCGGTGCCCGCCAGCGTCGACCCGTCGTCGTACCGGGTGGACAGCAGCAGTGACAGGATGTCCTCCCGGCCGGTCAGCCCCTGCGCGTGCCGGTGGTCGATCTCCGCGCGCAGCAACGCGTCGAACTCGGCCAGCCGCCGCCGCAGCCGGGTCACCGGGCCGAGCCTGCCCACCGTCTGCCGGTAGGCCGGCATGGTGAGCATGGCGGTGTACCCGGCGAACAATCTGGTCGTGGCGGCGGCGAACCGGTCGCCTCTGGTGTCGTCGTCCACGCCGAAGATCGCCCGCACGATCACCCGCAGCGTGATCGCGTGCCCCAGTTTCTGGGTGTCGACGACCTGGCCCGGCCGCCAGCCGCCGATCTGGTCGAGGGTCGCCTCCCGCATGACCGTGCCGTAGGCGCGCATCCGCTCGCCGTGGAACATCGGCGTGAGCAGCCGCCGCTCGCGCCGGTGCCGGTCGCCGTCGACCATGATCAGCGAGCCGGGGCCGAGCAGCGGTTCGACCATGTTCGGCCGCGCGACCTCGAACGCGTCGACCGGTCCGGAGAACAGCTCCCGCGCCCCCTCCGGATCGCCGGTGATCACCATCCGCCCGGATCCCCCTGGTGGCGAGACGATCACCGGATCGCCACCCCGGAGACGCCGCCTGCGCAGGTAGCCTTCTGGATCGAATGGCGCGGTGGCGGTGTTCAACGCGGCGGCGACTGTTCCGCCGACGTCGCGGATCAGGTTCATGGCCCCATCGTGCCCGAACGCGCACGTCCTGGGGGAAGGAGACGCCGGTGACCGCGTTACGACCGGGTGATCCGGGGCGGATCGGCGATTACACCACGCTGAGCCGCCTCGGCAACGGCGCCATGGGCACCGTCTTCCTCGCCAGGTCACCGGGTGGGCGGCTGGTGGCGGTGAAGGTCATCCGGGCGGAGCTGGCCGACGACGACGGTTTCCGCGAACGCTTCCGCCAGGAGGTGGCGGCGATGCGCGCGGTCGGCGGCTTCTGGACCGCCGCGGTCGTGGATGCCGACCCGGACGCGGCCGTCCCGTGGCTGGCCACCGAGTACGTCGCCGGCCCGACCCTCAAGGACGCGGTCGCCACGCACGGGCCGCTGTCCCCGGCGCAGGCCCGGGCGCTGGCCGCCGGGCTCGCCGAGGCGTTGCGCGTGGTGCACAAGACCGGCCTGGTGCACCGGGATCTCAAGCCGGCCAACGTGTTGCTGGCCGGCGACGGCCCGAGGGTGATCGACTTCGGCATCGCGCGGACGCTGGAGGGCACCGGGCTCACGGCGACCGGCATGATCGTCGGCACCCCCAGTTTCCTGTCCCCAGAACAGCTCGACGGCCGGGAGATCACGCCGGCCAGCGACGTGTTCGCGCTGGGCGCGGTCCTGGTCTACGCCACCACCGGCGACGGCCCGTTCGGCACCGGCACGCTCCCCGCGCTGGTCTACCGGGTGGTGCACGGCGAGCCGAACCTGGACCGGGTGCCGGCCGAACTGCGCCACCTGGTGGCCAGGTGCCTGGACCGCGACCCCGCCGCCCGGCCGACCCCCACCGAGCTGCTGACCGAGCTCAGCGCGGGCGGTCACGCCCACTGGGCGCCCCCGCCGGCCGCCGAGGTCGCCCAGCCGGCGACCCCGCCGGTTACCGAGGTCGCCCGGCCGACGACCCCGCGCACACCGACGAGGGCCTACTCCGCGACCCCGTCGGGCGAGGGCCCCGTGGTCTTCCGCGTCCGTGGCCGGCCGTGGGCGGCCGTCTCGTTCCTCGTCCTGGCCCCGTGCGCGCTGCTGTTCACCGCGATGGGCGCGCCGGTGTTCTGGAGCCAGGACGCCGTCGGCATCGCGCTGTTCTCGCTCATCCTGCTGCTGTTCGCGGTGCCGGCGGTGCGCAACTTCTGGCGGCTGGTCCGCCCGCGACGCTGGCTGGAGGTGTCCCGCACCGGCCTCACCCTCGGCCACGGCCGGCGGCAACACGCCCTGGGGTGGTCGGAGATCGCCAGAGCCCGCGTGGTGGCGCACAAGAAGCGGCCGTGGCTGGTCGTGTCCCTCCCCGCCGGGGTGTCCCGGGCCGGCCTCGGCGCCGAGGCCAACGGCGGGCTGCGCGCCTTCCCCGTCGCCCACGACGTCGGCTACCGCACCCGCGAACGTGAACTGGCCGACCTGCGGGCCGCGCTGAGCTGGTACGGCCCCACCGTCTACGACCCGAGCCCGTGAACGGGGGCGTGGCAAAATCGCCCGCGTGCTGATCGGGATGCTGGGACCGTTCGAGGTTCGCGCGGACGACGGCACCACCGTCGACGTGCCGGGCGCCCGGCTGCGGGCACTGCTGGTCGCCCTCGCGCTCGACGCCGGCCGGGTGGTCCCCAAGGCGACGCTCGTCGACTGGATCTGGGGCGAGCACCCGCCGGCCGACGCGGCCAACGCCCTGCAACGGCTGGCTTCCCGGCTGCGCAAGGCGCTGCCTGGCGGGCTGGTCGACGGACACCCGAACGGCTACCGGCTGGTGGTCGACCCCGACGTGGTGGACGCCGTGCGGTTCGAACGCCTCGTCGGCCAGGCCAGGGACGCCGACGGCCCGGCGCGGGTGGCGCTGCTGCGGGAGGCGGGCGCGCTGTGGCGCGGGGACGCCATGCGGGAGGTCGGCCTGCCAGACAGCGCGGCGTTCGCCGCGGCGGCCACCCGGCTCGACGAGCTCCGGCTGACCGCGCTGGAGGACCGGTTCGCCGCCGAGGCAGCCCCCGGCCACGAGGTGGCGTTGGCGGAGCTGACCGACCTGGTGACCGCGCACCCGACCCGCGAACGGCTGGTCACCGCGCTGATGCGGGCGCTGGTCGCGGCCGGGCGGGACACCGAGGCACTGCGGGTCTACCAGCGCACCCGGGACGCGCTGGCCGACGCGCTCGGCGTCGACCCGTCGCCGGAGCTGTCCGCGCTGCACGTGGCGCTGCTGCGCGGCGAGGTGGCCCGGCCGGCGACCGACCGGCAGACCAACCTGCGGGCCGAGCTGACCAGCTTCGTCGGCAAGGACGCCGACCTCGCCGCGGTCCGCGACCTGGTCACCCAGCACCGGCTGAGCACGCTGATCGGGCCGGGCGGGGCCGGCAAGACCAGGCTGGCCACCGAGACCGCGCGCACCATGGTCGACGACCTGCCAGACGGGGTCTGGCTGGTGGAGCTCGCGGCCATCGGCGCGGACGGCGACGTGGCGCAGGCGACGCTCGGCGCGCTCGGGGTGCGCGACGCGCTGCTCGGCGACACGTCGAACCTGGAGCCGACCGACCGGCTGATCGCCGCGATCCGCGAGCGGGACGCGGTGCTCATCCTGGACAACTGTGAGCACGTGATCGAGTCGGCGGCGACGTTCGCGCATCGCCTGCTCGGCGAGTGCCGGCGGCTGCGGATCCTCGCGACCAGCCGGGAGCCGCTCGGCATCACCGGTGAGGCACTCTGGCCGGTGGTGCCCCTCGGGCTGCCGGGCGGCGACGCGGACGCAGGCGAGATCGAGTCCTCGCCGGCCGTGCGGCTGCTGTGGGACCGGGCCAGCGCGGTGCGCACGGACCTGCGGGTCGACGCGGACACGCTGGCGACGATGGCGCGGGTCTGCCGGGCGCTGGACGGGATGCCGCTGGCCATCGAGCTGGCCGCGGCCCGGTTGCGCACCATGTCCATCGACCAGCTCGCCAGCCGCCTTGCCGACCGGTTCCGGCTGCTGACCGGCGGCAGCCGTACCGCGCTGCCCCGCCACCGCACGCTGCGCGCGATGGTCGACTGGAGCTGGGAGCTGCTCACCGACGCCGAACGGGTCGTCCTGCGCCGGCTGTCGGTGTTCGCCGGCGGGGCCGGGCTGGAGGCCGCCGAGCACGTCTGCGCCGGCGACGCCGGCGAGCGGGAGCGGGTGCTGGAGCTGCTCACCGCGCTGACCGAGAAGTCGCTGCTGGTCGCCGGGGGCGCGGGCGCCCCGCGGTACCGGATGCTCGGCACGATCAAGGAGTACGCCGACCAGCGCCTGGCCGAGGCGGGCGAGACGGAGCTGGCCCGCAGGGCGCACCTGGCCTACTTCACCGAGTTCACCGAGGCCGTCGAGCCCCGGCTGCGGCGCGGCGAGCAGCTGGTGTGGCTGGCCGCGCTCAAGGTCGAGCACGACAACATCGGCGCCGCGATGCGGGGCGCGCTCGCGGCCGGGGACGCGCCGGCGGCGATGCGGCTGGCGATGGGCGCCGCCTGGTACTGGTGGCTCAGCGGGCGGAAGGCCGAGGGCATGGAGCTGCTCACGGCGGCCACCGAGACGCCGGGCGAGGTGCCGGACGAGGTCCGGGCCACCGTGTACGGCCTCATCTCGATGTTCGTGAACTCCGCGCCGGTGGACGTGCACGCGGCGCGGAAGTGGATCCACGAGGCCTACCGGCTCGGCCGCCACCACCAGCACTTCCACCCGGCGCTGCGGCTGGCCGTCCCGCTGGAACGCATGCTGTGGGACCCCGAGGAGATCGTGCCGGCGTGGGAGTCGCTGCTGGCCGACGAGGAACCCTGGGTCCGCGCGATCAGCGCGCTGCACCTTGGCAAGATCCTGATCGGGCTCGGCCGGGGCGGCTACGAGGTGGACGCCTACCTGGAGACGGCCCTCGCCGGGTTCCAGGCGATCGGCGAGCGGTTCGGCATCGCGTTCGCGCTGTCCGAGCTGGCCGACCGGATCGCCATGCGCGGCGAGTTCGCCCGCGCGTGCGAGTACTACGAACAGGCGGTCGCGGTGGTCACCGAGATCGGCGCGGTCGACGACGTCATCCAGCAACGGTCCCGGCAGGTGCGGGTGTACTGGCTGCTCGGCGACCAGGACGCCGCCGAGACCGCGCTGGCCGAGGCGCAGCGCTACGCCGAACGGGACACCTGGCCGGGCACGCTGGCCCAGCTGGCCATAACGCGGGCGAAGCTGGCCAACCTGCGCGGCGACGCCACGGAGGTGTCCGAACAGCTCGACGTCGCGACCGCCCTGCTCGGCGACGAGGCGGGGCGGCCGCACGTGCGGTGGCTGACCCATCAGCTGCGCGCCGGGGTCGCCGAGGATCTCGACGAGGCCCGCGCCCACCGCGTGGCCGCCTACCGGGCGGCGACCGAGACCGACGACGCGTCGATCATCGCCGAGGCGATCGTCGGGATCGCGGACCTGGCGGCGCGCCAGGGCGAGTACGAGCAGGCCGCGCGGCTGCTCGGGGCGAGCACCGGCGTACGCGGGCTGCTCGACCACGCCAACCCGGACCTGGCCAGGATCGGGCGGACAGCGCGCAGCCGCCTCGGCGAACCGTTGTTCGCCGAGGCGGCTGGGGCAGGGTCGGAGACGAGCTGGCGGGAGCTGGTCGAGGTCACGCTCGCTTCGTGAACGTGCGCCGTGAGCGCGTCTCAGGTAGGGACTACGACCGGGTTAACCGATCGCTCTTGATCGCGCCAAGGAACGCGAGCCCGTGCTGGGCGGTCAGGGCGAGCACGGCAGCACTGGCGTTCTTGGAGTCCCGGACGCCGAACGCGGCATCGGTGTGCGCCAGTTCGACGCAGTCGCCGGTATCGGTGGAGCGGCTGGATTTCCGCCACCTCGCTCCGGCGAAGTCGTTGCTAGTCGTCATTCGATCTCCTTCCTGATCTGGTCGATCAACCGGACGGATTCCTCCGGTGACCGGGCCTGAACCCGGAGGTGGTTCATCACCTGCCGGTACTCCCGCACCTCGTTGGGCTCCTCGAAGACCAGTCCAGCATGACCCACCTCCGGGACGCCGTGCTGGCCATGCTCAGCACGTAGGCCGGGATCGAACAGCAGGTAAAGCCGCCTCGGCGAAGCGCTGTTCGCCGAGGCGGCTCTGGTCTGCATGCCGACAGGCCGGAATGAGCTGGTCACGCTCGCTTCGTGAACGTGGCCCGTGCCCACAGGTACCCGACGAGCGCGATGCCGACACACCAGGCGACGGCGGTGATCGCGTCGCCGGTGTCCGGCGCGCCGGCGAACAGCCCGCGCATGGTCTCGATGATCGGCGTGAACGGCTGGTACTCGGCGAACTCCCGCAGGCCGGGCCCCATCTTGTCCGCCGGCACGATCGCGCTGCTGAAGAACGGCAGCATGACCAGCGGCACGGCGGCGATCCCCGCGGTCTCCGGTGACTTGGCCGCCAGGCCCAGCGCGACGGTGAGCCAGCCGGCCGCGAAGCTGAGCAGCACGATGATGCCGGCCACGCCGAGCCACTCCAGCGGACCGGCCGCCGGGCGGAAGCCGAGCAGGAAGGCCACCGCGAGCAGGCCGACGATGGCGATCAGGTTGGTCAGCACGCTGGCGACCACGTGCCCGGTCAGCACCGCGCCCCGGGAGACGTCCATGACCTTGAACCGGTTGATGATGCCCTTGGTCATGTCGGCGTTCACCGACGTCGCGGCGGCGCCGAGGCCGTAGCAGACGGCCAGCAGCATCAGTCCGGGCGTCACGTAGTCGACGTAGTCGACACCGACGTCGAACGCGTCGCCCATCATGTAGACGAACATCAGCATGATGATGATCGGCATCAGCACCGCGTTGAACACCGAGGTCGGGTTCCTGGTGATGTGTTTGACGTTGCGGCGCAACATGACCATCGAGGGGGACTTGGCGCTCATTTCCCGACCTCCGCCGTGTCGTGGCCGGTGAGGGCGAGGAAGACGTCGTCGAGGTCGGGGGTGTGCACGGAGAACGCCTCGGCGCTGACCGAGTACTCGTCGAGCCGGTCCAGCAGCGCGCGCAACGACCTGGTGCCGCCGTCGCCGGGCACCCGCAGGGTGAGCGCCTCGTCGTCGCGCGTCGCGTCCGCGATCACCCGCGCGGCCGCGTCGAGCTCGTCGGCGCTGGCGAACCGGAGCCGCACGTGCGTGCCGGGGAGCTGGCGCTTGAGCTCGTCCGGCGTGCCCTGGGCGACCAGTTTGCCCTGGTCGAGCACCGCGACCCGGTCGGCGAGCTGGTCGGCCTCCTCCAGGTACTGGGTGGTG
This sequence comes from Actinophytocola sediminis, assembly GCF_054779715.1. Lineage (NCBI taxonomy): Bacteria > Bacillati > Actinomycetota > Actinomycetes > Pseudonocardiales > Pseudonocardiaceae > Actinophytocola > Actinophytocola sediminis. The sequence continues at coordinate 41,110 of NZ_BAAGXS010000028.1, read as the reverse complement.
AGGAAGATGGTCACGCCGTCGGCCACCAGCTCGCGGATGATCGTCCACATGGTGCGCCGGCTGCGCGGGTCCAGCCCGGTCGTCGGCTCGTCAAGGAAGATGATCCGCGGGTTGCCGACCAGCGTCATCGCCAGGTCCAGCTTGCGGCGCATGCCCCCGGAGTAGGTCGACACCGACTCGCCGGCCGCCTCCGCCAGGTCGAACCGGGCCAGCAGGCCGGCGACGACCCGATCGCCGTCGCCGACACCCGCCCTGGCCAGGTCGACCATCAACCGCAGGTTCTCCTGCCCGGTCAACAGCTCGTCCACGGCGGCGAACTGACCGGTGACCCCGATCGCCGCGCGCACCGCCCTGGCCTCGGACACGCTGTCGTGTCCGGCGACCAGCACCGTTCCCCCGTCGGCCTTCATCAACGTGGTCAGCACGTTGACCGTGGTGGTCTTGCCGGCCCCGTTCGGGCCGAGCAGCGAGAACACCGAGCCCGCCGCCACCTCAAGGTCGATGCCGTCGAGCACCACCTTGTCCCCGAAGGACTTGCGCAGTCCCGAAACGCTGATCGCTGAACTTCTCATGCGCCAACCATCGACGCCCGGCCGGACACGCCCCTGTCACGCCGCTGACACCGTGGCTGACACGGCTTACGCCACCAATGGTTCTACAGTGGATCCACACTCACGGGCACGGCACGCACTACGTCAGCGGTCGACGCCGCCCATCACCGGGTCGATGGAGGCCAACGCGGCGATGGCGTCCGCGACCAGCGAGCCCTCGGCCATGGCCGGCAGCGACTGCAGGTTGACGAAGCTTGGGTCACGCACGTGGACGCGCATCGGCCGGGTGCCGCCGTCGGACACGACGTGGTAGCCCAGTTCGCCGCGCGGCGACTCGACGGGCACGTACACCTGCCCGGCGGGCACCGAGAAGCCCTCGGTCACCAGCTTGAAGTGGTGGATGAGCGACTCCATCGACTGGCCCATGATCTTGCGGACGTGGTCGAGCGAGTTGCCCATGCCGTCGGAGCCGATGCTCAGCCGCGCCGGCCAGGCGATCTTGCCGTCCTCGACCATGACCGGGCCGGGCTCCTTGAGCCGCCGGACGCACTGCTTGATGATCCGCAGCGACTGGCGCATCTCCTCGACCCGCAGCAGGTAGCGGGCGAACGCGTCGGCCTGGTTGGAGGTCGGCACCTCGAAGTCGTAGTCCTCGTAACCGCAGGTCGGCTCGATCTTGCGCAGGTCCCATGGCAGGCCGGCCGAGCGCAGCACCGGGCCGGTGGCGCCCATGGCCAGGCACGCGTCCAGCGGCAGGTAGCCGATGCCCTCGAGCCGGTTGCGCCAGATGGGCTGGCCGGTGAGCAGCTTGTCGAAGTCGGGCAGCCGCTGGTTCATCACCTTGAGGAACTGGTTGATGTGTTCGGCGGCGTCCTCCGGCAGGTCCTGGGCGACCCCGCCCGGCCGGATGAACGCGTGGTTCATCCGCAGCCCGGTGAGGTGCTCGAGCAGGTGCAGGACCTCCTCGCGCTCACGGAAGCCGATGGTCATCGCGGTGATCGCGCCGAGCTCCATGCCACCGGCGCCGATGGACACCAGGTGGGAGCCGATCCGGCTGATCTCCATCAGCAGCACGCGGATGACCTGGGCGCGCGCGGGCGCCTCGATGCCGAGCAGCTTCTCCACGCCAAGGCAGTAGGCGGTCTCGTTGTGCAGCGGGGACAGGTAGTCCATGCGGGTCACGAAGGTGACCCCCTGGGTCCACGAGCGGTACTCGAGGTTCTTCTCGATGCCCGTGTGCAGGTAGCCGATGACCAGCCGGCACTGCGTCACGGTCTCGCCCTCGAGCTCCATGACCATGCGCAGCACGCCGTGTGAGGACGGGTGGATCGGCCCCATGTTGATCACGATGCGGCCGTCGTCGATATGCTCGGTGTCAGCGAAGTCTTCCCAGTCGGCGACGCTGTGCACCGGTCCCTCGGTGGTCATCCGGGCAGGCGCGTAGGCCCCTCCGGTTCCCGGCGTCTCCGCCTGGTCCACGACCTCCGCGATCTTTTCACCCATGCCGCGATGGTAACGAACCCCGGTAACGGCCTGCGGCGACGTCCGGCCTGACGGTTCGCTGCCACCGAGGGTGCGCGACCGGTGACCCTGAGACACCTCCACCGTGCGTTGTGGACACCCACGGCTCACACCGGCGCCGGATTCAACCGCGCGAACCCTTCCTGGCGCCGATAGGGGAAGTACGGGTAGGGCGCCGTCCGCACACTCACCGCATCGAGCCGAGCGACCTGGTCCGCGGTCAACGCCCAGCCGACCGCACCGAGGTTCTGCCGCAACTGCGCCTCGTTCCGCGCACCGATGATCACCGACGAGACCGTCGGCCGCCCCAGCAACCAGTTGATCGCGATCTGCGGAACGGTCCGCCCCGTCTCCGCCGCGATCTCGTCAAGCACATCAACCACCCGAAAAAGAAGCTCGTCCGCCACCGGCGGGCCAAAGTCAGCGGTCTGATGTAGACGACTGGTCACCGGCAACGGCTGCCCCCGACGCACCTTCCCGGTAAGCCGCCCCCACCCCAGTGGACTCCAGACCAGCGCACCAACACCCTGATCAAGCCCGAGTGGCATCAGCTCCCACTCATAGTCCCGACCAACCAACGAGTAGTACACCTGATGAGCGACATAACGCGGCAGCCCAAGCCTTTCCGCACTGCCAAGGGACTTCATCAACTGCCACCCCGAGAAGTTGGAGACCCCGACATAACGCAGCTTGCCCGCCCGCACAAGATCCCCAAGCGTGCCCAACACCTCCTCCACCGGTGTCCCAGCATCAAAGGCATGCAACTGAAACAGATCAAGATAATCGGTCCCCAGCCGTCGAAGCGCGTCCTCACACACCCTGATCAGCCGCGACCGGGACGACCCGGCGTCCTGGGGCCCATCCCCCATCGGCAGGCTCGCCTTCGTCGACAACAACACCCGGTCCCGCCGCCCCTTCACCGCCGCACCAAGCACCTCCTCCGACCCGCCACCGGAGTAGACATCCGCGGTATCGAACATCGTGACCCCCGCGTCCAGACACACGTCAACCAGCCGCCGCGCCTCCGCGACACCGGTACTACCCCAAGCACCGAACAACGGCCCACTACCAGCGAACGTCCCCGCCCCAAAACTCAACACCGGCACCCTCAGCCCAGAAGCACCCAACGACCTGAACTCCACACCACACCTCACTAATGGGTCTCAAGTTCCGTTAACGTCACCACGGTAACATCAACACCCCCTAAAGGAACGGGAGACCCGTTATGGACGAGGAGTCAGTCCCGGGCACCGTGCGCCCCGGGGGCAGAACGGCCCGAGTGCGGACCGCCGTACTGCGGGCCGCCGGCGACGCCCTGGCGGAAGTCGGCTTCGCCCACCTCGACCTCACCGACATCGCCCGCCGCGCCAACGTCGGCAAAACCACCGTCTACCGCCGCTGGTCCACCGTGCCCGGCCTGGTAGCGGACCTACTGACCGACATGGCCGAACAGTCCCTACCCCGCACCGAAACCGGCACCCTCCTAGGCGACCTACAAGCCAACGCCCGACTGGTCCAACGCACCCTGTCCGACCCCCGCCAGGGCGCACTCTTCAAGGCCGTGATCGCAGCCGCCACCAGCGACCCAAAAACAGCCGAAGCCCTACACCACTTCTACGAAACCAGAATCACCGAATGGTCCCCCTGCATCCAGCACGCCATCAACCGAGGCGAGGTGCCCCCCAACACCAACCCCCACGAAGTAATCCGCGCCGTCTCCGCCCCCCTCTACTACCGCCTACTAACCAGCAACGCCCCCCTGGACAAAGCCACCGCAGACCAAGCAGCCCAAGCCGCCACCACAGCAGCCCAAGCCGGCATCTACACCTGACCAACCAGCACCCACACCCACACCCAAAAACCAATCAGCAAAAGAACCAATCAGTAAAGAACCACACCATCCACATCGCCCAAACACCCAACAACCCCACCCACAACCCTCACCACAACCGACAGCACCACAAGCCCGGGGGTTCGGGGGCTGGCCCCCGAGCGGGGTTTGGGGGTTGCACCCCCAATGTAAAGGCGAAACGCAAAAGGCCCGCGCCCTCCGCGGGCACGGGCCACCTATGCGTGGAGCTGCGGGGAATCGAACCCCGGACCTCCTCGATGCGAACGAGGCGCGCTACCAACTGCGCTACAGCCCCTGACGGTGCCGCGCCAGCGTATCAGGCGCGTTACTCGCCCACCGCGCGCCGGTAGGGCAACGACCCCGGCTCCTCCAGTTCGTCGAACATCGGGTCCTCGTCGTCGACCTCGACCATGACCGCGCCGGCCCTGGTGACCTGCGGCATCGACGGCCCGTCGGCGACCCGCTCCCTCGGCCCGTGGTCCTGCTCGGGGTCGTACGGCTCGTAGGGCTCCTCGTAGCCCGCCTCGTCCGCGTACTCCTCGACCGGGGCGTACTCGTCGACCTCGACCTCGTCCGCATAGGCGGGCTCGACCGGCCGGGCGCGCGCGGCGACGGCCTGCGCCCGCCGGACGCGCTGCATCCGCGCCAGCCTGCGCTCCCGGATCTCGGTCTCGATCCGCACCTGCCGCCGCAGGTACACCAGATAGGAGACCAGCACCACGTCGAGCGCCCCGTGCGCCCACCACAGCATGGGGAAGGCGGCGGCCGCGACCACCGCCGAGACCACGGCGCCGATGAGCATGGCGAGCACGACCCGCTGCCGGAAGGCGTACTTGGCCCGCGCGATGATGGCCGCCGCCTCCGGGTCGAAGCCGCCGCGGCCGGGGCGGTAACGACTCGGATACGGCTGGTCCGCCTCGTCGTAGTACCGGGCGGTCATGTCCACACCCTCGGCATCATGGGCGGCAACCTCCGGGGCGTCGTCGACGACATTGTCGTCCACCGGGGCGTCGTCGTGGTCGACTTCCTGCGAGTCGGCCACATTCTCGGCGAAATCCTCGTCCATCCCGGCCGGATCGCGCATGGCGGCCTCCTCTTCGGCCTCGGCCTCACCGCTCCCGCTGCGCACCACCCTCGCCGCCAGCTCCGAGTCCGCCGTCTTGGCGACCTCCTGACGCTTGCGCACGATCATCGGCACGAGCACGACGAGCCATGCCAGCACGAGCGCGACCACAACCAGTGAGCTCGGCATGCCTCGACACCTCCCCCGTGACGATTCCCGGCAACTCGTCGCCACGTTAGTCACAACAGTCACATCAGTGTCGGAGGCGCGCCGTAGTCACCCCGGCGATGATCACATCGCCTCGGCCCGTCCGTCAGCGATCAGACCTGCGACAAGTCCATTCGGAACGTCCTCTGTGGTCAGTGCCAAACACAGGTGGTCGCGCCAACTTCCGGCAACATCGAGGTAACGGCGAAACATGCCCTCTTCGCGAAAGCCAAGTTTTCCGAGCACCCGCAGGCTGGCCTGGTTCTCCGGCCGCACGGTCGCCTCCAGCCGGTGCAGCCCCCCGTGCCGGAAACTGTGGTCGGCCACCAGCGCCACCGCCCCGGTCGCCACGCCGCCCGCGGTCACGTGCGTGCCGACCCAGTACCCGATCCAGGCCGAGCACAGCGACCCGCGCACCACGTTGCCCACGGTGACCTGCCCGGCCAACTCGCCGTCCACCATGATCATGAACGGCAGCGACATCCCGCGTTTGCCGAGCCCACGCAGGGTGGACCACTGGCCGGGCCAGGCGAACGGCCCGTTGTTGTCCGACCAGTTGCCGGGCACGGTCGGCTCCCAGCTCTCCAGGTGCAGCCGATCCCGCCGCCGCACCCGGCTCCACGCCGACCCGTCCAACAACCGTGGCGCCCGCACCTCCACCACACCGGCCGGCACGCGTAACGGCCCGAGCCACGCCGGCCAACCAGGATGCCGCCCCTGCGGCACCGACCAACTCACCCCGTGAGCCGTCCCTTCAGCCACGTTGCGCCAGGAAACTGACCTGCACCTCTTCACCGACGACGATCTCGGTGGTCTCCTCGTCCACCAGGATCAGACAGTTCGCCTCCGCCAGCGAGGCCAGCAGGTGGGAACCCGACATGCCAAGCGGTTGGGCGAGGTACTCGCCGTTGCTCTCGTCGCGCAGCAGCTGCCCGCGCAGGAAACCCTTGCGGCCCTTGACCGACATGATCGGCGACAGTAGCCGTGCGGTGATCTGCCGCCGCTGCGGGTTGCGTTTGCCCTGCGCGGCCCGGATCAGCGGGCGCACCATCACCTCGAACACGACCAGCGCGCTCATCGGGTTGGACGGCAACAGGAACGTCGGCACCGCGTCCGGACCCAGCCGGCCGAAGCCCTGTACCGAGCCGGGATGCATGGCCACCCTGGCCATGTCGATGTCGCCGAGCTCGGTCAGCGTCGAGCGGATCTCCTCGGCCAGCTCGCCACCGACCCCGCCGGCGATCACCACGATCTCCGACAGCAGCAGCCGTCCCTCGATCAGTTCCCGCAGCCGGCGCGGATCGCTCGGCACGATGCCGACCCGGTTCACCTCGGCGCCGGCATCGCGCGCGGCGGCGGCCAACGAGTAGGAGTTGACGTCGTAGACCTGCCCCTGGCCGGGCGTGCGATCGATGTCGATCAGCTCGTCGCCGAGCGAGATGACCGAGACCCTCGGCCTCGGGTACACCAACACCTTGGCCCTGCCCACCGCGGCGAGCAGCCCGACCTGGGCCGAGCCGATCGGCGAGCCCCGGCGCACGGCGACGTCACCGGTCTGCACGTCCTCCCCGGTGCGCCGGACGAACGCGGCCGACGGCACCGGCTGGGCCACCGCGACCCTGGCGTGGTGACCGTCGGTGTAGCCCAGCGGCACGACCGCGTCGGCCAGCGTCGGCAGCGGCGCGCCGGTGTCCACGCGGACCGCCTGGCCCGGCTGCAGCCTGCGCGGCTGGCGCGAACCGGCCGGGATCTCCCCGACGACCGGCAGCACCACGGGCTCGGTGCCGGCGGCCTGCACATCGACGCTGCGCACCGCGTATCCGTCGACCGCCGCCTGGTCGAACCCGGGCAACGCTCGCTCCGCGACGACCTCCTCGGCGCAGAGCAGACCCTGCGCCTCGGAGATGGCCACCCGCACCGGCGCAGGCCGGACGGCCGCGGCAAGCGCCCGGCCGAGCTGCTCGTCGACTGACCTCATTCCCGACCCCGCCTTGTGTCGCTATTCCTCCACGCGCCCGCGCAGCCACGCGCGCAGGTCCGGCCCATACTCCGGGTGAGCAAGCGCGAAGTCCACGGCGGCACGCAGGAAACCCCCAGGATTGCCCAGGTCGTGACGTCCGCCGCGGTGCACCACCACGTGCACCGGGTGGCCTTCGGCGATCAACAGCGCGATGGCGTCGGTCAGCTGCAACTCCCCGCCCGCACCCGGCGTGATCCGCTTGATCGCGTCGAACACCGCCCGGTCGAGCAGGTAGCGCCCGGCCGCGGCGAAGGTCGACGGGGCGTCCTCCTGCTTCGGCTTCTCCACCATGCCGGTGACCTGCTTGACGTCCGGGTCGCCGGTGTCCTCGACGGCGAACACGCCGTAGGCGGAGATCTGCTCCTTGGGGATGTCGAACGCGCAGAGCACGGTGCCGCCGTGTTCGGCGCGGGCGCGGGCCATCCGGCCGAGCACGCCGGTGGGCAGCACCAGGTCGTCGGGCAGCAGCACGGCGACCACGTCGTCGTCGGCGTCGAGGTTGGCCTCCGCGCAGCCGACCGCGTGGCCGAGGCCGAGCGCCTCCTCCTGGACCGCGGTCTCGACCGCGAGCAGCTCCGACGCGCGGCGTACCTTTGCCAGCAGCTCGGTCTTGCCGCGCTGTTCGAGGGTGCGTTCTAGCTCGGGGTGGGGCTGGAAGTACTGTGCGACGGCGTCCTTGCCCGGCGAGGTGATGATGATCAGCCGCCGGGCGCCCGCCTCGGCGGCCTCGGCCGCGACGTACTCGATGCCCGGAGTGTCCACGACAGGCAGCAGTTCCTTGGGTACTGCCTTGGTCGTCGGCAGAAACCTGGTACCCAGTCCGGCGGCCGGCACGATGGCCGTTCTGATGCCGCTCACGGACGCGGAACCGGGGTCGGAACTGACTGCGGTAGAAGGCGCCATGGACAGCCAGCCTAACCTCATGTCGTGGCCCGGCCTGGGAGTGATCGAGAACCGACAGCCGCGTTGACGAAATGGCGGTGGCGCAAGGAGCTGCTCTCCGAGCGCCGCCGGGTACCGGCGAGCGTGCGGTTCGCCGAGGCGATCTCCCTGTCCGGTCATCTCACCAGCGGGCGGGTCGTGCGGCCGGGTCAGACCGTGTGCGCGTTCGTGCCGATCGCCTCCGAGCCGGGCTCGGTCCAGATGCTCGACGAGTTGAACGACTACGGCGCGCGGGTGTTGCTGCCGGTGGTCACCAACCAAGGTCCACTCGAGTGGGGCTGGTACGCGGGTAAGGACTCGCTGGTGCCCGGACCATACGGGTTGCGGGAGCCGAATGGCGAACTGCTGGGCGTGGCCGCGCTGCGGATCGCGGACATGGTGCTCGTGCCGGCGCTCGCGGTCGACCGCAACGGCGTGCGTCTCGGCCGGGGCGCCGGGCACTACGACCAGTCGTTACCGCTGGCCTCGATCGGTACCGAGCTGGTGGCGATCGTCCGTGACCAGGAGATCTTCGAGGCGTTGCCGAGCGAGCCGCACGACGTGCGGATGACCGCGGTGCTCACCCCGAACCGGGGTCTACTCCGGTTCGTGTGATATCGGCGGGATCGCTCGAGGACGTTTGCGCTCCGGGCGTGGCCTGGCGCAGAATGGCTTGGCACTCTCATCGCCAGAGTGCCAGGAACCGGGGAGAGGAACGGCCCGTGCCCACCTACCAGTACGCCTGCAAGGCCTGCGAGCACCGCTTCGAGGCCGTGCAGTCCTTCACCGACTCGTCGCTGACCGAGTGTCCGGAGTGCTCCGGACAGTTGCGCAAGCTCTACGGCTCGGTTGGCGTGGTGTTCAAGGGTAGTGGCTTCTACCGCAACGACAGCCGTTCGGAGTCCACATCGACCTCCGCGAAGTCGGAGTCCGATTCGGCTTCTTCTTCCACGACGTCGTCGTCCGACAGCAAGTCGGACACCAAGTCGGCGAGCAAGTCCGAGTCGACCTCGTCGTCGTCTTCTTCGGACTCGTCCTCGTCGTCTTCTTCGTCGTCTTCTTCGTCGTCGTCTTCTCCGTCGAAGTCCACCTCGTCGGCCGGCAGCACTACCACAAGCAAGACCGCCGTCGCCTCCTGAACCCCCGAGTTATCCACAACTCGTTCGGTTGTCCACAGTTCGCGACCGGTCCCCGGCACCCCTGGCATTTCCCTCGTAGCGTCGTGGCATGCCCGACCCCATCACGCCCCTGACCCGTGACCGCCTACGACAGCTGTTCGCCAGACGCGGCTTCCCGCGCCTGCTCGTGCTACGCCGGGTAGCCGCCGCGCTGCTGGTCCTGCTGGCACTCGCGCTGGCCATCCGGCCGCCGCCGACCGCCGCCGGCGAGCAGACGGTGCCGATGCTGGTCACCGCGCGCGACCTGCCCCCTGGCGCGAGCCTGCGCCCGGACGACGTGCGCGTCGTACCCGCCCCGGCGTCGTTACGGCCCGCCGCCGCGCTCACCGCGCCCGACCAGGCGTCCGGCCGGGTGCTGGCCGGTGCCGCGTCCCGGGGTGAGCCGATCACCCAGGTCAGGCTCGTCGGCCGCGAGCACAGCCGGCTGGCCACCGGCGACCCGGCCACGGTCGCCGTGCCGGTGCGGCTGGCCGATCCCGAGGTGGCCGCGTTACTCACGCCCGGCGCGCGGGTGGACGTGGTGACGGTGTCGCCCGACGACGCGGTCGCGGGGGTGGTGCTGGCGGCCGACGCCACGGTGGTCACCGTGCGCGCGGCGACCGACCAGCCGGGCAGGCTCGTGGTGATCGCCGTCCCCCGAGACACGGCGACCAGGCTCGCGTCCGTCTCCTTGGGACAGCCGGTTGCCATTACGCTTCGCTGACTCAGCGCACCCGACAGGAGGAGTGACGTGCTCAAAGGCTTCAAAGATTTCCTGATGCGCGGCAACGTGGTCGATCTCGCGGTGGCGGTGGTCATCGGCACCGCGTTCACCGCGATCATCACCTCGATCACCGAGCACCTGATCCAGCCGCTGATCGCGGCGATCGGCGGCACGAACATCAAGGGCCTGTCGTGGACGATCGTCGAGGGCAACGACAAGTCGACCATCGACTTCGCCGCGGTGATCACGGCCGGGATCAACTTCCTGATCGTCGCGGCGGTCGTGTACTTCATCCTGGTCTTCCCGCTCAAGAAGCTCCAGGAGCGCCGTCGCCGGGGACAGGAACCCGGCCCGGCCGAACCGACGGACGTGGAGTTGCTGATGGAGATCCGCGACCTGCTGCGCCAGCAACAACGCCCGATGGGCGGCCAGGGACAGCAGCCGCCGCTCGGCCAGCAGTACCCGCCCCAGCAGCCGCCGCACCAACCCCCGCCCGGCCCCGGCTTCCCGCAGGGACCGAGCTACTGACCACCACCAGCCACCCCACCCACCAGAAAGGAGGCGCCCCCACCGCCACCGGAAGCCGAACCGTGCCACCAGGCTCCGACCTGGTCCGACCGGCGGCCGTCGATCCGGGCCGTGTCGATGCGGGCCGAGTCGATACGGGCCGAGTCGATACGGGACAGGTGCGGGACGATGGAGTCGTGACCGACGAGCCTGACGACCGGGCTGACCAGCCAGGCCAGCCCGACCCAGCCGACCGCACCGGCCCCGATGGCCCCAACGGCCCGACCGGTCCCCACGGCCGGCCTGACAGCCGGGCACGCCGGCGCGGGCCGAGCCTGGACGAGATCTTCGGCGACGTGCTTCCGGCCACCACCTCGGACGAGCGCGATCCGGAAGGGCCCAGCGGCGACACCGACTCCTGGTACGAGCGCAACCGCCCGCCCCACCACGACCGGGACTAGGCGGCCGGCGCGCTCGGCCGGGGTGGGCTTGGCTGGAGTGGGCTTGGCCGCGTGGGCGGGGTCAGTTGTCCAGGCCGGACAGTTGGTCGATGACGTAGGGCACCAGTGAGGACAGCGTCGCCATGCCGTCGCGGACCGCGGCGCGGGAGCCGGCCAGGTTGACCACCAGCGTGCTGCCGGAGATGCCGACCAGGCCGCGCGAGATGCCACCGTCCACCGCGCCCGCGGCCAGGCCGGACGAGCGGATCGCCTCGGCGATGCCGGGGATCGGCCGGTCCAGCACGCCCTGCGTGGCGTCCGGGGTCACGTCGCGCGGCGACACCCCGGTGCCGCCGACGGTGATCACCAGGTCGGCACCGCCGATCACGGCGGTGTTCAACGCGTTCCGAATGTCCACGGTCTCGCCGGCCACCGCGACGATGCCGTCCACGATGAACCCAGCCTCCTCGAGCAGCTCGGTGACCAGCGAGCCGACGGAGTCCTCGTGCTCCCCATGGGCAACCCGGTCGTCGACGATCACGATGAGGGCCCTGCCGAGCCGCTGCGCGCTGCGTTCCATGCCTGCCACCGTAGCCGGATCGCCGATCGGGGCGGGCGGACGGTCCTACGCCCGAGTTCTGACGATTCGGTGACGGCCACCGCCTCGACCACCGCCGCGGCCCGTCGCCGGGCCTACCGTCGGGCGCATGCGAGTCCTCATCACCGGTGCCGCCGGGTTCATCGGGTCCCACATCGCCGACGTGCTCGCCGATCGCGGCCACGACACCGTCCTGCTGGACAACCTGCTGCCCCAGGCGCACGGTCCACACAGGACTGATCCGCGGCTGGTCGTCGGCGATGTCCGGGACGCCGGCCTGCTGGCCGGCCTCCTGCGCGACGTGGACGTGGTCTGCCACCAGGCCGCCATGGTCGGCCACGGCCTCGACCCGTCGGACGCACCCGACTACGCCCAGCACAACGACTACGGCACGGCCGTCCTGCTCGCCCAGCTGCACCGGGCCGGCGTGCGGCGCCTGGTGCTGGCCTCGTCGATGGTCGTCTACGGCGAAGGGCGCTACCTGTGCCCCGAGCACGGCGTGGTCCGCCCCGGCCAGCGCCGGCAGGCCGACCTCGACCTCGGCCGCTACGAGCCGCCGTGCCCGGTCTGTGGTGCCGAACTGACCTCGGCCCTGGTCGGCGAGGACGCGCCGATCGACCCGAGAAGCACCTACGCCGCCACCAAAGCCGCCCAGGAGCACCTGGCCTCGGCCTGGGCCAGGCAGACCGGCGGCGACGTGTGGGCCCTGCGCTACCACAACGTCTACGGCCCGCGCATGCCCCGCGACACCCCCTACGCCGGGGTGGCGTCGCTGTTCCGGTCGGCGCTGCGGCGCGGCGAGGCCCCGACCGTGCTGGAGGACGGCCGCCAACGCCGCGACTTCGTCCACGTCACCGACATCGCCATGGCCAACGCGCTGGCCGTGGAGACCGCCGCCCCGCCGGCCGCGCTGACGCCGGTGAACATCTGCTCCGGCGAGCAGCGCACCGTGCTCGACCTGGCGAGCACGCTGGCCACGGCCTGCGCCGGGCCGCCACCGCGGGTGGTCGGCGGCGCCCGTCCCGGCGACGTGCGCCACGTGGTCGCCGACCCGGCCAGGGCGGCGGAACTGCTCGGGTTCACCGCGACGGTGCCGTTCGCCAAGGGCATCGCCGAGTTCGCCGACGCCCCACTGCGCGCCCCGGCGGCCGTGAGCTGAGCACGAGCCCCGACAATCGCGCCGCCAGCAGCGCGCGGCCGCCGGCTAGACCGCCAGGGGGAGGCGTACCTCGAACCGGCAGCCGGGGCCGTGGTTGCTGGCGCCGATCCGGCCGCGGTGCGCCTCCACCAGGCCCTTGGCGATCGCCAGGCCGAGGCCGCCGCCGACCTGCTCATCGCCACCACGGCTCGGGGTCCGCGCCGCCGACCCGCGAAACGCCACGTCGAACACCCTGGTCAGCTCCCCGTCCGGGATGCCGCCGCACGCGTCGTCCACGGCGAGCACCGCGTCCTGGCCGTCGACGCCGATCTGGACGGCCACCGTGCCGTCCGGGGGCGTGTGCCGGATCGCGTTGGACACCAGGTTGCGCACCACCCTGGCGAGTTCCGGGTCACTGCCGAGCACGATCGGCGCGTCGCCGGCGTCGGCGAGCACGGTGACCCGCTTGCGCCGCGCCACCGGCAGCTGCGCGGCGAGCACGTCGCTCACCACCTCGCGCAGCGCCACCTGCGACATCGTCAGCCGCAGCGCGCCGGCGGTGATCCTGGACAGCTCGAACAGGTCGTCGACCATGCCGGACAGTCGTTTGCTCTCCGTGCCGATCCGGTTCGCGTAGCCGGCGACCTCCGCCGGCGAGGACACCACGCCGTCGGCCAGTGCCTCGGCCATCGCGCGGATGCCGGCCAGCGGGGTGCGCAGGTCGTGGCTGATCCAGGCCACCAGCTCGCGCCGGGACGCCTCGGCCGCGCGCTCCCGCTCCCTGGCCTCCCGCTCCCAGACGCTGCGGCGGGCGATCAGCCGCCCCAGCAGCAGCGCCACCGGCAGGGTCACCGCCACCACCAGCAGGCACACCATGGCCACCGTGGTCAGCGTCGCGTTGAACATGAAGCCGCTGACGCCGAGCACCCCGCTCAGCATCGCCACCACCGGCACCAGCACCAACACGGTCATCGTCGTGGCCAGCGAGCCGCGGCGCACCAGGTACAGCACCAGCACCCCGAGCGCGACCGAGGGCGCCACCAGCGCGAGCGCCACCGGCAGGATGTGCCAGACGTGGGTGAGCATCTCCCCGAACGACTCGCCGGGGTCGATCAGCTGGCTAGGCCGTGGCGTCATACCGGTACCCCACTCCCCACACGGTCGCGATCCTGGTCGGTTTCGCCGGCGCCAGCTCGATCTTCTCCCTCAACCGTCGCACGTGGACGGTCACAGTGGACTGATCGCCGAAGTCCCAGCCCCACACCCGTTCCAGCAGCTGCTCACGGGTGAACGCCTCGCCGGGATGGCCGAGGAAGAACGCAAGCAGGTCGAACTCGCGGGTGGTCAGCGCCAGCTCCACCCCGCGCGCGCTCGCGGTCCTGGCGGCGAGGTCGATGCGCAGGTCGCCGTCGGTCAGCACCCTGGCGACCGCAGGCTGGGCCGCCGCGCCCGCCCGGCGCAGCACCGAGGACACCCGCAACGCCAGCTCGCGGGGACTGAACGGCTTGGTCACGTAGTCGTCGGCGCCCAGCTGCAGGCCGGCGATGCGGTTCTCCTCCTCGCCCAGCGCGGTCAGCATGACCACCGGGACCGCGCTGGTCCGACGCAGTCGCCGGCACACCTCCAGCCCGTCGATGCCCGGCAGCATCAGGTCGAGCACCACCAGGTCCGGCTCGTGGTCGGCGATCCAGGCCAGCGCGTCCTCGCCGTTGTCCGCGAGCGCCACCTGGTGGCCCGCCAGCTCGAGGTAGCGGCGCACCACGTCCCGAACGGTCAGGTCGTCGTCCACGACCAGTACGCGTGCCGGCGCGGCCGGTTGGTTCATCTCGATCACCAGTTCGTCAGCAGTAGGTGGTTCACCACGATGGCGGTCGCGGCCTGCGCGGCCAGCCACCACCGCCGCGACGCGCGCGGCAGCAGAGCGGCGGCCAGCACCAGCCACACCGCGAACGGTAGCCAAATTCGCTCGGTCTCGGCCTTGGAAAGGCCGGACAGGTCCGCGGTGAGCACCGCGAGCGCGGCGCCGCGCACCAACGCGACCACCGGTGACGGGCGCCAGGCAAGGAACTCCGGCGCGGCGCGGCGTAGCCCGGCGGCCGCGGCCGGGCCGATGACCAGCGCGAGGCAGGCCAGGTTCGCCCACACCCAGTACCAGTAGGGCCGGACCGCACCGATGCCCTCGTAGTAGCGCGCCACCACCAGCTCATAGCCGTCCAGCCACCAGAACCCGGCGAGCGCGAACACCCCGGCGACCGCGAGCGCCGCCGGCACCGCGTAGGCCAGCGCCCGCCAGCACCGGGTCACCAGCACCACCGCGAACGCGACCGGCGCCATCAGCAACAGCCCGTAGGACAGGAAGATCGACCAGCCGAGCACCGCCCCACCCGCCGCGCAGCACACCATCGCGCCCCTGGCCGCGCCGATGGCGACCAGCATCACGCCGACCGCCGCGACCCCGGCGAACAGCGCGTCCGCGGACACCCCGAGCCACACCGCGCCGGGCAGCAGGCAGACGAACGGGACCGCCGCGCGCGCGAGGTCGACCCGGCCCAGCGCGGCCACGGTGACCGGCACGGCGACCGCGACCAGTCCGCCTACCGCGACACAGCACAGCGCGGCCACCGTCGGGCCGCCGAGCCCGATCCGGTCCAGCCAGACGAACGTCAGGGTGGCGCCCGGCGGGTGACCGGACACGTGTGTGGTCCAGGAATCCGGTTGCAGGGACAGGATCCTGGTGGTGAACGTGCGCAGCATCGCCGGGATGTCGGTGATGCCGGGGACCTCGTGCAGGTACTCGTCGCGGGTCGCCATCCGGTGCACGACGCCCTGCCGCCAGCCGTCGACCATGGCCAGCGCGAGGATCCAGCCGACCGAGGTCAGGTAGGCCAGCGCCAGCACCGCCCGCCACCGCAGCCGCTCGGCCAGCCCTGGTCCCCAGGCGACCACGGCGACCGCGAGCAGCACCGCCAGCAGGGTGCCCGGCCCGACGTGCGGCGCGAGGTGCGCGAGAACCGGATACTCACCGAACCGAGGAGACGCGTTGGGAAACCACGCGCCGCCGTACAGCCGGGCGCCGGTCGCCATGCCGACCACGACGGCGACGGCCACCAGCAGCGGCACGGCCGCGCCGGCGACGACGTCGGCCCTGGCCGGGGTGGCGGTTTCCTCGTCCTGGCGGGTGATCACAGTGGACACGGTCGGACGGTAGGCCCGGTCAAGGACACTCGCGGCATCGACCGGGGATCCGTCAGCACACCGTAAGAACTCCACCGACGTCATAATTCGGTAAGCGCCCCAAGGGTTTCCGCGGGGCCCCAGCCGGACCTAGCTTCCTGGCATGACCCCAGTTGACGTGGTGCTGCCCTGTCTCGACGAGGCCGGCGCACTGCCCGGCGTGCTGGCCGCGATGCCACCCGGCTACCGGCCGATCGTGGTGGACAACGGCTCCACCGACGGCTCCCCCGCGATCGCCGCCGCCAACGGCGCGACCGTCGTGCGCGAACCGCGAACGGGCTACGGCGCGGCCGTCCACACCGGACTCCTGCACGCCACCACCGACATCGTCTGTTTCCTGGACGCCGACGGCTCCCTCGACCCCGGCGCGCTCGTCGACCTCGTCGCCGCCCTCGACGCCGGCACCCGGCTGGCCGTCGGCAGACGCGTGCCGACCGAGCACGGCGTGTGGCCATGGCACGCGCGCCTTGGCAACCGGGTACTGGCAAGCCTGCTGCGCCGCCGGGGGCTGCCGGTGTCCGACATCGCGCCGATCCGCGCGGTGCGCCGACTGGACCTGCTCGACCTCGGCGTGACCGACCGGGCGTTCGGCTACCCGCTGGAACTGTTGCTGCGCGCGGCCGGCGCCCGCTGGTCGGTGACCGAGCTGGACGTGACCTACCGGCCGCGCGCGGCCGGCACCAGATCGAAGGTGTCCGGCTCGGTGCGCGGCACCGCGCGCGCGGTGCGGGACATGGCGGCGGTGCTGCGATGACCGCCAATGCCTGCCTGCTCGTGGTGGCCAAGGCGCCGGTCGCCGGGCTGGCCAAGACCCGCCTGGCCCGCACGATCGGCGTCCGGCCGGCCGCCAGACTGGCCGCCGCGGCGTTGCTCGACACGCTCGCCGCGGTGCGCGCGGTGCCCGGCGCGATCCCCGTGGTGGCACTCACCGGCAGCCTGCCGGCGGCCGAACACGCCACCGAACTGGCCGACGCGTTGGCCGCCTGCACGGTCATCGCCCAGTACGGCGACGACTTCGCCACCCGGCTCGCCAACGCGCACGCCGAGGTCGGCGCCCGTTTCCCCGGGATGCCGGTGTTCCAGATCGGCATGGACACCCCGCAGCTGAGCGCGGAGCTGCTGACCGGCGCGGTGGTCCGGCTGCTCGCCGAGGACACCGAGGCCGTGCTCGGCCCGGCGACCGACGGCGGCTGGTGGGGCCTCGGCCTGCGCCGCCCGGCCGACGCCTCGGTACTGCGCGGCGTGCCGATGTCCCGGTCGGACACCGGCACCAGAACCCTGTTCGCGTTGCGCGGCAGAGGTCTTCGGGTGGCACACCTGCTCCAGTTGTCCGATGTGGACACCATGGCGGACGCGGCCAGGGTGGCCACGATCGCCCCGGACAGCCGCTTCGCCCGCGCGTTCGCGGAGGTGACCGGGTGACCGTCGTCGACGAGTTCGCACCCGGGCTGCTCGGCCGGCCATGCTGGCTGGAGCTGACCAGCGGCGAACGGCTGGCACTGCCGACCGACCGCTGGCGGGCCGCGCCCGCCGATGGCGACGAGCTGTTGTTGGCCCACTGCACCGGTCCGACGCTGGACATCGGCTGCGGCCCCGGCCGGCTGACCGCCGCGCTGCTCGCCCGGGGCGTGCCGGCGCTGGGCACCGACGTGTCCCCGGTCGCGGTCCGGCTGGCGGTCGCGGCGGGTGCCCGCGCGGTGTGCCGGGACGTGTTCGCGCCGCAGCCAGGTGAGGGGTCCTGGCGGCACGCGCTGCTCGCCGACGGCAACATCGGCATCGGTGGCGACCCGGTACGGCTGCTGCGCCGAGTACGCGAGTTGTTGTGCACCAACGGAAGCGCGCTGATCGAGGTGGACAGGCCCGGCGGCGGCGTTCGGCACGGCCAGGTACGCGTGACCACCGCGGGCTCTGGCGGCGGCTGGTTCGACTGGGCCTGGCTGGCCGCGGACGCGGTGGCCGAGGTGGCCGCCGAGGCCGGCCTGTCGACCGGCTGGGTCCGCGAGGCGGGCGGCCGGTGGTTCGCGGAGGTGCTGGCATGAAACCACGCCCACCGCGGGAGCAGGACTTCCGCTCCGCCGCGCACGACGAGCGGGTGACCGCCAGGATCGGGCTGTGGCTGGGGATCGCGTTCGGCCTCTGTTTCCTCACCGGTCTGCTGAGCCACCTCGCCCAGCGCCAACCGTGGTTCCACTGGCCGTCGGCGCCGGTCGACCTCTACCTGATCACCCAGGGCACGCACGTGGTCGCCGGCATCGCCTCGATTCCCCTGCTGGCGGCCAAACTGTGGAGCGTCTACCCGAAGCTGTTCGCCCGGCCGGCGGTGCGCTCGCTGCCGCACGCGATCGAGCGCGGATCGATCCTGGTGCTGTCCGGCGCGGCGTTCTTCGAGGTCGTGACCGGGTTGTTCAACGTCGCGCAGAACTACCTGTGGGGCTTCAACTTCCCCGCCGCGCACTTCGTCGCCGGGTGGCTGGCGATCGGCTCGATCCTGGTGCACGTCGCGGTGAAGCTGCCGGTGATCCGCCGCGCGCTCGCCCGCCTTGACCAGGAGCCGGCGACCGAGGGCGTGTTGTCCCGCCGGGGTTTCCTGCGCACCACCTGGCTCACCACCGGGGTCGCGGTGGCGGCCACCGCGGGCGCCACGGTGCCCTGGCTGCGCGGGGTGTCGCCGCTGTCGTGGCGCTCGGACCGCGGTCCACAGGGAGTGCCGGTGAACCGCACCGCGCGGGCGGCCGGCGTGACCCCGGTCGACGACGCGTGGCGGCTCACCGTGCGGACCCCCGCCGGCACGCGCGCGTTCTCCCTCGCCCAACTGCGCGCACTGCCGCAGACCACGGCGTCGCTGCCGATCGCCTGCGTCGAAGGCTGGAACCAGACGGCGTCCTGGACCGGGGTCCCGGTCGCCGACCTGCTGCGCCTGGCGGGCGCCGAACCCGGGTCACCGGTACGGGTGACCTCGCTGGAACGGCGCGGCGCCTACCGGGCCAGCACGCTGCCCGGCCAGCACGCGGCCGACCCGAGGACGCTGCTCGCGCTGCGACTCGGGGACGAGCCGCTGGCGCTCGACCACGGCTACCCGTGCCGGCTGATCGCGCCCAGCCGACCGGGGGTGACCCAGACGAAATGGGTCACCGAACTGGCGGTGACGGTCTGATGCGGGCGGTGTTCGCGCTTACCGGGCTGGCCGCGCTGGCCTGGGGTGGCTGGCTGGCGCTGGAGTTCGCCCTCGGCTCCCGCAACGCGGTCCAGGCGCTGTTCTGGTTCGCCGGCGGGCCGCTGGTGCACGACCTCGTGGTGGCCCCCGCCGTCGGCCTGCTCGGGCTGGCGCTGGTGCGGGTCGTGCCGGTGGCGTGGCGGGCGCCGGTGGCGGTCGGCGCGGTGGTCAGCGCGGTGCTGGCCCTGCTGGCGGTGCCGTTGCTGTGGCGCCCGTTCGGGGTGGCGACCAACCCCGGCCTGCACGACGCCGACTACCTGCCTCGGCTGGCGGTCACGCTCGGCGTGGTGTGGGTGGCGGTCCTGCTCACCGGGCTGGCCAGACGACGTCGTCGAGGAAGTCCTCCACCGCCGTGACCACCCGGCCGAGTTGGCCGGGCACCGAAAAGGGCACCGCACGCGGGCGAGCGAGGGGATATCCGTCCGCGTGCGGTGCCATTCTCAGAGCCCCTCGCGGAGCTCTCCCGGCCCGGGGGCATCGAGCCGGAGGTTGGTCTCGGCCCCTTCCTGGGGCCGAGCGTTCTGGGTTCAGACAGTTGTCCCGCTAATCATTCTGTTTCAACCGGCTGTCCGGCAAGTGTCGCGCCAACTGTGCGCGAACCGTTGCTCAACTCGAGATTGACCTTGTCGTCGGGTTTGTGCGAGCGCACCGCGGCGACCAGGGCGTCGGAGGTGTCTATGCGGCGTTCGTCCAGTTTGACCACCACGTCGCCCTGCTTCAGGCCCGCCTTCGCGCCGGGACCGTCCGGGGTGACCTCGACGATCAGCGCGCCGCCATCCTCGTTGTCCCGCACGGTGACCCCGAGGATGGTCTGGGTCGCCTTGCCGGTCTTGACGATCTCGTCGGCGGTGCGGCGGGCCTGGTCGATCGGGATGGCGAAGCCGATGCCGACCGAGCCGCTCTGGGTGGGGCTGTAGATGGCCGAGTTGATGCCGATGACCTGGCCCCGCATGTTCACCAGCGGGCCGCCCGAGTTGCCGGGGTTGATGGCCGCGTCGGTCTGGATGGCGTCCATGACCGTGGCCTGCGAGCCGTCCCCGCCGCCTGCCCGCTGCGGGCGCTGCAGCGCGCTGACGATGCCCGAGGTCACGGTGCCCGACAGCTCGAACGGCGAGCCGAAGGCCACCACGCCCTCGCCGACCCGCAGGTCGTCGGAGCGCCCGAGGTCGCTGACCGCCAGCCCGGTCTTGTCGGCCCGCACCACGGCCACGTCCGAGGTCGGGTCCCGCCCGACGATCTCGGCCGACGCGGTGCTGCCGTCGTGGAACACGGCGACGATCTCGCCGTCCCGCGCGGCCGCCTCGACCACGTGGTTGTTGGTGACGATCAGCCCGTCCGAGCTGATCACGAAGCCAGACCCCTCCCCTGCGGAGCCCTGGCCACGCACCTGCAACTGCACCACGGTCGGCAGCACCTTCTCGGCCACCTGCTCGACGGTCCCGTCGGCCGCGGCCGAGGTCTGTTCGGACGGCGGCGGCCGGTCGAGCGCGTTCGCGACCGGGCCGCTGGACACCTTGTTGTCCGCGACGAGGTAGCCGCCGACCGCGCCCGCTCCGCCGCCGACCAGCAGCGCGAGCACGGTGAGCCCGGCGACCAGGCCGGTGCGCCGCCGGGGCGGCTGACCGGGCGGGGTCGTGGACTGGCCGCCGGCGGCCGGCGGCGGGGACAGCGAGGGGTAGGCCCCGGTACGCGGTGGGGTGCCGAGGCCCGGCTGGGTGAAGGCCGTGCCGTAGAGCACGCGGTCGCCCTGGGCCGGTGGCGCGGGGTAGCCCCGGGGTGGGGTGTCCTCGGACGAGCCGGCGAAGGAGCCGCCGGGCGGGGCGGTGTAGGGCGCCTGGCTCCCGAAGGCCGGGGCGCCCGCGGACTGGCCCGCATAGGGTGACACTCCCCCGGGT
Organism: Actinophytocola sediminis; assembly: GCF_054779715.1. Taxonomy (NCBI): domain Bacteria; kingdom Bacillati; phylum Actinomycetota; class Actinomycetes; order Pseudonocardiales; family Pseudonocardiaceae; genus Actinophytocola; species Actinophytocola sediminis. Next base: position 20,068 of record NZ_BAAGXS010000028.1, on the reverse strand, counting down.
GACTGGTCGCCGTAGCTCGGGGCGGCGGGCGGGGCGCTGTACGGCGACACGCCGGCCGCTGGGGGCGGGGAGAGCTCGTCGGGGGCGGTGGGCGGCTGGTCCGCGCCGGCGCCGGAGTCGGACCGAGCGGCGGGGGGAGCGCCGTCGCGCCCCTCGTCCGCCGCCGGCGCCTCCGGTCGAGCCGGCTCCTCGGGGTTCGTGTCCCGGTTGTCCTCGGTCATGTCATCACCTTGCGTGCTCGTCCTGAGAACGGCCTGAGACCAACCTATGGGGACCCGGAGAGTTCAGCTCGCCGAGGGAGCTCCCGGCAACCGGATCGCCATCAACGCGCCCCCGTCAGCCGACCGGCCGGCATACACCGCACCCCCGTGCCGCTCGACCGCGCTCTTCACGATAGCCAGTCCCAACCCCGATCCGGGCAATGTCCGTGCCTCGTCCGAGCGATAGAACCGGTTGAACACGTACGGAAGGTCACTGTCCTTGATCCCCGGCCCGGCGTCGGCGACCTGCAGGAACGCGTAGCCGTGGCCCGCCGGGCGCAGGTCGACGCGCACGGTGCCTCCCGACGGGCTGAACTTCACCGCGTTGTCCAGCAGGTTCAGCACCGCCCGCTCCAGCGCCCCCGGGTCACCGAGCAGGAACCACGGCTGCAGGTCCACCTCGAAGTGCACGTCCCCGGCCCGCCGGCGCGCCCGGTCGAGCGCCTGCTCGGCGATCTCCACCATGTCCACCCGCTCCCTGGTCTGCCCCGGCCCGTCCTCGCGCGCCAGCTCGACCAGGTCGCCGATCAGCTGGGTCAGCTCGTCGAGCTGGCCCCGCAGGTCGGCATGGATCTCCGTTCTGTCCACTTCGGACAGATCGGGGGCGTCCGGCTTCTCCGCGGCCAGCAGCAGTTCCAGGTTGGTACGCAAGGAGGTCAGCGGGGTGCGCAGCTCGTGCCCGGCGTCGCCGACGAGTTGCCGCTGCCGGTCCTGGGCGTCGGCCACCGCGGCCAGCATCATGTTGAAACTGTGGGACAGCCTGGCCAGCTCGTCATCGCCGTCGACCTGGATCGGGCGCAGGTCACCGGTCTGCGCGACCCGTTCGGTCGCCCTGGTCAGCCGTTGCACCGGCCGCAGCCCGGTCCGCGCGACGGCGGTCCCGGCGACGGCGGCGACCAGCACCCCGCCACCGCCGATCAGCAGCAGCACCAGCGCCAGGTCGGCGAGCTGCTGTTTGGTCGGCCGCAGCGACTGGGCGAGCACCAACGCCTCGCCCTGGCGGTAGGGCACCGACAGCACCCGGGAGTCCGACCGCAGATCGGTGCGGATCGCGCCGGGATCCTCGCCGCGGGCCACCGCCAGCTCGGTGTCGCCGATCGGCGGCAGGTCGGCGGCGGGGAAGATCGTCTGGCCGTTCGCGTTGACCACCGCGAACTGCACGTCGCTCAGCCGCAGGAACGCGGCCGGGAACGACCCGCTCGGGGTCTCGGCCACCGCGTCCGAGCGGACCGTCTCCCGCGCCTTGCGGGCCAGCGCGGTGTCGATCTGGGCGTAGAGGTTCTCCTTGACCGTCAGGTAGGCACCGAGGGAGACGAGCGCGACCGCGCCGGCGACACAGGTCGCGACGAGCCAGGTCACCCTGGAACGCAACGACACCCGCTGTCGGCTGATGATGGTCGCCGCGGAGGTCACGGAGGCGTCTCCCGCAGCACGTAGCCGATGCCGCGCACGGTGTGGATCAGTCTCGGCTCGCCGTCGGCCTCGGTCTTGCGGCGCAGGTAGCCGATGTAGACCTCCAGGGCGTTGCCCGAGGTCGGGAAGTCGTAGCCCCACACCTCCTCGAGGATGCGGCTGCGGGTGAGCACCTGCTTGGGGTGCGCGAGCAGCAGCTCCAGCAGCGCGAACTCGGTGCGGGTCAGGCTGATCCGCCGCTCGTCCCGGCTGACCTCGCGGGTGCCCGGATCCAGTTCGAGCCCGGCGAAGGACAGCACCTGCGGCTCCGGCCCGCCAGCCGGGTCGACGGTGCGCCGGCGCAGCAGCGCGCGCAGCCGGGCGAGCAGTTCCTCCAACGCGAACGGCTTTGGCAGGTAGTCGTCGGCGCCCGCGTCCAGCCCGGCGACCCGGTCGGAGACCGTGTCGCGCGCGGTGAGCACGAGGATCGGCAGGTCGTCGCCGGTGCCCCGCAGGCGCCGGCACACCTCGAGACCGTCCACCCTCGGCATCATCACGTCCAGCACCATCGCGTCCGGCCGGTCGGCGACGATCACCTCCAGCGCCTGCCCGCCGTCGCTGGCCAGGTCGACCTGATAGCCGTTGAACTGCAGTGACCGCCGCAGCGACTCCCGAACGGCCCGGTCGTCGTCGACAACGAGGATGCGCATGCGGTCAGTGTCGCCCCCGCTGCTGAGACGCGCCTGAGAAGGCCCGCCCAGGCCTGGAGACAACCACCACACTCACCTCCTGGGGACTAACCTGGCCATGACCGGGCGGTCGGGGCCGAGGGTGATCAGCGGCTTGGGGGCGATCGGGGTCTCGTCGACCAGCTCGATCCGGTACCGCTGCAGGGTGGTCGAGAGGATCAGCAGCATCTCGGTCAACGCGAACTGGTTGCCGATACACAGATGATGCCCAGAACCGAAGGGGATGTAGGAGCTGCGGTCGCGCCGGGCGACCTCCTCCGAGGTGAACCGCTCCGGCCGGAAGCTGTCCGGGTCGTCCCAGAAGTCGCGGTGCCGGTGCAGGTGGTAGGGGCTGTAGAAGATGTCGGTGCCGGCCGGGATCCGGTAGCCGCCGATCTCGTCCTCCTCGATGCACCGCCGCCAGCCCTGCCACTGCTGCGGGTACATCCGCAGGGCCTCGTCGATCACCAGGCGGGTGTACACCAGCTTGGTGGTGTCGGCCAGCGTCGGCGTCCGGCCGTCCAACTCGTGGTCGACCTCCTGCTGGACCCGTTTCTGGATATCCGGGTGGATGCCGAGCCGGTAGAACACCCAGGTGAGGATGTTCGCGCCGGTCTCGTGGCCGGCGAAGAGCATGGTGAAGACCTCGTCGCGCAGCTGGTGCTCGTTCATCCGCTCGCCGGTGTCCTCATCCTCGGTCTGGATGAGCATGGACAGCAGGTCGCCCCAGTCGCGGTCGTCCACCATGTGCTCGGTGATCACGTAGTCGATGATCTCCTCGACGATCTGCTGGCTGGCGTGGAACCGGCGGTGCCCCGCGGTCGGCACGGACAGCGGCAGCAGCGGGAAGCGCATGTACGCGGTCAGCTCCTGGTCGAGCGTCTCGATCGCGTGCGCGAACCGGTCGACGACCGCGTCCTCCTCGAGGGCGAACAGCGCGCGGGCCACCACGCGCAGGGTGAGCCTGCGCATCTGGTCGTTGACGTCGATGGCCTCACCGGTGGCCGCCAACTGCTCCCACTGCTCCATCCTGGTGTTGATCACCGCGATCATGTGGTCGCTCATCGACGCGACCCGCTGGTAGTGGAAGGACGGTTGCATGAGCCTGCGCTGCTGGCGCCACTCCGGCCCACCCTCCATCGTCGACAGCCCGTTGCCGAAGATGTTGCGGGCCATCTTGTGCGCGGTGGTGCTCCGGGTGTAGTTGCCGGCGCGCTGCTGGAGCACGTGCTTGACATGGTGCGGGTGGGACAGTGCCACGACCTTGTTGGCCGCCAACCGAAACGTGCAGATGTCGCCGTAGGAGCCGAACAGGTCGCCGAGAAAATCCAGTGGAGACCGTTGGAAGGTCAACGTGGACTTCACGAAGTTGCCGGAACCTGGCAGCGCCGCTCGCGGCTTCGGATCGTCCGTGGACACCTGGCCAGGCATGGCAACGCCACCCTTCCCCGCTGGCCGGCACTGCTGCCGACACGTGTATGCGCCATCATGCCAGTAACCAACCGACTACAGTGCCGAGTGGCAGGTGAAGTCGTTGGCACAACAGGATTTTCCTGGTCAGTGCCGGTGCGCGGGGTGCTGACCAGTACTTATGGGCAGGATTGCGCGGTCCAGTATGTTCTGTGCGCAGCCAAGACTGAGGATGATCGCAATGCCAGCACGAGCGTCAGTTTCTGAACGATCCCAACGCTCTTCGATGACTGATGCGTTATTCGCCCTGCTCGTCGTGGTTGTGGGTGCCGGTGCGGCAACGGTGTGGGCGACCGTCCAGGTGCCCGTGGACCATCGGCTGCTGGTGGCCGTGGTGAGTGGCGCGCTGTCGCTCGCCTTGGCCGTCGCGGCCGCCAGCGCGGTCTACGCCGCCGGCCGGATCCGGGTACACCGCGCCCGGCTGCGGGCACTGGAGCAGGAGAGCGCGAAGCTGGTCAACGACGTGGTCCCGGCCGCGGCCAGCCGGGTCCGCGCAGGCGTGTCGGCCAACAGCGTGCTCGCCGAGTTCCCCCGCCAGACCAACGTGGTGCACCGCGAGCTGCTGCGCACCGTCACCCGCGAGATCGGGGTCAGCGAGCGCCAGCGCGCGGCCGTGATGGCCGCGTGCGCGAACGCCGCCGGACGCGTGCAGGCGATGGCCACCAGCATGCTCGCCGAGTTACGCGAGATGGAGGGCCGCCACTCCGAGGAGGTGCTCGGCGACCTCCTCAAGCTCGACCACAGCACCGCCCAGACCGGCCGGCTCGCGGACAGCATCGCCGTGCTCACCGGCGCCCGGTCCGGCAGGCGCTGGACCAGGCCGATCGTGATGGAGAGCATCCTGCGCGGCGCGATGGGCCGCATCCGCGCCTACCAGCGGGTACGCGTGCACGCCAGCACCGACACCGCGATCGTCGGCTACGCCGCCGAGGACGTCATGCACGCGCTGGCCGAGCTGATGGACAACGCCACCCGGTTCTCCGCGCCGACCGAGGAGGTGCACGTCTACGTCGAGGAGCTGCACAGCGGCGTGGTGGTGACCATCGAGGACGGCGGGCTCGGGATGAAGCCGCAGGCGCTCGAACGGGCCGAGACGGTCGTGTCCACCTCCACGCCGCTGGACCTCGCGCGGCTGTCGGGCACCCGGCTCGGGCTGGTCGTGGTGGGCGCCCTGGCGCGCAAGCACAAACTGCACGTGTACTTCCGGCCGTCCTCACGCGGCGGCACCGGAGTGGTGGTGCGGCTGCCCAACCAGCTCGTGGTCCACCCCCGCGAGGAGGACGACCCGACGACGACCTCGGCCGTGCTGCCGACCGAGCCGCGCCGGCCCACCCGCGTGTCCCGCCGGGTGCCGCCCCGGCAGGACACCGCAGCCGGCACGGCGACGGCGGTGCTGGACCCAGTGCTGGACACCGAGCGGGACACCGAGCGGGACACGGAACAGGACGAGGTTCGGGAGACGGAACGGGACAGCAAACCAGACACCAAGCAGGAGAGCGACGAGCCACCGGAGACGCTCGAGGAGCTGCCGAAACGGCCACGAGGACACACCCTCGCGGCCGCGCAGGCGACCAGCGGTCCACCGGTGGCCCCGCGCGCCAAGCCCCGTACCGATCTCGCCGCCCGGTTCAGCGCCTTCCAACAGGGCAGCCGAACCACCAAGCCCCCGGACGGTGGCCGGGCCACCGATCCGTCCGCAGGTCCTGCCCCCGCTGGAGAGGATGATCCCCGATGACCGGCCCGACACAGATGGCCACCGACGCCAACCTCAAGTGGCTGCTGGAGAGCCTGGTGTCCGACACCGCGGGCGCCACCCACGTGCTCGTACTGTCCCGGGACGGGCTGAAGCTGTGCCACACCGACGGTCTCACCATCGACCAGGCCGACCAGCTGGCCGCCATCGCCGCCGGGGTGCAGGCGCTGTCCCAGGGCGCGTCGGTCGAGTTCGGCGACGGCACCGGCGGCGTTCGGCAGTCGATGACCGAGTTCCACGGCGGCATCCTGTTCATCGTCGAGGCCGGTGAGGGCGCGCATCTGGCGGTGCTGGCCGCCGCGGAGGCGGACGTTGGCCTGATCGGTCACCGGATGAACGAACTGGTCGAGCAGATCGGCGAGTTCCTGATCGCGCCGCCGCGCCGTCCGCACAGCCAGTCGGCATGACCCGCCGCCATCTCGACAGCGAGGGCCCGGACCGGCTCTACACGCTGACCAGGGGACGCAGCCGCTCGCAGGACCCGAACCTGGATCTGGTCACGCTGATCGTCAGCAACGCCGAGCCGGAGCCGGGGATGCAGTCCGAGTACGTCAAGATCCTGCGGATGTGCCGGGCGCCGGCGGCGGTGGTCGAGGTCTCGGCCGAGCTCGGCCTGCCTGTCGGGGTGGTGAAGATCCTGCTGGCCGACCTGATCGCCACCGGCAAGGTGACCGCACGCAACCCGTCCACGAACCGCGCGACCGCGCAGCTACCCGATGCCGCGATTTTGAAGAAGGTGCTCGTTGGACTCAAAAATCTCTGACCGGGAAGCGCGCACACCACTGGCCAGCACCATGACCGAGGGCCTGAAGATCGTGGTCGTCGGTGGGTTCGGGGTCGGCAAGACCACTCTGGTCCGCTCGGTGAGCGAGATTCGCCCGCTGAGTACCGAGGAGACCATGACCCAGGCCGGGGTCGGGGTCGACGACAACGCCGACGCCGGCAAGACGACCACCACGGTCGCCTTCGACTTCGGCCGGATCAGCCTGAACGAGCAGATGGTGCTCTACCTGTTCGGCGCGCCCGGCCAGCAACGGTTCTGGTTCCTGTGGGACCGGCTGTTCGCCGGCACGCTCGGCGCGGTCGTGCTCGTGGACACCCGCAGGCTGGCCGACTCCTGGTACGCCATCGACCGGCTGGAACACCACGGCACGCCGTTCATCGTGGCGCGCAACAACTTCCTCCCCGACCGCGCGCACGATCTGGAGACGGTGCGCGAGGCGTTGTCGCTCGGCGACGACGTGCCGCTGATCGACTGCGACGCGCGGGACCGGGACTCGGCCAAGCGGGTGCTGATCACGCTCGTGGACCACCTGTACGAGATGACGACCGGGCAGTCGGCCATGTCCGCCGCGGGGGAGGTCATGTCGTGACCGACGCCGAGGGGCTGGCCAAGCTGTACGGGCCGCAGTTCCAGCGGGACCCGGCGGCGCTGTACGCCGACATCCGCGGCCGGTACGGGCCGGTCGCGCCGATCCTGCTCGAGGGCGACGTGCCGGCGTGGTTCGTCTGCGGGTACCGGGAGCTGCACCAGGTCACCACCGACGCCCAGCTGTTCGCCAGGGACACCCGGCGGTGGAACGCGTGGGACCGGATCCCCGACGACTGGCCGCTGTTGGCCCATGTCGTGCACAACCGGTCGGTGATGTTCACCGAGGGGCCGGAGCACCGGCGGCGGGCCACCGCGATCAGCGAGGCGCTGGCCGAGGTCGACCAGTTCGACCTCGGCGCGCACTGCGAGCGGATCGCCGACCAGCTGATCGACAAGTTCGCCGGCAGCGGCGAGGCCGAGCTGATGTCGCAGTACGTCGAGCGGATCCCGTTGCAGGCGGCGGCGATCATGTGTGGCATGGCGGAGTCCGACACGCCCGGCCTGGTGGCCGAGCTGGTCGCCTCGCTGGACTCGACCGGCGCGAACTCGCTGGAGGCCTTCGACCGGGTGCAGGAGTCCATGCGGCTGCTGGTCGAGGACAAGCGGGAGTTCCCCGGCGCGGATGTGCCCAGCCACCTGCTGGCCGACCCGGCGAACCTGTCCGGGGAGGAGATCCGGCTGGACCTGCAGGTCGTGTTGACCGCGGCGCATCAGCACACCACGAACTGGATCGGCAACACGATCCGGCTGATGCTCACCGACGACCGGTTCGCGACCAGCCTGTCCGGCGGCCGGGCCAGTGTCGGGGACGCGCTCAACGAGGTGCTCTGGCACGACACGCCGACGCAGAACTACATCGGCCGGATCGCGACCAGGGACACCCGGCTTGGCGGCCAGCGCATCCGGGCCGGGGACATGCTGGTCCTCGGGCTGGCGGCGGCCAACGCGGATCCACACGTGCGCACCGAGGACCCGGGCGCGGGCGGCAACCGGGCGCAGATGTCGTTCGGGCACGGGGAGCACGGCTGCCCGTACCCGGCGCCGGAGCTGGCCGAGGCGATCGCCAAGACCAGCGTCGAGGTGCTCCTCGACCGCCTCCCCGACCTGACCCTCGCGGTCCCGCAGGAGGCCCTCGACTGGCGCGCCTCCGTCTGGATGCGCGCCCTGACCCACCTCCCCGTCACCTTCACCCCGACGTACGTGCCGTAAACGCAGCGAAGGGTCCCTTCGCTGCGTCCAGTGCAGCGAAGGGACCCTTCGCTGCGGTCAGAACGCGTTGGCCATGCGGCAGGGGTGGGGGGCGCCGGTGAGGATGTCGAGGGGGCGGGCGTCGGTGGGGGTGGCGTCGAGGAGGCCGGCGCGGCGGAGCATCGCGGTGTCGGCGGAGCCGGCGTACCACGGGCCGAGGGCGCGAGCCTGTATCCGGACAGCGCCGGTGCCGCCCGGCTCGCAGGTCACCGTGCCGCCGTCGACCACCAGCCGGTGGCGGCCTGCCTGCCACGGCGCGTGCTCGTCGGTCACGTCGAGGTCCACGGTGAACGAGGTCAGGTGCTCTGCGGCCGGCCAGCCGCGCGCGGCGACCGCGGCCGGCAGGTCGACCACGCGCAGCATCCACGGGTGGTTGGTCACGTCGTGCATGACCGGCATGGTCACCAGCAGCTGCCACCACGCCTGGTCCACGAGCCGCAGCGAGACCTCCTCCAGGATCCCGGTCCAGCGGCCGAGGTAGGCGAGCAGGCCGAGCGCGGTCTCCCGGTCGCGGGCGATCAGGTCGTGGCAGTCGAGCTTCCCGCCGTCGGGCCGGGTGGCGACGACGTAGCCGAGTACCGAGTCGTCCGGCCCGGGGACGATGTCCACGATGTCGAAGAGGTCCAGGACCTTCTCCGGCTGGAACGCCGCGCTCGCCCTGTCCAGCATTCCGTCCACTGTGGACGCCACGCTGAGGTAGGCGTCGAGCACGGCCGGCAGGTCCTCCTCGGCGGCGCGGCGCAGCCGGGGGCGGGTCGCCGGCTTGGGCAGCCGGGCGAGCGTCTCGGCGCGCAGGGTGGTGTGCAGGTAGTCGCCGGTCTGCTCCCAGCCCCGGCCGCGGTAGAGGGCGGGCACCGACGGGTACAGCGCGGAGATCACCTGGCCGTGCTCGCGCATGAGGCCGAGCGCGGCGTCGAGCATCGCGGTGGCCACGCCGTGGCCGCGCGCGTGCGGGTGCACGGCCACGTTGGCCACCCCACCCATCGGCACGGCCACGCCGCCGAAGAACTGCCGGTAGTCCCAGACCTTGATGCTGCCGACCAGCCCGCCGTCGTGCTCGGCGACCAGGCCGCGCCAGCCGGGTTGGGCCGACCAGAACTCCTGCGGCCCGGCGGGCTCGCGCGGCCCGCCGAACGCCAGCCTGGCCAACTGGTACAGGTCGGCGTCGTCGTCCGCCTGGTAGGGCCGAACCCGCATGCGTGCAACCCCCTAGGGCCAGTCGAAGAATCCCCGGCCAGTCTTGCGACCGAGCTCGCCGCGCGCCACCTTGTTTCGCAGCAGCTCCGGCGGGGCGAACCGCGCCCCGAGCGTCCGCTCGAGATGCTCGGCGATCGACAGCCGGACGTCGAGGCCGACCAGATCGGTCAGCCGCAGCGGCCCCATCGGCCAGCCGTAGCCGAGGCGCATCCCGGTGTCGATGTCCTCGGCGGAGGCGACGTCGTCGGCGAGCATCCGGATCGCCTCCAGCCCGACGGCCACGCCGAGCCGGGAGGTGGCGAACCCCGGCGAGTCGCGGACCTCGATCACCGTCTTGCCCAGCGCCTCGGCGAAGCCGCGCACCCTGGCGACGGTGTCGGCCGCGAGCCCGGCGTGGGTGACCAGCTCGACCAGCGCCTGCACCGGCACCGGGTTGAAGAAGTGCATGCCGATGACCCGCTCGCCGGGCAGCCCGTCGGCCAGCCCGGTGATCGACAGCGACGAGGTGTTCGACGCGAGCACCGCGTCCTGGCAGACCCGGGCGGCGTGGCCGAGCACGCGGCGCTTGAGCGCGAGGTCCTCCGGCACGGCCTCCACCACCAGCTCCGCGTCCGGCGGCAGCGCGTCGAGCGCGTCGACCACCGACAGCCGGGCGCGCAGCCGGGCCACCTCGGCGTCGAGCCTGCCCCGCTCCCGCGCCTTGGTCAGCGACCGGGTGACGGTGTCCCCGGCGGCACCGGCCCTGGCCGGGTCCGTCTCGGCGAGGGTCACCGTGGTCCCGGCGGCGAGCAGGATGTGCGCGATGCCCGCGCCCATGGTGCCGCCGCCGATCACCGCGGCGGTGCGCGGAGCGGTCACTCGACGACCTCGGCGGCGAACATCGAGACCAGGTCCATGCCGCCGATCTCGCTCAGGTTCGCGCCGGCCGCCTGCCACTCCGGCGAGCGCAGCGCGGTCTTCATGGCGTCGGTGGACTCGAAGTACAGCTCGGCGATCAGGTACGGCTCGGCCTCCCCGAGCATGCCCGGCACGAACGTCCGCGTGACCTTGCCGATCTCCTGGCGGACCAGCCCCGGCACGGCGTCGACGAGCGGCTTGTGCGACTCGAAGTACGCCTGGTCGAACGCGTCGGCGTCGGCCGGTGCCCGGTACAACGCGATGTACTTGATCATGTGACACTCCTCGTCTAAGCCAGCGCAAGCACTGTAATAGCCACCGACCGTGCACGATACGGTCGTGCGGATCATCCTGCTGCGGCACGCGGAAAGCCTGGGCAACGTCGACGAGCTGGCGTACACCAGGACGCCCGACCACGCGCTCCCCCTGACCGCGCGCGGCGAGGAGCAGGCCCGACTGGCCGGCCGCCCGCTGCGCGAGCTGCTGGTGGCGCCGGCCATCGCGTACGTCAGCCCCTACGTGCGGGCGACCCGGACCCTGGCGCTGCTCGGCCTGGACGACCGCCTGACGCGGACCGTGCCGGAGCCGAGGCTGCGCGAACAGGACTGGGGCAACCTGCAGGACCCGGTCGAGCAGGAGGTGCAGAAGCGCAAACGGCACGAGTTCGGGCACTTCTACTACCGGCTGGCCCACGGCGAGTCCGGTGCCGACGTCGACGACCGGGTGGCGAGCTTCCTCAACGAGCTGGCACAGCGCGTCGCCAAGGACCACGGACATCCGGACACGGTGCTGGTGGTGTCCCACGGCCTGACGATGCGCCTGCTGTGCCGGCGGCTGTTCGAGTGGAGCGTGGACCTGTTCGAGTCGCTGTCCAACCCCGAGCACTGCGCCCACCGCGTCCTCACCCACGCGGACGACCGCTGGCACCTGGACCGCCCGTTCACCCAGTGGCGCAACTCCCCTGACGGCACGACCCAGCTTGCGCGGACTTCTGAATAAGTTCAGAATTGAGCCATGGCGACCGAGGTGCAGTGGAGCGAGTTGCAGCGCGACCCCAAGGCGGTCGCCGCGCTCGCCGACCAGGGCGAGGTCCACGTGCGCCGACGTGACGGCGCCGCGCTGTTGCTCATGCGCGCGGACCGGGCGACCAAGTCCGCGGCCGGGGCCGTGCAGGCCGCGCGTGCCCTGCGCAGCCTCCTCCTCCACCTCACCCCGGAAGCGCAGGAGGCCGCCGCACGCTCGCTGGTTGACGAGTTCCCGTGGGTCGACGTGTTACCCGCCGCTGATCGGCGCCAGTTCATCGCCGACTTCTCCCGCGCGTTCCAGGCATCCGCGGAGCTGGGCCAGTGGTCCCCCCTCGAGGAGACGATCCACGAGTGGCGCGCCACGGCCGCCATACACGCCGACCCGGAACTCGCCACCGACCTCAGCCAACCGGTTGACGATGACTTCGGCCCGGTACCCAGCCCCTCGGAGACCTGACCCATGCCAGCCAGACGCGGCGACCGAGTAGCTCCGCCACGTCGACCCGGCGGTTGGGAGGCTCGCTTCGCCACCAACGACGCGGCGAAGGGGTGGGACAGCCTGTGCCAGACGGCTCGGTCGAACACCTGGGAAGCCTGGATCATCCTCACGGAGCGACCATGTTCCCCGGAGAACCCCGCACGGCAACACCGACTACGAGGTGCGCTTGGCAGCCGTGACGTTCGGGGACTGACCTTGGAGCAATGGCAGTACGAGGTCACCGCCGGCGGTCGAATCTGGTACTGCCCGGACCCGGACAGTCGAATCGTGTGGGTCGTGCGGGCGGACCCCGCTCATCCGAAGGTCACCGAGTAGCCAGCCATCAGCGGGCGTCCAGGATGACGATGGTCGAGCCGTCGCTGGTGAAGCGGGCCAGTTCGCGGTGTTCGGCGAACAGGCGCTCGTAGGCGGCCTGTTCGGCGGGATAGTCGCCGGTCAGGTAGCGGCCGTACATGCCTTCGGCCGCCACCAGGTAGTCCGTCCCCGGTGGCACGTCGCCGTCGATCAGGCGGGTGCGGCCGATGATCCGGTGCCGGGCCGGGTCGGCGTACGGGCCGTAGGCCTCCACCAGCAGCGTCGTGTCCGGGCGCGCCGACAGCCACTCCCGCGCCCTGGCCCAGGCGGTCGGCCCGGTCGCCGGCCACGACGTCAGTGCGACCACCGCCGCGAGTCCGACCGTGATCGGGACCCGGCCGCGCAGCCGCTCCACCAGGAACGCGGCGAGCACCGCGAGCGGCGGCAGGATCAGCATGATCGTCCGGTCGTTGCGCACGGTCTGCAGCCCGACCGCCACCCCGTAGACCACCGGGAACGCCAACAGGATCACGGCGACCGGCCACCGGTCACGCATTGTGATAGCGAGCGCGACCAGACCGGCCACCGCCAGCCCGAGCAACGCCCACTCACGACTGGCCAGCAGCTCGAGGTAGAACTCGACGGTGTCGCCCTCCATACCGTGGTGGCCCGTCGCGTAGTGCGCGCGCTCGAATTCCAGACCGGCCAGGAACGCCTCCCGGTCCAGCAGGGCGAACGGGGTGCTCAGCAGGAACGCGCCCACCGCGACGACCCCGGCGACGGGAAGTCGATACCACCCCGCCCGCCTTTTCCCGAGCACCGCGGCCACGACCACCGGCACCGCCACGAGTACCGCGGTGTATTTCGCCCCGGCCGCCAGTCCGACCACCGAACCGGCCACCAGATAGGAGACCCAGGAACCACGCTGGAATACCCACACCGCGCACAGCACACCGACCCCGACGAGCAACGCGGCCACCATGTCCGGCGTGACCAGTTTCGAATGCGCGACCAGGGTCGGCGAACACGCGAGCACCACCGAGGTGACCGCGGGCGCGACCACCCCACCGGCCACCCTGCGCGCGGTGAACCAGCCGGCCACGACCACGCCGACACCGCACGCCACGGTGACCAACCGGTGCAGCACAACCGATCCCGTGGTCGGCGCGAACCCGACACCGGTCAGCGGCGTGCCGCTCGAGGTCGCCGCGGTGACCGGCGCCAGCTCACCGAGACCGGGCAGCCAGCCGAGCAGCGGCCCGTCGAGATGGACCGCCGAATGCAGGTAGAGAAACAGGCTCGGATAGTTGAAAAAATGTGGGTTCGGGTCGCCGTTGACCACCATCTTGTCCACGACGCGCAAATTTGTCGGCTCGTCGGGATGGTGCATGAATGGCAGGTCGGCGACCATTCCGGCAACCCGAAAAAGGCATGACAAAGCCACGACAGCTGCCAGCACAAACCACAGGCATAATCCGGTGTCGCGGCCCGTGGTTGTGGGCCTCACACCCCTATCACGTTCGGCCGAACCCAAAGGTTGACGCTGACGGGGAAGAATTTTTTGGTTGCCAGCGGCCTGGGAAATTGACCTAACCGTGATCGTTGTCCTACCGTGCCCGAACGAACTCACGGAGGGAAGCACGTGCGCAAGCTGACGTTGTCGCAGCTCGAGCGGCACCTGTTCACCGCAACGGATATTTTGCGCGGCACGATGGACGCGTCCGAGTACAAGGACGTCATCTTCGGGATGCTGTTCCTCAAGCGGGCCTCCGACGAGTTCGCCGCCGGCGACCAGACCGCCGACCAGACCGGCACCCTCTACGTCCACCCGCACGCCCGCTGGGCCCACCTCCGCGAGCTGCGCACCGCGATCGGCCCCGCGCTCAACCACGCGCTGGCCCGGCTCGGCGAGCTCAACCCCGCCCTGACCGGCGTCTTCCGGCACATCGACTTCGGCGCGGCCGCCGGCGGCCGGCCACGGCTGTCCGACCGGCAGCTGCGCGAGCTGATCCGGCACTTCGACCGCTACCGGCTGCGCAACGAGGACTTCGAGTTCCCGGACCTGCTCGGCGCCGCCTACGAGTACCTGATCGGCGAGTTCGCCGACAGCGCCGGCAAGAAGGGCGGCGAGTTCTACACCCCGCGCGCGGTGGTGCGGATGATGGTCCGCCTGGTCGAGCCGAGGGAGGGCATGACGGTCTACGACCCGTGCGCCGGCTCGGGCGGCATGCTCATCCTGGCCGGGGAGTACGTCGCGCAGAACGGCGAGAACGCCAGCGACCTGCGGTTACACGGCCAGGAGTCCAACGGCGCGACCTGGGCCTGCGCCAGCATGAACATGCTGCTGCACGGAGTGGCCGACGCCCGGATCGCGCACGGCGACGTGCTCACCGAACCGGCCGCCGCCGCTGACGGGTCGCTGCGCCGCCACGACCGGATCCTGTCCAACCCGCCGTTCGGGCTGAACTACAGCACCGACGGCATGACCCACCCCGAGCGGTTCCGCTGGGGCTGGGCGCCGAAAACCGGCAAGAAGGCCGATCTGATGTTCCTGCAGCACATGGTGTCCGTGCTCACCGACGACGGGATCGCGGCCACCGTGATGCCGCACGGGGTGCTGTTCCGCGGCGGTGCCGAACGGGCGATCCGCACCAGGCTGCTGGACGACGACGTGCTCGACGCGGTCATCGGTCTGGCGCCCAACCTGTTCTACGGCACCGGCATCCCCGCCTGTGTGCTGGTCGTCCGCGCCCCCGGCGGCAAACCGCCCGCCCGCCGGGGCACGGTGCTGTTCGTCAACGCCGACCGCGAGTTCGCCGCCGGCCGCGCCCAGCACCAGCTGCTCCCCGAGCACTACGAGAAGATCGTCGCCGCCTACCACGGGTTCGCCGACCTCCCCGGCTACGCCCGCGTGGTCACCCGCGCCGAGCTGGCCGCCAACGACGACAACCTCAACATCCGCCGCTACGCCGACAACGCGCCGCCGCCCGAGCGCCACGACGTGCGCGCCCACCTGCACGGCGGCGTGCCGCTGGCCGAGGTGGCGGCGCGCGCGGAGCTGTTCGCCGGCCACGGCTTCAGCACGGCGGCGGTACTGGTCGACCGCGACCCCGGCTACCTCGACTTCGCCCCCGGCGTCGACCGGGCCGCGCTCGCCGAGCTGGTCGCCGGGCAGCCGGGCGTGCACCGCCGGGAGGCCGCCGTGCGTGCCGCGGTGGACGCGTGGTGGCGGGCGCACGCCGCCGGCCTGGACGCCATCGCCGGCGGCGGCACGCTGATGAAGACCCGCCGGGACCTGCTCGACAGCTTCATCGAGACGGTCACGCCGATCGGCCTGCTCGACCGGTTCCAGACCGCCGGCGTGATCGTCCGCTGGTGGGACGCGGTGCAGTTCGACCTGCGCACGCTGGCCGCCGGCGGTTTCGGCGCGGTCGTCGACGGCTGGCGCACCACCGGCGAGGTGCCTCCAGGCGTCGCCGACGACCGCGAGCTGGTGCTGGCGACCCTGCGCGCCAGGGTCACCGGCGAGGTCGAGGCCAAGGTCGCCGCCCACCGCAGGCTGATCGTCGCCGCGCTGGAGACCTGGTGGGACAAGTACGCCACGTCGCTGCGCCAGCTGGAACACGACCGCGACCACGCCGCCGGCCAGCTCACCGCGTTCCTCGAGGAACTGGGCTATGCCTAGGCCAAGCGCCCCGCTCGGCGAGCTGGCGGCCGTCCGCGCGCGCATCGGCTGGCGGGGCCTGGCCGCCAACGAGTACACCGAGACCGGCCCGTACCTGGTCGCCGGCCGGCACGTGGTCGCCGGCCGGGTCGACTGGCAGCGGTGTGACCACCTGCCGGGACACCGGTACCGGGAGTCGATGGAGATCGCGCTGGCGCCCGGCGACGTGATCCTGTCCAAGGACGGCACGCTGGGCCGGGTCGCGCGCATCGACACGCTGCCGGGGCCGGCCACGATCAACAGCACCATGATGCTGGTGCGCTGCGGGCCGCGGCTGGACCACCGCTACCTGCAGCACTACCTGGACGGGCCGAGGTTCCAGCGGCTGATCGCCGACCGGATGTCGGGCAGCTCCATCCCGCACCTGTTCCAGCGTGACCTGGTCGACCTGCCGACCCCGGTGCCCGACCTCGCCGAGCAGCGCCGGGTCGCGGAGATCCTGGACGCGGCCGACGACGCGATCCGCGCGACCGAGCGGGTGGTCGCCAAGCTGGAGCTGACCCGCCACGGGCTGGCCGCCGATCTGGTCGACCGGCCGGGCGACCCGGTCGCGCGGCTGGCGGACGTGGTGATGAGCGCGGTGATCGGCCCGTTCGGCAGCGACCTGACCGCGGCCGACTACCGCGCCACCGGTGTCCCGGTGATCTTCGTCCGGGACGTCCGGGCGGCGGGGGTGCGCCGGGTCAGCGACGTGCACGTCGACCCGGCCAAGGCGGCCGCGCTGGCCGCGCACGACGTGGCGCCGGGCGATGTCGTGGTCACCAAGATGGGCCTGCCGCCGGGCGTCGCCGCGGTCTACCCCGACGACCTGGTGCCCGGGCTGATCACCGCGGACCTCGTGCGCCTGCGGCCCGACCCCGCCAAGGTCCTGCCGGAATGGCTCGCCGCCTGGGTCAACTCGGCCGGCGGGCAGGCACAGGTGCGCGCGATCACCGCCGGCGTGACCCGAGCCAAAATCACCCTGCGCGACTTCCGCGAACTGCGGATCCGCGTCCCCCCGCTGCCCGAGCAGCACCGAGTACACGCCGCCCTGCACGCCAACACCCGCACCATCACCACCACCCGCGACCAGCTGGCGAAACTCGCCGTCCTCAAGCAGGCCCTGCTGTCCGACCTGCTCTGAGGCGCGGCGAAGTCAGGCGATCAGGCCGCCGCGGTAGGCGACCAGCGCCGCCTGCACCCGGTTCACCGCGCCGATCTTGCCGAGCACCGCGGACACGTAGCCCTTGACGGTGGCCTCGGACAGATGCAGCGCGCTGCCGATCTCGGCGTTGGACATGCCCTGCCCGATCAGCGCGACGACCTCACGCTCCCGGTCCGACAGCGAGGCCAACAGCCGGCGCGCCGGCTCGGCCGCGCGCTCACCGTCGGCGACCGCGGACAGCACCCGCGCGGCGACCTTCGGGTCGAGCACGGCGCCGCCACGGGCCAGGTCCCGCACGGCCTTGATGAGCATCGCCGGTTCGGTGTCCTTGAGCAGGAAGCCGCTCGCGCCGATGCGCAGTGCCTCCTGGACGTACTCGTCGACGTCGAAGGTCGTCAGCATGGCGACCACCGGCGGTTCCGGCAGGCTGCGTAGGCGCCGGAGCGCGACGATGCCGTCGGCCGAGCGCATGCGGATGTCAAGCAGGACGACGTGCGGACGGTGCTGACGGGCCAGGTCGGCCACGTGCAGCCCGTCATCACATTCGGCGACAACCTCGATGTCGCCGGAGCTGGACAGGATAGTGCGGAGTCCCGAGCGGACGAGGTCTTCGTCGTCCGCGAGAAGCACCTTGATCACGAACGCCTCCCCGACAGTGGGCGGTCATGCGGGCTTGCTTGCGGCGATAGGCGGAAGCGCTACCACGTGTTCGAGGAGATCGTACCTGGTCGCGGTGGGTGATCAGGTCTCATGCCGTTCTCAACGCGTCACGCAGTTTGACCCGGGAGCCGCTGCGCATGACCGCGTTGGCATAGATCCGCCCGGCGAGCCAGACCAACACCGGGATCAACACGACGACCAGACCGACCGAGACGGCCGCCTCCCAGGCCGGCACGCCGCCCATCGCCAGCCGCATCGGCATCAGCGTCGGCGCGAACAGCGGGATGATCGACAGCACCGCGATCAGCGTGTTGTCCGGGTCGGCCGGCAGGACGGAGATGCCGAGGATGTAGCCGACGATCACGAACATCAGCGCGGGCGAGATCACCCCACCGACGTCCTCCTGCCGGGACACGAGCGCCGCGAGCCCGGCGAAGATCAGCGAGTACATCAGGAAACCGAGGACGAACCAGACAACGAGCCAGATGACCGTGCCGATGGCGGTGGACACGGCGATGGTGAGCACGTCGAACGCCAGCGCCGCGGCGATGCCGATCCCGCCGATCACGACCATCTGGACAAGCCCGACAAAGCCGATGCCCAGCACCTTGCCCGCCATGAGCTGGGCCGGCCGGATCGTCGACAGCAGCAGCTCGACGACGCGGCTGGACTTCTCCTCGACCACCCCGGTGGCCACCAGCTGCCCGTTGAGCAGCAGGGACATATAGATCAGGATGCCCGCGACCGCGCCGAGCAGCAGCTGCTGGCCCTCATACGGAAAGGGCTCCTCCAACGGCTCGACCTCGACGCCGGCCGCCGCGACCGCGGCGCTGATCCGCGCGGGGTCCTCACCGAGCTCGACGATCTCGTTGTTGAGCGCGAGCTGGCCGGCGAGCACGTTGAGCGCGTTGCGCAGGTTGTCGTCGAGGTCCTTCTTGACCACGACCCGGACTTCCCGCCCGTCGCCGACCAGCAGCGCGTCCAGGGACTCGTCCGCGACCTGCGCCCGACCGTCCGACTCGGAGACGGTGCGGGTGTCCAGGTCCTCACCGATCGTGCCGGCCGCGGCCTGCAGTGGTTTGGCCAACGCGGTCGTCTGGTCGGTGACGCCGATGGTGGCGTCCGAGCCACCGCTGATGAGCTTCATCACCAGCGCGAACCCGACGAGCAGGAGCACGGTGGCCGCGGTGGTGATGAGGAAGGCCTTGGACCGGAGCTTCGTGGACACCTCACGGCGAGCGACGAGGTTGACGGCCTGCCAGGAGCCGAGCCGGACGTCGGGCTGCGGGCCGCTCATGTCTTCTCCTCCTCCTGGGTGACCACGGTGCGGTAAAGCTCGGTGAGCGACTGCCGCCGGCGACTGAACTCCGTGACCGGCCCAGTGGCCAGCGCGGCGGCCAGCACCGCCTGGTCGTCGGCGTCGTCACTGAGCGCGAGCACGGTGCGCTCCCCGTCATGACTGCGCGTGGTGACGCCGGGGATGCCGTGCGCCCAGTTCACCGGCGCGCGGGGCGCCTCGACGACGATCTCCGTCGAGCCCGTCGACCGCAGCTCGTCCACCGTGCCGATGGCGACCATCTGGCCGGCGCGGATGATGCCGACCCGGTGGCACAGACGTTCGACCAGTTCGAGCTGATGGCTGGAGAAGACGACCGGGATGCCCTCGGCGGCCTTGTCCAGCAGGACTTTGCTCATCACCTCGACCGCGATGGGGTCGAGCCCGGAGAAGGGTTCGTCGAGGACCAGGATGCCGGGGTTGTGCACGAGCGCGGCGGCGAGCTGGACGCGTTGCTGGTTGCCCAGGCTGAGGTTCTGCACGTCATCGCCGCGGCGGGAGTCGACGCCGAGGCGTTCGGTCCATTCCATCATCGAGCGGGTGGCCTCGGCGGCGGACAGCCCGTGCAGGCGGGCGAGGTAGACCAGCTGCTCGCCGACCTTCATCTTCGGGTAGAGCCCGCGCTCCTCCGGCATGTAGCCGATGTGCCGGCGGGTCTCCAGGGTGATCGGTTGCCCGTCCCACCGGACCTGCCCGGCGTCGGCGGCGAGCACCCCCAGCGTGATCCGCATGGTGGTGGTCTTCCCGGCACCGTTCCCGCCGACGAACCCGAACAGCTCACCCGCCCGGACGTCGAACGTGGTCTCCCGCAGGGCGACCACGTCGCCGAACCGCTTGGAGACCGCGTCGATCTCGAGCCGCCCGTCGCCCATGTAGACCCCTCCCCCTCGCCGCGGCTTTCGCCGCGACCCTATCTCGCGGTGCGCTCGAGACGCCCGCGCGCCACCGTTGGGCCCGCCACCATTCCGCTGCGGAACCGGCGCCCGCTACCCTGTCCGGGTAGCCCTCGTAGCTCAGGGGATAGAGCGTCCGCCTCCTAAGCGGCAGGTCGCAGGTTCGAATCCTGCCG